>CAZDJK010000014.1:0-47009 GCA_964505725.1 uncultured Bifidobacteriaceae bacterium | reverse complement strand
CGGGCGAGGCGGGTCGTGATCTCGGCCAGCTTCGCCGCCTCGCTGTCCTTCGTCACGCGTCGTCCGCGGCGCGGTCGAGGTCGACGGCGGCCTCGACCTTCTCGACCCACAGTACGCGGTACACGTCGGCGCTGCGCAGCTTGAACACGTCCTGCATGCCGGTGAGCGACGCGATCGCGTCGATGTCGCGCCGCATGCGCTCGAACAACGGACCGCGCCGCTCCGTGCGCTCGTACTGCATGAGGAGCTTGTACACGTCGTACCGGAACGGGTCGATCACGCACACGCATGCACGCGGGTTCTCCGCCAGGTTCTGCACCGTCTTCGAGAAGAACTGGTTCGACAGCGCCACCCGCTCGTCGTCGACCATGAACACGCGCGAGAGATGAGTCACGTTCGGGACGCCGTCGGCCGACGCGGTGGCGATCTCGGCGGGGATGAGGCCCTCGAAGCAGGCCGAGATGTCCGACAGCTCGAGGTCGCCCGCGGTCACTGCGGGACCCCGGTGGGGGAGAGGCGCTCGCCGGCGCGCGGGCCGGGTGTCTGGTCGAAGACGGCGTAGACGGTCATCTCGTAGGCCACGATCCCGGGCGGCGCCATGCGCCAGACGACCTCCTCCGGGGTGCCGTGGATCTCGTGGACAGCGGCGACGCAGCCCGCGCAGAACCGGTCGAACCGGATCCGGTCCTCGGGCGTGGTGGCGGCCGCCGGGCGGGCCCGCCCCTTCAACTGGTAGGAGACCGCGGTCACGAAGTGCGTGGCCGTCAACGCGAGGACGCCCGTCGTGCGCAGGTTGTCGAGGCAGGTCGTGGCGTTGTCGGCGAGCAGGACGCGGACCTCGGTGGGCGACAGCACGTCGACGCCCCATGCCCTCGTGGCGTCGGGCAGCCGATCGGCGTCGACCGTGCACACGATCAGTGAGCACGGGCTCTCGAGCAGCTCCGCGGCTTCCGGTTGGATCATCACGGCACTCTCCCACGCCTCGGGTGCCGACTTAGCAATTGTTGAGGGTTTGCTGACGCGCCTTTCACGAGTCGGCGCAGGCCCATCCACTCAAGATGGTGCCACGAAGAGGCACGCACGGTGCAGCCGAGTGGCGGACCGTGCCCAACCGGGAGGAGCAGCCATGACCGCGACCATCACCACCGACCTGCCGACGCTGGCCGTAGAGGCCGCACCGCTCGAGCTCGTCGAGTTCGACGGGTACCGCAACATCCACAAGGGCATCCGCAACGAGCTGTTCGCGGTGACGTACGCGGCCGGGCGCGTCGACCCCGGCAACGTCGACGCCGTACGTGCGGTCGCCACCCGTTGGCACTTCCTCTCCGAATTCCTCCTTCTGCACGCAGAGCACGAGGAGGAGTTCGTGCAGCCGCACATCGAGCGCTTCGCGCCCGAGCTCGCCGCCCAGATCATCCCGGCGCACCGGGAGCTGGAGGGACGTGCTGCCGCGCTCGAGGTGCTGGCCGACCGTGCGGGCGACGCGTGTGCCGACGAGCGCCGGCTGTTCGTCCACCGCATGTACCTCGGGTTCGCAGGCTTCGTGTCCGCGTACCTCGCGCACCAGGAGTTCGAGGAGCTCGAAGTCTCCGTGGCGCTCAACCAGCACCTAGCTTCGACGAGATGCTGGCCATCGAGACGCAGATCACCGACTCGCTCACGCCCGAGCAGACGGTGCAGGCGGGCTCGCTGACGATCCCGGCGATGAACGTCGAGGACCGGGTGGAGATGGTGGGGGGCATGAAGGCCGGCATGGCGCCCGAGGTGTTCGCCGTGGTGTGGAACCTCATCCAGTGTGTGCTCACCGGCGACGAGGCGGCTCAGCTCGCCGGGCGGTTGGGTATCGCCTGACCCACGTGGGACGCGACCACCACGCCGGAGCGGGGCGCCGCGCCCCGGTCCGGCGTGGCCGCGCGTCCGCCGGCGTCTTTCGTCCCGCGCGAGCGTCGCCCGTCGGGCATTCCGGAAGGACCCCGGGGGCGGGCTACGGTGGGTCGGGTAGCGCTCGGCCCGAGGAGGACGTCATGAGCGACGAGAAGATTTGGGCCAACTCCGGGGACTCGCACCTCGTCGAGCCACCCGATCTGTTCGACAGCCTGCCCCAGGACCTCCGGGACCTCATGCCGCGCAGCGTGAAGGACCCGAGCGGGGACTTCGAGACCATCTACGTCGACGGCCAGTCGTTCCGCCGGGACCTCCCGAAGCCGAGCGACAAGCCGCGTCCGCTCACCACCGCGATGCCCAAGGACGCGAGCCCCGACGAGTTCCTGGTCCGCATGGCGCACGGCAACGACCCCGTCGCGCGGCTGCAGGATCTCGACGACGAGGGCATCTGGTGCGAGGTGATCTACCCGTCCCTCGGCATCTGGGCCTTCAACATCACGACTCCCGCGGTCATCCGGGAGGGCGCGCGGGTCCTGAACGACTGGGCGATGGACTTCCAGCGCAACTCGGTGCGGTACGTGTGCTGCGCGTCGGTGCCGCTCATCGACATCGGCGACGCGGTCGCGGAGCTGCAGCGGGCCGCCGGGATGGGCTTCCACATCGGCTTCCTCCCGACCCGTCCGCCGAACGGCCGACCGCCGTGGCAGGACGAGGAGTGGGACCCGATGTGGGAGGCGTTCGCGGACACCGGCATGGTGATCGGCTTCCACATCGGCACCGAGCCGCACACCCCGGACCAGCGCACCGGCGTGTACCACCGCGGCCGTGGCGGCGCGGTGCTCAACTACGTGGAGACCACTTACGGAGGCCAGCGCGCGGTCACCCAGGTCATCGCGTGCGGCGCGCTCGACCGGCACCCCGACCTCAAGATCCTGGTGTCGGAGGGCGGCGCGACGTGGGGTCCCTTCATCGCCGACCGCATGGACGAGGGCTACCGCCAGCACGGCGCCGCGGTGCGCCCGGTGCTGTCACGGCTCCCGAGCCGCTACCTGTACGAGAACGTGTACGCGTCCTTCCAGCACGACCACTCCGCGGTGGCCGCGTGCACTGCGATGGGGTGGGAGAACGTGATGTGGGGCAGCGACTACCCGCACTTCGAGGGGACCTTCGGCCACACCCAGAAGACGCTGCACGAGCTCTTCGACGGCGTCGACCCGGTCGCGAAGCGGCGCATGACCCTGGGCGCGTTCGAGGAGCTCTTCCCCCACGTCCCCAAGCTCCCCGAAGCCTGAGCCCCGCCCCCACCTTTCTCAAACTTGCGTCACTCGAGCGGAAATAACCCGCTCGAGTGACGCAGGTTTGGCTTCAGGCGGGGCGCCCTCGGGGCACCGGCACGCCGGGAACGAGCAGCTGGATTCGGAACAGCGCCGACCAGGAGCAGAAGTAGAGGGTCCGCCAGTCGTCGCCGCCGAACGCGAGGTTGTTCACCTGGGTGGCCCCGTGCACGATCTTGCCGAGGTGCTCGCCGGTCGACGACAGCACCCACAGCCCGCCCGGCCCGCCGCAGTACACGTTGCCCTCGAGGTCGACCTTCATGCCGTCGGGGTTGCCCGGTCCCTCGCCGTGGAACCGGAAGAACACGCGCTCGGAGTCGAGGTCGAGGCTGCCGTCGGCCGCCACGTCGTAGGCCTTGATGTTGGGGCCGACGCCGGGCGGCCCGTAGCTGTCGTTGACGTAGAGCACCGACTCGTCGGGCGTGAGCGCGAGGCCGTTGGGCACCACGTACCCCGACGGTCCCTGGAAGACGCGGCCCTCCGGGTCGACGCGGTAGAAGGTCGGGTAGTCGAGCTCGCTGGCGTCGCCGCTGCCGAAGTCCCACCACGGGTTGGTGAAGTACACGTTGCCGTCGGAGCGCACGACGACGTCGTTCGGGCGGCTGAGCAATTTCCCGTCGCAGCGGTCGGCCACCACGGAGTAGCCGCCGTCGCGCGCGAGGCGGCTCACCCGCCGCGTCGAGTGCTCGCACGAGATGACGGCGCGGTCGCTGTCGAGCGTCGCACCGTTGGTGTGGTTGGTGTGCGGGTGCAGCGTCGAGATCCCGTCGCCGGGCGTGTAGCGGAGCCGGCGGTCGTTGCCGATGTCGCTGAAGAAGAGGTAGCCGCCCTCGTGGTCCCACACCGTCCCTTCGAGCGAGCGCGCGTACAGCGAGTGCGGGCCGCCGCCGAGGTCGTCGAACACCCCGCCGCTCCCGAGCTCCTCGATCTCGGTTCCCGGCGCCACGATCGCGTCCATCGCCGGCGTCTCCCGCTCCACCCGGCGCGCGATCTCGATCGGGCGGCGCGCCGCCCAGCCCGCCGGCGGCGTGCTCGCGCGCGTGCCCGGCTGCGACGCGCCGGCGACCAGCAGCTCGACGTAGCCGACCGCGACCGAGGTGGTGAAGAACAGCGTGCGGCCGTCGTCGCCGCCGAACGCGACATTGGTGGTGGAGCTCGCGGGGTGCGCGATCACCCCGACGTGCGAGCCGTCGGGCGCGAACACCCAGATCCCGCCTGGGCCGCCGCAGTACAGGTTGCCGAGCTCGTCGACCGCGAGGCCCTGCGGCATCGTGGCCGCGTCGCCCTCGACCCTCGCGAACGGGCGCGTCGACCCCGAGGACGGATCGAGCGCGATCAGCTCGCGGGTGCCCATGTCGCTCACGTACATCGTCTGCTCGTCGGGAGCGAACGCGAGCCCGCCCGGGGTCGCGATCGCGCCGCTCACCCGGGCGAGGGTCCCGTCGCGTGCGATCCGGTACACCGCCGACGGCGGCGCACCGGGCACCGCGGGGAACGCGGTGCGCACGTCGGTGAACCAGACCGAGCCGTCGGACGCGACGACGACGTCGTCGGGACCCGCCAACCGGTCGCCGTCCACCGAATCCGCGAGCACGCTGACCCGACCGTCGGGGTGGAGCCGGGTGACGCGTCGGGTCTCGAACTCGCAGCCGACGACGCTGCCGTCGGCGTCGAGCGCGCTGCCGACCGCCTTGTTGCTGGGCGCGTGCAGCACCGAGATGCCGTCATCCGGCAACCAGCTGAGCCGACGCGAATGGCCGGTATCGCTGAAGCAGAGGGCGCCCGCGGCCCAGAACGGGCCGTCGCACCCCTTGCCCACGAGGCCCTCGCCGCCGCCGACGTCCGACCCGGTGGGGAGCTCCTGCACCCGCGTGCCGGGCGCGAGCACCGTGTCGAGGCTCATTGGCGCACCTCCCATGCCACCAGCGCGAGCCCGTTGCCGACGGGCTCGAAGCGCGCCGCGACCGGCAGGTCGACGTGCAGGGTGTCCTTGTCGGCGTCGACGACGCGGCTCAGCATCCGAACCGGCTCGCCGACGGTGCCGTCGAGCTCGACCACGGTCGCGTTGTACACGCCGAGGTGCGCGAGCCGAGGGCTGACGGGGGAGTCGGTCCACGTGTAGGTGAACACCCGCCCGGTGCCGGGCAGGTCGGCCCAGTCCCAGTCCATCGACTGGCAGCGGTAGCACACCTCGGTCGGCGGCCACCGGTGGGCGCCGCACGACCGGCACACCTGGACCGCGAGCGCACCACGACCGGCGGCGCGCCAGAACCCCTCGGTGGTGGGGCTCCAACCGGGCGGCGGGAGCCGGCGGGGGTCGAAGTCGTCGCTCATCGCGTCAGCAACAGCGCGCCCGTCGGCGCGGGCGAGGATCCCGCGACCACGAGCGCGACCTCGGCCCCGTCGACCTGGTTGCACGAAGTTCCCCGGATCTGGCGCATCGCCTCGAACACGTGGGTCATGCCGTGCGAGTAGCACTCGGAGAGGTTCCCGCCGTGGGTGTTGGTGGGCATCGCGCCGCCCATGCGGATGTTGCCGTCGGCGACGAACGGTCCCGACTCCCCGAGGGGCACGAAGCCGAACGCCTCGAGCCCCTGGAGCACCATGGGCGTGAAGTGGTCGTAGATCTCGGCCACGTCGACGTCCTCCGGGCCGAGCCCCGCGAGCCGGTAGAGGTCGTCCGCGACACTCGCCTGACCGGCGGTCACCCAGTCGTCGTCGGCCATCTGCTGGAACGTCGTCGCGCTGAACAGGCCACCGCCGAAGCGGCGCGGCGCGCCCATGGCCACCCCACCGATGCGCACGAGCGGCGAACGCAGGTCGCGCGCACGCTCCGCGGTGGTGACGATCGCGCAGCTCGCGACGTCGGATTCCATGGTGTAGTCGAGGAGACGCAGCGGATCCGCGATCATCCGGCTGTTGTGATGGTCCTCCATCGTGATCGGGTTCCGGAAGCGCGCCAGCGGATTGCGGCTCGCCATGAGCCGGGTGGAGATCGCGACCTCGCCGAAGTGGTCGATGGTGGTGCCGAACCGGTGCATGTGACGGCGGGCCGCCAGCGCGAACGTGAGCCCGGGCGACGCCAGCCCGTACGAGGGGATGCCACCGGCGTCCATCCGTTCGGCCTCGCGGCTGGCGAAGCGCTGGCCGCGCCGGTAGTGGCCGTCGGAGCCGTCGTCGACCTGCACGATCGACCGCGTCACCGCGACGAAGTCGGCCTGACCGCTCGCGACCGCCATCGCCGCGTACAGGTACGCGCCGCCCATGCCGCCCCCGCCCCCGCCCCACGCGAGACCGGTGAAGCGCAGCTCCGGGCACCCGAACGCGGCGGCGAGCATGCCGCCCTCGACGCTCTCGCTGCCGTACGACGTCCAGCCGTCGATGTCGGTGGGCGAGATGCCGGCGTCGTCGCACGCGTTGACGACCGCGTCCATGAGCAGTCGCGGGACGGGGATGTGACCGAGCTCCCCGCGTCGCCCGAACGCGGTGTGGCCGTAGCCGGCGATGGCGGTCCGGCCGCGGAGCAGCGTCACTTCGCTCACGGCCGTTCGGCCGCGGGTGCGGTCGCCTGCCTCACCGACCGCGCCACGTCCTGCCCGTACGACAGCTCGAGCATGTGGCCGTCGGGATCGCGCAGGAACGCCCAGTAGCCGATCGGATAGCCGGAATCGGTGGGCCCCGAGACGAGGCAGCCGTCGCGGCGCGCCTCGTCGCAGCGGCGGTCGATCTCGTCGCGCGTCGCGCACCCGACGCCGAGGTGCCCGAACGGCCCGAGTGGCTCCTCGGGCGCGAAACCCTGGGCGAGGACGATCACGAACGGCCGGGTGAGGTCGCTGACCCAGGCCACGCGAGCGTCGTCGTCGCGCCGGTCGTGCACGACCTTCATGCCCGCGAACTTCTCGTAGAAGGCGATCGACGTGTCGATGTCGGACACCACGAGCGCGACGTGCGTGAACCCGACGTCGTTCTCCATCCCGTTCCTCGCTGAGGCGGCGCTTGGTCGGTCTCGGTTGCCGCGGGTACTCTTTCGCGGTCCGCGGTCGTCGGCAAGGCGGCCGACACCGGCAAGACGGCCGACACCGGCAAGACCGGCAAGTCGGCAGGACGTCAGGACGGTGCCCCCGCTCGCAAGGACGTGATCGCGCGCGGGAGGGTCGGGATGACGACGGCGGCACGGCGTCACTGGATCGGGCGCCCCGCGCGTCGTCTGGCCGCGGCGCTGCTGCCCGCCCTCGGTGCGGTCGCCCTCGTCTCGTCGCCCGCAGCGGCTGCCGGCCACACCATCGTCGGGTACCTCAGCCTCCAGGAGCACCGCGGCTACGCGACGAGTCCGTGCCGCGGGTCGGGTGGTTACGCCGACATCGCACAGGGGACGCCCGTCGTCGTGCGGGACGCGCAGGGCGCAGTGATCGGCCAGGCGAGCTTCGGCCCGGGCCGGACCGCGGGCCGCGGCGACGTCAGCCGGTTCGGGCTGCGCTTCGCGTGCGTGTTCCGGTTCGTGTTGCGGAACGTGCCCGACGCGAGCGTGTACACGTTCCAGGTGAGCACGCGAGGTGGGCTCACGTACTCCTACGCGGAGCTGAGCCGGAGCAAGTGGCGGATCGGCGCAGTGCTCGGCGACTGATCCGCGGCCGTGGAACCGGCGCAGCGAGGCCGATAGCGTAACGAGCACAGCTCACACCGCCGGGACCAGAGTCCGACGACCAGAGTCAAGGAGCACGCCGATGGCATGGGACTTCGAGACCGAGCCGGAGTTCGAAGCCAGGCTGGAGTGGGCGCGTGGGTTCGTGCGTGAGGAGATCACGCCGCTCGAGCTCCTCGACGTCGACCAGGCGACGCTCGATCGCATCACCGCGCCGATGAAGGAGGAGGTGAAGCGCCAGGGCATGTGGGCGGCGCACCTCGGCCCCGAGCTCGGCGGCGGGGGATGGGGCCAGGTGAAGCTCGGGCTCCTGCACGAGATCCTCGGCGCGACCGCCTACGCGCCCGCGGTGTTCGGCAACAACGCACCCGACTCCGGGAACGCGGAGCTGATCGCAATCGGTTCCACCAGCGAGGCGCAGCGGGAGCAGTGGCTCTACCCGCTCCTCGAAGGGAAGCTCCGCAGCTCCTTCTCGATGACCGAACCGGGTGCGGGAGCCGACCCGACGCTGATCAGCTCCCGGGCGGAGCGCGACGGCGACGAGTGGGTCATCAACGGGCACAAGTGGTTCAGCTCCAACGCGTCGGTGGCGGACTTCCTCATCGCGATGCTCGTCACCAATCCCGACGTGCACCCCCGCCAGGGGATCTCGATGATCATCGTGCCCACGGACACGCCGGGTGTGGAGATCGTGCGCGACATCGCAACGATGGAGGACCCCGTCGAGAGCTTCGGCAAGTTCGGCAGCCACTCGGAGGTGATCTACCGCGATGTGCGCGTCCCCTACGAAAACCTGGTCGGCAACGAAGGCGACGGCTTCGTGCTGGCGCAGAAGCGCCTCGGTCCCGGCCGGATCCACCACGCCATGCGGTGGCTCGGGCAGTCGCGGCGGGCGTTCGACATGCTCTGCGAGCGCGCGGTCTCGCGCTACACGCACGGCTCGTACCTCGCCGAGAAGCAGACGATCCAGAACTGGGTTGCCGACTCCCTCACCGAGATGACGCAGGCACGGCTGCTCACGCTGTACGCGGCGTGGAAGATGGACCAGGTCGGCGCGTCGAACGCGCGGGTCGAGATCGCGATGATCAAGTACTCGGGTGCCCAGGTGCTCTACAACGTGATCGACCGCGCGATCCAGGTGTACGGCTCGCTCGGGTTCTCGAGCGACCTGCCGCTCGAGCACATGTACCGGGCCGCCCGCGCTGCCCGCATCTACGACGGGCCCGACGAGGTGCACCGCGTGACGGTGGCGCGCCAGGTCCTCAAGGCGTACAAGCCGGTCGAGGTACCGTCCGAGCACGTGCCTACCCGCAGGCGTGCCGCGGTCGAGAAGTTCGCCGAGTACCTCGACGCGGCGGCCGTGAGCAACTAGGACGCGCGGTGGCGGGAACGCAGCTCCGGCGCTACGAGATCAACCCGGGCGAGATGGACCGGTTCCTCGTCGCGTGGCGAGGCGTGGTGGCGATCCGGGCGCAGCACGGGTTCCGGGTGGAGTTCGCGCTCGTCGACGCCGACGCCAACGAATTCGTGTGGGCGATCACGCACGACGGTGACTTCGCGGCGGCGGAAGCCGATTACTACGCGTCGCCCGAGCGGGCCACCGTCGACCCCAACCCGGCCGACAACATCGCGGTGATGCACCTCTCGATGGTCACGAAGGTGGAACCGTAGCGAGGAACGCGACGAGCTCGTCGTGGAGCTCGGGCTGCGACGGCGAGCTGAAGTGGTCACCGGGGACGGTCGCGGCGGTCGCGCCGGGGATCGCGCCCGCGATCCGCTCCACCGATCCGGCGAGGACGTCCTCGGTTCCCGCGAGCACGAGCACCGGCTGGGTGATTTGGTCCACAGCCACCGGCGCGCTCGGGCCCCCGGCGGAGAGCACCGCGGCCAGCGCCACGCGGTCGGCGCGGATGGCGTCGGCCATGGTCCGGAACCGCTTGGCGTGGCCCGAGAGCGAGCCGGGGTCGTCGGTGGTGAACGCCTCGATCATGGAGCTGCCCTCCTCGGCACCGTCCCCGTCGCCGGCGCCGGGACGCCCCTCGCGGGCCCCGTCGGCGTCGCCGGCGCCGATCCCGGCTGCGCCGACGCCCACGACCGCGCACGCCGCCACGCGCGGTTCGATCGCGGCCACCCGCAGCGCGGTGCCGCCCCCCATCGAGTAGCCGACGAGCGCGCAGCGCTCGACGCCGACCTCGTCGAGCAGGGCCTGCACGTCCTTCACCGCGGCGTCGCCCGCGTACGCGGCCGGCTCGTGCGGCTTCTCCGAGAGCCCGTGGCCCCGGGCGTCGAGCGCGATGACGCGGTAGCCCTCGTCGAGGAGCCGGTCGAGGATGCCCGAGCGCACGTAGTTGAGGTTGGTGTCGGCGGCGAACCCGTGGAGCAGCACCACCGGGAACCCGTCGCCCTCGTCCTCGTAGGAGAGCGTGATCCCGTCGAAGGTCGTAAACGTCGTCATCGCCGCCTCACTCCGCGCCGATGCCGCCGGCCGCGAGCGAGCCGCCGTCGAGCACCATCGTGACGCCGGTGATCCACGACGACGCGTCGCTCACGAGGAACAGCGCCGCGCCCGCGACGTCGTCCGGCTCGCCGATGCGACCGAGCGGCGTACGCGCGGCCACCTGCGCTTCGCGGTTCTCCCACAACGCGCGCGCGAAGTCGGTCTTCACGACCGCGGGCGCGAGCGCGTTCACGCGTACGCCGGGCCCGAGCTCGGCCGCGAGCACCTGCGTGAGGTGGATGAGCCCAGCCTTCGTGACGTCGTAGGCGCCGAGGCCGGGGGAGTATCGCAGTCCTCCCGCAGACGACATGTTCAGGATGACGCCGCCGTGGTCACGCATCCACGCGCGCCACGCGAGCTGACACCACGCGAACGCGCCGCGCAGGTTCACCTGGAACGTCTTGTCCCATGCCGCGAGCTCGATGTCGATGAGCGGTCCGAAGTGGGGATTGGTGCCGGCATTGTTCACGAGGACGTCGAGCGCGCCGAAGCGCTCGATGGTCGCGTCGATGCACGCGTCGGCCTGCTCGGGCTCGCCGGCATTGGCTGCGAACGCGGCCACGCTCGCGCCCGGTGCCGACGCCGCGATCTCCTCGACCGCGGCGTCGAGCTGGTCCTGCTTGCGGGCCGACAACATCACCGCGGCGCCCGCCTCCGCATACGCCGCTGCGATCGCCTTCCCGATTCCTTTCGACGCGCCCGTCACGAGCGCGACCTTGCCGTCCAGCGAGAGCTCCATGAGCGCAGTCTCGCGCAGGGTCCGCCGGTCCATCCCCGGCCGTGCGGGCCTGCTCCGGCCTCTCGGCGCCGCGGCCCACGCGCGAGCATGGTGCGATGTCCGGAGAGGTGAGACCGGACCGAGTCGCCCCCCCTCGTGTGCCGCGTCTCGGCTACATCCCGGCGCTCGACGGGTTGCGCGCGGTCGCGGTTGTCGCCGTGCTGCTGTACCACGGCGACCAGAACTGGATCCCCGGCGGCTTCCTCGGGGTCGACGTCTTCTTCGTGATCAGCGGCTACCTGATCACGAGCCTCCTGCTGACCGACTGGCGGGAGCACGGCAAGGTGCAGCTCGGGCGGTTCTGGTTCCGGCGCGCCCGCCGGCTGCTGCCCGCGCTCTACACGATGCTCGCGGCGGTGTCGCTGTACGCCCTGTTGTTCCTTCGCGAGGACGTCGCGTCGCTGCGCGGGCAGGTGCTCGCCGCCATCGGGTACGTCGAGAACTGGTACCTCATCTTCCAGCACCAGTCGTACTTCCAGAGCGTCGGGCGGCCGCCGCTCCTCCAGAACCTGTGGTCGCTCGCGGTGGAGGAGCAGTTCTACCTGGTGTTCCCCTTGCTGCTCGGGGTCGGCCTGAGCCTGTGGGGCCGCAACGGCAAGCGGGGGAAGATCCTGGTCGCGATCATCGCGGGCGCCCTCGCCTCGACCGTGTTGATGTGGGCGCTGTACGTGCCCTACACGGACCCGTCACGCGTGTACTACGGCACCGACACGCGCGTCGGAGAGCTGCTGATCGGTGCCGCGCTCGCGTTCCTCTGGGCGCCGTGGCAGCTGTCGAAGAAGACCGGTCGGGGCGCGCCGTTCGTGCTCGACCTCCTCGGGTTCGCCGGCATCGCCACGTTGTGCTGGTTCTTCCTGAACACGGGCGAGTTCCAGCCGTCGCTCTATCGCAGCGGCTTCCTCCTCGTCGCGTTGGTCAGTGCGGTGACGATCGCGGCCGTGGTCCACCCCGCGGCCCGACTGGTGCCCCGCGTGCTCGGGCTCGAGGTGATCACGTGGATCGGTGTCCGGTCGTACGCGATCTACCTGTGGCACTGGCCCGTGTACATGATCACCCGGCCGCACTCCGACATCCCGCTCACCGGCTATCCGCTGCTGTCGCTGCGCCTCGGGATCACGTTCGTGCTGGCCGAGCTCTCGTTCCGGTACGTCGAGGAGCCGATCCGGAGCGGCGCCATCGGGCGGCGCGTCAACGCGCTCCGCCGGGCGCGGGGCGAGTCCCGCCGGCGGCTCGCCACCGGGTTCGCGCTCACCGGGGCGGCTGCCACCCTCGCGGTGGTGATCATCGCCACCGGGCTCGCCGAGGCCCCGGCGCCCGGACGACCGGCGGGGGCACCCGCGGAGGCGGCGGTGCTGATCGCCCCCTCGACCACCACCACGACCACCACCGCGCCGCCGGCGGGCCTGACGCCGGTCACGACCGCGCCGGCGGCGCCCGCGCCGCCGCCCCTCGTCGCGGGGCGGGTCACCATGGTCGGCGACTCGGTGATGCTCGGGGCCAAGGACGCCCTGGCGTCGGCGATCGGCGCCAACCTCTGGCTCGACGCCAGGGAGAGCCGCCAGTTCTCGGAGGGAGTCGACGTGCTGCGCGCCCTGCGCGACAGCGGGCAGCTCGGCGACGAGGTGGTCGTGCAGCTCGGCACCAACGGCACCATCGACCCGTCCGCGTTCGACGAGATGATGGGCGTCCTCTCGGGGGCCAAACGGGTCGTGATCGTCAACGCCAAGGTGCCGCGGCCCTGGGAGCAGGAGGTGAACGACACCTTCGCGGCCGGGGTGCAGCACTACAAGAACGCGGTGCTGCTGCCATGGCACGACATCGGCGACGCCCACCCCGAGTACTTCTACGACGACCAGATCCACCTGCGGCCCGAAGGGGCGCAGGCCTACGCCGCCGACGTGGTTGCCGCGCTCTCCTCGTAGGCCGCCCGGCCTCGGAGGCCCTACGCCGCCGGGGCGGCGGCGTGGTCCCGACCCTCTGATCGGGGGTGCCGTGTGCCAAGCTGGGAGGCCCCATGCGGAACTTCCGGCGCTCCCTCGGCGCCTTCGCCGTCACCGTCGTCGTGGGCGGGATCGCCATCGGGGCGTGCCTCGCGGCGTTGATCCCGGGCACGGTCGAGGTGGTCACCGCGCACCGCTACACCGCCGACGAGGTGCGCAACCTGCGCGCGCTGTCGCAGCCGTCGACGGTCTACTACGACGACGGGACGACGCCGATCCCCTGCGGCAAGCTCGGCATCGAGAACCGCGAGCCGGTGACCCTCAACCAGGTGCCGAAGCGGGTGACCGACGCGGTCATCGCGACCGAGGACCGGACCTTCTGGAACAATCCCGGCATCGACCTCGGCGCGGTGTTCCGGGCGTTCGTGAGCAACGTCACGTCGGGGAAGATCGAGCAGGGCGGTTCGACCATCACCCAGCAGCTCGTGAAGAAGCGCATCCTGAGCGACAAGCGCGACGTGAACCGCAAGATCAAGGAGATCGAGGACGCCCTCCGGCTCAACCGGAAGTTCTCCAAGCAGAAGATCCTCCAGGAGTACCTCAACACGGTGTACTTCGGGGAGAACTCCTACGGCATCAAGTCGGCCGCGGAGCGCTTCTTCCTCCACCCGACCAACACGTGGCCCTTCGTCGCGAGCGAGACGCTCGACACCCTCGACATCGCCCAAGCGGCGCTGCTCGCCGGCCTGATCAACAACCCGGTGGGCGGCGACCCGTTCATCCACCCGGACGTCGCACGCGTACGGCGCGCCGACGTGCTCCGGGGCGAGGTGCAGACCGGCTACATCACCCAGGCGCAGGCCGACGCCGCCAACCTCGAGCCGCTTCCGACCATCCGCCCGCAGCTCGAGAACAAGCCCTGCAACTATCTGGTGGCGCAGGTGCGCGACGAGCTCTTGGGCGACCCGGCGCTCGGGTCCACCGCCGACGAGCGTCGTGACACCCTGCTCAAGGGCGGGCTGACCATCGTCTCCTCGTTCGACCCCACGATGCAGGCCGCGGCCGACGCGGCGGCCGCCGACCACGTGCCGGGTACGCCTGACGGCTCCGACTGGCAGCACGCGCTGGTGGCGATCGACCCGTCGACCGGCGCGGTGCGCGCCATGGTCGGCGGCCCCGACTTCCTCGACAACCAGTACAACATCGCCACCAACCCACCGGGCCGCCAGCCGGGTTCGACCTGGAAGGTCATCACGCTCGCGACCGCGTTCGAGAACGGGTACGGGCCGAACGACATCGTGGACGGGAGCGACGCCTGTCGGGTGCCCCAGGTGTTCCCGAGCCCCGACGCGATCACCTACAACGCCGAGCCCGGCGGGGGCGACATGAGCATCTGGGCTGCGACCGCGGGCTCCGTGAACTGCGCGTTCGTGCGGCTGTCGACGAGCGTGGGGCAGTCCAAGCTGATCGCGATGGCCCACAGGATGGGCATCCAGCAGCAGCGCCCGCTCCCGACGGACCAGTTCCTGACGCTGTCGATCGGCACCGTGGAGGCGACCCCGATCGAGATGGCGACGGTCATCGCGACCATCGCCGACGACGGCATCCACCACAAGCCCTACTTCGTGCAGAAGGTCACCCGGCCCGACGGCCGGGTCCTCGTCGACAACACGAACAACCCCGGCGACCGTGTGCTCGACTCCGACGTCGCCAATTGCGAGCAGAACGTGCTCCGCGGCGTCGTCACGGGTGGTACCGGCACCAAGGCCAACCTCGTGGCGCAGACCGTCTTCGGCAAGACCGGCACCACCGACGACAAGGCCGACGCGTGGTTCATCGGCGCCACGCCCCAGCTCGCCACCGCGGTGTGGTTCGGGAACCGGACCGGGCGGGTCGCGGGCGCAGGTTTCGGCGGTGACTCCTCGGCCCCGGTCTTCAAGGAGTTCATGGATTCGGCGCTCGCAGGCCAGCCCGATCTCGGGATACCACCGGCGGGACCGGTGTGCTCGCGCCCGTCGGCCTTCGTGAACCCGGCGGGCGGGAGGGGTGGCCCCGCGCCGTCGGCGCCGGTGGCCACCGTGCCCCCGCCGGTCGTCAACACGGTGCCGCCCACGACCGCGCCGCCGGCCACGACCGCGCCGCCGGCCACCCAACCGCCGGCGCAGCCGCCGGGCAACCCGTCGCCACCGGGTAAGCCGTGACGGCGCTCGAGCGGCTGCTCACGCTCCAGGACCACGACTCCGCCCTCGACCGCCTCGCGCACCGTCGCGCCGAGCTGCCCGAACGCGAGGCCCTCGCCCGCGGGCTCGCGCGCGCCCACCTGCTCGAAGGCGAGATCCGCGAGGCCACCGCGCGCCGCGACGAGCTCGCCCACGAGGAGCGTCGCATCGACGACGAGGCCCATGGGCTCGCCAACCGCGCGGCCGAGGTGGAGGCCCGCATGTACTCGGGTGAGGTCACGTCGCCCAAGGAGCTGCAAGCCATGCAGGCCGACATCGAGCAGCTGCGCCGCCACCAGCAGACGCTCGAGAACCGCGAGCTGGAGCTGATGGAGGCACGCGAGCCGCTCGACGCCGCGCTCGACGAGCTCGGCACGCGGCGGTCTGCGCTCGCCACCGAGGTGGCCGGCACCAAACAGGCGCTCGAGGCCGGTGAGGCGGCGATCGAAGCCGAGGCCGGCCGCGAGCAGGCCGCGCGTGACGCGGTGGCGCAGGGGATCGACGGCGCGCTCGTGGCCGAGTACGAGCGTCGGAGGGGGCGCGCCAACGGCGTCGGCGTCGCACGGCTCGTGGGGACGACGTGCCAGGGGTGTCACCTCACCATCCCGGCAACCGAGGTCGAAGGGATCAAGCGACTCCCGGAAGGTCAGATCGGATCGTGCGACAACTGCGGCTGCATCCTGATCGTGTGAGCTCGCTCGACACCGTGCGCGTCTTCTGTGATGGAGGCGCGCGAGGCAACCCGGGGCCGGCTGCCATCGGGGCGCTGGTGCTCGACGTGTCGACCAGCCCGCCGACGTGCATAGCGACCGTCAGCGAGCGGATCGGGGACACGACGAACAACGTCGCCGAGTACCGCGCGCTCATCGCGGGCCTCGAAGCGGCGCGCCCGTTCGCGGCACGTGCGGTGCAGGTGCGCGCGGACTCCAAGCTCGTGATCGAACAGGTCGCCGGGCGATGGAGGGTCAAGCAGAGCCATCTGCGGCCCTTGTGCGAGCGCGCCCGGGACCTGCTGGCGGAGTACGAGGACGTCGACCTCGCGCACGTGCCGCGCGAGCAGAACGCGGAAGCCGACGCGCTCGTGAACGCGGCCCTGGACGGCGGGTGACCGCCGTCGCGGGGTGACCGTGTTCTTCTGGTACATCGGCCTCTCGGTGCTCGGCGTCGCCGTCGTCTTCCAGAGCCGCGGCATCGACTACCGCCTGATCGCGGTGGGCTCCATGATCCCGCTGATCGTCGACATCCCGTTCGGCTACCGGGCATACGGCTACACGCTCCTGTTCGCAGTCGTGCTCCTGCTGGCGGCGACGGCGGGGACGATCGGCCGGCCGCGGCTCGTGCGCCGGCGGCTGGTGTGCCTCCCGATCGGGGTGCTGTGCGGGCTGGTGCTCTCCGGTGCGTTCCTCGACCGCGACCTGTTCTGGTGGCCGCTCTTCGGCACGTCGTTCGCCCACCACTCGCTGTTGCCGGCCACGTGGGCGGTCGTGGCCGAGGAGATCGTGGGCCTGGTCGCGATCTGGGTCGTCGTCGGCCTGTACGACCTCTACCTCCCGCACGCGCGTCGGGAGCTCTGGCGGACGGGCCGCATGACCCGGGTCAGCTGACTCCGCCGACTCCCTGACTCGCTCGCGCCCGCGCTACCGACGGCCGGCGGCGTCGACGATGAACCGACCCTCGCCGGGGCCGTCCGCGACGGGCATGCCCAGCGCGTCGAGGAGCGCGAAGTCCTCCTCGGGTGCACGCCCGAGCGTGGTGAGGTAGTTCCCGACCACGAGGGCGTTGGCACCCGCGAGCAGGCCCATGCCCTGGAGCTCGCCGAGCACGCGCTCCCTCCCGCCGGCGAGGCGGATCCACACCGCCGGCAGCACCAGCCGGAAGAGGGCGATGGCCTGGATCGCCTCGCGCGCCCCGAGGAGCCCGCGTGCGCCGAGCGGTGTGCCGGGGCGCGGGTCGAGCAGGTTGATGGGCACCTCGCACGGCCCGAGCGCGGCGAGCTCGAACGCGAAGTCGACCCGCTGGTCGAGCGTCTCGCCCATGCCGAGGATCCCGCCGCAGCACAGCTCCATCCCGGAGTCGATGGCGACGCGCGCGGTGGCCACGCGGTCGTCCCACGTGTGGGTGGTGCAGATGCTCGGGAAGAGCTCGCGGCAGGTCTCGAGGTTGTGGTTGTAGCGACGCACCCCGGCTGCTGCGAGGCGCTCGGCCTGGTCCCGGGTGAGCAGGCCGAGCGAGCAGGCGACCTCGAGCCCGGTCTCGTCATGCACCGCGCCGACCGCGTCGATCACCTTGCGCAGCAGTCGCTCCTCGGGCCCGCGCACCGCGACGACGATGCAGACCTGGGTGGCGCCGGTGGCGCGGGTGGCGCGCGCGGCGGCGAGCACGTCGTCGAGGTCGAGGAACGGGTAGACGTCGGCTTCGGTCGCGAAGCGCGCCGACTGCGAGCAGAACGCGCAGTCCTCGGGGCACGCGCCCGACTTGGCGTTCACGAGGCTCTCGAGCTCCACCGTCGGGCCGCAGTGGGCCAGGCGTACCCGGTGGGCGAGCGCGACCAGGCTCGGCAGCTCGTCGAGCGGGAGCCGAGCGACCTCCAGCGTCTCCTCGCGCGTGAGGGGACGGCGGTCGTCGAGCAGGGCCGCTTCCGCCCCGTGCAGTGCGTTCGTCAGCATGGCTCCACCATGGCGGAAAAGCCTATTGGCCGCGGGGCGTGCGGGCTCCGCCCAACGCCCACTTCGGCGGGTGCCCTCGTAGGCTGACGGGCCACATGGGAGACGTCGAGCGGCCCACCCGAGCCGCGACGCGCATGAGCGTGGCGACGCTCGCGTCCCGCGGCATCGGCTTCACGCGGGTCTGGGTGATCACGGCCGTGCTGGGTACGACCTACCTCGGCAACACGTTCCAGGCGTCGAATTCGGTCTCGAACGTGCTGTTCGAGCTGCTCGCGGCGGGGGCGCTGTCGGCGGTGCTCGTTCCGACCTTCGTGCAGCACTTGGCCAAGGGCGAGGACGCCGAGGCCGAGCGCCTGGCGTCGGGCGTGCTCGGCCTCGCGCTCGCGGTGATGGGCGTGGTCGCGGTGGTCGGCGTGATCGCGGCGCCGGCGATCGCGCGGCTGCTCTCGCGCGGCGCGCCCAATGCACACGTCGAAGCGCAGCAGATCGCGCTCTCCACGTTCTTCCTCCGGTTCTTCGTCCCGCAGGTGCTGCTGTACGCGGTCGGCACGGTCGCAACCGCGGTGTTGTATGCCAAGCGCAAGTTTGTCATCACCGCGCTCGCGCCGATTGCCAACACGGTGGTCCTCGTCGCCGCGCTGGTGGTCTTCCGCGTGCTCCACGGCTCCACGCCGTCGCTCGACCTCACCCTCACCGAGAAGCTGGTGCTCGCGCTGGGCGGCACGTTGGGGGTCCTCGGCTTCGTCGGCGTCCCCACGGTCGCGGTCGTGCGTTCGGGCTTCCGGCTGCGGCCCTCGCTCGGGTCGGTCGACGCGCGCCTCCGGCGGCTGCTGTGGCTCTCGGCGTGGGTCGCGCTGCAACCGGATGTCGCGGTGCTGCTGCTCACCGCCATCGTGATGGGCAACCAGGTCGCGGGCGGCGTCGTGGCCTACCAGTTCGCGTTCGTGGCGTTCCTCGCCCCGTACGCGATCCTCGCCCAGCCGGTGCACACCACGATCCTCCCCGACCTCTCGCTCGACGCCGAGCGCGGCGACACCGCCGACTTCGCCGAGCGGCTCCGGTGGGCGCTCGACGGGATGGCGATGCTCCTGCTCCCCGTCTCGGCCGCGTACCTCGCGCTCGCGGAGCCCGTGATGCGCGCGATCACGTTCGGGGCCGCCAAGGGCGGGGTCGATCTCCTGGCCGCGGCGCTGGCGTCGCTCGGGGTCGGGCTGTTCACCTACGCGTGCTTCCTCAGCATCGCCCGCGCGTTCTACGCCATCGGCGACAGTCGCACCCCGGCGATCGTGGCTGCCGGCGCGGCGGCGGCGGGCGCGGCGATCATGATCGCCGGGAGCCTCTCGTTCCACACGCCGGCGGCCAAGGTCGCGTCGCTCGGCGCCGGCCACAGTGCCGCCTACTTCCTCGGCGCGCTCACGCTCGGCGGACTGCTACGGCGCCGCATCGGCCACCCGTTCTTCCCCCACGCGTTCTGGCGGGCGTTCGCACTGTCGGCGGTGCTCGGGGTCGCGGCGTGGGCGGTCGAGCGCGCCATCTCGCCGAGCGGGCGGATCGCCACGCTCGCGGTGGTCGCCGCCATCGTCGCCGTCGGCGCCGCCGTGTACCTCAGCGCGCTGCGCTTCCTTCCCCGCGCGCTCTGGCGGCGCGAGCGCGAGTTCGAGCCGGTCGACCCCGATCTCGCGGTAGAGCCGTGAACCGCGCGCGACGCGCCGGCGGGTGCGGGCTGCTGCTCGCCCTGGTTCTCGCCCCCACGGGGTTCGCGCTCCTCGCCGCGACCCCCGCCGCCGTCGCGGGCTCCGGTCCCGCGCCGAAGGCTCGCCGCGTGCTCGTGATCTCGCTCCCGGCGACGGTCTGGAACGACCTGCAGACCGCCGACACCCCCAACCTCCGCCACCTGGCCGACCGCTCGGCGGTCGGTGACCTCGTGGTGCGCTCGGCGGGCCGACGGGCATCTCTGGCCACCGGCTACACCGCGATCGGTGCCGGTGGGCGCGCGTCGGCGCTCGATCCCCTCTCGGGCCAGGCGTTCGAGGTGACCGAGCCGTACGGCGACACCACCGCGGGGGAGGCGTTCGCCCAGCGCACCGGGAGACGCGTCGACGCCGGCATCGTCCAGCTCGGCATCGACCCGATCATCGAGGAGAACGCGGCCGGCCTCTACGGTCCCACCATCGGCGCGTTCGGCGACGCGCTCGCGGGCACGCACATCCCGCGTGCCGTCATCGCCAACGGCGACGGCGCGCAGGACGTGGTGGACGACACGTTGCCGCTCTACCAGCGGTCCGCCGCGAACGCCCTCATGGGCCACGACGGAGTGGTGCCCGCGGGGCAGGTGAGCAGGGAGCTCCTCGAGCGCGACCCGCGTGCACCCTTCGGCGTTCGCCTCGACAACGCCCGCGTGGTGCAGGCGTTCGACCGGGTGTGGCCGTCGGGCGGCGTGGTGTTGGTCGAAGCATCCGACCTCTCCCGAGTCGAACAGTACGGGGCCTTCGAGACGCCGGAGCAGCAAGCGCGCCAGAAGATGGCCGCGCTCCGCCGTAGCGACGCGCTCGTCGGGGCGCTGCTCGCCCGCGTCGACTCGTCACGCGACGCGGTCATGCTGGTCGCGCCGCAGAGCCCGGCGCGCGGCGGCGCGTTGACAGTGGTCTCGCTGCGCGCCCCTGGAGTGGCGCCCGGGCTGCTGCACTCCGCGACCCTGAGCCGCAAGGGCTTCGTGTCCCTGGTCGACATCGCCCCGACGCTGCTGCACGTGCTCGGGGTCGCGGTTCCCCGCTCGATGGAGGGCGAGGTGATGGAGTCGCGGCCGGGCGGCGACGCGGCATCCCGCGCTGCGTTCCTCGTACGGTCGAACGTCGACGGGTCGTTCCGCGACGCGCACGTCGACAGCACCGCGCTCGCCGTGGTCGGGCTCGCGGTCGCGCTCGCCCTTGCCACCGCACTCCTCGTCTGGCGGCACGGCCGCGCCGCCCGCCGGCTCGTGCGCTGGGGCGCGCTCGTCGTGCTCGGGCTGCTCGCGGCGACGTACCTCGCGAGCCCGCTCCACTTCGGGCGCCACGGCGGCACGGTGCCCTACTGGTCCTTCATCGGTGTCGTCGCGCTCGCGTTCGCCGCGGTGTGCCAGGCGTTCCGCCGCGTCGATCGCTACGCCCCGATCGCGCTCGCGCTCGGGGCGACGGTCGCGTTGCACGTGGGCGACATGCTCGTCGGCGCACGCCTGGAGCTCAACAGCGTGTTCGGGTACTCGGCCACGGTTGGGATACGCGTCGCGGGCCAGGGAAACCTCACCTACGCCCAGGTCACCGCCTCCGCGGTGTTGCTGGGCGGCATCCTCGTGTGGCGTCGGCCGTCGCGTCGGATGGTCGTGGGCGTGATCGCGATGCTCGCGGTCACGCTCGTGGTGATGGGCCTGCCGCGATGGGGAGGCGACTTCGGCGCCGCGCTGTCGGCGGCGCCCGCGTTCGGTCTGTTCGCGTGGCTCCTCCTGGGCCGCCGGATCAGGTGGCGAACCGTCGGCATCCTGGTGGTCGCGCTCGTGGCGAGCGGGCTCGCGGTCGGCTTCGCCGACCTGCTGCGGCCCGCCGACCAGCAGACCCACGTCGGGCGCTTCTTCCACCAGGTCGGCGAGGACGGCCTCAGCCGCCTCTTCCTGGTGTTGCACCGCAAGCTCGACGAGAACTTCAGCTCGTTCACGAGCACGAAGCTGCTGTGGATCCTGCCGGTGGTCGCGGCTCTGCTCGCGGTCGTGTGGCGGGCGGCGCCCGAGATCCGTCGCGTGTACCGCACGCACGCGGTCGTTCGCCACGCTCTCGTGTCGCTGCTCGTCGTCGCGGTGCTCGGCTACGCGCTCAACGATTCCGGCATCGCGATCCCGTCGCTCATGGCCCTGGTGCTGGAGTGTGTGGTGGCGTGGACGGCGGCGAGCGAGGTGGCGGAACCGGTCACGCGACCGCCGGAGGTGCCGACGGGCCCGGCCGGCGCGGGGCGCGATCCGACACCCGACTACGTGTTGGTGGGCTCGAGGTCCTGACGGTCGAGCCAGCGGGGCAGCGCGAATCCGCCTTCGGCCAACAGGGCCGCGAGGCGCGCGTTCGGCTCCTCGTACCGGCGGGCGAGCTCTGCGCGCAGCTCGTCGCTCACGACATCAGGAACTGGTCGCCCGTTGACGCGGAAGTACCAGGCACGGAGCGTGCGCTTGGTGTCGGGGTGGCGGCGGAGCAACCGTTCGAGCCGGTCGTTCACCGTGAGCGCCACGCGCTGGAACGCGGCGCTGCGGTAGCCGGTCGTGCGGTTCTCCGACGCCGACGTATCCTCCGGGAACGCGTCGGGGTCGAGGCCGATCCATTCGGTCACCCGGCGCAGGGTGCCCGGCGTGTCGGCCAGCAGGTCCTCGAAGCCGAGCACCAGGAGCCGGTCGGTGCCGAAGGTGTCGATCCAGCCGGGCAGGAAGTCGGCGTAGCGCCCGCCGCGGACGGCCATGTAGCGCTCGTTGCTCGGGTCCTGGAACGCGGCGGCGGGGAGCGCGTCGGCCTCGGCCACGTACTGCGCCATCGTGGTCTCGGGCGGGAACCGCAACCGGACCTTCTGGTACGAGAAGAACGAGATCGCGCGAGCGACCGGCTCGCGCAGGACCATGATCACCCGGGACCCGGGGAGGCTCCGGTCGAGCACGGTGGCGAGCGCAGCGCCCCCGTAGACGTAGCTCGGCGTGGCCTCCAGGCGCACCTGCCCCGGCCGGGCGGGTGGGAAGTAGCTCTCCCACACCGCTGCCGGCTCGAGGGGTTGGCCGTACCGCGCCGGCAGGAAGTAGCGCGTCTCCTTGACCGCCGACGGCGCGACATCGGGATGCGCCGACAGGCCGACGAACAGCGACGTCGTGCCGGCCTTGTTCACGCCGGCGATCAGGGCGTACTGGGACTCCAACCCTCCCCTTCCCGAGGCGGAGTGTTCGTCCCCACCCTACGCGTCGTCGTCGCGCCCATCCGGTGCGGTCAGCTCGGCGAGCTCTGGGCCGCGCCCGGGCGGGAGCCGAGCGTCACGTCGACGGTGGCCGCCTGCCCGTTCCTCGTGTAGTGGATGGTCACCTTGTCGCCCGAGGGGTGCGCCACGATGCGCAGCGCGAGCTCAGCGGGGCTGGTCACCTGGTTGCCGTCGACGCCGGTGACGACGTCGCCGACCTTGAGCCCGGCCGTATCGGCGGGGCTCCCGCTCTGCACCTGCGTGATCTGGGCGCCGTTGCCGTTGTCGGCCACCGTGGCCACGCCGAGGAACCCGCGGTTGGCCAGGTTCCCGCCGAACGGGAGTCGGTTGCCGTTGCCGTTGTTGGCGCTCCCGTTGCCGTTGCTGCCGTTGCTGCCGTTGTTCCCGCTGTTCCCGCTGTTCCCGTTCCCGTTGTTGTTCGACGGGACGGTCGGGCTGGTCGCCGAGGCGTTGCTGCTCGAGCTTGAGCTCGAGTCGGTCCAGCGCCCGATGCCGAAGCCGAGGGCGCCGATGGCGAGGATCGCGAGGACCGCGAGCAACCACGCAGGGAGGAACACGCCCCGTCGGTGTGACCCCGCCTCGGCGGGCGCCGCCGCGACCGGCGCAGTCGCCGCGGTCGCGGCCGGCGCGGCGACCGGCTCGGGCTGGGTGGGCTCGGGCTGGGGTGCCCCGGAGGGCGGCGGGGCCGGGGCCTCGGCGGGCATCGGCTCGGTCGCCGCCGCAGCCGGCGCGGTCACGGGCTCCGCGGGCGCGGCTGCGGGCTCGGGCGCCGCCGGCGCCTCCGAGGACGGTTCGGGCTCTGGCGTCTCGTCGCTCACTGCTGACTTCCTGTCTCCAGACGGTGGTGCTCGGTGATGAGAACATCGTGATGAGCGAAGGGACCCCGGTCAACGTCGCGCTCCTTATGGCCCTCTCAGGGGTGATCGTGCGGGAAGCACTGGCGTTATACCCCCCAGGGGTATAAGATTCCGGATCGGACCGGACGAGGAGGTCGGAGGATGGTCGGCTACTCCGCCAACCGGGACGACGTGCTCAAGCGGCTGCGCCGTATCGAGGGCCAGGTGCGGGGTGTCGCGCGCATGGTCGAGGAGGAGCGGTACTGCATCGACGTCCTCGACCAGATATCGGCTGCGACGCGAGCGCTCCACGCCACCGCACTCGAGCTGCTCGACGACCACCTCGCGCACTGCGTCGCCGATGCCATCGCGGCGGGTGGCGACGCCGCGGCCGAGAAGGTGTCGGAGGCCTCGGCCGCGATCTCGCGGATCGTGCGCGCATGACGACCGTGGTCGCGACTGCGCTCGGTGACGTCGACGACAGCCTCCGCGAGGGCTTCTTCATGTTCTGGGAGACCCTGTGGGCACTGGTGCTGGGATTCACGCTCTCGGGCGTCGTGCAGGCCTTCGTGTCGCGCGACGCGCTCCGGCGCAATCTCGGTGACCACGGGCCGAACGCGGTCGCGCGCGCCTCCGTCTTCGGCATGGCGTCGTCGAGCTGCTCCTACGCGGCCGCCGCGGTCGCGAAGTCCCTGTTCCAGATGGGCGCGGACTTCGTGTCGTCGATGATCTTCATGTTCGCCTCGACCAACCTGGTCGTCGAGCTCGGGATCGTGCTCGCGGTGCTCATGGGCTGGCAGTTCGTCGCCGCCGAGCTCGTCGGCGGCCCGATCATGATCGTGCTCCTCGCGCTCACCGGCGGCTTCGTCGTGCACCGCGCGATGGCCGAGCGGGCCCGCCGCCGTCTCGACGCCGCGTCGGCCGGCGGTCACGACCACCACGCGATCGTGTCGGACGAGCGCCAGGCCGAGCTGGAGCGCACCCCGTGGAGCCGCAAGCTCCGGTCTCGGGACGCGTGGTCGGACGCGGCCGGCTACACGATGATGGACGTCAACATGCTCCGGAAGGAGCTGGTGATCGGCTACACGGTCGCGGGCTTCCTCACCGTGCTGGTGCCGACGAGCGTGTGGAACGACATCTTCATCTCCGGGCACGGTTTCTGGACCCGCCTCGAGAACGTGCTCGTCGGGCCGTTCATCGCGTTCGTCAGCTTCGTGTGCTCTATCGGCAACGTGCCGATGGCGGCCGCGCTGTGGCACGGCGGCATCAGCTTCGGCGGCGTCGTGAGCTTCATCTTCGCCGACCTGATCACGTTCCCACTCGTGCTCGTGTACTGGAAGTACTACGGCGGTCGGCTCACGCTGCGCCTGTTCGCGTGGTTCTACCTCGTGATGGCGGCAGCCGGCCTGATCACCGAAGCCCTCTTCTCTGGGCTCGGCTGGATCCCGTCGTCGCGCCCGGCGAACGTCGTGACGACCCACTTCGAGTGGAACTACACCACGTTCCTGAACATCGTGTTCCTCGGCGTGTTCTCGGTGTTGTACTGGCTCTCCCGGACCCGTTCCCAGCGCACGCAGGCCCCGGGCGACGCGCACGCGCACGACCACGAGGGCCACGGCCACGCGCCGAGTATCCCGTCGAGCCCGTCGGCGCGACCCGGCTGAGCAACCGCGCCGAGGGCCGCCCGTCGATCTGCTCGCTCTCGGGCACGAGGGCTAGGGTCGAGGCATGCTGTACATCAACGGAGAGTGGCGTTCAGCGGCTTCCGGCCGGACGTTCCCGTCGCGCAACCCCGCAACCGGTGACGTGATCGACGTCGCGGCCGACGCGGGCGTCGAGGACGTCGAGGCCGCGGTGGAGGCCGCTGCCGCGGCGTTCGACGAGTGGTCGACGCGCACGGCTTACGAACGGTCGTCGTACCTCGCGCAGGCGCACCAGCTCATGCTCGAACGGCGGGAGTCGCTGGCCAAGCTCATGACCGAGGAGCAGGGCAAGCCGATCCGCATGGCCCGCAACGAGGTCGGGTACGCGGCCGACTTCCTGCTCTGGTTCGCCGAGGAGGCCAAGCGGGTCTACGGCGAGACGATCCCCTCCGCGCGCGCCGACCAGCGCTTCCTCGTGCTGCGCCAGCCGGTCGGGGTGGTGGGGGCCATCACGCCGTGGAACTACCCGGTGTCCATGCTCACGCGGAAGGTCGCGCCCGCGCTTGCCGCCGGTTGCACGATCGTGCTGAAGCCCGCCGAGCAGACGCCGTTGCTCGCGGTCGAGGTGTTCAAGATCTTCGAGGAGGCCGGGGTGCCCGAGGGCGTGGTGAACCTCGTCACCACCGCCGATCCCGCCGCGGTCGGGGGTGCGCTCGTGAACCATCCGGCCGTCCGCAAGATCACCTTCACCGGGTCGACCGAGGTCGGGCGGCTCATCGCCCAGCAGGCCGCCGCGCAGGTGAAGCGGGTGAGCATGGAGCTGGGCGGGCACGCGCCGTTCATCGTCCTCGACGACGCCGATCCCGTGCACGCCGCGAAGGGCGCGGCGGCGGTGAAGTTCCTGAACACCGGCCAGGCGTGCATCTGCCCGAACCGCCTGTTCGTGCAGCGCGGTCTCGCCGACGAGTTCATCGCCACGCTCGAGCAGCGCTTCGGCGGGCTGAAGGCGGGGAGCGGCTTCACCGACGGCGTCACCGTCGGGCCACTGATCGACGACCAGGCGCTGGCGAAGATGGAGCACCAGGTGAGCGACGCGGTCGAGAAGGGTGCCCGTCTCGTGACGGGTGGGGAGCGCCTCACCGTCGACGGCCTCGACGCGGGCTGCTTCTTCGCACCGACGCTGCTCACCGACGTCACTCCCGACATGGTCATCTACCGCGAGGAGACGTTCGGACCGGTCGCACCGGTGATCGTGTACGACACCGACGACGACGCGATCGCGATGGCGAACGACACCGAGTACGGGCTCGCGTCCTACGTGTACACGAACTCCCTGTCGCGCGCGTTCCGCATGATCGAGCGCCTGAAGTTCGGCATGGTCGGGGTGAACGACATCAACCCAACGTCCGCCGCCGCCCCGTTCGGCGGGGTGAAGCAGAGCGGTCTCGGGGTCGAGGGTGCGCGCGAAGGCATCAACGAGTACCTCGACACCAAGCTGGTCGGTATCGCGGTGTGAGCCGGCCGGCGTCAGGCCGGCTCGAAGTGGAACAGGCTCACGTCCGGGGTGACGTCGTCGTAGCCGATGCGCACGCGGGTCCCGATCTGCACCGCGTCGGGGGCGACGCCGACGAGCGTCGCGATCATGCGCGGCCCCTCGTCGACGGTGACGTGGGCGATGACGTAGGGTGCGTCGACCTGGTATGCCGGCGTGGGCGCGCGGTGCACGACGGTGTAGGTGTAGATCACGCCGGTGCCCGCGATCGGCGTCCAGGTGGCGGCGGTCGAACCGCAGCTGCAGATCTCGGACGGGATGAAGCGGAATCGGCCACAGCCGTCGCAGCGCTGCAGCCGCACCGCGTGCTCGCGCACCGACTCCCAGAACGGCCGGTGCAACGGCGTGACCGCGGGCAACGCCTTGGCGTACTCGCCCGGGCTCGTCACACCCGCCCCAGGACCGCGCCGTACTGCACGTGGGAGACGCCACCTACGCCGTGCGCGTAGGCGAGCCGGGCGCCGTCGACCTGGCGTGGCCCTGCGTCGTGGCGGAGCTGTCGGACCAGCTCGATGGTGGTGAAGAGGCCGCAGCTCCCCGCGTGGCTCGACGACAGGAACCCGCCGTCGGTGTTGATCGGCAGCCGTCCCCCGATCCGGGTCGCCTGGTGCTCCACGAACGCGCCGCTCCCCCCGGGCGCGCAGAAGCCGGCCTCCTCGAGCTCGATCAGCACGCCGATGGTGAAGTGGTCGGAGATGCCGGCCACATCGATCTCGTCGCGCCCGACGCCCGCGATCCCGAAGGCGGTGTCGGCCGCCAGCCGACCGCCGCCCGGCGCGGTGATCTCCGGAACCCGGCACGGGTCGAGGTAGCCGTGGCCCTCGCCCCACCCGAGCACCGCCACCGGCGCGTGCCGTGCGGTGGCGGCCACGTCCGCGGTGCTGGTCATCACGACCGCCCCGCCGCCCTGGTTCACGATGCAGCAGTCGAGCAGCTTGAGCGGGGCCGCGATGGGGCGCGACGCCAGCACCTCGTCGATCGTGATCTCGCCGCGCGGGCCCATCACCGCGCGGGGATTGAGGGTCGCGCCGTACCGTTGGGCAACCGCGATCTCGGCCAGCTGCGCCTCGGTGGTGCCGTACAGGTGCATGTGGCGGGTCGCCATGACCGCGTAGTCGGCGACGCGCGTGGTGCCCCACACGTACTCGTACGGGCTGCCGAGCATGGACATGCGCGCGACCGCGTCGTTGCGGTCGGTGCCGCCGTAGCCCTCGCCGCCGCCGGCGACCGCGGTCGGGATCACGACGCACGACGCCATGCCGTGCGCGATCGCGAGCGCGGCGAGTCCCACGCCGGCGGACTGGCCCGACGCGCCGATGCTCGTCGACGCGTGGAACCGGAGCGGGTGCCCGACGAGATCCGCCACCGCGCCCCCGGGGAGCACCTGCCGGATGCCCACGCCGTCGGGCGCCGGTCCGACGAGCCCGTCGACGTCGTCCACGGAGAGGCCGGCGTCGGCGAGGGCGCCCAGCACGCACTCCCACCACAGGTCGGGTTGCGAGCGCGCCGAGAGGTCGCCCTGCTCCGACACGTACACACCCGCGATCGCGGCGTCGCTCAGCTCCGGCAAGGCGCGGAGCATATGTGCGAAGGTTGCGGACGTGCCCGCCCGCATCGACCACCTCATCCTCGGGGTCCGCGACGCCGAGGCGAGCATCGCGTTCTACACCCAGATTCTCGGCTTCACGCCCGACGGCACCGACGGCCCGTTCTCAGTGATCCGGGTGACGCCCGACTTCGTCATCCTGCTCACCCCCTGGGGCACCGACGGCGGCGAGCACCTCGCGTTCGCGATGAGCCGGGCCGAGTTCGAGTCGGTGTTCGAGCGCGTGAAGGCGGCGTCTGTCCCCTACGGCGACTCGTACCACCGCGTCGGCAACCAGGAGGGACCGGGTGAGGAGCTGGGCGCGCGCGGCATGGGCCCGACGCTCTACTTCAACGATCCGAACGACCACCTCATCGAGATCCGTCACTACGGCGACTGAGCTCGGATCGCGGCGGCGACTCCTGCCTCAGCGGCGCTCGATGACGACGACCGGGATCTCACGGGTGGTCCTGGTCTCGTAGTCGGCGAACTGCGGTACCGCGGCCTTCTGCTCGTTCCAGATGCGCTTGCGCTCGGCGCCCTCGGCGACGCGCGCCTGTGCCGCGTACTTCTCGGTGCCGATCTCGACCGTCACCTCGGGGTTCGCTCGCACGTTGTGGAACCACTGCGGGTGCTGGTCGCGCCCCGCGTACGAGCCGAACACCGCGACCGCGTCGCCGTCGCGCCGGTACGCGAGCGGGCTCACCCGTTCCTTGCCCGTCTTGGCGCCGGTCGTGGTGAGCAGCAACAGGTCCACGTCTTCGAACGGACCGCCGACCTTCCCGGCGTTGGCGCGGAACTCTTCGATGATCTGGGTGTTGAAGTCGGTCGGCACTATGGCTCCATCTCCAGCTCGCGCACGGCTGTCGCTTCGGCGTCGATGGCGACGAGGAACGGGGTCAGGAGCGAGAGGTAGGCGGGGATGTCCTTGCTCCAGAGGTCGTGCGCGCGCGCGGGCAGAATCCCCGTCTGGACGCCGGGGAGCGCGGCGCGGTAGCGCTCGATGGCGTCGTCGTCGAGGAGCGACCCCTTCCGCCCCCCGCGCAGCACGAGCACTGGACAGTCGAGCTCGCGCAGGCGGTCCCAGAGCGGGATCTCGAGGCCCTCCGTGACGACGCCCCGCACCGCGTGCTCGGGCATGCGCTCGGCATTGGTGCGCCCGCGCACCCGCTGTTGCAGCATGCCGTCCGCGGCCGCCGGTGGGAGCCCGACGTGACGCGCGTTGTAGTCGTTCATGACCAGGCCGCGGATGCCCCTGGGGGAGTGCAGCGCGGCACCGAGCGCATACGACGCGCCGCGCGAGTAGCCGGTCATGACGGGACGGTCGATCGTGAGCGCGTCCATCACCGCGAGCACGTCGCCGTAGTGGTCCTCCCAGCGATAACCGCTCGGGGGCGCGTCGCTCTCGCCGCGGCCGCGTACGTCGACGATCACGACCCTGCGGTCGCCGAGCCCGTCGAGCAGCCACGCGTACTCGGCGGCCTCTTCGCCCATGCCGGGCACGACGACCACGGGGACGAGCGTTCCCTCGCGCGCGTTGTCGAGCGCGTGCAGGAGGATTCCATCGTGCTCGATCGTCACCGACGCCACGCTGCGGGAGCGTACCGGCGCGAGGCGAGCCGGCCCCAGGCTGCCGGGCCGCTACGCCATCGTCAGACGGCCCGGGCGCCGTGTCACCGGGAAATTGGCCCGGGCGTGCAGGCGGTCGTACCGTGAACCCATCGCAGATTCCGGCCAGCAAGAGGTGATGAGGATGCCTGCTCCCAAGATGATCGACGCCGACGCGCACGTCACCGAGCCCGTCGACATCTTCTCCGCGAACGCGCCGAAGGGGCGCGAGAACGAGGTGCCCCACTACGAGACCGACGCAGACGGCATGGTGGCGATGTACATCGGCGACGACCGTGTCTCGAAGCCCCGCAAGGTCTCGGAGGAGGAGTACTACGCGGGCGACACGCCCACCTCGGTGAACGACCCGCAGCTGCGGCTCGAGTACATGGACTCCACCGGCTTCTGGGGTCAGATTCTCTACCCCGGTGTGGCCGGCACAGTGCTCGGCCGCCTGCTCAGCATCAAGGACACCGAGGTGCTCGAGCACGTGGTGCGCACCTACAACGACTGGCTCACCGACTGGACCCGCGACTCCGGCGGGCGCCTCGTGCCGATCGGCCTGCTGCCCCTGCAGGACGTCGACGCGTCGGTGAAGGAGCTCGAGCGCGTCGTCGCCGACGGCCACCGCGGCGTGCTGTTCCCGCACCGTCCGCAGGAGATGGACCTTCCCCTCATCACCGACCCGTCGTGGGAGCCGATCTGGGCCGCGTGCAGCGAGGCCGGCATCCCGCTCACGTTCCACGGGGGGTTCGGCGACGACCTGAACCGCAAGCGGCTCTACAACCCCGATTGGCGGACGCTCGGCTACGCGGCCGCCGCGTCGATCGGCTCGATCACCGCGTTCCTGGACAACATGGACGTGCTGATGACGATCATGTTCTCGGGCATCCTGCCGAAGTTCCCCGACTTGAGGATCGCGTCGGCGGAGAGCGGGTTCGGCTACATCCCGTTCCTGCTCGAGGCGGCGGACTGGCACTTCCACGCCACCGAGATGCAGAAGGAACGGCCCGAGTTCGAGATGCTGCCGAGCGACTACTTCAAGCGGCAGATCTACACGACGTACTGGTTCGAGCGCTCGGGCCCCCAGTACCTGCTCGACGTGGTGGGTCCGGACCACCTCATGTTCGAGACCGACTTCCCGCACCGCACGAGCATCTACGGTCAGGCGCAGACGACCGGACGCCCGATCGGCGACATCATCGAGGAGAGCGTGGGCTGCGTGCGGCCCGAGTACCGCGCCGGCGTGCTGTACGAGAACGCGGCGAACCTGTTCGGGGTCGAGGTACCCGCGGCGGCCTGACGACGCGGCAGCTCAGCCTCGCGGGAGGCCGGGCCCGGCGACGAGCGCGGACGCCGCGAGCCGAGCCACGGTGGCGTCGTCGACTCCGATCTCGGCGAGGATCTCGGTGGTGTGCTGGCCGAGCGCGGGCGGCGGACGGTCGAGGCGCAAAGACTGGTCGCCGAAGTCCCACAGCGCGCCGATCTGCTCAGTCTCGCCGTACTCGGCGTGCTCGTAGGCGACCGTGAGGCCGATGGCGCGGTTGAGCTCGGAGTCGAAGAAGGCGTCCTCGTGGTCGAGCCGCACGACCTCGGCGGGAACGCCGACGGCTTCGAGTGCCGACGCGACGTTCTCCGGGGCACGAGTGCGCACGCGGGCGGCGATCTCGTCGTCGTCGGACGCGCCGGTGGCCTCTCGGAGTCGGGCGTGTTGCTCGTCGCCCAGCGCGGCAACCGCGACCCACCCGCCGTTGCACTCGTAGATCCGGTAGCCGGGGCCGAAGCCGGTCTCGTCGGCGTCCATCTGCGCGTACGGCGCGTAGGTCCCGTCGGCGAGCAGCAACGTCTCGGATGTGGTGAGCACCGCGCCGCCGAGGATCGAGCCGCGCACGTCCATGCCCTCGCCGGTGCGGTCGCGGTGACGCAACGCGAGCAGCACCGCCACCACCGACAACATCGCGCACTGGTCGTCGGTCATGCCGATGCGGAGCCACCGCGCCGGGTTGCCCGGGCCCGCGCCTTCCTGCATCCAGCCGACGACCGCCTGTGAGGTCGGGTCGACGCCGGCCCAGTCGCGCCGCGGACCTTCCGGTCCGTAGCTCGACACGTGGCAGTACACGATCGACGGTTTCATCGCCCGCACGGTCTCGTAGTCGAGGCCGAGCCGTCGCGCGGCCGGCATCCGGAGGTTGTGGTGGACGACGTCGGCCCACTCGACCAGCTGCGCCAGCACCGGCCTCGTCGCGGGGTCGCGCAGGTCGATGGCGAGGGAGCGCTTCCCGCGGTTGCAGCCGGCGAAGACGCGCTCGATCCGGCGGAGGCGATCGCCCGTCGTGGCTTCGACCTTCACCAGCTCCGCGCCGAGGTCGGCCATGAGCTGGGGGCCGTAGGGCCCCGCGAGGAACATCCCGAAGTCGAGCACGTTCAGGCCCTCGAGCGGCCGGCCGACCCGCGGGGCGCCGGTCGGCGCCGCGGCACGACGCGGGGTCGCCCACCCGCCCGCGAGCATCTCATCGGTGTGCTCGCCGAGGCGGGGCGCGGGCCGGACGACGGCAAGGGGTGGGTCGACCCGGAAGGGGTGGCCGGCCGCGAACACCCGTCCCCAGACCGGGTCGTCGAGCTCGATGGCGTAGTCATTGGCACGCGCCTGATCGTCGGCGAGACCGACGCCGATGTGCGCGCCGACGGGCACGACCGGCATCTCCGCGGCCCACATCGCGGCGAGCCACTGCTCACGGGGGCGCCGGTGCAGCACCTCCTTCCGGCGTTCCTCCGGGTCGGGCGGCGCCGACGGACCGAGCTCGGCGACGATCTCCTGGAAGAGGTCGAGGGCCTCCACCGGGTCCTGTCCCTGGCTGCTCGCGACCATCCCCAGGCCGTCGCCTGCGACCATCACCCGGCCGCCGCCCTTGACGAGGTTCGCGTACGACATCGATTCGGTCGGGTGGTCGGCGCGCGCCCAGTGCTTGGACATCGGTGCGAGCGAGCCCTGTACCAGGCTCGTGCGCACCGGGCCGCCCCGCCCGTCGAGTTCGCGCGTGCGCAGCCGGGCGAGGACGCCGATGGTCGCGAGAAAGGCCGCGTTCCAGCTCGCGAAGGGAAAGCGCGGGAAGATCGGCCCGGGCCGGTTGCCGAGCTCCTCGTCCATCACCCCGGTCCACGCGTCGGCCAGGATCTCGTACCCCGGGCGATCCTCGTCGGGATGACCGTGCGGCCAGCCGCGGATCGAGCACCAGATCAAGCCCTCGTACGCGGCGAGCGCGTCGTCGTCGAGACCCCATGCGAGCGCGCGCGACGGGCGTAGGCTGTGCAGGAACACGTCCGCGCCGCCGATGAGCTGGTGCAACGACCGGCGGCCGCCGTCGGTCGCGACGTCGAGGACGACGCCGCGCTTCGAGCGGTTCCAGGTGGCGAACCCGGCCGAGGCGCGCGCAGGGTCGCCCACGGGGGACTCGATCTTCACCACGTCCGCGCCGGCTTCCGCGAGGAGGAAGCCGGTCACCGGCGCCGCCAACCACGTCGAGAGCTCGACGACGCGCACGCCGGCGAGCAGGTTCTCGGGCATCGGGTGCCGACGCTATCGGCGCTCCGGTGGAGCGGTCCAGATCGAACGCTCGGCGCGCGGGCGCCGATGGAGCGGCCGGAGTGTCGATCGGGGAGTGGGACGGGGCCGCGGTGCTCCTCTACGTTCTCGGGCATGGTGCTGCAGGGAACGCGTGTGCTCCGCACGGAGGATGATGACCTCGTCCGCGGCGACCACGCGTACGTCGCCGACCTCGATCTCCCCGGTGCACTTGCGGTCACCTTCGTCGTCGCCCAGGTCGCGAACGGCGTGCTGCGCGGCGTCGACGTCGCCGCTGCGCGCGCGATGCCCGGCGTCGTCGACGTCGTCTCTTCGGCCGATCTCGACCTCCCGCCCATCCCGCCGACGTCGCCCGCTTTCCCTGCGGCGATGACGCGGCCCGTGCTCGCGACGGACCGCGTCCGGTACGTCGGCGAGCCGATCGCCGCCATCGTGGCGGAGACGGCCGCGCTCGCGGCCGACGCCGCGGAGGCGGTCGTGGTCGACGTCGATCCGTTGCCGGCGGTCGTCGGAGTCGAGGCCGCGCTCGCCGAGACGGTGCTGGTGTTCCCCGACGCGGCGACGAACGTGGTCGTGACGGGGAGCGGTGGGAGCGGCGAGGTCGACTTCGACGCCTGTGACGTCGTCGTGCGGCAGGTGGTGCTCAACCAGCGCGTGGCGCCCTGCCCTCTCGAGACCCGTGCCGCGGCCTCGCGTTGGGAGCCCGACGGGCGGCTCACGCACTGGATCTCGTGCCAGGGCCCGCACCCGGTGCGGGCGATCCTGTGCCAGGTCCACGGTCTCGACCCGTCGCAGGTGCGGGTGATCGCGCCCGACGTCGGCGGCAGCTTCGGTGCGAAGGCCCGGCCCTATCCCGAGGACCTCCTGTTGCCGTGGTTGGCACGACGCGCGCAACGGCCGGTGCGCTGGGTCCCGACTCGGTCCCAGGACATGGTCGGGATCGGCCACTCACGCGCCCAACGCCAGGAGGTGACGATCGGCGGCGACCGCGACGGGACGATCCGCTGCGTGCAGGCGCGCATCGTCGGCGATGCGGGCGCGTACCCCGTGGTGGGGCCGCTCCTGGTGGGCAACACCGGGGTGCTGCTCCCCGGCCCGTACCGAGTGCCCGCGGTGTCCTGGGAGACCGCGGCGGTGGTCACCAACACCACGCCGGTGGTGGCGTACCGCGGCGCGGGACGGCCCGAGGCGGCCGCGCTGATGGAGCGCGCGGTCGACCTGTTCGCGGCCGAGGCCGGGCTGGATCCGCTCGCGGTGCGCCGGCACAACCTGCTGCGGGCCGACGAGCTGCCCTACACGAACCCGAACGGCGTCGTGTACGACAGCGGCGACTACCTCGCGACGCTCGATCTCGCGCTGGCCGACTGCGGTTGGGACGACCTGCGCGCGGAGCAGGCGCGCCGGCGCGAGCGCGGCGACCGTCGCCAGCTCGGGCTCGGGCTCGCGACGTTTGTCGACCGCACCTCTGCCGTGCCGGGAGCGGAGTACGGATCGGTGGAGCTGCGCGCCGACGGCACCGTGCTCGTCGTCACCGCCTCCACTCCGTACGGTCAGGGCCACCGCACGTCGTGGGCGATGCTCGTCGCCGACCGCACCGGGATCGCGCTCGACCGCATCGAGGTCGTGCACGGTGACACCGACCTCGTCCCCCGCGGCGGCATCACCGGCGGCTCCAAGTCGGTGCAGAAGTCGGGCGCGGCCGTGGCGCTCGCAGCCGACCAGCTCGTCGAGGAGGCGCGCATGCGCGTCGCCGCGACGCTGGAGGCCGCGGTGGACGACGTGGTGCTCGACCTCGAGCACGCCCGCTTCCACGTGGCCGGCGCCCCCGGTGTGGCCGCGGTGTCGTGGTCGGAGCTCGCGGCGACGCTGGACGACGACGCCGAGGACGACGCGCTCAAGTGCGAGCAGGACTTCGAGGGGGGAGGGCCGACGGTTCCCTTCGGCGCCTACATCGCGGTCGTCGAGGTCGACACCGAGACCGGAGAGGTGCAGCTCGTGCGCGCGGTCACCGTCGACGACGCGGGGACCATTCTCAACCCGCTGCTCGCCGAGGGTCAGGTGCAGGGTGGCGTCGCGCAGGGCGTGGGTCAGGCGTTGTACGAGGAGTTCGTGTACGACGATCAGGGAACGCCGCTGACGTCGACGTTCGCCGACTACCTGCTCCCGTCGGCGCCCGAGCTCCCGCCATTCGAGGGGCGCCTGTTCGAGAGCCCGTCTCCCCTCAACCCGCTCGGCGCCAAGGGCATCGCGGAGTCGGGCACCATCGGCGCGACCCCTGCGGTGCAGAACGCGGTGGTCGACGCGCTGTCGCACCTCGGTGTGCGTCACATCGACCTGCCCGTCACCCCCGAGAAGGTCTGGCGCGCGTTGCGCGTGTGATCGATGCGATCACGGGAACACGCTCCACCGCATCGAGAGCGCGAGCGCGAGCAGCGCGAGCAGGGCGCCGCCACCGAGGAAGACCACGCTGATCTCGCGGTGCTCGGTCTGGTGCACGACCCGCGCCGGCAGCTGGTGGAACACCTGGAGCAGCTCGTTCGCGCTCGAGGCCCGGTGGGCGGTGGCGCCGGTCTCCTTCGCGATCCGGCGGAGCGCCTCCTGGTCGGAGCTGATGAATCGGCTCGCGCCGCCGTTGAACCCCCCACCGAAACCGCCGCCCCCGCCGCCGAAGCGGTCGCCGAACGGATCCGGTCCGAGCTGCTGGCGGGTGCAGAGCAGCGCGCCCGGATTGTCGGTCCCGAACCCGACTGTGTACACGCGGATCCCGCGGTCCGCCGCCTGACGGGCCGCGACCTGGGGGTCGACGCCCCGGTTGTTCGCCCCGTCGGTGAGCAGCACGATGATGTCGGGCGCGAATTTGCCGGATCCGTTACCGGCCTTGGCGTGGAGGTTCACGGTGCTCGGCGCGATGTCGGGGTTGACGGTGGAGATGGCGTCGATCCCAGCGAGGATCCCGCCGCCGATCGCAGTGCCGTTCCCCGTGGTCAGCTGGTCGATGGCATCGACCAGCTGCTTGGTGTCGTTGGTTGGATGGACGAGGATCTGGGCCGCGCCCGAGAAGTCGACGACGCCGACGCGGGCGGCGCCGATCTGCTCTTCGATCAGGCTCCGGGCCGCTTTCTGCGCGGCCGACAGACGATTCGGCGTCACGTCGGTGGAGCACATGGAACGCGACACGTCGAGCACGAGGATGATCGACGTGCGGCTCTTCGCCACCGGCACGTCCGCCTGCGGCCTCGCGGTCGCGATCACCAGGCTCGCGATCGCCGCCAGCAGCAATGCGAACGGGAGGTGACGCCGCCACCTCCGCCGCGGCGGCAGCGCGTCCCGGATCAGCGAGAGGCTGGCGAAGCGGACCGCGTACCTTCGGCGGCGCCGTTCCAACCACACGTAGACCGCGATCGCGATCGGGACGACGACGAGCGCCGGCAGCAGCCACGGCCAGCGGAACGACATTGCTACAGCACCCGCCCGAACCAGCGGATGGACAGGATCCCGCCGATCATGAAGAGGAAGATGCCCGCAGCCGCGAACAAGCTCGTGATCTCGGTCTTCTCGCCGTGGACCGTGAGCTTCAGATCGATGTTGCTGTAGATGCGCTGCAGGCTCGCGGCCTGGGCGGCCTGGAAGTAGGTCCCCTCGCTCGTCCTCGCGACCCGGCGGAGCAGCCCCGCGTCGAGGCTGGTGGCCACGCTGAAGCCGTCGATGTTCACTACCGTCCCCGCCGCGGTGCCGAGGCCGACCGCGTCGACGCGGACGCCCGCCTGCGCGGCGACGTCGGCGGCCGCCACCGGGTCGAGCGGCGCGGTGTTCTCGCCGTCGCTCAGCAGCACCACCACCGAGGATCCGAGGAACGGGAGCCGGCTCTGGCGGGTGCGGTTCTGCAACGCGTGGGCGTCGAGGTGGAGCGGCTTGCCGGCGATGGCGCCGATGGAGGTGATGATCCCGTCACCCACCGCGGTACCCCCGCCGGGGGAGAGGCGGGCGATCGCGGCCAGCACGTCGTGCCTCGACTTCGTGGGCTTCTGCACGACGGTGCCGGAGTCGTTGAACGAGACGACGCCGATGCGGATCGACGAGGGCTGGTTCCCGACGAAGGTGCGCGCCGCCTGCTTGGCTGCCGCGATGCGCGACGGTTTGATGTCGCGCGCCTTCATGCTGCTGGAGGTGTCGAACGCGAGGATCACGGTTCCCTCGTGGCGCGGGAGCTGCAGCGTGGTCTCGGGGCGGGCGAGCCCGACGATCAGGAGCACGAGTCCGGCGAGGAACACCGCGGCGGGGATGTGCCGGCGGTAGCCGATCGGCTTGCCGGTGCGGGTCCGCACCTGCGACATGGTCCCGGCCGCGGCCTGGCGACTCAGCCGGCGCGCGGTCAACCGCTGGTACGCGAACACCAGCACCGGGACCGCGACGAGCGTGAAGAGCATGGCGGGCCAGATGAACGACATCAGTGCCTGCGCCGCTTGCGGATCTCGACGATACGCACGAGCGCGCGCACGAGGTCGTCGTCGGTCGAGATGTCGTAGAGGTCGACGCCGGCGCGGTTCATCGCCGTCTGCAATTGCGCCTCACGAGTGGCGGCGATGTCGCGGAACCGACGCCGGAGCTCGGGATCGCTCGTGTCCACCACGAGCTGCTCGCCGGTCTCGGAGTCCTCGACCGCGACGATTCCCGCGTCGGGCAGTTCCGTCTCCCGCGGATCCCACAGCCGGAGGGCGATCACCTCGTGGCGGCTCGCGAGCAGGCCGAGCAGTGGTTCCCACCCGGATGCGCTGATGAAGTCGGAGATCACGACGACGAGCGAGCGTCGCCGGATCACGTGGAATGCGGTGCGCATCAGGCCGGTGAGATCGGTTGCGGTGCGCGTGGGTGCCGGGGGAGCGAGCAGCTCACGCGCGAGGCGCAGCACCTGGTTGCGACCCGTGCGGGGCTCGAGGATCTGCTCGACCTCGTTGTTGTAGAGCACCGCACCCACCCGATTGCCGCTGCGCGTGAACAGCCGGGCGAGCACTGCGACCAGCTCGGCGAGGAGGACGTCCTTCGGGCGATCCGAGCTCCCGAACGTCATGGACGCCGAACGGTCGAGGAGCAGCCACGCGGTCAGCTCGCGGTCGTCGACGTATTGGCGCACGTAGGGCGCGTCCATGCGGGCGGTGACGTTCCAGTCGATGCGGCGTACGTCGTCGTGCAGCTGGTACTCGCGCAGGTCGGCGAAGTCGACCCCGGACCCGTACAGGAGCGTGCGGTAGTCGCCCTGGAGCAGCCCGTCGAGGCGGCGCACGACCTGCCAGTCGAGCCGCTGCAGGATGCGCTCAGGTGTCGACGGTGCTCGGGCCGGCATGGTCGGTTCCGGTCAGGCGCTCGCGCAGCGGTACCTGCGGCACCGCGACGCGAGCGAGGAGGCGGTTGAGCACGTCGTCGGCGGTCACGCCGTCGGCCAACGCCTCGTACGAGAGCACGAGCCGGTGGCGCATCACGTCGAGCGCGAGGTCGTACACGTCCTCGGGCAGGCAGTAGGTGCGCCCTCGCACGAAGGCGAGCGCCTTCGCGGCCAGGATCATGTTGATCGCCGCGCGAGGGCTGGCGCCGTACAGCACGTAGCGCCCGATGTCGTTCTCGCCGACCGAGCGCGGGTCGCGTGTCGCGGTGACCAGCTTCACCGCGTACTCGATCAGCGCGGGGTCGACGTACGCGTCGTCGGCGGCCTGCTGGAGATCGAGCAGCTGGCCGGTCTCGATGACCTTGCGCACCGGCTCGAGTCGGCCGGTCATCCGCTCGACGATCACGAACTCCTCGGTGGGGCTCGGGTAGTCGACGAGGACCTTGAGCATGAAACGGTCGACCTGGGCCTCGGGCAGCGGGTACGTGCCCTCCGACTCGATCGGGTTCTGGGTCGCCATGACGAGGAACGGATCGGGGACCGCGTGCGTCTCGCGCCCGATCGTCACCTGCCGCTCCTGCATCACCTCCAGCAGCGCGCTCTGCACCTTGGCCGGGGCGCGGTTGATCTCGTCGGCGAGGAGGAGGTTGGTGAAGACGGGCCCGAGCGAGGTGCTGAACTCTCCCGATCGCTGGTTGTAGACGCGGGTGCCGACGAGGTCCGCCGGCACGAGGTCGGGAGTGAACTGGATGCGGTGGAAGGAACCACCGACCGATGCCGCGAGGGTCTTGATGGCCATCGTCTTCGCCAGGCCCGGTACCCCCTCTACGAGCACGTGCCCGCGCGCGAGGAGCGCGACGATCAGGCGCTCGAGCAGGTGGTCCTGGGCGACGATCACCTTCTTGACCTCGTACAGCACCTGCTCGAGCGGCTTGTCGGGCTCCGGTACCAGCTCCATGGTCGTCCTCTCCTCGGCGCTCACTGACGGGGCGCGTTGGCCGCGCCGCCTGCGGCGGTGATCGGCACCGCGAAGCCGATCCCGACGAACACGTTCTCGTTGTCCGGGTTGGCGAGCCCGGTGACCACACCGATCACCTGTCCGTCGCGGTTCAGCAACGGGCCGCCGGAGCTCCCCGGGTTGACCGCGGCGTCGAACTGGAGCACGCCCTTCAACGTCCCTCCTCCTCCCTGGAGGGGTACGGTCCGATCGAGCCCGGAGATCACTCCTGCGGTGAACGATCCGGTGAGGCCGAGCGGATTGCCGGCGGAGAATGCCTCGTCGCCCACCCGCACCGAGCGGTCGCTTCCGAGCACCGCCGGGACGACCACCGACGGCTCCTGGTCGGGCTGGAGCACCGCGATGTCGTTGCTCGGATCCGACGCGACCACGGTGGCGGAGCTCTTCGTGCCGTCGGCGAAGACGACGTCGATGGTCGCGGCGTCCCGCACGACGTGGTAGGCGGTGAGGATCTGGCCGCCGGCGTTGATCACGGTGCCGCTCCCGATCGTCTCGGCCGTCGGGTCGGGTGTCGAGGTCGGCTGCACCTGCACCAGCACCAGGGAAGGCAGGATCTTGCGGTACACCTTCGCCGAGATCGCCACCGGGACCGCAGTCGTGGTGGTCGAGCGGGCGGTGGGGGCGGCCGACTTTCCCGAGGACGAGCCGCCGAACACCGCGTAGCCGGCGACGCCGAGCACCACGCCCAGCACCACGAGCGCGGCGAGCCACAGCCGGCTCGCGCGGGGACGCGCGCGGACGGGAGGCGGGGACTCGTCCGACATGAGGTCTCCCCCGGGGGCGGAAGGTCGGTTCGTCACCCGCATCCTGCCAGAGCCGGCGGAGAATCACCTGAGAGCGGCGAGCCGGAGCCCCCGCCGTCGCACCTAGCCTGTCCGGCGGTGAGGGAGCAGCGGCTCGTCTTCGGCGAGGATGCAGCCCGCTACGACCGGGCGCGGCCGTCCTACCCGCCGGAGCTGATCGCCGACGTCGTCGACCTCGTCGGGCTGCCGGCGCGGGCGGTCGACGCGGGGTGTGGTACCGGCCGCGCCGCGGCGCTGCTCGCCGGGCGGGGGGTCGACGGCGTCGGGGTGGAGGCCGATCCGGCGATGGGGTCACTCGCCCGTGCCAACCTCGCCTCCGCTCCCGGTTGGCGGGTGGACGTGAGCGGGTTCGAGGAGTGGCGCCCCGCGGGCGGTCGGCCCTTCGACCTGGTCGTGTCGGCACAGGCCTGGCACTGGATCGACCCCGACCGACGGATGCAGCAGGCGGCCGCGCTGCTCCGTCCCGGCGGATGGTTGGCGGTGTGGTGGAACCGTCCCGACCTCGACGAGTCGGAGCTCCGCGTCGCGATCGACGCGGTGTACTCGGAGCGCGCACCCGAGCTGCCGCCACGGGGGATGGCCTCGCTTCCCGTGCCCGAGGATGTCGACGGGAGCGCGGCGTTCGACTCGCACCTCGTGCGCGAGTACCGCTGGTCGAAGGACTACTCCTCGGCGGCGTGGATCGACCTGCTCCAGACGCACTCCGATCACCGGATGATGGATCCGCAACGCCGAACGCTCCTCCTCGACGAGATCGCGCGCGCGATCGACGAGCACGGTGGTGTGTACCGCCATCACTACGTCTGTCGTCTCCGTGCCGCGCGTCGCACTTCCGCTGCATCGTGAGTGCGCACCCGCGCTGATGGGTAACACGTGTACCGGAGGGATGGGCCGTGCACGATGCTGAAAGGAGAAGGAGTGATCATCCTCGGAGTGATCTTGCTGGTACTCGGGCTCTTGCTCGCCGTCCCGATCCTGTGGGTCATCGGGCTCGTCCTCGTCATCATCGGGGCCGCCCTGTGGGTCGCAGGTTCTGCGGGCCACGCGGTCGGGGGTCGGAACCACTACTGGTAGCCCGCTGGTAGCGCGAAAGAGTGCGCCGAGCCCTTCCGGGCTCGGCGCACTCTCGCGTTCGAGCGCGTTCGCGTTCGGTGTCGTTTCAGGCGCGAGGGTCAGACGCGGGTCTCGTTCCGGGTGTCGGGGTACCGCTCGTCTGCCATCTCCTGCGGTACGTCGCGTTCGTGTCCGCTCGGTACCTCGCGTTCGGCCGGGGCCTCGCGGTTGGCCGCCGGCTCACGATCGACGGTCCGGCGACGTGACCATCCGGACGGGAAGAACCCGCTCAGGAAGGCCAACAACCCGCCGATGGCGGCGAAGTAGAAGCCGGTGTCGATCACGTCCCCGAGGTTGCCGCCCGACGCGTTGACCGTCCGGTCGAGCTGGTAGGCGAACACGCCGACGACGATCAGCGTGCCGAGACCACCGAGGACCCGCGCCCCGGACGCCCGCGGGAGCAGTGTGCCGATCACGATCACGACCGCCAAGGGGATCAGGAAGGTCAGCAGCGACGGATCGTGGCCGGCACTCCGGTCCCAGAGGTACGCAACCGGGATGTCGGTCGGGTGGACCGAGCCCGTCCGCCACGGAAGGAACATGGAGGCGACGACGCCGGCCGCGCCCAACGCGCCCAACCATGCCCGGACCGAGTGACGGTACCCAGTGCTCCCGCTCGGTCGTGCGTTCTTGCTCGACCGGGCGATCCGCCGCCGGGGTGTCCTCGGTAGGTCGCTCTCTGGTTCTCACCATCGTCACTCACCTCGTTTCGAGTGGATCGATATGGGAGATCCTTCCCTCGACGACCGCGCGGCAACCTTCGGCGCGGTCGAACCGACGCCAGGCCGTATCGTCGTCCGATAGATGGGCCGACGAGCGTGATGTGACCACCGGCCGTTTGTCGCGCGGGAGCGGGGCGCTCGACGCGCCGGTCGACTACCGCGAGCACCACGACGAATGGGTCGTGGTCCTCGAAAGTTTCGCGGTCCTGGAGATCGGCTCCGAGCGTCGAGGGCTCGCACCGGGCGACTGGGCTGATGCTCCCCGCGAACACGCCGCACCGGCTCGTGCACACCGAGCAGGGCACGAGCTGGCCCACCGTCACCGGCGGCGCGGATACCGACGCCTGATTCAACGACGCCCTGGGCTCTCGACGACCGACTGCTGCACGGATGCCACCTCACTCGGATAGTCCCGAGTGGCGAGCGCGAGGAGCACCGAGCTCACGGCGAGGCAGGGCAGGAACATGAGGAACGTGAGGCGGAGTCCGTCCGACCCGCCACCAGCCAGCACTTCCGAAAGGATCCCGAAGACGATCGGAGCCGACGCCTGAGCCGCGAGACGGGCGAACACCCGCGCGGCTTCGGCGCGCCCGCGCAGTTGCGGGTGCACGACGTCGAGGCGGGCTGCTTCGAGCGGAGCGACCGGCGCCATGAGGAACACGCCACTCAGCACGAGGAAGGGCAACGCCACCGCGAGCGACGATGCGAACAGCACCGGCACGAAGCAGATCGCCATCGCCAGGTAGCTCCACGCGCCCACCTGGAGACGCGCGGTGATCCAGCCCCGGTCGAGCAGGGCATCGCCCAGGCGGCCCCCGCTGATGACCCCGACGAAGCCGGCGACGCCGATCACCGGGATCAGCACGGACGCCGCCGAGGCCGAGATGTCGAACTGATCCACGAGGAGCAGCACCCCGAACACCTGGAGCGCGGCCAGGAAGAAGTCGCCGAACGCCGTCGCCGCCACGACCAGCACGAGGGTTCGCACGCGCAGTACGTACTGCATCGCTTGCGGAATCGACAGCTCGCCGGCATCACCGTCGATCACGAGCTCGTCGCGTGCTTCGACGTGCTCCGCCTCCACGAGCTCGCGAAGGTGGCTCGGCTCGTCGAGCGCCATCTCGGAACCTTCGGCGCGGCCTTCGCCGCCCCGAGCCGGTTCGGGCAGGCGGCGCACGCGGAAAGCGACGACCATCCCGATGACACCGAGCGCCACGAAGACCGAGCGCCAGGTGAAGAACACCGTGAGCACCCCTGCGACGACGAACCCCGCCGCTGCCCCCACGAGCTCGCCGCTCTTGACCCAACCGATGACCCGTCCCCGCACGTCGGGTGAGAACAGGTCGCCGAGCATGGACGTGACGGGCGGTCCGCACGCGGCCGTGAGGATGCCGAGAGAGACGCGCGCCGCCAGCAGCACCGCGAATGTCGTGGCCGCCGCAGCGAGGCCCATCGCCACACTCCAGAGGACGACGCTCACGACGATCAGTGCCACGCGCCGTACCCGGTCGGTCAGGACGCCCATCGGAAGGGTGGCAATCCCGCCGACGACGCTGAAGGCACCCGCGAGCAGCCCGATCGCGCCGTTGCCGACGTGGAACTCGGCCTTGATCGCCGGGGCGAGCGCGCCGAGCGCGGTCTTGTCGGCTGCGTCGAGGGCGAGGACCGTCGCCAGCACCACGATGACCGCGCGCTTCGCACCGTCGACCACGGACCCCTCGGTCCGCCGACGCGAGGTCAACTGCGCGCGCACGCGGAGGCCGATGGCAGAGAACACGTTCGAGACTGCCCGGCCGTCGGCCCGGCCAATCGTGCGTCCTCGAGTTCGGGCTGAGGCATGCCGAAGGCGCGAGCGGGGAACGCTCCTCGATGTGAGCAGCGCAGCAACTCGTACGTACGCCAGAGCCAGGGATTCGAGGCCCGAAGCAACACGGGGTGCGCGCACCGCCGCGCTCGTCGGGCTTGCCGCCCGCGGCGCGCTCTATCTGGTGCTCGCGCTGTTGTCCATCGAGCTCGTGAGCGGGAGCTCCGATCGCACGGTCGACACGCGCGGCGCGCTCCACCAGCTCGCACACGATGCTCTGGGGAGCGTCGTGTTGGCGGTGCTCGCCGTCGGCTTTGCCTGCTTCGCGCTCTGGCACCTCTTCAGCGCCTGGGCGGGAGGTGCCGCCCGGCAGGAGCCGACCCGCCGGCTCGCCGATCTGGGACGTGCGGTGGTCTACGGCTTCCTCTGCGCCGCCGCGGCGAGCTTTCTCTTCACGTCGAGCCGGGCGCCGAACAGCGATCGGACCGACCAGTCCTGGACGGCGAAGGTGCTCGGGTGGTCGGGTGGCCTCCTGCTGGTGGGAGCGGTCGGGGTTGCCGTCATCGGCGTCGGGCTCTACCTCGTCTGGCGTGCGATCTCGGGCGAGTCGCCGGATGAGCCGGCCGTGCTCGATGCCGCACCGCGGGAGACGACGTCGCTCCACGTGCTCGGCGCGGTCGGCAACGTCGCCCGCGGCGGTGTCGTGGGGCTCATCGGGGTGTTCCTGCTCGGCGCCGCCGTCAACCACGACCCGAGCGAGAGCGTGGGGCTCGACGGAGCGTTGAAGCGACTGCTCGACAACGGCCTGGGTGACGTCGCCGTCGTGTTCGTCGCGATCGGCTTCGCCGCGTTCGGCGTGTACTCGATGGCCCGGGCGTGGGTGAACCGAACGCAGGCCGGAACCGCGCACTCTGCTCCTTCGTGAGCTGGTACAAGTCCGGTATGGCGTCGGGCGCGGGTCGTGACGGCGGGTTCAGCGACGAGCTCGAATCGCTCCTGTACGACAACGAGCGCCTGACCATCGGCACGCTTACCGATGCGCTCGGGGAGCGCAGCCTCGCCATCTTGCTCATGCTGCTGATGATCCCGTCAGCGTTGCCGCTTCCGACCGGCGGCGTAACGCACGTCCTCGACCTGATCGCGGTGCTCGTCGCGGCGCAGATGATCGCGGCCCGGCGCGAGCTGTGGCTCCCCCAACGGTTGATGCGCCACGAGCTCAGTGCGACGTTCAGCGGGAAGGCCGTGCCGGCGGTGATCCGGCGCGTTCGCTGGGTCGAGCGGTTCGCACGCCCACGCTTCGCGCGGCTCCTCGAGCTGCGCGCCGTCGCCGCCACGCTCGGGTTGGTCTCGCTCGTGTTCGTCGTCGGCGCGTTCGTCGCGCCGCCCTTCACCGGGCTCGACACCCTCCCTGCGCTCGGGGTCGTGGTCGCGTGTCTCGGTCTCGTGTTCGCCGACGGCCTCGTCGTCGGGCTCGGAGTCCTCGCCGGCGTCGCGGGGATCGCGCTCGAGATCGCCCTCGGGTCGGTGGTGTGGTCGATGTTCTGAGCCTCGGGCGAGCGTCGGATCGCGCTCATCCCGGAAGGCGCGTATGCCGTAAAGGCCGCGGCGGGTTCCGGTCCAGCTCGTACTCGATCTCCGTCGACGACACGCTCGTCTCGGAGGCTGCGGGCAAGTAACCCAACCTCCCGCCGCCCGCGTTCTACGCTTGTTGGCCGGTGGAGATCGAATATCACTGTCCCACGCACGGGAAAGTCGAGCCGGGCGAGACCGACGACACCGCCATCCCAACCTGTCCGCTGATGCTCCGGCGGACGGTGGACGGCGTGGTCGTCGCCGAGCCGTGTGGCCAACCACTCACCGCCTACATGGGATAGGAGAGACGCGATGGGCACTGAACCAGCCGAGGCGTGGACTTTCTCGCGCCGGTTCCGCGGTTACGACCCCGCCGAGGTCGACGACTATCTCGCGCGCCTCGCGGAGCACGTGCAGCTGCTCGAAGGGCGGGTGCAGTCGACCCAGCGCACGGTCGACGACCAGACCGGCGAGCTGATGGAGCTGCGGCGGCGGGTCGCCGAAGACGGCGGCGGCCAGATCGCGGCTCGGCTCGCCCAGATCCTGAGCCTCGCCGAGGACGAGGCGTACGCGATCCGAGGGCGCGCACGCGTCGAGGAGGAAACCATCACGCAGACCGCGTCGGCCGAAGCGGAGCGGATGGTGGCGCAGGCCGAGGAACGGTGCCGCGGCCTGGAGCGCCAGCTCGACGAGATGACCGCCACGCGCGACCGTCTCCTCGAGGAGCTCCGCAACCTCGGTGGGCGCATCCTGCAGACGGCGGAGGACTACCAGACCGAGGTCGACCACCCAGTCAGCTGGGCGGTCGACCGTTCCTTGCTCGACCAAGCGCAGGACGAACCGACGGTCTTCG
>CAZDJK010000013.1:0-24218 GCA_964505725.1 uncultured Bifidobacteriaceae bacterium | reverse complement strand
ACCCCCGGGGATCATCTTGGCGTCGACGATGTCCTTCTCGGGCGACGTCTTGTCGGGGTTGATCCCGAAGTAGACGCCGGGCGAGCGCACGAGCTGCGACACCACGATGCGCTCGGTGCCGTTGATGATGAACGTCCCGCGCTCGGTCATCATCGGGAAGTCGCCCATGAAGACGGTCTGCTCCTTGATCTCGCCGGTCTGCGAGTTCATGAAGCGCGCGGTCACGAACAGCGGGCGCGCGTAGGTCATGTCGCGCTCACGGCACTCGTCCTCGGAGAACTTGGGCGGGTCGAAGATGTGCTCCGACAGCTCCAGCTTCAACTGGCCGGTGAAGTCCTCGATCGGCGAGATGTCGCCGAGGACCTCGGCGACGCCCTCGGCGAGGAACCACTCGAACGAGAGGCGCTGCACCGCGATCAGATCGGGGAGCTCGAGCACCTCACGGAGCTTGGAGAACGAGAGTCGTTCGCGAGACGCGAGAGGAGACAACGTCACTCCTTCGGGGAGACGCGCGCGGACCTGGGGAACGAGGTCAGCGGAGGCACGGCCGGGCAGACACGAGTGGAAGTGAGCCTAGCGCGCCAGAGCGGCCCGTGCAAGGGTCGCCGAGGAACAGGCCCGGGGGGCCTGATCTCTGCCGGGCAGGATACGCCAGCCCCCCGGGGAGGTCAAGGTTCCGTACCAGGACTGTGCAGTTTTCTCTACAGTTGCGGCATGCCCGAAGAGCTCAGCGTGACCGAAGCGAGCCGGCGCGGCATCGCCCGCCTGGTGGCGGACGCCGCCCACGGCGACGAGACCGTCGTGGCCCGTCACGGCGTGCCGGTCGCCGCCGTCGTGGGTGTCGACCGCCTGCGCGAGCTCGAGGCGCTGCGGGCCGACCTGCGGGACCTCGCGCTCGTCGTGGCCCGCATCGCCGACGACGCCGGACGGCGCGTCGACGCCGACGAGGTGCTGGCCGCCTACGAACAGTCCCGCCGCCTCGGGGAGGCCTGACCACGCCGCCGCTCGTCTTCACCGCCGGTGCGGTCGAGGATCTTCGCCGGATCGGGCCCGCGCTCGCACCGAGGGTCGTGCGGATCCTGGTGGCGCTCGAGGACGAGCCCGAGTCGGGACGGCCCCTCGTCGACCCCGCGACCGGGCTGCGCTGCCTCACGATCGCCGGACGGTGGCGTGCCGTCTACGAGCCCGGCGAACGCGCCGTCACCGTGTGGGAGATCTGGGCCGAGGGTGTGCGCAGCGACGGCGACGCGTACGCCGAGGCGCTGGAGGCGATGGAGTCCGCGGGCACGCCGGATCTGGTGCAGCTCGCGCGCATCCTCCGGCGGCTCGGCCGCATCACCGGCACCGTGCCGGTGGCGCGGACGCGGGTACGCGAGCCGGTACCCGACTGGCTGGCCGGCGCGCTCGTGGAGCGCGCCGGCCTCGACCCCCTCGCGGTGGCGGCCATGGACGCGCGGACCGCCTTCGAGGCGTGGACCCGGGCTACTTGAGCTCGACGGAGGCGCCGGCTCCCTCGAGCTGCGCCTTCGCCTTCTCGGCGTCCTCCTTGGCGACCTTCTCCAGGACCGGCTTGGGCGCGCCGTCGACGAGGTCCTTGGCCTCCTTCAGGCCGAGCCCCGACACGATGGCGCGGACCTCCTTGATGACCTGGATCTTCTTGTCGCCCGCGGCCACGAGGATGACGTCGAACTCGTCCTGCTCCTCGGCCGCCTCGGCAGCGCCGTCGCCACCTCCCCCGGGCGCGGTCTGGGCGACCGCGATCGGAGCCGCGGCGGTGACGCCGAACTCCTCTTCGAACGCCTTGAGGAAGTCGTTGAGCTCGAGGACGGTCATGTTCTTGAAGACGTCCAGCAGCTCGGCGGTGGTCGGGGTTGCCATGGTGCTCTCCTGTTACTCGGTCTCGGTCTCGGACTCGGTTTGGGTCTCGGCGGGCAGTGCCTCCCCGCCGGCGGCGCGCTGGTCGATCAGCGCCTTCACGCCGTAGGCGAAGTTGCGGGTGAACGCCTGGAACAGGCCGGCAGCCTTGGTGAGCGGCGCCTGGAACCCGCCGGCGAGCTGGGCGAGCAGGGTCTCGCGCGACGGCAGGTCGGCGAGGGCCTCGAGCTCGACCGGCGTGACGATCCGGCGGCCGAGGAGCCCGCCCTTCAGGACCAGCGCCGGGTTGTCCCGGCCGAACTCCCGCAGGGCCTTGGCCGCCGCGGCCGCGTCGCCGCGCACGAACGCCATGGCCACCGGGCCCTCGAACAGCGACGCCACCGGCTCGAGCTCGCCGCCGGCCACCGCCCGGCGCGCGAGCGTGTTCTTGAACACCTTGTACTCGGTGCCGGTCACGCGGAGCGAGCCCCGGAGCTGCGCGAGCGCGTCGACCTTGAGCCCGCGGTACTCGGTGAGCACCGTGGCGTCTGCCTCCGCCACCTTGGCGCGGATCTCGTCGACCACCGCGACCTTCTCGGGTCTCGCCATCAGGATCTCTTTCGCGTCGCTCGCCGGAACGAAGAACGGGACGCCGCCGACCGCGAGCGTCCCGTGGAGGAGCGCCTCGTCCGGCGGGCACTCCTTCTCGCGCTTCTCGCGGAGGGTGCGCCCATTACCTCGAGGAGACCGGAGGTCTGCGGCGGAATTCTTCAGTTGTGCCGGAGCACGGTACTACACGGCGGCGGAGACCTGCTCCTCGGTCCGCGTGATCGACGGGTCGAGGTGCACGCCCGGTCCCATCGTCGACGAGGCGGTGATCGCCTTCAGGTAGCGGCCCTTCGACGAGGCCGGCTTCGCGCGGACGATCTCGTCGAGGACGGCCTGGTAGTTCTCGAGGAGCGCGGCGCGGTCGAAGCTCGCCTTGCCGATCGGGACGTGGACGTTCCCGTAGCGATCGGTGCGGTACTCGACCTTCCCCGCCTTGAACTCCTCCACCGTCCGCGCGACGTCGTTCGTGACCGTGCCCGTCTTCGGGTTGGGCATGAGGCCGCGCGGCCCGAGCGTCCGCCCGAGCTTGCCGACCTGGCCCATCTGGTCGGGCGTCGCGATCGCCACGTCGAAGTCGAGGAACCCGCCCTCGATGCGGGCGACGAGGTCGTCGGCGCCGACGACGTCCGCGCCCGCCTCCTCCGCCTCACGGGCCTTGTCGCCCGCGGCGAAGACCGCCACCCGCGCGCTCTTCCCGGTACCCCGGGGGAGCGAGACCGTGCTGCGGATCATCTGGTCGGCCTTGCGCGGGTCCACGCCGAGCCGGAACGCGACCTCGATGGTCTCGTCGAACTTGCGGGTGGCGAGCGACTTGACGAGGTCGAACGCCTCCGCAGGCGGGTACAGGCGATCGCGGTCGAACCGGCGCATCGCGTCGACGTGCTTCTTTCCGTGCTGGGTCACGGGTTACTCCTGGATGTGGATGCCCATCGAGCGGGCGGTACCGGCCACCTGTGCCATCGCGCCGTCGATGTCGATCGCATTGAGATCAGGCATCTTCGTCTCCGCGATCTGGCGCACCTGGTCGCGGGTCACCGTGCCCGCCTTGTCGGTACGGGGGTTCTGCGCACCCTTTTCTATCCCCGCCGCCTGGCGGAGGAGGAACGGGGTGGGCGGCGTCTTGGTGACGAAGGTGAACGAACGGTCCTCGAAGATCGAGATCTCCGCCGGGATCACGAGGCCCCGCTGGTTCTCGGTCGCCGCGTTGTACGCCTTGCAGAAGTCCATGATGTTGACGCCGTGCGGGCCGAGCGCGGTGCCCACGGGCGGGGCCGGCGTCGCCTGCCCGGCCTGGATCTGGATCTTCACCACTGCTGCCAGTCGCTTCTTTGCCATGTCTCCTACAGCTTTGCCACTTGGCCGAGCTCGAGCTCGACGGGGGTCTCGCGACCGAAGATGTTCACGAGGACGGTCAGCTTGGAACGGGCGATGTCGATGTCGGAGATGACGCCGTTGAAGTCGGCGAACGGTCCCGTGATGACCCGCACCTGCTCGCCGACCTCGAAGTCGAGACGCGGGCGGACCTTCTTCTCGACGCCCGGCTCCTCCTTGCCCACCCCGAGCACGCCCTCGACCTCCTTGCGGGACAGCGGGGTGGGACGGGCACCGTTGCCGACGAAGCCGGTGACGCCCGGGGTGTTGCGCACGACGTACCACGAGTCGTCGTCGAGGTCCATGCGCACGTACAGGTAGCCGGGGAAGAGCTTCTTCTGGGCGACGACCTTGCGGCCACCCTTGAACTCGATGACGTCCTCCATCGGGATGACGACCTCGAAGATCCGCTCTTCGACGTTCATCGATCGCACCCGGCTCGCGAGGTTCTGCTTCACCTTGTTCTCGTAGCCGGCATAGGTGTGCACGACGAACCAGCCGCCGGGCCGGTCGTACGGGCTCGGCTCGGACGCCGCCGACTCCTCGTCGCCCTCGTCGCCCTCGAGCACCTCGACGAGCACGTCGCCGTCGCCGTCGAGCTCGACCACCTCGAGCAGCTCCGCGCCCGCAAGGTCGGTGACGTCGGCCTCGCGCGTCTCCTCGACGAACGCGTCCCGGAAGATCTCGTCGGCGGCGTCCTCGTCACCCTGGTCGCGGTCGGCGTCGTCCGCGTCGCTGCTCGACGGGACGTTGGCCCACGCCGGCAGGGAGAACTCGTCGTCCGAGCGTTCGATGTCGTCCACGGCGCGCGTCAGTCGAAGAGGAAGAGCACGAACTTGGACGACGCGTAGTCGAACAGGAAGATGAGCGATGTCATCACCACGACCGCGATCAGCACGATGATGGTCGAGTTGATGACCTCCTTGCGGGTCGGCCACGCGACCTTGCGCATCTCCGCCCGCACCTCTTCGAGGTACTGACGGGGTCGGGTGCGCTCGCGAGCGGGGGCGGCGACCGGCGCGGCGCGGCGCTCCGGCGCCTTGGGCTTGTCGGCACCCTGGCGCTGCATCAGGCGCTTCGTCTGTCGGTTCATTGCCACGGGAGGCGCCTCGCCATCAGATCGCTTGCGGGTCGTTGTTCTCTGGCAGGGCAGGAGGGACTCGAACCCCCAACCGCCGGTTTTGGAGACCGGTGCTCTACCAATTGAGCTACTGCCCTCCGGGGCGCGTTGGGGCCCGGAGGGCCAGAGTAGCAGTGTGGCTCCTCGCGCCCCGAGGCGGTGCGCGCGACGCGCTCCGCTCAGCCGGCGGCCGGCACCGCCCGGCGACGGGCGCGGTGGACGAGCACCGCGGCGGCGGTCGCGGACGCCGCCAGCGCGGCGCCGCCGATCGCGCCGACGTACGCGAGGCGCCGGCCGGTGAGGGCCGAGTGCACGGCCTGGCGCTCGCCGGCCGCCTCGATGGCGGCGAGGGTGGCGGCCAGCACGCCCGGCGCCGGCTCGAGGTAGCGGGTGCGCAGGAGCTGGAGCCCGCGGAGCATCCGCCGGTAGCGGGCGAGCTCGGCCTGGCACCGGAGACACGACTCGATGTGCCGCTGCATCCACAGCTCGACCGGCACGTTGCCCTCGACCGCGGTGGGCAGCCGCCGGGCGACCTCGTCACATTGCATCGGCCAGCTCCTTGTCGTTGCCGCGCTCTTCGCCGTAGAGGACGTCGCGCAGCTTCTTGCGCCCGCGGTGGAGGCGGACCTTGGCCGCCGCGACCGAGATGCCGAGCTCGTCGGCGATCTCCTCGTGCGACAGGCCGTACACGTCCTTCAGGACCACGAGGACCCGCAGCTTCGGCGGGAGCTCGTCGAGCGCGCCCGCCAGCCGGGCGAGCAGCGCCTGGGTTTCCGCCGCCTGCTCGGGCTGGGCTTCGACCCGGAGCTCGATCACGTCTTCGACCTCGACGAGCGGGGCGGTCCGGTGGCGCCGACGTCGCTTGACCGCGGTGTAGGCGACGTTGGCGGTGATCCGGTACATCCAGGTGCTGAATTGCGCGTCGCCGCGGAAGCGCCCCAGCCCCTTCCAGGCTCGGAGGTAGGCCTCCTGCACCACGTCGCGTGCGTCCTCCTCGTCGGCCGTGAGGCGCATCGCGAGCGTGTAGGTGTCGACGTAGGTCCGGCGGACCAGCTCGTCGAAGGCGGGCCGATCGCCGCCCTGGGCGGCGACCACCAGCCGATCGAGCTCCGTGCGTTCCCGCGGCAGTTCGTTCGTGGACAACTACGACTCCCGGCGGGCCCGGAACGTTACGCAGAACCGCAGGTCAGCGGGTCTCCCGGTGGAGGGTGTGCTTGCGGTCGAACCGGCAGTACTTCCGCATCTCGATGCGCTCACGGTCGTTGGTCTTGTTCTTGACCGTGATGTAGTTGCGCCGCTTGCACACCTCGCAAGCGAGGGTCACCTTGACCCGCTTGTCGCTCGCCATCTCTCACTCCTCCGCCGGTCCGGTCGTAGCGGTGGCGGGACTCGAACCCGCGACGCCGCGATTATGAGCCGCGTGCTCTGCCAACTGAGCTACACCGCCTGACATTGCCCTCGCATGCGCGAGCCCCCTTACGGACTTGAACCGTAGACCCCTTCCTTACCATGGAAGTGCTCTGCCGACTGAGCTAAGGGGGCGGAGCACGCGAGGATAGCAATGCGGGGTCCGGTCTCTCCTCGCGGTTGCGTCACTCGGTGCGTGCCTCGTGGGTGAGGTCGTCCTCGACCGCCGCGACACCAGGGACGGCGGCCACCGCGGCGCGGCGGTACGGGAAGGAAAGCCAACGGGCTACGGTCGCCGGGCGATGGCAGGCGACCCGGCGGCAGGCGACCCGGCGGCAGGCGATCCTGCGGCAGGCGATCCTGCGCCAGGTGATGTCGTGATCCGCCTCGCCGAGCGGCGCGACGCCGCTGGGATCCGCGCGATCTACAACCACTACGTCACCCAGTCGACGGCCCTCTTCGACCTGGTGCCGCGCACGCTCGACGAGCAGGTGGTCTGGATCGACGAGCACTCGGGAGGCCATCCCGCGGTGGTCGCGGTCGTCGGCGACGCGGTGGTGGGATTCGGCTCGCTGTCGCCGTTCAAGCCGCGGGCCGCCTACGCGCCGACGGTGGAGGACTCCGTGTACCTGCTCCCGGGTCACCACGGCGTCGGGATCGGACGTCGCGTGCTCGACGAGCTGATCCGCCTCGCGCGGCTCCACGGCTTCCACAGCGTGATCGCGCGGATCGCGGGCGGCAACGACGCGTCGATCCGCCTGCACGAGGCGTGCGGCTTCGAGATCGTGGGCACCGAACGCGAGGTCGGCCGGAAGTTCGGACGGTGGCTCGACGTCGTCGAGATGCAGCGCATGCTGCACCTCGATGAGTACTAGCTCTTCTTCTTCGGCTTCTTCTCGGCGTCCTTGGGCTTGTCGGCGCCGTCACCGTTGACGCCGTCGGGCGCCGACGACGAGGACGTGGTGGCGCCGTTCCCTGCGGGGGGTGCAACGCCGTACCCGTGCGCGACCGCGTGGTCGCCGACCCCGTCACCGTTCGCGTGGTCGCCGACCCCGTCGCCGTTCGTGTACCCGTTGCCGGGCGACGCGTGCTCGACCGCGAGCGGCTGGAACGCCACCATCTCGGGCCTCGGGAACGGACGCGGCACCCGCGTCGCGCCCTGGTGGGCCGTGAGCGCGGCGGCGTGGTACTCCTCGAGCTCGGCCTGGAACCGAGGGTCGTGGTACGCGCGCCCGTCGATGGTGGGGCCCGGGCGCCCGTCGAGGATCGCGAGCACGTCCTCGCCGGGCACCGTCTTGTACAGCTCGAGCGCGTGGGCGAGGGCGAGGACCCAGACGCGGTCGCGTTCGAGCAACGTGCGCACCTGCTCCAGGAGCTGCTCGAGGCGGGTCTCCACGCGGTGCCCGAACTCGGAGTCGAGCCACATCCGGTCGGTCCCGGTCTCGACGCTGTCACCCTGCTGACGGCCGCCGACCTTGGTGACCATGTGGGAGGCCACCGACGCGCCCATGCCCGAGAATCCCTCCATCTGCATGGCGATGGTGGTCGCGGACCGGAGGTCGCCGCCGACGCCGACCGAGCTGTCACCTTCGAAGAACATGCGCTCGCCCGCGAGCGAGGCCAACGACACCATGATGTCGTGCTCACGTTCCGACTTCCACGTGAACATCTGGTCCTCGATCGGGATGGGGGCGACGAAGCCGCCCACGTCGCCACGCCGTTCGATGGTGGCGACGTCGATCGTGATGCCGCGGCTGAGGCGGACGAACGCGATGGCATGGCACGCCTCGTGGATCGCGACCGCGTGGCGCTCACGCTCGATGTACTCGAAGTCGTCGGCGAGACCGTGCTGCTCGAGGTGCTTCGCGGCGAGCATGTCGGGCCAGGTGATCGTGTCGCGGCCGTCGCGGATCGCGTTGATGAGCGCGGCGTTCACCATGCTCTTGATCGACGCGCCGGTCGCGTAAGGGGAGATCACCGACAGCTTGTCGATGTCCTCGTCGGTGAGGACGTTGCTCACCCTCGAGAGGTAGCCCTCGAACGTGCGCTTACGGCCCTCCTTCGACGGGTAGCCGACCTTGTACTTGCGGTCGAGGCGGCCGGGGCGCAACAGCGCGGCGTCGAGCGACTCGGGCATGTTGGACGCCATGATGAAGAAGATGCGGTACTTGGGCGGAGGCTTGGGCTGCATGCCGAGCAATCGCCGCACGTAGCGGTTCATGAATCCCCGCGGCTTCTCGAGCCCCGACATCTGCGCCAGGAGCGCCTGCAGCGCCGAGATGTCGCCGCCGCCTCCGCGCATGCCGGGCATCATGAACCGCCAGATCCCGCGCGAGGGCTCCGGGAGGTCGGCGGCCTGCGCGTCGTAGAGCAGCGTCGACCGGGTGGTCTCGGTGAGATACCCGAACCCGTTGCACGCGTCGTGGGCGAGCCGTGCACTCGCGCCGCCTGCGGGAACCCCGCGGTTGCCGAGCGCGTCGGCCTCGTCGAAGAAGACGATCACCCCGCCGTAGCGGAGCGCCAGCTTGCGCAGCTTCTTGAACAACGAGCGGACCTTCAACACGCCGACGCCGAAGAACATGTTGAGGAACGCGCCCGGTTCCACGAACACGTAGGGCTTGCCGGTCTCGCCCGCGACCGCCTCGGCGAGCAGCGTCTTCCCGGTGCCCGGCGGCCCGTAGAGCAGCACGCCGGCAGGCACGTGACCGCCCTTCTCCTCGATCGCCTCGGGGTCCTCGACGAAGACGAGGTTCTCCTTCATCTTCTCGAGCACCGCGTCCTGGCCCCAGACGTCGCTGAACCGTTTCTGGACGTCGTCGGGGTAGTAGGTCTCGATGCCGCCCTTCCCCATGTACCAGAACAGCGCCGCGAACACGCCCACGGTGAGGAAGAGCTGGAAGCCGATCTCGAAGATGAAGGGGAGATCGGTGATCGGGCCGAACAGGAAGTCGGTGATGTCGCTCGGCAGGTTGACGAGCTGGTTGAGGAAGGTCTCGTCGTTGCGCCACGCCACGAACGCGACGAACGCGATCAAGATGAGCGTCCAGTTGAAGACGCGGCCGAGCCGGTAGCGCGTCCACGGGTTCACCTTGTCGACGCGGCGGTTGGAGCGAGCGAAGAGCCGCTTCCAGAAGAGGTAGTACGCCGACCAGTGCTCCGCGATCACGTAGTGGATCTGCCGCAGGAGCTCCAGCGCCCCGAGCGCGAGCAGCCACCAGCGGCTGCGCACGACGTCGTTGAACGCCTGGCTCACGGGCTCGATCGGGTTGTCGCTGCTCGCGCTCCAGACGCTCAGCCCGAACACGAGCCCGATGACGAGCAGGATCTTCACCCGGTCCCACCAGGGGAGCGGCTTGCGCGTCCTGCGCTCGTCGTTCCGGGGCCGGCTCACGAACTGGGTGTGCACCACCTTGCCGGTGGAGCTCTCGGTCGGAGTTGTACTCATCTCAGGAGTCCCTCACGGTCCACGAGTTCATGACCTGGTCGATCTTCGACTGGTTCCGCTGGTAGCACGTGTTGTCACACGAGATGACCAGCGCGTAGATCTTGCTGGTCGCTTCGTCGACCACGACGATCTGGTTGACGGTGAAAGCCTTGTCGCCCGACCCGAGCCGTGCAACCAGGTGCGCTCCGTGGAAGCCCCCGCTCAAGTTGACCGGCTCGTAGGTGACGATGTCGGCCGCGGTGTCGCCGGTCTGGGTCCCGTCGATGTCGAAGAACAGGTTGCGCAGCGTCGAGAGCGACACCGAGTCGGCGTCCTGGGCCGAGATCTGCTGCACCTTCGCGATCCCGATCGGGTAGTTGCCGCTCGCGCTGCTCAGGTGCGAGAGCTCCGGCCGCGGGCTGGCGTCGAAGCCGGTGGACCACGAGGTGGCCTTGGCCTGCGCGATCTCGTCCTGGCTGAGCCCCGAGCCGCCCCCGGCGAGCAGCGAATTCTGGTCGTAGAGCTTCCAGGCGTCGGGCACCTTGAAGTAGGTGTGGTAGTCGGAGCTCTTCACGTAGTGGAAGCCCGTGCCGGCGCAGCTCGTGAGCAGCAGGGCGCCGCCCACCACCACGGCGGCGGCGAGAGCCGCGGGGCGGGGCCACGCCCTCACCGGACTTCTCATCCTGTGAGTATCGGGGAGAAGGACACGCTGCGCCAGACCCCGACGCCGAAAGGCGGGTAAAGAAACGGAAGCCCGCCGGGACGGCGGGCCGTGGGGATGGTGGGCCGGGTTGGATTCGAACCAACGTAGCTTGCGCAGCAGTTTTACAGACTGCCCCCTTTGGCCACTCGGGTACCGACCCCGGGCGGCGTACAGTATCAGGCCGTCCGCCGACAGCTTCCCGACACTCGAGGTGCGCGCATGCCCACGTTCGACGTCGTCTCCGAGCTCGACATCCAGGAAGTCCGCAATGCCGTCGACCAGACGCAGCGCGAGGTGTCGACCCGCTTCGACTTCAAGGGCACCGACAGCACCGTCGAGCTGACACCCAAGACCATCGAGCTGCACACCGAGAGCGAGCCCCGGCTCAAGGCGCTCACCCAGGTGCTGGAGGAGAAGCTGGTCAAGCGCCACATCTCGCTCAAGGCGCTCGGGTACGGCAAGGTCGAGGAGGCGGCGAAGGGCACCGTGCGCCAGACGGTCACCCTCAACGTCGGGATCTCGACCGACAAGGCACGCGAGATCGGCCGGTTCCTGAAGGACCTCGGCCTGAAGGGTGTCTCACACCAGGCGCAGGGCGATCAGCTCCGGATCAGCGGGAAGAAGAAGGACGACCTGCAGGCCGCGATCGGCGCGATGCGCGAGCACGACTTCGGCATCCCCCTACAGTTCAGCAACTTCCGCGACTGAGCCTGGCGCTGCCTCGAGCTCCCGTCACCACTGGTGGCCGCGGAGGCGGGCGATCCGGTCGGCCGTCGGCGGGTGGGTGCTGAACAGGCTCTTGAACTGGAAGTTGCGCCCGGTGAGCGGGTTGATGATGTAGGCGGTCGCGTGCGCGGGATCCACGTTCATCGGGGTGCGCTTGGCCGCGGCCTCGATCTTCTCGAGCGCGCGTGCGAGGGGCTCGCCGTCGTCGATCAGGTGCGCACCGCTCGCGTCGGCCTGGTACTCGCGCGACCGTGACAGCGCCATCTGCAGGAACATCGCCGCGATCGGCGCCAGGATGAGCATGGCGATGGCGCCGAAGGCGTTGCCACCGTCGCGGTTGTTGCCGCCACCGCCGAAGATCGCCCCCCACATCGCCATGCGGGCGACGAACGTGATCCCGAGCGCGACCGCCGCCGCGACGGAGCTGATCAGGATGTCGCGGTTGTGCACGTGGGAGAGCTCGTGGGCGAGCACGCCCCGGAGCTCATCGCGGTCGAGCAGCGGCAGGATCCCCCGCGTCACGCACACCGCGGCGTGCTCGGGGTTGCGGCCGGTGGCGAACGCGTTGGGCTGGGCCGCGTCGGAGACGTACATCTTCGGCATCGGCATGCCGGCTCGCTGGGTGAGCTCCTCGACGATCTCGTAGACCTGCGGCAGCTCCTCGCGGCTCACCGGCTTCGCCCCCGCGGCCTTGATCGCGATGGTGTCACTGAACCAGTAGGAGCCGCCGACGAACACGATCCCGATGGCCAGACCGATCAGGAGCCCGGTCGAGCCGCCGAGCGCGCCGCCCACGAGCATGAACAGGGCACCCAGCGCCGCCAGCAGCACCGCCGTCTTGACTGCGTTGCGCATCTCACTCGCACCTCTCGGGGAGCCCGTCGCTCCCTCAGTCGTTGCGAACGCTAGATCGCGGGCATTCGTTCCCGTGCGCCGCCCGTGCGGCCGTTCTCAGCTGCGCCTCAGTCGTAGTACCCGGAGTGGAAGTAGATGCACGGGACCCCCTCAGACCGGAACATCGCCACGTTGCGGCGGTCGTCCTCGATGGCGAGGCGCAGGTCGAAGCCGTACTGGCGCAGCTCCCAGACCGACGCCTGCTTGAAGTCCCGGGACGCGTCGTAGTCGCCCCACGGCCGCATGACGAGCAGGTCCCAGCGGATGCGGTAGCGCCGCAACCACGCCTCGGTGAGATGGTGCACGCGCTCGGGCCGCGCGGTGAGCAGCACGACGCCGAGCTCGCGGTGCAGGAGGTCGAGGAGGACCTTGATCTCGTCGATCACCGCATCCTCGCCGCAGGCCTCGAAGAATGCATCCCAATCGCGGCGCGGAGCCTCCAGGTAGTGCTGGCGGCTGGCGGCGTCGCTCAGCACCCCGTCGATGTCGATGACGGCCGCGGGACGAGGATCGACGGGGGCGCTGTGCCACGTCCAGTGTGCGTACGGCCCGTTCACTCCTCTTCGCCCGTGGCGGACGCGAGGTAGCGGGCCTTGATCCCTTCGACCACCGACGGGTCGGCCAGCGTGGTCGTGTCGCCCAGGGCCTGGTCCTCGGCCACGTCACGGAGGAGGCGGCGCATGATCTTGCCCGACCGGGTCTTGGGGAGATCCTCGGTGAACAGGACCGACTTCGGCCGGGCGATCGGCCCGATGGTGTGGGCGACGTGCGTGCGCAGCTCCTGCACGAGGCCTTCGCTCGCGTCGACGCCGGCGCGCAGGATCACGAAGCCGGCGATCGCCTGGCCGGTGGTCTCGTCCCGGGTGCCGACGACCGCGGCCTCGGCGACCGCGGGGTGCCCGACGAGCGCGTGCTCCACCTCCGCGGTGGAGATGTTGTGGCCGGAGACGAGCATCACGTCGTCGACACGCCCGAGCAGCCAGAAGTAGCCGTCCTCGTCGCGCTTGGCGCCGTCGCCCGCGAAGTAGCGCCCGTCGAACCGGCTCCAGTACGTGTCGCGGTAGCGCTCGGGGTCGCCCCAGATCCCGCGCAGCATCGCCGGCCACGGCCGGGTGAGCGCCAGGTACCCGCCGCCCGGCGCCTCGACCGTGTGCCCGGCGCCGTCCACCACGTCGGCGCTGATCCCAGGGAGCGGGAACGTCGCGCTGCCGGGCTTGAGCGTGGTGACGCCGGGGAGCGGGCTGATCATGATGGCGCCCGTCTCCGTCTGCCACCACGTGTCCACCACCGGGCAGCGCTCGTGGCCGATGTGCCGCCAGTACCAGATCCACGCCTCGGGGTTGATGGGCTCCCCGACGCTCCCGAGCAGCCGCAGCGAGTCGAGGTTGCGCCCGGCCGGGTACTCGGGGCCCCACTTCATGAACGTGCGGATGGCCGTGGGGGCGGTGTAGAGGATGGTCACGCGGTAGCGATCGACGATCTCCCAGAGCCGGTCCTTCACGGGGAAATCGGGCGCACCCTCGTAGAGGACGCTCGTCGCGCCGTTGGCGAGGGGGCCGTAGACGATGTACGAGTGGCCGGTGACCCAGCCGACGTCGGCCGCGCACCAGTACACGTCGGTGGCGGGGTGCAGGTCGAAGACGTGCTTGTGGGTCCACGCGACCTGCGTGAGGTAGCCGCCGGTCGTGTGCATGATGCCCTTCGGGCGAGCGGTGGTGCCGCTCGTGTAGAGCAGGTAGAGCAGATCCTCGGAGTCCATCGGCTCCGGCGCGCACTCGGCGTCCTGGCGGGGCACGACGTCGTGCCACCAGAGGTCACGCCCCTCCGCCATCGGTACGGACTGCCCGGTGCGCCGGAGCACCAGCACCTTCTCGATCGCCGGGCAGTCGGCGACCGCGGCGTCGGCGATCTCCTTCAGGGGCACGACCGAACCCCGGCGCCACGCGCCGTCGGCGGTGACGAGCACCCTGGCCTCGGCGTCCTGGATGCGGTCGCGCAGGGAATCGGCCGAGAACCCGCCGAAGACCACGGAGTGCGCGGCGCCGATGCGCGCGCACGCGAGCAACGCCATGGGCAGCTCGGGCACCATGCCCAGGTAGATGTTGACCCGGTCGCCCTTGCGCACGCCGAGCTCCCGGAGCGCGTTGGCGAGGCGCGACACGTCGGCGAGGAGCTCCGCGTAGGTGATGGTGCGGGTGTCGCCCCCCTCCCCCTCCCAGTGGTAGGCGACGCGGTCACCCCGACCGGCGGCGACGTGGCGGTCGAGGCAGTTGTAGGAGGCGTTCAGCCTGCCGCCGACGAACCACTTGGCGAACGGCAGGTCCCACTCGAGCACCGTGTACCACGGCTCGAACCAGTCGAGCAGCGCCTCGGCCTGGCGGGCCCAGAACGCCTCGACGTCGGCTTCGGCCTCTTCGTACACCGCGCCGTCGGCCACGAGCGCGTGCTCCGTGAACGGTGCCGGCGGCGCGAACGTGCGGCCCTCGGCGAGCAGCGACTCGATGGTGTCGTGTGTGTCGGCCATGGCTACTCCCGACCTGCCCCCCGCTGGTCACTACGTACCCGTACGCTCATCGGGTCGATGGTGGCGGTCAGGCTATCCCGGCGACCGAAGGAACCGGGCCGCCGCGAACACGAACACGCGATGCGCGCCGAGCCCCGACGGATCGAGGAGCGCGTCGGCCTCCGAGACCCGGCTGCGGTGGCGGACCGCCTCGAGGTCGCCGACGTGGGCGCGCGCGGCCCACGCCGCGCGCGCGTCCGCCACGAGGTCGGCGACCCCGAGGCCCTCGAGCCACTCGCGTTGGCTGAGCTCACGGACCAGCGTCAGACCGGCGCGCCGCGCGGCATCCACGAGGTACTCGGACGGGAGATCGCACGTGATGTCCTGCTCCCCGAGCGCGACCAGCGGCGACTCCCCCCGCTCGTGCCCGCGGTACGTGCGCAGCCAGCCCCGCGTCCCGCGGGCGACGAGCTCGTCGACGGGCGCGGCGTAGTCGACGACGACGAGGAAGCCCCGCGTGAGCGCGGCGGCGCAGTCGCGCAACCATCGGGCAGTGCCGGTCGGCACCGGAAGCTGCGTGCCGACCGGAACGCCGCCGGGAGCTACCCGGTCGGCCTCGGCGACGACCTCGGGAGTGGCCGGCACGGGCACCTCGACGAATCCGCCGACCGCGTGTCCGACCCGCACCTCGAGCCAGCCCTCGTCGGCGCGCTCCACGATCCGGCACGGGAGATTGTCGAGCAGCTCGTTGGCGAGCACGACGCCGGTGAGGGGCGTCGCGGGCAGGTCGCCCAACGACGCGACGATCGGGCCCATCCCGGCGACCGGCACCGTCACCTGTCCTTCTTCGTCGTCGCCGGCGCGTGTCGACGGTCCGAGCGCGTCCTCGGGCGGCTCGAGGACGAGCAGCTCGCGCTGGGCCTCGCGCAGGGTGGTGGAGCGCTCGACGAGCAGGAGTCGCAGCGCCCGCGAGCATGCGGGCGCCGCGGCCAACAGGTCGGCAGCGAGGCGGCCGCGGCCGGCACCCGCGTCGACGACCGCGAACGGGTCGGGAGCGCCGAGCTCGTCCCAGAGGCGGTCGACCTCCCGCGCGACCAGCGCGCCGTACAGGGGCCCCACCTCCGGGCTGGTCACGAAGTCCGCACCCGCGCGCCCGGCCCCGCGCGACCGCGTGAAGAACCCTCCTTCCCCGTACAACGCCTCGTCGACGAAGTGGTCGAATGGAACCGGCCCTTCCCGGTGGATGAGTTCCGCCAGCCGTTCTGCCAGCGCCGTCATCGACGGATCAGATCGGGAACGAGAGCTCGCCGATACGGGCGAAGACCTGCGGGTACACGCCGACGACCACCACGATCGCGACAGTGATGCCGATGGCGACGTTCAGCGCCGCCGGCAGTGCGATGCGGGTCGCTCCCTCCGGCGGCGCGTCGAACCACATCTTGCGCGCCACGCGTGCGTAGTAGAAGAACGCGATGACCGACGCGACCGCGGCGATGACCCCGAGCACGACCGCGGTGGGCGAGTGGGCGTCGAGCACCGACCGGAACATCACGAACTTGGCGAACCACCCCGCGAACGGCGGGATCCCGGCGAGCGAGAACAGGAAGATCGTCATCGTGGTGGCGAGCCCGGGTGACGTGACCCCGAGGCCCGCGTAGCTGTCGATCTCGGCCGAGCGGGTACGGCGCGCCACCGCGATGACGCACGCGAACGCGCCGAGGTTCATGGCGCCGTAGATGAGGAGGTAGATCACCACTGCCTCGAACGACGACCGCGCCGCGCCGGCATCGCCCGCGACCGCGAGCGGCACCAGGATGAATCCGCCTTGCGCGATCGAGGAGTAGGCCAGCATGCGCACGAGGTTGGTCTGGCGCAGGGCGACCAGGTTGCCGAACAGCATCGAGGCGGCGGCGAGGACCCACAGCACCGGCTCCCACGAGTCCTGCGACGGGAAGAAGCCCACGTACACGATCGTGAGCAACGCGACGAAGCCACCTGCCTTGGAGGCGACCGACAGGAACGCGGCGACCGGTGTGGGCGCGCCCTCGTAGGTGTCGGGCGTCCAGAAATGGAACGGCACCGCGCTCACCTTGAACGCGAAGCCCGCGAGGGTGAGGAAGATCGCGACCGCGAAGAGCGCCGACGTGGAGTGGTGCGGGTTGGCGATGTACGCGCGGATATCGACCAGGAGCGTGGAGCCCGTCTCGCCGAACACGAGCGACATGCCGTAGAGCATGATCGCCGACGACAGCACACCGATCAGGAAGTACTTGATCGCGGCCTCGTTCGAACGCTCGTCGTGCTTGCGCCAACCGGCCAGCACGAAGGTCGGGATGGTGATGGTCTCCAGTGCGACGAAGATCGAGATCAGGTCGCGAGCGGACGCCATCGCCAACATGCCGAGCACCGAGGTGAGGAGCAGGAAGTAGAACTCCCCCTGGTAGTAGTCGCCCTCGCCGATGTAGTTGACCGACATGAGAATGGTGACGTAGGCGACGACGAGGAAAAATCCGTCGAGCGCGAGCGCGTAGGCGTCGATCACGAACGCGCCGCCGAAGAGGGTGCGGGTGCTGCCGTCGACCGCGAGCGTGATCACGGGGATCAACGCGCCGAGCACACCCAGCGACGCGATCCTCGACGAGACGAAGCGCGAGCGGTCGGGCCAGACCAGATCCGCGATGAGCACGACGACGATCGTCGCGGTGAGGACGATCAGCGGCGCGATCGCGTGGAAGTCGACGTGAGGGTTCAACGCACCGCCCGGGTGATCCCCGCGACGAGCTGGGTCACCGCGGGATCGAAGGTCTGGAACAGGATGTTCGGGTAGAACCCGAGGACCACGATGAGGAGCAGGATCGGCGCCCAGGTGACCCACTCGAGGCCGTGCACGTCGTGCACGTGGACCGCCTCGAACTCTCCCTTGACCCGGCCGAACGCCACCCGCTGAAGCATCCACAGCAGGTAGCCGGCGGCGAGCACGGTTCCGATGGCGCCGATCACCAGGTAGGTGCGGAACGTCCAGAGCGTGCCGGCACCGCCACCCCAGAGGCCGTTGGGGTTGGTCGGGTTGTACGCCGAGAGCAGCGCCGGGAACTCACCCCAGAACCCGGCGAGGCCGGGGAGGCCGAGCGACGCCATGGCGCAGAAGCCGAGGATCCACCCGAGGTGCGGCGCCTGGGTGAGCAGCCCGCCGAGACGGCTGATCTCGCGTGTGCCGTAGCGCTCCTGCACCGACCCCGCGAGGAAGAAGAGCATGCCGGTGATGAGGCCGTGCGCGACCATGCCGAAGAGCGCGGCGTTGATCCCGAACGTCGTGAGGGTCGCGATGCCGAGCATGACGAAGCCCATGTGCGCGACGGACGAGAACGCGATCAGCCGTTTCATGTCGCGTTGGGCGAGGCAGCAGAGCGCGCCGTAGATGATCCCGACCACCGCGAGGAGACCGAGCCATGGCGCCCACGTCTGTGCTCCGCTCGGGAGCATCGGGAGCGCGATCCGGATGAAGCCGTACGCGCCGAGCTTCAGGAGGATGGCGGCGAGGAGCACCGAGCCGACGGTCGGCGCCTCGGTATGGGCGTCGGGAAGCCAGGTGTGGAACGGGAACATCGGCACCTTGATCGCGAAGCCGAGGAACAAGCCGGCGAAGAGCAGCACCTCGGTGCTGTGCGCGATGCCCGAACCGTGAAGGCGGGTCAGCGTGACCATGTCGAAGGTGTGGACCTTCGAGAGGAAGAAGAGCGCGAGGAAGCTCAGGAGCATCATCGCCGACCCGAACAGGGTGAACAGGAAGAACTTGATGGAGGCGTACTCGCGGTTGGGTCCTCCCCACACCCCGATCATGAAGAACATCGGGAGGAGGACCACCTCGAAGAACACGAAGAAGAGGATCAGATCCTGGGCCACGAACGTGCCGTTCATGCCCACTTCGAGGAGCAGCACGAGGGCCAGGAACGCCTTGGGGTTGTGCGGGTCGGGGAAGTGGTTCCACGAGTAGATGACGCACGCGACGGTGATGAACATCGACAGGATGAGCAACGGGAGCGAGATCCCGTCGATCCCCATGTGGTACCGGCTGTGGATCACGGGGATCCACTTCTCGTTCACGACGAACTGGAGCCCAGCCTTGTCGTAGTCGAAGTCGGCGAGGATCGCGATGCCGACGCCGAGGGAGGCGATGGTCGCGACCAGCGTGACCCACTTGATCAGCTGCTCCTCGGCACGCGGGATGAGGAGCACGATCGCCATCCCCACGAGCGGTATGAACACCGCCAGGGTGAGTGCCCAATCGTCGAACCAGTTCATCGACTCATTCCCCTTGACACGGACATCAGGTGGTGTTGGCGATCAGCAGGGCCAAGCTGAGCAGGCCGACCGCCCCGAACAACAAGAGGGCGTAGCGCTGGACGCGCCCCGACTGCAGGTACCGCAGGAGCCCGCCGGTGTCGCCGGTGGCCTCCGCCACCTCGTTCACGGCGCCGTCGACCACCTTCTGGTCGATCACGTCGTACGTGAATCGACCGAGCATCTTGGCGCCGACCCCGATCCCGTTGACGACCTTGTCGATCACGTTCTGGTTGAACCAGTACGCACCGCGCGCGATCGGGCCGCTGATTCCGGCGACGATGACGTCCTCGTACAGGTAGTCGAGGTAGTACTTGTTCTCGAGGAACGCATAACCCGCGTGAGCGACCTTGTTGCGTTGCGTGAGCCCGCGGAAGCGACCGAACTCCTCCAGTCGGAAGAAGAAGTACGCGGCGATCCCGATCCCGACGACGGCGACCGTGACCGACACGAGCGCGGCGACGTTGGAGAACGCGGGGTGTTGCAGCGACGGGAACGCGACCTTCGGCTCCAGCCACTCCTCGAAGTTGTGGATGTCGAGCGGGGACGCGCCGGCGTTCACGAACCCGGCGAAGATCGAGAAGATCGACAGGACGATCAGGGGGACGGTGATGAGGGGCTCGGACTCGTGCGGCTCGCCGTGGCCCCGGAACTCGCCGAAGAACGTGAGGTACACGCAGCGCGTCATGTAGGCGGCGGTGAGGAACGCCCCGACCAGTCCTACGACGAGGAACGCGTTGTAGCCGCTCTTGCCCGCGACCACGAGGATCTCGTCCTTCGACCAGAACCCCGCGAGCGGGAAGATGCCCGCGAGCGCGAGCGAGCCGATGATGAAGGTCCAGAACGTGATCGGCATGAACTTGCGCAGGCCGCCCATGTCGCTCTTCATGTCGAACGAGTGGTGCGATCCCGACTCGCTCACCGACCCGGCGCCGAGGAAGAGCAGCGCCTTGAAGAACGCGTGCGTGAAGAGGTGGAACACCGCGGCGGTCCAGGCCCCCACCCCGAGTGCCATCACCATGTAACCGAGCTGACTGATGGTCGAGTATGCGAGCACCTTCTTGATGTCGCGTTGGACGAAGGCGAGCACCGCTCCGATGATGATGGTGATCCCGCCGATGAGCGCCATGAAGTTCACGCCGCCGGCGGCGATGGAGAACCCGTTGAAGAACACGGGGTAGAGGCGCGCGCCGAGGTACACGCCTGCGACCACCATGGTTGCCGCGTGGATGAGCGCCGAGACCGGCGTGGGCCCCGCCATGGCGTCGGGCAGCCACGTGTGGAGGGGGAACTGCCCACTCTTGCCGATGATGCCGATGAAGAGGCAGATGGCGGCGGCCAGGAGCAGCCCGTGGTCGGCGCCCCGGCTGACCGCGTAGGCGTTGATCCCGCCGATGCTGAACGTGCCGGCGGCGAAGAACGTGATGATGATGCCGATCATCAGCCCGATGTCGCCGGTGCGGGTCGTGAGGAACGCCTTCAGCGCGGCGTTGCTGTTCGGCTGGTCCTCCCACCAGTGCCCGATCAGCACGAAGGAGCACAGGCCGACGCCCTCCCAACCGACGAGCATCACCAGGGTGTTGTCGGCGACGACGAGCAGCAGCATCGACGCGGTGAAGAGGCTGAGCATCGCGAAGTAGTGCGTGAAGCGCTCGTCGTGACGCATGTACGCCGTCGAGTAGATGTGCACGAGCAACGAGATCAGCGTGACGACGAACATCATCATCGCGGCGAGCCCGTCGATGCGGGTGCCGACGCCGAACTTCACCGCGCCGTTCTGCCACCACGTGATCGAGTGCACCAGCGCCGCCGGTTTCTCGATCGTGTCGGCGCGGTGGATCCACTGCACGGCGGCCACCACCGACAGCACGAAGGACGCGCCGACGGCGGCGATCCCGATCCCGGCGCCCCCTCCGGGTACCCGCTTGCCGAAGAGCAGGATGAGGACGAACGCCAGCGCGGGGAGCGCGGGGATGATCCAGGCGTTGTTCAGCACCTCGGGCTCAACCCCTCATCTCGTCGACCTCGTCGAGATCGGACGTGTGCTCGTTCCGGTAGATGAGGAGCACGATGGCGAGCCCCACGCCGACCTCGGCCGCCGCGATGGTGATGATGAACAAGGCGAACACCTGGCCCGCGACCGCGGTACGGAAGGCGGAGAACGCGACGAGGTTGATGTTGACCGCGTTCAGCATCAGCTCGATGCTCATGAGCACGAGCACCGCGTTCCTGCGCGCGAGCACGCCGTAGATCCCGGTGCAGAAGAGGAACGCGGAGAGGATCAGGAACTGGTTGAGCAGCATCGCGGTCAGTCCCGACGCGCGATCACGACCGCGCCGACGAGCGCCGCGAGCAGGAGCATGGACACCACTTCGAAGGGCACGAGGTAGGAGCGGAACATCGACGACGCCACCGTGCTCGAGTTGCCGAGCACGACCAGGCTGCCCTTCAGCTTGATCTCCTTTCCGCCGTACGCGTCGACGAGCAGCGCCGTGATCACGCCGAAGAGGAACAGGCCCACCACCGCCGAGGCCCAACGCTGGGTGTTGTCGAGGCTGCCCGTCGAGCGCATCGGCGCCCGGGTGAGCATGATCCCGAACAGGAACAGGATCACGATCGCGCCGATGTAGATCAGCACCTGCACCCACGCGACGAACTCGGCCGCCACGAGGAGGTAGAGCGCGGCGGCTCCGGCGAGCACGACCACGAGGTACAGGGCGGCGTGGACGATGTTCTGGGAGCGGACGACGCCGATCGCGGCCGCGCCCATCGCGATCGCGAGGATCCAGAACGCCACGTCGACCGCCACGTTCGTGGCGAGCACCGGGATCACTTCTTCTTGGCCTCCGCACCGATCTCGAGCGGCTCCGGTTCCGGGACGGTCTCCATCCACTCGCCGAGCTTGCGCTTGTCGTGGAGCAGCCGGGCGATGTTGGACTCGGAGTACTCGAACTCCGGGCTCCAGAACAGCGCGTCGAACGGGCACACCTCGACGCAGATGCCGCAGTACATGCAGAGCGCGTAGTCGATGTCGAAGCGGTCGAGCACGCTGACCGTGCGATCACGACCGCCCTCGCGACGGGGCGGGCGCTTCTCCTTGTGCCCCTCGATGTAGATGCACCAGTCGGGACACGACCGGCCGCAGAGCATGCAGACCGTGCAGTTCTCCTCCTTGAGCGCGATCACGCCGCGTGCGCGCGTGGGCGGATCCTCACGCTCGTGCGGGTACTGCACCGTGACCGCGGGTCGCATCATCGTCTTGAGCGTGACCCCGAGCCCGCTCACCACGCCGGGCAGCTTCGGCATCTTCATCAGAAGGCCACCTTGAAGATCCCCGTGAGGACGATGTTGGCGAGGCCGATCGGGATCAGCACCTTCCACGCCAGGGACTGCAGCTGGTCCTCCCGCAGGCGCGGGTAGGTGAAGCGCACCCAGAACATGAGGAAGGCCACGAGCATGACCTTGGTGAAGAGCACCACCGGTCCGAGCACTCGCATCACGCCGACGGACAGGCCCCAGGAAGCCGGGAGCGCCCACCCGCCCAGGAAGAGCGTGGCGGCGATCGCGGCGAACGCGAACGCGGTGCCGAACTCCCCGATGAAGAAGAACAGGAAGCGGAAGCCCGTGTACTCGACCATGTAGCCCGCGACGAGCTCGCTCTCGGCGACGGGCATGTCGAAGGGGGTCTGGGTCAGCTCCGCCTGCGATGCCACGAGGAAGAGCCCGAACCCGATGAACTGCGTGAGGATGAACGGGAAGCCGACGCCGCTCCAGCCGAAGATCGATCCCGTGCTCTGCGCCGCCACGATCCCCTGGAGGCTCATCGTGCTCGCCTGCACGACCACCCCGACCACCGCGAGGAGCAGTGGCAGCTCGTACGCGATGAGCTGTGCGGCAGCGCGCAACGCACCGAGCAGCGAGAACTTGTTCGCGCTCGCCCACCCGGCCATGAGGACGCCGATCACCGAGAGGCTCGACACTGCCAACGCGTAGAACACGCCGACATTGAGGTTCTTCACCACGAGGTCGGGACCGGTGGGGATCACGACGAACACGAGGAAGGTCGAGATCACCACGACGACCGGCGCGAAGGCGAAGACCGGCCGGTCGGCCTCGATGGGCATCACGTCTTCCTTCTGGATGAACTTGATGCCGTCGCCGATGAGCTGGAACCAGCCGTGGAAGCCGCCCGGATCCATGGGTCCGAGCCGGCTCTGCATGTGGCTCATGACCTTGAGCAGGAACACGTAGCCGAGCACGAGCGCGGTGGCGGGGACGATGGCGAGGATCACGATCGTCTTGATCGCGAGCGTCGCCCCCCAACCGATGTCGATCCCGAGTGAGATCACCGGTCGATGTCCCCGAGGATGAAGTAGAGCGACGCGAGGATCGTGATCACGTCGGGCACGAACACGCCGCGCAGCAGCCACGGGAGGATCGACACGTTGCTGAACGACGCCGAGCGGATCTTCACGCGGAAGGGACCGGTCGCGCCCTTCGACACGATGTAGTACCCCATCTGGCCGAGTGGGTTCTCCGTCTCCACCCAGACCTCGCCCTCGGGCACCTTGATGATGCGCGGCACTTTCGCCATGATCGGGCCCGAGGGCATCTGCTCGAGCAGCTGGAGCACCATCCGCGCCGACTCACGCGTCTCCTGCAACCGCACCCAGTACCGGGCGAACGAGTCGCCGTCGGGGTGCGTCCACACCTTGAAGTCGAGCTCCGGGTACACGAGGTACTGCTTGGCGTCGCGGCGCAGGTCCCAGTCGATGCCCGACGCGCGGAGGTTCGAGCCGGACACGCCGTACGCGGCGCCGAGCTCGGGCGGGATGATCCCGATGGAGCGGGTGCGCGCCTCGAAGATCTCGTTGCCCACGAGCAGATCCTCGAACGTGTCGCAGGCGTCGAAGACGATCTTCATCGCGGTGCGGGTCTCGTTCACCCAACCCCACGGCAGGTCTTCCTTCAGGCCGCCGATCCGGTTGAAGTTGGGGTGGAAGCGGCCTCCCGTGGCGCCCTCGATGAGGTTGAGGACGTGCTCGCGGTCGCGGAACCCGTAGAAGGCCGGCGTGAGCGCGCCCACCTGCAGTCCCATCTCGCCGAGGAAGAGGAGAAAGGTCGCGATGCGGCTGAGCTCGGTGAGCACGGTTCGGATGTAGAGGGCGCGCGGCGGTGCCTCGATCCCCATGAGCTGTTCGGCCCCGGCGATGAACGGCACCTCGTTGGCGAAGCTCGAGAGCCAGTCGATGCGGTTGATGAGCGT
>CAZDJK010000012.1:0-7701 GCA_964505725.1 uncultured Bifidobacteriaceae bacterium | reverse complement strand
GTGACCGCGCTCGTCGCCGGATGGTTCCTCGTGCCGCGATCGCGCGACCCGGAGGAAGCGCCGCTCGACCCGATCGGCGCGGTGCTCTCGATCATCGGGATCGTCGCACTCGTCTACGGCCTCATCGAGGCACCCGACAAGGGTTGGACGGGCACGGTCACTGTTCTCGCGTTCGGTATCGCGGCCGTCGTGCTCACTGCGTTCGTCCTCTGGGAGCTCCATCACGACGAGCCCATGCTCGACATGCACTACTTCCGCAACCCGGCCTTCAGCACCGGCGTCGGCGGGATGATCCTCGTGTTCCTGTCGCTCTACGGCGTCTTCTTCCTCATGACGCAGTACTTCCAGCTCGTGCTCGGCTACACCGCGTTCTCGGCGGCGGTGCGCTTCGTGCCGATCGCGCTCACGATCCTGCTGCTCTCCCCACGTACTCCGGTGCTCGTGGACCGCTTCGGCTCGCGCAGGGTGGTGGCGTTCGGGATGGGCCTCATCGCGGCGTCGCTCGTGGCGATGCAGACGCTCGAGACCGATACCGGGTACTGGCACGCCCTGTTCACGATCCTCCCGTTGGCCGCCGGCATGGCGCTCGCGATGTCGCCGATGACCGCCTCGATCATGTCCGCGGTGCCCGATCGGCGGGCCGGATCCGGGTCGGCGACCAACGACGCCACCCGTGAGCTCGGTGCAGCACTCGGTGTCGCGATCCTCGGGAGCATCGCGGCGTCGCAGTACCGCAGCTCGCTCGCCCCCACGCTGCACACGCTGCCCACGAGCCTCGACAGCCGTGCCACGTCGTCCATCGCCGGGGCGGTGCAGGCCACCGCCGGGCTCTCGCCCGCGAACGCCCACCTGCTCACCGTGAGCGCCCAGCAGGCCTTCGTCGACGGCCTCCACGTCGCCGCTCTCGTCGGCGCGGTGCTGGCGGTCATCGCCGTGGTGACGGTCATGCGCTTCCTCCCGCGCCGCCTGGCCCACCAGGGCGCGATGCGCGGACCGCTCGAGTCGTTCGAGGTGAGCGCCGATCTCGCGTTCGGGGGCATGATCCCCGCCACCGCCGACGACCTGCACCGCGCCGAGGTCGCCGAGCACGCCGGCGGCGACGGCAACGGGCGCGCCGAACCGGCATCAGACGTGCCGGGCGCCGCTTCCGGTCACGACTGACCTGCGGGCGCGCGCATGAGCGCGCGCACGTGGTCGGCCAGGTCCACCGTCCAGCCCACCGGATCGTCGAGGCCCCAGCCCATCGCGGGGATGTCGAAGTACTCGACGCTGAGCCGACCCCGGTAGCCGAGCGCGTCGAGGCGGCGCAATACGGCACGGAAGTCGACCACGCCGTCGGGGTCGTGTACGTGGAGCTGGGCGTTCCCCGGCTTCCCCTGGCGGAGCTGGATGTGGCCCGCGAGGTCGAGCAGCTCGACCGGGTCGCCGCCCCAGTCGGCCACGTGGCCGGTGTCGATCAGGAGCCGGAGCCCCGGCACCTCCTCGCAGATCGCCCGCGCCTTGGCGTTCGAGTTCACGACGCTGCGCGCGGCCGGCTCGAGCAGCGCGCCGGGCGCGTCCCGGAACGCAGCGACCGTGTGCTCCCACGTCCGCCGGCACAGGGACATCGAGAACTGCGGCACCGGTCGCGGCGAGATCGGGCAGCCGATCGGCAGCGCCAGCGTCGCCGGGTCGACGTCGATGGCGGTGTCGATGTGGTCGAACCCGAGATCTCGCGCCCGCTCCGACGCGCGCTGCGGCGGGTCGGGACGGAACGCCGCGTCGACGGTCCCGAGCGGATACGGCACCGGGCCACTGTACGCAGCGGCGCGTGCGCCGGTGTGCGCCCCGCCGCCACCGCGCGCGAGGGTTTCGCGTGGACACGCCCGAACCGGATGAGGAGTGGTCGGCCCATTTCGTGGGCGCGCTCGGCCTCGAGATGTGGGTGGAGGACGGCCTGACCCACGGTCGCGCCACCGTGCGGCCGGAGATGTGGGCGCCCGGCACGAGCGTGCCGCGGCTCGGTGTGCTCGCCACCATGGTCGACGTGGTGTGCGGCACCCTGCCCGACGAGCTGCTCAACCCCACCGTCGACATGCGCGTCACCCTGGTGTCGCGACCGCCGTCGGAGGGCGAGGTGTCACTGGTGTGCCGCCCCGCGAAGCGCGGGAGCCGGCTCTACGTCGGCGAGTGCGTCCTGTACACCGGCGACGTCGACCGACCCTTCGCGCGCGCCACCGCGACGTTCCTCAACCACGTCATCGGGTTCTCGACGTTCGATCGTTGGCGGCCGGCGCCACCGGCGCGCATGCCGACGTTCGACGAGCTCCTCGGCGCCCGGTTCCTCGACACCGGTGTCGTGGAGATGGACGCCCATCCGCGGGTGAGCAACGGTCCGGGCGGCACCATCCAGGGTGGTGCGCAGGCGCTGCTCGGCGAGATCGCGGCCGAGCACGCGCTCGCACCGCGCGGGAACTACGCGACCGTCGACCTCGACATCCGGTACCTCAACCGCGTCCGCACCCCGTCGGCCATCGCGACCGCCGAGCTGCTCGACGGCGACCTCGGGAGCGTGTCGGCGCGGGTGCCGATCCGTGAGTCGGGCGCCGACGGGCGGCTGGTGTCGGTCGTGACCACCCTCTGCCGCGAGCTCTGAGCGACCGGGTCGGGGCGCCGGTCACCGGCGCGCCGCCACCACGTCACGCGCGTGTCGGGCGATGACCGACTCCTCGTCGGTCTCGACCGCCAGGGTCCGGCAGGCCGCCCCGTCGGTCGAGATCGGGCGAGACCCCTGCTCGTTCCGCTCGGCGTCGAGGACGACACCGAGGTGCTCGAGCTCGGCGCAGATCTCGGCGCGTAGCGGCGCGCTGTGGGCGCCGATGCCACCGGTGAACACGAGGTGGTCGAGGCCGCCGAGGACGGCGGTCAGCGCGCCGATGTGGCTGCGCGCGGAGCGGCAGAACAGGTCGAGCGCGAGCGCTGCGCGCGGATCTCGGGCACGCCGTGCGAGGAGCGACCGGGCGTCGGCCGGAGCACCCGCCACCGCGAGGATACCGGCGTCGCGGTTCAGCTCGCGCTCGAGCGCGTCGAGTGCGTCGACATCCTGGGCGTCGTCATCCGGGCAGTCGGCACGCAGCGATCGCGCGAGGTAGATCAGCACGCCCGGATCGAGGTCGCCGCTGCGCGTGCCCATGACCAGCCCGCCCGTCGGCGTGAGTCCCATCGTGGTCTCCTGCGGGACGCCGTCGAGCAACGCGACCATGCTCGATCCCCCTCCGAGGTGGGCGAGCACCGCGCGGCCCCGACGCACCTCCGGGAGCGCGTCGGTCAGGTACTCGTACGACAGCCCGTGGAACCCGTACCGCCGCACGCCGGCCTGCCACCATCGGTCGTCGATCGCGAACCGCTGCGCCACCTCGGGGAGCGAGCGGTGGAACGCGGTGTCGAAGCACGCCACGTGCGGCACGTCCGGGTAGCGCGCGCGGGCCGCCTCCAGCACCGCGAGGCCTTCGGGTTGGTGGAGGGGCGCGAGCGGCGTCAGCTCTCGTAGCCCATCGACCAGCGCGTCGTCCACCAGCGCCGGTGCGACGTGGTGCGGGCCGCCGTGCACGATGCGGTGCCCCACCACATCGGGCGCGTCGGGCGCTTCGGGGCCGCCGCGTCCGAGCCGCGCCACGACGTCGGCGAGCGCATCGGCGGCGGCTCCCGGGTCGAGGTCGACCGTCTCGCGCGCGGTCTCCTCGCCGCGCGCGAACCGTGCGACCTTCAGGCTCGCGGACCCGGCATTGACCGCAAGCACGGTCGGGCCGGTCACCGAGCGGGCGACGTCCAGTCGCGCACCTCGGGCATGTCCTCGAGGTGCTCGCGGATGTAGCGGTGGTGCTTCTCGGGGAGACGGGGCTTCACGTGCCCGGCGAGATCGCCCACCCGCGAGAGGCTATGCAGTCGCGCCCTCGGTCAGGCCGAGCTCCCGGCGCCGTCCGAGATGAGCTCGTCGAAGAGTGCCCGGTAGCTCACGACGCCCTGTCGCAGATCAGCGGTCGATGCCGACCCGTCGATCGTCCGCTGGTAGATCGAGTGCGCCTTGCGGTAGTGCTCCACCACGTCCGGATGCTCCACCGGGACCAGTCGGCTCTTGGCTTCGAAGTCGTCGACGGGAGGCTCCACGCGTCCATCCCGTCCTCCCGAATGAGACCGAGAACGACGGTCTGCTGTTACCCCGATCGCGCGTGGCGTAATCGACGCGCGGGACGCGGGGCCGGCTCAGAGGCCGGCGACGATGGCCTGCGCCTGCTCCCCGAGCTGCTCGACCGACTCGGCCGTGAGCTCCTTCGAGAAGAGCACCATGCGCGTGAAGCCGATGTCGGCGAGCTCGGCGACGTGCTCGCGCCGACGCGAGCCCAGCGCGGTGAGCTCGATGGCGTCGGGGTCCCGACCGGCATCCGCCGCGGTGCGGCGCACGACGTCGACCAGGTGCCGGAGCTCACCGAGATCCTTCCCGAACGGGAAGTAGCCGTCTCCGGTGCGTCCTGCGCGCCGAGCCGCGGCCTCGCTGTCGCCGCCCACCAGGATCGGCACCGCGCCGTGCACGGGCTGCGGGAAGCTGTTCACACCATCGAAGCGAAAGAACCTTCCGTCGTAGCTCGCGGACTCGCCGGCCCAGAGCGCGCGCATCGCGTCGATCGCTTCGTCACACCGGCGGCCCCGCGTCCGGTAATCGACTCCGACCGCGGCGTACTCGTCCTCGCTCCAGCCCACCCCGATGCCGAGGCGCACGCGTCCGCGCGAGAGCTGATCGAGGGTGGAGAGCCGCTTCGCCATGATCAGCGGGTTGTGCAACGGGAGCAGCAGGATCGACGTGCCGAGCAGCACGGTCTCGGAGATCGCGGCCGCGTAGCTCAACCAGTCGAGCGGGTCGGGCAGGGTGCCCGTGGACGATGGGCCGACCCGATTGACGTTCGCGCCCGGGTACGTCTCCCGCGGCGACATGATGACGTGCTCGCCGACCCAGAGCGAGTCGAAGCCGGACTGCTCGGCCGCGCGCGTGATGTCCGCGACGATCTTGCCGTCGACCGGGAACGTGCCCTCGCTCGCGGGGATCACGCCCACCTGCACCGCCCCGACAGTACATGAGCCCGGTTGTGCGGTGTCGCGGTGGGCGATGCAGGACTTGAACCTGCGACCTCTGCCGTGTGAAGGCAGCGCTCTAACCAACTGAGCCAATCGCCCGGACGGCGTGAGGATACCGAACGACCGGCCGCCCCGACGTGAGAATCGCTCGGACGATTACCCCGAACCGGGGCAAAGCGCGCGGAGATCGGGTGTCTGGTGGTCGGCTCCTGCGGCATCATAGAGAGACACAACGGCGGGCCGTGGGCCGCCGCTCGGGGTGGAGCGCCTGAGGGCGCCAAGGTAGGTGACACGTGCCGAGAAAAGGACGAGCTCGCCGTTTCCGCGAGGCACGGGAGCTCAAGCAGGGCTTCGACGACGGCCTGTTCCGCGAAGGCAGCGGCACCCTCGCCGACCTCGACCTCGACGCCGACGAGGAGCACGACGACGACGACGAGGACTGGGACGACGAGGAAGACGACTGGGACGACGACGACCCGCTCCGAGCCGACGACCGCGCCCAGGAGGGTCCTGACCGCCGGGTCTCCTGACCCCTCCCACCGCTGCCACACAAATTTGCGTCACTTGAACGGAATGACCCGTTCAAGTGACGCACGTTTGCACGAGGGTGACGGTCAGGTCGTGCGGGGGTCGGGCTTGTCGGGATCCAGGTCGAAGCGCGCGATCGCTTCCTGGACCACCTCGGATTTGATCGCGTCGGTCCCCGCCAGGCTCGACAGCACCGCCACCACGACGTTCGGGGTGTCGACCTCGAAGTGGCGACGGAGCGCGGTGCGCGTGTCGGAGTAGCCGTAGCCGTCGGTGCCGAGCGGGACGAACGGCGCCCGGACGAACCGCGCGATCTGGTCGGGCACCGCCTTGACGAAGTCGGTGACCGCGACCACCGGGCCGTCGGTGTCGCGCAGCAGCTCGGTCACGTACGGGACGCGCGCCGGCTCGGTGGGGTGCAGGCGGTTCCAACGCTCCACGCTGAGGGCGTCCTCGCGGAGCAGCTTGTAGCTCGTGGCGCTCCAGACGTCGGCGGCGACGTCGAACTCCTCGGCGAGGATCTGCTGCGCGTCGAGCGCCGCGAGCATCGCGGTGCCGCTGGCGAGGATCTGGGCGCGGTGCTTGCGCTTCTTGGGCGCCCTCTGGAACCGGTAGAGGCCGCGGACGATGCCCTCCTCGACGCCCTCGGGCATCGCGGGCATCACGTAGTTCTCGTTGTAGAGGGTGAGGTAGTAGTAGCAGTCCTCGTTCGCCTCGCCGTACATGCGGGTGATGCCGTCGCGCACGATCACGCCCATCTCGTACGCGAACGCGGGGTCGTACGCCCGGCAGTTCGGGTACGCGGTCGCGAGGAGCTGGCTCTGGCCGTCGCAGTGCTGCAGGCCCTCGCCGGCGAGGGTGGTGCGGCCGGCGGTGGCGCCGAGGAGGAACCCCCTCCCCCGCTGGTCACCGAACGACCAGATCAGGTCGCCCACCCGCTGGAAGCCGAACATCGAGTAGAAGATGAAGAACGGCACGATCGGCTCGCCCCACGTCGCGTACGACGTGCCGGCGGCGGTGAACGACGCCATCGAGCCCGCCTCGGTGATGCCCTCCTCGAGGATGCGCCCGTTGCTCGCCTCGCGGTACGACAAGAGGAGCTCGGCGTCGACGGGCTCGTACGCCTGCCCGAACGGCGCGTAGATCTTGTAGTCGCGGAACAGCGCGTCGAGGCCGAAGGTGCGCGCCTCGTCGGGGATGATCGGCATCACCCGCGGCCCCACGCCCGGGTCGCGCAGCAGGTTCCGCATGAGCCGCGCGAACGCGGTGGTGGTGCTCGCCTTCACCTTCTCGCCGGTGCCCGCGAGCACGTCGGCGAACGCGTCCGGCGTCGGAGCCGGCAGCGCCTTGCGCCGCACGATCCGCTCCGGCACCGGCCCGTCGAGCGCGCGCCGCCGCGCCATCATGTACTCGTACTCCGGCGACTCGAGGCCCGGGTGCCAGTACGGCGGGTCGCCGTCGTCTAGCTCGGAGTCCGGGATCGGGAGCTGGAGCCGGTCGCGGAACGCCTTCAGCTCCACTGCGGTGAGCTTCTTGATCTGGTGGGTGGCGTTGCGGCTCTCGATGCTCTGCCCGAGCGTCCATCCCTTGATCGTCTTCGCGAGGATGACGGTTGGGCTGCCCTCGTGCTCCACCGCCATCTTGTAGGCCGCGTACAGCTTGCGGTAGTCGTGGCCACCCCGTGGGAGCAGGCGCAGGTCGTCGTCGGAGAGGTGCTCGACCATCTTCTGCAACCGGGGGTCGGGCCCGAAGAAGTGCTCCCGGATGTAGGCGCCGGCTTCGACCGCGTACTTCTGGAACTCGCCGTCGACGGTCGAGTTCATCTTGTTCACCAGCACGCCATCGACGTCGCGCGCGAGCAGGTCGTCCCACCCGCGACCCCACACCACCTTGATCACGTTCCATCCCGCACCGCGGAACGTCGCCTCCAGCTCCTGGATGATCTTGCCGTCGCCCCGCACCGGCCCGTCGAGCCGTTGCAGGTTGCAGTTGACGACGAAGATCAGGTTGTCGAGTCCCTCTCGCGCCGCGAGCGAAAGTCCGGCGAGCGACTCCGGCTCGTCC
>CAZDJK010000011.1:0-24659 GCA_964505725.1 uncultured Bifidobacteriaceae bacterium | reverse complement strand
CCGAGGCGCTCGACGGCCTCACCTTCGAGCAGAAGCGCCAGATCACGTCCGAGACGGCCGTCGCCCTCTACGGCATCGGCTGAAAGGGAGCAACCCATGCGCATGGAGGACATGATCCTCGTCAGCATCGACGACCACATGATCGAGCCGCCGGACATGTACGCGCGGCATCTGCCCGAGCGCTACCGCGACGAGGCACCGAAGATCGTGCGCACGCCCGAGGGCATCGACCAGTGGGTCTTCCAGGGTCAGGCGACGTCGACGCCGTTCGGGATGGCCGCGACCGTCGGATGGCCGCGGGAGGAGTGGGGCTTCAACCCCGGCATGTTCTCCGAGCTGCGGCCGGGGTGCTTCGACGTGCACCAGCGGGTGCGCGACATGAACGCCAACGGTGTGCTGGCATCGATGTGCTTCCCCACGATGGCCGGGTTCAACGCCCGCACCTTCACCGAGGCGGGCGACAAGGATCTGTCGTTGGTCATGCTCTCCGCGTACAACGACTGGCACATCGACGAGTGGTGCGCGGCGTACCCGGGGCGGTTCATCCCCCTCGGCATCGTGCCCATGTGGGACGTCGACCTCGCGGTGAAGGAGGTCCACCGCCTCGGCCGGAAGGGGTTCCGTGCCATCAGCTTCCTCGAGGCCCCGCACGCGCAGGGCTGGCCGAGCTTCCTCTCGGGCCACTGGGACCCGATGCTCGAGGCGATCATCGAGGAGGGCATGGCCCTGTGCCTCCACATCGGCGGCGCGTACGGGCTCATCCAGCTCGCGCCCGAGGCCCCGATCGACCACACGATCGTCCTGCCCACCCAGGTCACGATGCTCGTCGCGCAGGATCTCCTGTTCGGGCCCACGTTCCGCAAGTACCCGGAGCTGCGGGTCGCGCTGTCGGAGGGCGGGATCGGCTGGATCCCCTTCTACCTCGACCGGATCGACCGCCACTACAGGAACCAGAGTTGGATCGGCAACGACTTCGGCGACAAGCTGCCCTCGGAGGTGTTCCGCGAGCACGTGCTCGCGTGCTTCATCACCGACCCTTCGGGCCTCCACGCGCGCGATCGCATCGGCGTCGACATCCTGGCGTGGGAGTGCGACTACCCCCACACCGACACCACGTGGCCGAACTCACCCGAGCTGCTCTGGGACGAGCTCACCGATGCCCGGGTCCCCGACGACGAGATCAACAAGATCACGTGGGAGAACTCGGCGCGGTTCTTCAACTGGGATCCCTTCGCCCAGCTCGGGCGTGAGCAGGCGACGGTGGCGGCGCTGCGAGCACTCGCGACCGACGTCGACACCACGCGGATGCCGCGGGCGGAGTGGCGCAAGCGCAACGAAGCGGCGGGCATCGGCGTCCTCTGATCTCGCCCGCCGCGGAGCGTGCAGGGCCAGGAGCCGCAGCGCGGTCGCGGTCCGTGGCGGTAGGGTCGACGGATGGCCGAGCAGAGAGTCGCCTTCGTCACCGGCGCGAGCCGCGGCATCGGGAAGGGCATCGCCGTGCACCTCGCGCGCGCGGGCTACGACGTCGCCGTGAGCGCCCGCTCCGAAACCGAGGGAGAGCCACGCGAGCACTCGTCCACGGTGTCCGCGTCCGACACCACGCCCCTCCCCGGCAGCCTTGCCGCGACGAGTGTGCTCGTCGAGGCGGAAGGCGCACGCGCCCTCCCGGTCGCGGCCGACCTCCTCGACCGCGCTTCGCTCGCCGCCGCGGTCGACACCGTGCTCGACGCGTGGGGCCGCATCGACGTGCTCGTGAACAACGGCCGCTACGTCGGGCCCGGCCACATGGACCGTGTGATCGACACGCCGATCCAGGTGCTCGACGACCACCTGCAGGCGAACGCGATCGCGCCCCTCGTGCTCGTCCAGCGGGTGCTGCCGTCGATGCTCGAGCGCGGTGAGGGGACGATCGTCAACCTGTCGTCGGGTTCCGCGCTCTCGGATCCGCCGGCGCCCGCCGGCGAGGGCGGCTGGGGACTCGGGTACGGCTTCAGCAAGGCCGCCGCCTACCGCATCGCCGGCATCCTCGCCCTCGAGCTCGGCGACCGCGGCATTCGCGCCTACAACCTCGACCCCGGCTTCGTCGCGACGGAGCGGATCGCCATCGACATGGGCAGGTTCGGCTTCGACGCCAGCACCGGCGCGCCCGTCGACGTGCCGGCCGCGGTGATCGCCTGGCTGGTCACCGATCCCGCGGCGGCCGAACCGAACGGACGGACAGTCGACGCGCAGGCCGTCTGCCGCGAGCTCGGTCTCGTCCCCGGATGGAGCTGAGAGAACGCCCACAGGCGACTGTCGGGCCATGTGCAGTACGGCTCGAGCCGATGGCAACGGGAGCGTGGGACGCTTCAGTACGCCACCGCCAGCTCGTCGAGCAGCAGTCTGGCGTCTTCGACATCGGCGGTCGTGAAGCCCTCGGTGAGCCGCTCGTACGCCGCGCTCAGCAACGCGCCGGCCGGTTCGGTCTTGCCCTCCGCACACCAGAGTCGAGCAAGGGCCGAGGCCGCTCGTAGCTGGAGCATCGGCGCCTCGAGCTGGTCCGCGCTCTGAACCGCCCGCTCGAACCAGATCTCGGCTTCGGCCGCGTCGTTCGTATGTGCGTACAGCAGACTGCCTTTGAGCAACAGCAACTCCGACGACAGTGTCTGCGGTTCGGGGAGGCCCGCCACGACCTGGAGCGCCTCGTCGATGCGCGCGAGGCCCTCGCCCGGCCGACCCGCCAGACCGAGCACCGCGGCATGGAGGTGCAGGAGTGACGGCCAGAAGACGGGGGGCGTCTTCAATGCGCGGTACTGGTCCATCGCCGTTTCGAAGCGCGCCAGACCGTCGTCGACGGAGCCGGTCGCGGCGATCGCTGCGCCCTGGAGACAGGACCCGACCGCGGACCACACCGGAAACTCGTGCGCTTCCGCGATGTCGATCACCACCTGGGCATGCTCGGCGGCGCGTTCGGACTGACGGAGCCACATGTGGATCAGGCCCGTGTGGAAGTGCGCGTAGGCAATGCTCTGCGGCTGGTGCAGCCGCTCGGCGAGCTGTACCGCTTCGTAGGCCCGGTCACGGGCCGTGTCGGGGAACCCCTTCATCCACAGCAGCATTCCTTCGACGAGTTGACACACCACCCCGGGGTCGTTGCCGGCCTCGAAACGCTCGACCTTGCGCGGCGCGACGTCGTAGGCGGCGATTCCCTGTTCCAGGTGGTCGATCCCGGATTGGAGCTTGGCGAGCATGCCTTCGCTCGCTCCGATCAGCAGATGCCCCTCGACGCGTGCCCGGGCGTCGTCGAAGCGCTCGGCGAGACCCAGGAGCTGCTCGCCGATCCGTATGGACTTCTCGAACTCCGCCCGATAGATGTAGTAGGTCGAGAGCCCGCGCAGGACCGGAAGGAGCTGCGGGAACTCACCCTGCGCCTCACAGAGCTCCAGCGCGCGCTGGTACGCGCGCTCGGTCTCGGGCGTGTAGCCCTCGGACGCCATCAAGACACGGGCCAAGCTTGTCTGCAGCAGGATCTGCTGGATGAGACGCTCCTGGTTCGAGGGTGTCGACGAGAGGACGTCGAGGAGATCCGTGATGAGCGTCGCGGTCTCGTGATACCAACCGCGGACGTTGTACAGCAACCACAGGCCGTCGGTGAGCTTCCCGAGCTCCTCGAAGTCACTCTCGGCGACCCAGTAGCGCCACGCCGCCGAGAGGTTCTCGATGTCCGCTGCCATCCGCTCCGAGGCGGGCTCGCGCTCGTCCCCGGCCAGCTTCTCGCAATGGTGGAGTGTCCAATCGGCGAAGTACTCCGCATGCGCCCGGAGGGCATCGCGGCGCAGATCCGGATCTTCGCCGAGCCTTTCCGCAGCGAAGTCGCGGATCGTCTCCAGCATCGACAGGCGAGGCCCGGTAGAGCCGGCGTCGACCTGACGAACGAGGCTCTTGTGCACCAACGAGCTGAGCCCGTCCAGAACATCGATTCCTTCCGACTCTTGCACGCGCCCCGCGACGGCCTCGACGGCTTCGAGAGTGGCGCCGGAAAACACGGCGAGGAGCGCGAGCAGCCTCTGCTCGTCGGCGGTGAGCAGCTCGTAGCTCCAGCTGATCGTGTCGCGCAGCGCGCGTTGGCGTTCCGGTGCGTCGCGCGCCCCACCCTTCAGGAGGTTGAGCCGGTCCCCGAGCCGCTCGACCAGCGCCTGCGGTGAGAACAACGCGAGCCGGGCGGTCGCGAGCTCGATCGCGAGTGGTAGGCCGTCCAACCGCGTACAGAGCTCGATCACCGCGGGCGCATTGTCATCCGTGAGCTGAAAGTCCGCCCTGACCGCTCGCGCGCGCTCGACGAACAGCTCCACCGCTTCGGACTCCGCCAGTTCCGCGACGGTGAGCGTTCCGGTCTCGGCGTCGGGCAGCGCGAGCGGTGGGACGGGATAGACCTGCTCGCCGGTGACGTTCAACGCTTCGCGGCTGGTCACGAGCAGCTTGAGCTGGGGGCAGTCGCGGAGTAGCTCCGCGACCGCGAGCGCGGCCGCGGTCACCTGCTCGAAGTTGTCGAAGACCAGGAGCATCGTCTGCGAACCGATCTCCTCCTTGATCGCATCGACGAGCGGCCGGCCGCTCTGTTCGTGCACCCCCACCGTGCGGGCAGTGACCGACAGGACGGATTCGACGTCCCGACATGCGCTCAGATCGGCGAAGTACACCCGGTCGTCGAAGTCGTCCCGGACTTCACTCGCAGCCTGCACCGCCAGGCGGGTCTTGCCCGTACCGCCGGGGCCGAGCAAGGTGAGCAGCCGGGTCCCGGCGAGGCGGTCCTGGATGTCCCGGAGCTCTCGGACGCGACCAACGAAACGGTCCAGCGGTTCGGGCAGATTGCAGGGCGGGCTACGGCGGGCAGGCTCCATGGAGCCCAGCGCGCCGAACTCGGACTCCAGCCCGGGGTGCACCACCTGGAAGACGTGCTCAGGCTCGGCCAGGCCGCGCAGACGGTGCGATCCGAGATCCACGAGGTCGACGCCTGAGCCGCGCATGAGCTCGTTGGTCACCAGCGAAACCAGGATCTGGCCGCCGTGTCCCACCGCCATCAACCGGGCCGCCCGATTCAGCGTCGGGCCGTGATAATCGCCGTCGCGGAGCTCTGCCACCCCGGTGTGCAGACCCATGCGCACCCGCAACGGGCCGGTCTCCGCCCACCGTTCGCCGGCCAACGCGAGCTGCGCGTCGATCGCCGCCGCGACCGCGTCGGGCGCGCTCGCGAATGCGGCGAGAAACCCGTCACCGGTGGACTTGACCACGTACCCGCCGCGACCTTCGATGGCGCCGCCCACCAGCTCGTCATGACGAGCCAACGCCGCCCGCATCGCGTCAGGATGCTGTTCCCACAGGGCCGTCGAACCCTCGAGATCGGTGAACAGGAACGTGACCGTCCCCGACGGCAACTCCGCCACCCCGCACCCCCTCTTCGCGCCGGTGCGCGTCAGGGCCAGTATCCCAGCACAGCCGGAGCATCGTATTGGGCCCACGAAGACGGTGTGACACACTCGATCCATGGCCGCGGCGATCTCGATCTCGGGCCTCGTCAAGACGTTCGGTACGACGAAAGCGCTCGATGGCCTCGACCTTGTCGTCGAGACCGGAGAGGTGCACGGCTTTCTCGGGCCGAACGGTTCGGGCAAGACGACAACGATCCGAATTCTGCTCGGGCTGCTGCGCGCTGACCGTGGGCAGGTGGTGTTGTTGCGCGGCGATCCATGGCGTGACGCGGTCGCGTTGCACCGGCGTCTCGCGTACGTGCCCGGCGAGGTGACACTGTGGCCGAAGCTCAGCGGCGGAGAGGTGATCGACTTGCTCGGTCGGCTCCGTGGCGATCTCGACCCGCGACGCCGCGACGAGCTGCTCGAGCGTTTCGAACTCGACCCGACCAAGAAGGCACGTACCTATTCGAAAGGCAACCGCCAGAAGGTAGGCCTGGTCGCGGCGCTCGCGTCCAGTGCCGAGCTACTGATCCTCGACGAACCGACATCAGGCCTGGACCCGCTGATGGAAGCGGTGTTCCAGGACTGCATCCGGGAGGTCAAGGGCGAGGGCCGGACCGTCTTGCTGTCGAGCCACATCCTCGCCGAGGTCGAGGCGCTGTGCGACCACGTGAGCATCATCCGGGCCGGGCGGACCGAGCAGAGCGGCACGCTGCAGGAGCTGCGGGGTATGACACGCACCGCGATCGTCGCCGAGGTCGCGCGATCCGTAGACGGTCTCGCCGATCTGCCGGGCATCCACGCGCTCGTGGTCGACGGCACTCAGGTGCGCTTCGATGTCGACAGCACGCACCTCGAAGGCGCCGTGCGCCGGCTCGGCGAACTCGGCGTCCGCAGCTTGGTGAGCCATCCGCCGACGCTCGAGGAGCTGTTCCTGCGCCACTACGGCGACGAGCTCGCACACGAGCCCGAGCTGACGAACCGCCTTCGCGACCTCGGCTCGTGACAACCACGATGGTCTCGCTCAGCGGCGTCGCGCCCCTCACCCGGTTCACGTTCAGACGCGACCGGGTGCGCATCTTGGTCTGGATCGCCGCGATCGTCCTGGTCGTCGTGGCAACGGTCGGCAGCGTCAAGGGCCTGTACCCGAACCAGGCGGAGCTCGACAAGGCGGCACGAGCCTCGAAGAACAATGCGGCTGCGATCATCTTCAACGGGCCGGCACAGGGTCTCGACACCGTCGGAGGTCAGGTCGCGTTCCAGACCGGCACCTTCGGGTTGATCCTGATGGGCCTGCTGAGCCTCTTCATGCTCGGGCGCCTCACCCGCGGTGAGGAGCAGGCGGGCCGCGCCGAGCTCTTGCGCGCTCTACCCATCGGAGAGCACTCGTTGGCCGCGGCCGCCCTGATCACAGTTGCGGCCATGAACATGCTCACCGGCGCGCTCGTGACGTTCGCGCTCGTCGCGCTCGGTTTGCCTGTCACAGGCTCGGTCGTATTCGGGCTGTCGTTCATGCTGTTCGGCTTGTTGCTCGCGGCGGTCACGTTGGTGGCCGCGCAGGTGACCGAGAACACCCGTGTCGTGTACGGCCTCGGCGGCGTGGTGCTCGGCGCCTCGTTCGTGCTCCGCGCGGTCGGCGACATCGGCGACGGAACGATTTCGTGGCTGTCGCCGATCGGATGGGCGCAGAAGACCCGACCATTCGCCGGCGAGCAGTGGTGGCCTTTCCTGATCATCCTTGGCTCGACCGGTCTCATGGCCGGGTTCGCGGTGTTCCTTGCTCGACAGCGCGACCTCGGCGGGGGACTCGTCGCGCCCAGAGCAGGGCGAGCACGCGCTGCAGCTTCCTTGGGAAGCCCCGTCGGGCTCGCGACCCGGCTTCAGCGCGGCAGCCTCATCGGCTGGAGCAGCGGGTTGATCGTGCTCGCGATTGCCTACGGCTCGATCACCGACTCCATCAACGAGTTCGTCAAGGACAACAAGGCGCTCACCGACATCGTGGCCGCACAAGCACGCGGCACCCTCGTCGAGCAGTACCTCGCGATGTCGTTCCGGATCCTCGCATTGGTCGCGGCAGCCTTCGCTATCCAGTCTGCGCTGCGGATCCGCGGCGAGGAGACTTCCACGCACGCGGAGGAGGTGCTGGCAACACCGGTGTCGCGTGTTCGGTGGGCCATGAGCCACCTGGGGATCGCGTTCGGCGGAACACTCGTCGTCCTGTTCGTCGTGGGATTCACCTTCGGCGTGTCAGACGCTGCCGTGACCGGCACCACCGACGCGATCCGGCAGTCGATCGTCGGCATGCTCGCGTTCGCCCCCGCAGTCTGGGTACTCGTCGGCCTCACAGCCGCGCTGATCGGACTTACGCCTCGAGCGAGCGGGTTGGCCTGGGCCGCGCTCGCTGTCTGCTTCGTGATCGGAATGTTCGGCCAGCTCCTCGAACTCGCGACACCGATCCAGGACCTCTCACCGTTCGAACACGTCCCCCAGTACCCGGCGATCGATCTGCAGCTGGTGCCCCTCGCGGCGCTCGTCCTGATCACAGGCGGACTGACCGCAATAGGCCTCGCCGGCCTTCGGCACAGGGATATCGGCTGAGCAAGACGCAACCGCAACGCGACAACGACGGTCCGGGTCGCTCGTGGCGCGAAAGCACACCCCTACGATCGCGGAGGGAACATGGTGCGACGCGGCGCTCACGGCCACCAGTCCTGTGAATTCGTGGAGGTGAGCCGACTCGAGCGCAGATCAGCAGAACGGCGCCGAGCTTCGTGACCTTCGGCTCTGGAACGCGTAGCCCAGGTCGGCTGCGATAGCGGGTATCGCCGCCGGCGAAGCGGCGCGACGCGACGCCGAGGAGGTGTGCAATGCGAGCCGCGCGGCTGCACGGCTACGAGCAGGACTTCGTCATCGAGGAGATCCTGGCCGAGCAGGGGCGCCTGCACGGTCGCGTCGAGCGGCGCTCCGTGGAGAACATCAACCGGGTATTCGAGCGGCTGGAGCGCGGAGAGATCGACGGGCGAACGGTGCTGGTGCCCTGAGCAGGGCATCCTTGGATGAGGCATGGCGACGCTTCGGGACTTCGTTCGCCGGTTCCGGCCGGCGGGGACGCCGGGGGCGGCCGCGCCCGCGGGGGTTCCGGCGGATCGGGTCTCGGAGCGGGCCGCCGAGTTGGGACCGGTCTTCGACGCGCTGCAGGACACGGTCAGCGAGACGGAGGCGGTCGTCGCCGGCGCGCGACGTGAGGCGGAGCGCCGCCGTATGGCTGCGGCGCAACGGGTCGCCGAGTTGCTGGCCGACGCGCAACAGGAAGCCGACGCGGCGCGAGCCTCGGCGGCGGCCGCGGCGATCGCGGTGGCGGCCGGTGAGCAAGAAGACCTGCTCGACCAGGCCCACCGCGACGCCGCGGAGATCAGGAGCCGTGCCTCGGAGCAGCTCCCGATCCTCGTGGATCGTGTGGTTGCTGCGGTGAAGGCGGCGACGCGGGCCGGCCACCAGGCAAGGACGATGCGGTGAAGCCGGGATGGGTGGCCGCCGCGGTGCGGGCGCGGCTGCTTGCGAACCGGCGACTGGGGCGAGACGGCGCCCGTGGGCTCGCCGCCGCGGACTCGCTTCCCGACGCGGTGCGGGTCGTAGCCCACTCCCCCTACGGGCGCGACGTCACCGAGGGGATGGGCCTGGTCGATGCGGAGCGGGGTGTGCGGGCGACCGCGCTGTGGCACCTGCGGGTGCTGGCCGGTTGGCTCCCGCCCGGCGCCAGCGATGTCATCCGGGTGCTCGCGGCGGGGCACGAGATCGCCAACCTCGAAGCACACCTCGACGAGCTGGCCGGCGGGCCTCGCGCCCAGCCCTTCGAGCTGGGCGCCTTGAGCACCGTGTGGCCACGGGCACACCAGACCCGGTCGGTCGGCGAGCTGCGCGCCGTACTGGCCGCCTCGCCGTGGGGTGATCCCGGCACCGAGGAGCGGGCTCCCCTCGCGGCGGCGCTGCGCTTGGCGTGGGCGCGCCGCGTCGACGACGCGGTTCCCGAGCTCCGCCGCTGGGCTCGGGGCGGGGCAGCCGTCGTCGTCGCCAGCGAGCGCTTCGGGCACGGCCGGGAATTGAGCCCGGCGGCCGGGCTCGAGACCCGCCGGGTACTCGGGCCGGGCTGGACGGCCCCGACCGTCGAAACCTTCGTTGGCAGCCTGCCCGCCGAGTCGCGCGACGTGCTCGCGGACGTGGTCAGTGACGCCGACGTCTGGCGCGCGGAGGCGGCGTGGTGGCGACAGCTGGGGAACGCGGCGGCGCGGGAGACCCGCCGGGCCGCAACCGGCCGGGCGATGGTCGCCTGGTCGGCGGTGCTGCTGCTGGTCGACACGCACGAGGTCGTCGCCGGGCTCGAGGCCGTGCAGTGGGGGGCAGCCGGGTTGGAGAGCTTCGATGCCCTGGCGTGAGGTGCCGGCGCCGGTCCGCATGCAACGCGTCGCCGTGGTTGCGCCGGCGCGCCGGTGGCGCGACGTCTTGGCCACGGTCGCCGACAGCGGCGCGATCGAGCCCGACGTGGACGGGCGTGACGCACGGGAGCCGGATCTCGACCAGGTCGCGGCAGCCACGGTGACCCGGGACCAGGTCAGCGCGCTGGCCGGATGGACGCCGCTCGCGGCGGTCGCGCCGCTGCAGGAACGGCTCGCTCCCATGGGCGGCTCGGTCGTAGAGCTGCCGCTCCCCGGGGGGGTAGATGTGCCGACCGCGCTCCCGGCCCGACGCTCGGCCGCCGCGTTGCGCCCGTTGGTCGACACGTACGCAACGGTGCCCTACCGAGACCTGGACCCGGTGTGGTTCGCCGCGCTCGCGTACGTCGTGATGTTCGGGATGATGTTCGGCGACGTCGGCGACGGGCTGCTGCTCGTCGCGGGTGCGCTGCTGCTTCGCCGCAGCCGCAGCCCGCGCCTCGCCGGGGTGCGTCGGGTGTGGCCGTTGGTGCTGGCGCTGGGCGCGATGGCTGCGGTGTTCGGCCTGCTCTACGGGGAGGCCTTCGGTCCGACCGGACTGGTGCCCACCGTGTGGCTGGACCCCCTCGACTCCCCGGAGGAGCTGCTGGCCGCGGGTGTCGCGGTCGGCGCGGGCCTGCTGGCGTGCGCGTATTGCATCGGGATCGTCAACCGGTGGCGGGAGAGTGGTCCCGGAGGTGCCCTCTGGGCCCCGAGCGGAATTGCGGGCGCCGCGCTCTTCGTCGGGCTCGGGCTCGTCGCAGGCGGCGTGGTCTGGTCGACGCCGGCGCTGTGGGCCAGTGGCCTCGCGGTCGCGGCGATCGGATTGGTGATGGCTGCGGTGGGCTTGCGAAGCCAGGCCGGCCCGGGCGGCGCCGGGCTGATGCAAGCGGGGGTCGAGACCTTCGACCTGACCCTGCGCCTGGGATCGAACGTGGTGTCGTTCGCGCGGCTGGCCGCCTTCGGGCTCGTGCACGCGGCGATCGCGAAGGTCGTCTGGGACGCGACGTCGAGCCTCTGGGCCGCCGGCATTCTCGCCTGGGTCGGCGCCATCGCCGTGTTCGTTGCCGGGCACGTCGCCGCGTTCGCGCTCGAGGCACTGGTCGCAGGCGTCCAGGCGTTGCGGCTCGAGTACTACGAGCTCTTCTCGCGGATCTTCGTCAGCGAGGGTCGCCCGTTCCACCCCTGGCACATCCCCCTCGTCCGAGAGGAGTCCACATGATCTGGCTGGTCGCGATGCCGGCCTTCGTCCTGGGATCGCTCGTCACCGCGGTGGCCCTACGGCACCGTGCCCGTGCGACGCTACGCGTCGTCGGCATCCTGAACGCGCTGCTGCTCGTCGGCGGGCTCGCGCTGTTGCTCGTCGTCGCGATGGGCGGCGCCGGCTCGGCCGCCGCTCCCGCGGCGGCGAGTACGAACGCGTCCACGACGAACGGCGACGCGCTGATCGGCGCTGCGATCGCGGTCGCGGGCTCGTCGCTGGGCGCGGCCATCGCGGTCGCCTACACGGGATCCGCGGCGCTCGCCGCGATCAGCGAGCGACCCGAGATCTTCGGACGCGCGATGGTCATCGTCGGGCTCGCCGAAGGCATCGCGATCTACGGGCTCATCGTCGCGATCATCCTCATCGGCAAGGCATGAGATGAGCAGGATCGCCGCGCTCGGGGAGTCCCATCGCGTCGAAGGCTTCTCGCTGGCGGGCGCGGCCGTGTTCGCCGCTCAGAGTGCAGATGAGGTGCGCCGTGCCTGGGCGAACCTGCCCGCCGAGGTCGCGGTCGTGATCCTGACCCCCGCCGCCGCGGACGCCCTCGGCGACGTCGACGATCTGCGGCCGTTGCGGGTGGTGTTGCCGGCATGAACGTCGACGCGGTGCGAGACGCGCTGCTCACCGACACGCACACGGACGCCGAGGAACTCGTCGCCCGGGCCGACCGTGAGGCCGACGAGCAGCTGGCGCGGGCCCGCAACCAGGCCCACGCGCTGGTTGAGGCAGCCCGCGTCGACGGAGCTCGCGAGGCGGCTGACCGGCTCGCCCGCCAGCGCGCCACCGCTCGCCGCGACGCCCGCCAGCTTGTGCTGCGGGCGCGCCGGGACGCGCTGGACGAGCTGCGCGCCCAAGCCCGCAGAGCGGCCCGGGCCCTTGCCGACGAGGACAGCTACCCGGAGCTGGTCGAGCGTCTGCGGCTGCTCGCCACCGCCCAGCTCGGCTCCGGCGCCACGATCACGGTCGAGCCGGACGGCGAGCCCGGCGTCGTCGCCACCGATGGGCATCGCCGCGTCGACTACCGCCTCGTCGCGCTCGCGGATCGCGCCCTGGACGCGCTCGGCGCCGAGGTGGCGACGCTGTGGACGTGAACACGGCTGCCGGGGCCGCCGCCGGCCGGGCGGTGCGGGTCAACGGGCCGCTCGTCGACGTGGAGGGACTGGCCGGCACCGTGGCGTTGCTCGATGTCGTCGAGGTCGGCGAGACCGGCCTGCAAGGCGAGGTGGTCGCCCTCGCCGAGGAGCTCGCAGTCGTGCAGGTCTACGAGTACACGGGCGGGATCGGGCCGGGTGCTCCCGTCCGGGCGCAGGGCCGTCCACTGTCCGCGGCGTTGGGCCCGTGGCTGCTCGGCGGCGTGTTCGACGGGCTGCTGCGCCCACTGCTGGGCGGACCGGAGCGGCTTGCGCCCGGCGCCTTGGGCCGGGTCACGGGTCGCTGGCGCGTCGAGCCCCGCGCCCAAGTCGGCCGGACGGTCACCTCGGGCGCGGTGCTCGCCACCGCCAAGGACGCACGCGGCGACGTCCATGCGGTGCCGGTGCCGGCGGGTCGGGCCGGCACGGTCGACTGGGTCGCCGTCGCCGGTGACTACGGGCCCGACGACCCGATCGCCAGCGTCGAGGGTATCCCGGTCACCCTGACGGAGCAGTGGCCGGTGCGCCAACCACGTCCGCACGCGGGCCGGCTCGATACCCCGGTACCGCTCGTCACCGGCCAGCGCGTGCTCGATCTGCTCGAGCCGGTGGCGAAAGGCTCGACCGCTGCGGTGCTCGGCGGCTTCGGCACCGGCAAGACCGTGCTGCTCCAGCAAATCGCGAAGTGGTGTGACGCGGAAGTGATCGTCTACGTGGGCTGCGGCGAGCGCGGCAACGAGCTCGCGGACGCGATGGACGAGCTGCGCAGCCTCGAGGACCCGCACACGGGACGAGCGCTGTGGGAACGCACCGTGATCATCGCCAACACGTCCAACATGCCGGTCATGGCCCGCGAAGCCAGCATCTACACGGCGATGACCGTCGCCGAGTACTTCCGCGACCAGGGACGTGACGTCGCGCTCATCGCGGACTCGACGTCGCGTTGGGCCGAAGCGCTGCGCGAGTTCGCTTCGCGAAGCGGTGAGCTGCCCGCCGAGGAGGGCTACCCCGCCAGCCTGCCCACGGCGCTCGCCGCGTTCTACGAGCGCGCCGGGCGCGTTCGTACCCTCGCCGGACAGGAGGGATCGGTCACCGTGATCGCCGCGGTGTCACCCCCGGGCGGGGACTTCACCGAGCCGGTCTCGGCCCACACGCAACGCTTCGTGCGTACCGTCTGGACCCTCGACCGTGACCTCGCCTACGCACGCCACTATCCCGCGGTCACCTGGCGGGCGTCGTTCGCCCGCGACGCGGACGCCCTCGCCATCTGGCACGTCGCCCACGGCGATTCGACCTGGCCCGATCGCCGCGCCCGCATCGCCGGACTACTCGCCGATGCCGACCGGCTCCAACCCATCGCCGAGCTGGTGGGGATGAGCGCGCTGCCTGGGCGTGAGCGCGTCGTGCTGCTCACGGGTCGGCTCATCCGCGACGCCGTGCTCCAGCAGAGCGCGCTCAGCCCCAACGACGCGTATGCCGCGCCCCAAAAACAAGCGGCGCTTGCCGATGCGATCCTGGCCGTCCACGACCGTTGCCTCGAGCTCATCGGCCAGGGCTTCCCTGCGTCGCTCCTCGAAGAGGTCGACTTCTCACCCCTCGTCCGCGCCCGCGACGAAGCCGGTCCAGCCGACGTCGACACCGTCACCAAACAGCGCGACCTGGTCCTCGACGCGCTGCCCAGACCATGAAGCCGCCGATGAGCAGCCCGGTTCCCGTCGAGTACACCGATATTCGCCGCGTCGAAGGCCCGCTGCTCGTCGTCGCAGGAGTCGACGAGGTCGGGTGGGACGAAGACGCCGAGATCCATCTCGATGATGACGAGTCCCGCCACGGCGTCGTCCTCGAACGAGACCGCGACCTCGCGGTCATCCAGGTCCTCGAAGGCACCGCAGGCATCACCACCAGCCGCACCGCGGTGCGTTTCTCGGGCCATCCCATGCGCATCCCCGTCGGCGACGGATGGCTGGGCCGCGTCTGCAACGGCCGTGGCGTCCCACTCGACGACGGCCCACCCGTCTTTGGTGACGAGGCCGCCGACGTGAACGGCGCGCCGCTCAACCCGACCGCCCGCGAGACTCCCGACGAACCGATCCTCACCGGCATCTCGGTCATCGACGCGCTCACCACACTCGTGCGCGGCCAGAAGCTGCCCATCTTCTCGGTCGGCGGCCTCCCCCACCTCGAGATCGCCACTCAGCTCGCCGCACAGGCCCACGCCGGCGGTGAGCCGTTCGCCGTCGTGTTCGCTGGCATGGGCATCACGCACGCAGACGCGGCCGCCATACGCGACACCCTCGAGGAGCGCGCCGCCTCCGGCGAGCTCGTGCTCTTCCTCAACACCGCCGACGACCCGGTGATCGAACGCATCGTGACGCCCCGCGTCGCGCTCACCGTCGCCGAGCACCTCGCGTTTGCGACCGGCAGGCACGTGCTCGTGGTGATGGCGGACATGACTGCGTACTGCGAAGCGGTCCGGCAGGTCTCCGCCGCCCGGGGCGAGCTTCCGAGCCGACGCGGCTACCCCGGCTACCTCTACAGCGACCTCGCCTCCCTCTACGAACGCTGCGGCCGCATCCACGGGCGGACCGGGTCAGTCACCGAAGTGCCGGTGCTCACCATGCCCGGCGGTGACATCACCCACCCTGTCCCCGACCTCACCGGCTACATCACCGAAGGCCAGCTCGTGCTCTCACTGGAGCTGCACACCGCCGGCATCTACCCGCCCATCGAACCGCTCGGCTCGCTCTCCCGGCTCATGCGCCGCGGCGCCGGACCCGGACGCACCCGCGACGACCACCTCCCCCTCGCCGCGCAGCTCGTCGCACTCCTCGCCCGGGCCCGCGAAGTCCGTGAGCTCACCGAGCTGCTCGGCGAAGCCGCGCTCTCGCAAACCGACCGTGCGTACCTGCGTTTCGCCGACGTGTTCCACCAGCAGTTCGTCTACCAAGCCCGTCACGAAAGTCGCAGCCTCGACGAGACCATGGCGCGCGCCTGGGCCGTCACGTCATTGATTCCTCGCCGCGAGCTTTCGATGCTCTCGGTGGACCTGCTCGATGCGCACTACCAACCGGGCACCGGCGAGGAACCGGCATGAACCTGCGGCACCCACCCGGACGCGCGGGGCGGCTCTGGCTCCTCGATCGGCTCGCCGTCGCGGAGCGCGCCGCGGGGATCCTCGACCGCAAGCAGCACGCGCTCCTCCACGACCACGAGCGCCTCACCGCGCTCACCGAACAAACGAGCACCACCTGGACTGCGGTCGTGCGCGACGCCGAGACCTGGCAACGGCGCGCCATGATCCTCGGCGCCCGCCCCGACCTGCAGGCCGCCGCGACACAGATCCCGCCGGCGCAGGCGCGCATCGTGTGGCGCACCGAGATGGGCGTCGAAGTCCCCAGCGAAGCAAGCTCTGAACCGGCGCAACCGCCGTCGCTTCCCGGCGCGCCCGCGCTGGCGGCCGCCGCCACCGCCTACCGGCGCGCCATGCAAGCTGCGGTCGAGCATGCTGCCGCCACTACGGCGCTGCGGCGCGTCGACAGCGAGCTCGCCCTCACCCGACGGCGGTTGCGCGCCATCCGCGACCGGTGGGTACCCCAACTCCAAGAGACGCTGCGCGACCTCGAGCTGCAGCTCGACGAGCACGAACGCGAAGAGCTCACCCGCACCCGCCTCCACGACCGGACGCGCTCCGCGCTCACACCGCTGGCATCGGGGGGATCGTGACCATCCAACGCGTGCTCGTCGCGGTCGACGACTCCCCCGCCGCGCTGCGCGCCGCTCGCGTCGCCACGGACCTCGCCGCCGGCTGGCACGCGCAACTCCGCCTCGTGGCCGTCACCGCCGACCACGCTCTGGGTGCTCTCCTCGACACGGCGACTCACGATGGCCGGGCCGCCGAACGCGTCGAACAAGCGGGCCGCGCCCTCCTCCGACACCTCGCCGACGCGGCCCGAGCTGACGGCATCGACGTCGACACGGTGCTGCTCACCGGCGAGCCGTTCCGTCAGGTCCTCGATCAGGCCTCCACCTGGAACGCTGATCTCATCGTCATGGGTCGCAGCGACCGCCGCGGCCCGTCCTCCCCCTACCTCGGCAGCGTCACCGCCCACGTTCTCGAATTCGCTGATTGCCCCGTCCTTGTCATCCCTCGAACTGCTCCCAGCGAGCCGACCGAACCAGGTGGCGGCAACGCATGATCGGCGGTCCGGAACAATGGCCCTTCGGTCCTGGCCCGCAACCAAGGCGGGTCCACAATGCGCCGAAGGCACGGCGCCATGGGGCGACGCCGGATCGCCATACGACCGAGACCAGGGCTGACCCGTCGCCCCCGCAGATCGCTACGCGCGCGATGGAGCGCGGTCTTCGAGGGCGGCTCGTACGGCGTCGATACGCTCGGGCACGACCCGCCACCACACCCATCGGCCTCGCTTCTCGCCTTCGATGAGTCCCGCGGCCGACAGGATCTTGGTGTGATGCGAGATCGTGGGCTGCGCACGCCCGAGCGGTTCTTCGAGGTTGCAGGAGCAGACCTCCTCGGCGGCTGCGACGAGGCTCAGGAGGCGAAGGCGCACCGGATCTCCCAAGGCGGCGAAGACCGATGCGAGGTCGGCGGCGTCGGAGTCGCTCAGTGGAGCGTCGAGGACCGAGGGGCAGCAGAGGGCTCCGTTGGGCGGTGCTGCCTCCGTGTTCCCTGCCAAGGCTCCTCCTTTGCATTGACATCCGTCGATAGATTTGCGAAGGTAGATCAATCGACGCTCACAAATGTATCAGTAGGGAGGCTGCGGTGAGCAGAGTGCAGCTCGCGTTGAACGTGTCCGATCTCGACGAGGCGATCGGTTTCTACACGAAGCTCTTCGCGACGGAGCCGGCGAAGGTGCGTCCGGGCTACGCGAACTTCGCGATCGCGGAACCGCCCCTCAAGCTGGTGCTCATCGAGGGGCACGGCGAGCCGGGCACCCTGAACCACCTCGGCGTGGAGGTTGGGTCGACCGCTGAGGTCGGCGCCGCTCGAGCGCGGCTCGCCGGCCATGGACTCGATACGGCTACCGAGGAAGAGGTGGCGTGTTGCTACGCGGTACAGGACAAGGTGTGGGTCGACGGACCCGATCGCCAGCCGTGGGAGATCTACACGGTGTTGGGTGAGGTGGAGATGGCACCCGGCGAGTTGCGAACGGTCGACCCCAGCGCGGACGCGATGTGTTGCGCGGCCGCACCGGAGTCGTCCGACCGCTGCTGCTGACCCGACGTTGGACCGTGATCTCGCCCGCCGTGCGGTTGCCGAGTTCGTCGGCACCGCTCTACTCGTCGCCATCGTCATCGGATCGGGCATCTCTGCGCAGCGCCTGTCGCCGGGCAACGTCGGTCTCCAGCTCCTCGAGAACTCGATCGCGACGGGGGCTGGGCTCGTCGCCCTGATCCTCGCCCTCGGTGCCGTGTCCGGCGCGCACTTCAATCCTGTGGTCACGATGGCCGACCGCATCCTCGGTGGTACCAGCACACGCGACGGCGGTGTCTATGTGGTCGCGCAGATCGTTGGCGCATGTGTGGGAGCGATGGTGGCGAACCTGATGTTCGACCTTCCCGCCGTGGACGTCTCGACTCACACTCGTTCGGGTAGCGGGCTCTGGCTCGGCGAGGTGGTGGCCGCGTTCGGGCTGCTCCTCGTCATTCTCGGTGTGGTGCGTGCCGGTCGTGCATCGGTCGCCGCGTTCGGGGTGGGGGCCTACATCGCGGCCGCGTACTGGTTCACGTCGTCGACGAGCTTTGCGAATCCCGCAGTGACGATAGGGCGGACATTGAGCAACACGTTCGCAGGCATCGCGCCCGAGAGCGTCCCCATGTTCATCGTCATGCAGGTGCTCGGTGCCCTGCTCGCCGTCGCGCTCGGCCTCGTCCTGTTCCCCGACATCCCTGCGGCAGACCTGGTGGTCCCACGCGAACCCTCGGAGGCATCGTGACCGACGCAGTGCTCTCTCCTGACCAGCAGCTCGCCCTCAGATCCGCCGCCGCGCGCCTCGCCGAGGAATACGAGGGCGTCTTCGGGCTCGAGACGATCGAGCGGTTCCTCACGACGAGTTACGACCAATTCGCGAGCCGCGCCACCACCGTCACGTTCCTTCCCGTCATGGCAGAACGCTTCGCTCGTCAACGACTCCGCGCCCTGGCGAAGGTCGAGGGCAAGGCGAACGACGGTCTTCCGACGGTGCTGTTCCTCTGTGTCCACAACGCAGGCCGGTCTCAAATGGCCCTCGGATGGTTCAACGAGCTGGCGGGCGATCGAGCCGTCGCATGGTCGGGCGGTTCCGAGCCCGGCAGCGAAGTCAACCCGGCCGCCATTGCCGCGATGGCCGAGGTCGGGGTCGACATCGGCCACGAGTTCCCGAAGCCCTGGACCGACGAGATCGTCCAGGCCGCCGACGTCGTCGTCACCATGGGCTGCGGTGACGCCTGCCCGCTGTTTCCCGGCAAGCGGTACGAAGACTGGGAGCTGGACGACCCCACAGGCATGGGCATCGAAGCGGTGCGACCGATCAGGGACGAGATCAAACGGCTCGTCGAGCGTCTCCTCGACGAGCTGGGAGTTCGGCCATCGCGCGACGCAGAGAAACCGTTCCGGGGCAGAGACGCGTAGGACGAGATCGCTCGTGCGAGTCATGCGAGGTGGGCGCAGTTCATGTTGCCTTTTCGCTCGGGCGAGTACGACCGGGCGCACGCGTCGCCGTCCGGCGGATCAACCGCGGGCGCGGCGGAGGTCGTCCATGCGTTGAGCCTGCACTTCGCTCACTTCGCGGAAGCTCACCCCGTCCGACGCGTCGATACCGGGCTGCGCGGAGAGCTGTGCCTCCATCGCCTGCTGGTAGTCGATCGTGCTGAGGTCGACCCCGAACTGGTCGGCGAAGAGCTCGCCGTGCGTCGAGGCGAAGTAGCTGAACACCTCGCCCATGGTCGCGAGGATGTTTACGTCGGCCGCCAGCGCCGCTATGGCCCCGTTGAGGTAGATCATCCCCTTGAGGAAGAGGAACAACGACTTCGGGATCCGCGCGCCCTGCGCGATCAGCTGGTTCAACAGCTCCTGCATCTGCTCGGCCATCTGCTCCGGCTCGAGCTCCGCTTGCATCGTCCGAAGGCGTTCGACGTCCAACTGCGCCGCGATCTCGTCGACGTCGACATCCGGGGCGAAGCCGCCCAGATCGCGGAAGGCGCGGATCTGCTCGATCGGTTGCTCGGTGAGTCCTCCCAGGAGCAGCTTCATGAGCGCGACCCGAGCTTCGTCGTTGAAGCGTCCGGTGATCCCGAAGTCGAAGATCGCCGCCTTTCCCGAAGGGGCGACCATCATGTTCCCGCCGTGCAGGTCTCCATGGAACACTCCGTAGATGCCGGCGCCTTCGAAGAAGCTGACCATGAGCGCGCTGAAGACCGAGGACGGGTCGATGCCCGCGTCGCGCATCGCAGCGTCGTCATCGATCTTGAGGCCGTGAAGGCGCTCCATCACGAGGACGCGGCGCGTCACCAGCGTGGGATGCGGTCGCGGCACGATGACTGCCCGTTGCTCCGTCTTGGCCAACACCGCGGCGATGTCCAAGATGTTCTGCGCCTCGAGCCGGAAGTCCAGCTCCTCCACGATGGTCTCGGCGAACAGCTCCACATACGCGGGCAGGTTCACAAGCGCGAGTTGCGGCACACGCTTCACCGCGATCGGCGCGAGCCATGCCATGGTCCTGAGGTCGTTGCGCACCACGTCGGCGACTCGGGGGCGCTGCACCTTCACCACGACATCCTCGCCTGTGCGCAGACGGGCGGCATGCACCTGGGCGATCGAGGCCGCCGCAAGCGGGACGCGATCGAACGAATCGAAGATGGACCACAGGGGCGCGCCCAGGTCTGCTTCGACGACGTTCCGCACGGCCTCGAACGACTCGGGGGGCACAGCGTCGCGGCAGAGCTTGAACTCGGCGACGAACTCGGCCGGCGCGAGGCCGTCGGCGGACGCCAGGATCTGGCCGAGTTTGATGTAGGTGCAGCCCAGTCGCTCGAACGCTCCGCGCAGGCTCGTGGCGAGCTGGGCGATCTCGGCGGTGCGATTGAGCCGCTTCCGCAGGATCCAGGGGCCGACCGCGCGCGCGACCGTGATTCCGACGACGGCCAGCCGCCCCGCCGGAACGCGGCGACGATCGACGAGATTCGGCGCGTTGGCCTGGGCGGCGACACGCAGGTGGTCGATGCCGCGGCGCCATGGCATCGCCTCCGGGTCGACCTCCCACGGTCCGTGGTCCGTGAATGCGCCAATCGCGAGATCGGGGCTACCGGGATCTGCCATCTCGACTCGCCTTTCGTCGCACGCTCGGCTGGTGACTGGACGCGAGGGGCGAGCTGCCCCGCCTGCATCCGCGTGCTCGTCGAGTTCGGTACACATCCTGCTCTGCGAAGCTGCGGCTCAACACGTAATGGCCGAGCTGGAGCCGCACGCGATTGCCATCGTCTTGCTCATACGCCGGGAGGCCGACCGGCGAGCCACTCTGCGAGCATCGGCCGGCTCCGATCGTCGACGAACTCCATCATGACCCCGTGCAACGCCGCGGGATCGCTCAGCCACATGCCTGGAGGCGCATCGGGCACAGGATGGACGGTGCACAAGGCGGCGAGGCAGCTGCCCGCGAACGGCGGGTCGTCGCCTCCGAACTCGGCTGACCAACAACCGAGGTGGTGCATGCGCTCACCCGCGGAGAGAGAGAAGATCCCGTCTTCGCGGCCCTGGATGAGCTCGATGTGCGGCGGCCCCTGGTGCGAGTACGTCGCCTTCATCACGAACTCGGTTTCGTCGTCGCCGCTCCGCAGGCGCACGGGTCCTTCCATCACCGGTGCAAACGTGACCCCGAGCGCCTCGGCAAAGCGCGCCATCGCGGCGTCGAGGTCCTCGACCAGTATCCCGACGTGGTAGAAGGGCGCTTCGGTCACTGCCACACCTCCGAGACGTTGTGCGAACGAACTCCCACTGGCGGTCAGTTTTCGGCGCCGAGCACGTCGAACTGGATGAGATACCAGCCGTAGGCACTGACGTACTCCCTCAGCTCGTCGAGCGTCGGGTCGCGGTCGACGTTGATCTTGATGCCGATCGTGTTGCGCGTGTTCGAGCGACCGAACCGCTCGATTCCCTCCTGGTAGGCGCGGGCAATCGTGTCGGCGTCCTCGACCAGCAGCCCATGGACGGGCTGCCAACGTCCGTCGAGCCGCGCGCGTGCGTCGGCCCCACCGCGGAAGTTGAGTCGCCACTTGCGCTTCGTGAGCACGGAGAGCTTGTCGAGCAGCTCCTGGCGGCCCACAGGTAGCCGATACATCTTGTGGCTCTTGCGCCCTTCGAACTCGAGTGTCATGAGCCGACCGCCGAGACGCTTGCCGAGCGGGGACGCGAGCAGAGCATTCGTCACCCCGTTCAGCAGTTTCATCATCTCCGGTGGCGTGACCGGCTCGATCGTGGGCTCGGCGCCGTCGGAACCCGCCATCGCGACGCGGCTCAGGACTTCGTTCCGGTGAATGCCGTGGTGCCGTATTGGCCCAGGTCCACCGTGCCTGACATCTGGTCGCGGTCGACGACTGCCGTGAATCCCAGGCGCTCCTCCGTTGGCAGGACCACGAGTGCCGTCCACGAGAGCCGGCCGTCGTCCGCGCGCCCGTCTTCGATCTCACCCGAACCCATGAGGCCCTCGAACGTTCCCGTGAGCACGCCGCCCTCGTCTGCGAGCGTCACGGTGAGGAGCTGGCGCCCGACCGGCGTGGTCAATGCCAGGACCCAGGTGCCGTCGACGCTCATTCCTCGTACCAGGTCGGGTCTTCGACGTTCATCCCGATCTCCTCGAAGCTGTCCATGAACGTCTGCGGATCGGCGGCCGCGGCTTGCATCGTGAGCTCGGTCATGCGCGCCATGCGCTCCACTTCGGTCTTGCCGCGCCGCCAATAGGCCTGCGCCTTGTACTCGCCCCGCTGGAGCCGGTGCTCCTCGCGTACGAAGCGGCGGATCTCGCCCACCATCTTGATCTCTCCGCACACCCATACGAAGCCGTTGCCCTCGGGCCAGTCGAATTCGCGCGCGGCCCGCTGGAGGAGACCGCTCGTACCAGGTGCCGCGTCGCCACGGTGGAGCCAGGTGAGCGAGAGGTCGGCCCGCGTATCGACCGGTTGCTCTTCGGACGCATCGACGATCTCTATGAACGCCGTGACCCGCGTTCCGGGGGGGAACATCTCGACGTTGGTATGGAAGGCGGGGAGCGCGGCCTCGTCGCCCAGCATCAGGTACCAATCGGCGTCGTGCGCCGTGGCCGGCGCATGGCCGGGTGGGAGTGCGAACTCCACGACTCCGAGGCGGTCACCCGGGACCGCGCGCCGGGCCCAGTCCGCCGCGAGCCCGGGTGCCTCGTGGAGGACGAAGTCGATGTCGAGCTCCAGTGCCTCCGGACGGTAACGGCGCGCCGTGAACGCCCGCACCAGTGGATCCTCCGAGACGGCGCTGAAGGGGCTCACCTCGGTGTCTGGGGTGGTCCGGAACGCGAGTTGGCCGGCGTCGTCGAAGTGCGGCTCCGGCGGATCGGCGTGGCCCGGCGGAGGAAAGTAGAGCCGGATCAACATCTCCGGTCGCCAGTGTTGCTCGAGCCCGCGGAGAGCCTCTCCGTGCAGCGTGATCCGGCGCATGTGAGGTGTGATCTGCTCGCCGCGCACCATCGCGACGACGCCGGCCACATGCGTCGTCGCCTCGTAGTCGACGATCTCGGCCAATGTGCACTCCCCTTCGTCCTCTCGCGACACGGCTCAACGGGCGGCGCCAACCTCGCACCTCGCCCCGACACGCTATGGCACCGAGTGCCATCCGGCAAGCGCAGCTCGGAGGAAGCCCTTCGCCCGTCCACCTACACTTCCGCGCCGGCTCGACACCTACCTTCGTGCTGCGGCCGTGCAGCGGCGAGAAACGGAAAAGCCGACGATGACTCTGACGATCGATCCAGACCCTTCGGCGCCCGCACCGGGGCTGTCGACCACCGCTCCGGGCCAGCACCAGCGCGACCGACGCCGTCAGAAGGTCGAGGCCGGCATCCAGGAGGCCGCGCTCGAGCTGTTCTCGAAGCACGGGTTCGATGCCGTCACCACCAACGAGGTCGCCCGAGCCGCAGGTGTCTCCCGGCGGACGCTCTTCCGCTACTTCCCTTCGAAGGAGGAGCTCGTGCTGCGCGACATGCGGCGGCGCGTCGAGCTGTTCATCGATGCGCTGGCGGCGCGTCCCCGGGACGAGCCGCTGCTCGCGGCGATCCGTTCGGCGGTGATGACGGCCGCCGAGAGCTACGAAGAAGACCGTGACGCGATCATGCGCATCGAGGCCATCATCGCCGGCGCGCCCGGAGTGCTCGCACGCGCGGCCGGCGAGCCGACGGCCTTGCTGGCCACGATCACCGGCCTCGTGGCGGAACGTCTCGGCGCCGATCCCGTACGTGATCTCCTGCCCACCGTCATCGCGACCACCGTCGTGAGCGCGAGCCACGCGGCCCTCGGCCTGTGGATGGCGACGCCGGGAAGCAGCTACACCGCCCTGGCCACCAACGCTCTCGATCTGATCGAGCAAGGCCTGCGTGCCGCAGTGGAGGCCTTCCCCCGAGGGTCGTGACTTGTCAGCCGAAGAGCCTGCTCTTCATCGCGATTCCCCGCGGTCCCGGCTTCACCGGCTTCCACTTGCCGTTGCCGACGTACTTGGAGAAGTACCCCACCGCGCTGCTGTCGCGGGCGTAGCCCGTGGGTCCGGGTGCGCTCGGCGTCCAGGTGTGCCCCGAGGGGAGCGGGATGTCCTTGGCGGAGTTGAGTGCCGCCAGCAACGATGCGGCGTCGACGGTCCTCATCGTCTTCGCCACTTCGGCGATCGCGTACGCGCCGTTCCACGTGTTCCACGCGTACGGGTTGATGTCGGTGCTCGCGCCCGCACCGACCGCCTTCATCTCCTTGGTGAACTTCTTGACCGCGGCCGAGGGCGTGGTCGCGTCGAACGGCGGATTGCCCGACGCCTTGTAGACGTTCTGCGTGAGGCTGGACGGCAGCGCGTCGAGGGGTTCGTCCAGCATCGACGCGCGCAAACGGGCCTCACTTCGTTCGGACCCGAAGAGGATGCGATGCGAGAGGCCCTCGGCGTTCTCGTCGAGTCCTTGGTCACCGAGGGTCGACTCGCCGACGTCGGACTGGAGTTCGCCGCCGGGACGCTCATCGGCTCGTTGTGCTCACGATTAGGGGTCGAGGAGGCATACCGCCAACACCCCGAGATCGCCGATCAGGCGATCGAGTCGGTCCTCTTCGGCATCGGGCTACCTCGCACCGC
>CAZDJK010000010.1:0-116926 GCA_964505725.1 uncultured Bifidobacteriaceae bacterium | reverse complement strand
TCGAGCCGGGCGACTGCGTGGAGCCCAACTTCGTGGTCTCCACCAGTCCGATCCCTGCCGACGAGGTGCGCGACCGCGAGCTGCAGGCCGCGCGCATCATCGGCGAGCTCCACCGCATCGATCCCCGCGACGTGGGCCTGGCCGACGAACCGGAGACGACGCTCGAGGCTGAAGTCGAGCGATGGCAGAACTCGCTCGCCGCCTGCGACGAAGACCTCCGCGCCGGGAGCGAGGACGTCGGCGAGCGGCTGGCCGAGACCGTCCCCGCGATGGAACCGACCACACTGATGCACGGCGACTTCCGCGTGGGCAACACGCTGAGCCTCGGGCACGAGATCGTGTCGGTGATCGACTGGGAGCTGTGGGCGCGCGGCGACCCGCGCGTCGATCTCGCGTGGTTCCTCATGATGGCCAACCCCGACGACTCGATCGGCCGCGTCATCGCCGACGGCATGCCGCCCACCGAGGAGTTGATCGACACCTACCAGCAGTCGCGGGGCACGAGTGTCGCCGACCTCGACTGGTTCGCCGCCTTGGTCCGCTACAAGCAGGCCGCGGCAGGTGCGTTCATCGCCCGCAACGCCCGGCGCCGGGGCCAGGAGAGCGCGTCGGCCGCGGGCAACCCCGCGCTGCTGGCCTCCGCGCGCCAACTGCTCGGTGTCGGCTGACGGCACGTCCGCCCCCGGATGCTGGCGTCGTCCGCTCCGACGCGCCAGGATTTGAGGCAACGACACCACTTCCGAGGGGGTCACATGGCCGTCGTCGACGAGAGCCGAGAGGTCAGCAAGGTCGAGCAAGAGGTGGGCTACCGGCTCTTCGACGCCGACCAGCACTCGACCATCCCGAACCACAAGCTCGAGGGGTTCATCGACCCGAAGCACAAGGACAAGGCGATTCGGACCGTCATCCACCCCGACGGCCGGCGCGAGGTCCTGTTCGCGGGGAGGCCCCAACGGCTCGTCACCGGCAGCGGCGTCGCCATCACCCAGATCGTGGGTTCCGACGACGTGCTCGCGCGCAACGCGGGCACCGACGACGAGGAGATCAAGCAGGCGTTCTTCCCGGGGAAGCAGCTCACCCGGCTGAACCCGTTGAAGGGCCTCACCGACGACGAGCGGCGCGACTTCGTGAAGCGCTACCGCGCCATGCAGGACCACCTCGACGATCCCGCGACGCGTCTGCCGATCATGGACGCGCAGGGCATCGCGACGACCGTCAACTACGCGTTCGGCCTCGGGCTCGAATACGAGTTCGAGGACGACCTGGTGGGCCTGTACGCCAACTTGCGCGCCGGTAACCGGGCGATCGCGAACATCTGGCAGTTCAACCACGACGACCGGATCATCACGCCGCCGTTCATCTCGCTGAAGGATCCCGAGGCCGCGCTCGCCGAGCTGAACGCCTGCATGGCCGACGGTCCGCTCAACCTCGTGCAGATCAGCAGCGGACCCGCGATCGACGAATCGCCGTTCCGTCCGGAGCTCGACGAGTTCTGGTCGATCTGCAACGAGGCCGGGATCAACTTCTGCAACCACCTCGCCAACGTGACCTTCTATGGGCGCCAGGGCGAGGCGTGGAGCGAGCCCGAGGCGATCCTCGGCGACATGACCGCGTTCCAGTGGGTGATGTACTACGGAGACCGTCCCGCGTACGAGACCGCCGCCGCCGCGATCCTGCAGGGCTTCTTCAACCGCTACCCGAACGTGAGGTTCCTGCTGTCGGAGCAGGGCACCGTGTGGGTGCCGTACTTCGTGCGCAAGATGGACCACGCGTACTTCATGGGGCGTCGCGCCACCTGGGGCAAGCTCGAGATGCGCCCGAGCGAGTACTTCCGCAAGCACATCGTCGTCGCGCCGTTCCCGGAGGAGAACGTCGACCGCGTGATCGAAGCGGTGGGCGTCGAGCCGTTGGTGTTCGGCTCCGACTTCCCGCACGGCGAGGGGCTGCCCGATCCCGCGGCCTACCTCGCGCAGCTCCAGCACTGCGACGACGACCAGAAGCGCGCCATCCTGCGCGGCAACCTGGCAGGCTTCCTCGGCATCGAGCACGCATGACCTCGGAGTGATCCGCGGTTGCTCACCCGCGGGTTCACCGCGCGATGGACCGAACGCCTTGCGCGGCTACGCAGTGGCCTGGAGGCGCGGGTTCGGGAACTTGACGATCTCCACCTCGCCGCGGTCGGTGTCGAGGACCGCGTAGGACACGAGGTCGCGCGCTCCGTGCTCCCGCGACTCGCCGATCGAGCCGGGGTTCACCACCAGCGTGCCGTTGACCTGCTCGACCATCGGCACGTGGGTGTGGCCGAGGACGAGGAAGTCGACGTCGGCGTCGCCGCACTTGCGGAGCGATGGGCTTCCGGCGGTGACGTACTCGTTGTACGGCGGCCACGGGCACCCGTGCACCATCTGGACCCGCTTCCCGCCCGTCTCGAGGTCGAAGCGGGTGGGCACCGTGCGGAGGAAGTCGAGCAGGTCCTCCCGTACTCCGGGTGCGCTCCGGGCGCGCTCGCCGTTGCGCCCGAGGAGCTCGATCTCGTGGTTGCCGATGACGTAGTGCATCCTCGCGTCGCGGATGAGCTCGATCATCTCGTTGCACATCCGGTACTCGTAGACCGCGTCGCCCGCGAACAGGATCGCGTCGACGTCGGGAGCGAGCCGCTCCACGGCCGCCTCCATCGCCGCGACGTTGCAGTGCGCATCCGAGACCAGGCCGAGCAGCAAGGGACAGGCACTCCTCGTATACACGTCACGAGTCGAACAGTTCGTGATCCTAACCGACGGGCGCGTGTGCACCCCACCGGCTGGAGGGGGCGCGCGCGTCGCCACGGCGTGGTCCGCGACCGGGCGCTCGTAGAATCGGGACGGCATGGTCGATACAGTCGAAGACGTCCGTACCGCGCTCGCCGAGCACGACTACCTCGCCGACGACGGCCTCGCGACCGCGATCTTCCTCGCGTTGCGTCTGCATCGTCCCCTCCTCCTCGAAGGGGAGGCCGGCGTCGGCAAGACCGAGGTGGCGAAGGTGCTGTCGGCGTGGACGGGAGGCGAGCTGGTCCGTCTCCAGTGCTATGAGGGCATCGACGCCGCGCAGGCGGTGTACGAATGGGACTACTCGCGTCAGCTCCTGCACCTTCGTGCCGTCGAGGCCGGCGGGGGAGAGGTGGTCGAGGACGAGCTCTACTCGGAGCGCTTCCTGGTCCGCCGCCCGCTGCTGCGCGCGATCGGTTACGAGGCCGAGTCGCTCGGCGCCTCTGCGCCACCCGTGCTGCTCGTCGACGAGGTCGACCGGGCCGACGACGAGTTCGAGGCGTTCCTGCTCGAGATCCTGTCGGACTATGCGATCACGGTCCCGGAGCTCGGGACGTTCCGGGCGTCGGTGCCGCCCGTCGTGGTCGTCACCTCGAACCGGACGCGGGACGTCCACGACGCGCTGAAGCGGCGTTGCCTCTACCACTGGATCAGCCACCCCGACTTCGAGCGCGAGCTCGCGATCCTCCGGGTGCGCGCGCCGGAAGTGCCGGAGACTCTCGCCCGGCAGGTCGCAGCCGCGGTGGAGGGCCTGCGGACGCTCGATCTGTACAAGCCGCCGGGCGTCGCCGAGACCATCGACTGGGCGCAGGCGCTGGCCGCGCTCGGGTGCGCAGAGATCGACGAGCACGCGGTCGCGGTCACGCTGGGCACCATCCTCAAGTACCGCGAGGACCAGGAGCGCACCCGCTCGCACGGGATCGGGCATCTCGTGCACACGGCGTTGGAGCGCAGTGCCTGAAACCCCCGCCGGCGTGCACGACGGGGGACTGCTCGCACCCGAGCGGGCGATCGTCGGCTTCACCCGACTGCTGCGCGCCACCGGGCTCGACGTACCTGTCGGCAGCACGCTCGTGTTCGCGCGCGCGGTCGCGGAGGTCGGGATCGACTCGCGCGACGCGGTGTACTGGGCGGGCCACGCGACGCTGGTGCGCCGACCCGAGGACATCGCCACCTACGACCGCGCGTTCGCGGCCTGGTGGGACCGCACGGTGGTCATCGCGCCCGCGCCGGCACCCTCCGCCGAGCTCACTCTCGCGTTCGATACCGACGACGGCCCGCCGCCCGACGAGGGCGACGACGGCGAAGGCGAGGACACGCCCGCCGTCACCGTGCGCTACAGCCCGGCCGAGGTCCTCCGCCACCGGGACTTCTCCACCTACACGCCCGACGAGCACGCGCAGGCGCAGCGCCTGATGGCAGACCTGCGCCTCGCGGGTGCGCTCCGCCGGTCGCGGCGAGCCCGTGCGAGCCACCGCCGGACCGGGCCCCCCGACCTGCGCCGAACCGTCCGGCGCGCGCTGCGCGCCGGGGGCGAGCCGATCGACCGCGCGTTCGTCGAGCCGGGCGAACGCCCCCGCCGGCTCGTGCTGCTCTGCGACGTGAGCGGGTCGATGGAGGCCTACGCACGCGCCCTCGTGCGGTTCCTCCACGCCGCGGTGGTGAGCCGGGGCCGGGTCGAGGCCTTCGCGATCGGCACCCGTCTCACGCGTCTCACCCGCGACCTCTCGACGCACGACCCCGACGCCGCGCTCGCCGCGGCCGCGCGACGCGTCGTCGACTGGTCGGGCGGCACCCGCCTCGGGGAGGGTCTCCGTGCGTTCAACGACGAGTGGGGCGTGCGCGGGCTCGCGCGGGGCGCCATCGTCGTGATCCTCTCCGACGGTTGGGACCGCGGCGACCCGGAGCTGCTGGCCGAGCAGATGCAGCGGCTGCACCGGGTCGCGCACAAGGTCGTGTGGGTCAACCCCCTGAAGGCGTCACCGGGTTTCGCGCCGCTCGCGCGGGGGATGGCGGCGGCGCTGCCGCATGTCGACGAGTTCGTGGAGGGCCATTCACTGGCCTCGCTCGAGCAGCTCGCCGAGATCGTCTCGCGCGACCGGCCCGGCGCGGGTGCCCGGTCGAGCCAATAGCCTGGGGGATATGAAGGAGATTCTCGACGACATCGACCGGTGGCGCGCCCAAGGTCACCGCGTCGCCATTGCGCGCGTGGTTGCGCTGGACGGGTCCGGCCCGCGCGACCCCGGGGCCACGATGGCGGTGAACGATGTTGGCGCCGTCGCCGGCTCGGTCTCCGGCGGTTGTGTGGAGGGCGCCACCGTCGAAGCCGCGCTCGAGGTCCTCGCCGGTACCCGCGAACGCGGCGTCGTGACGTTCGGCTACTCCGACGACGAGGCGTTCGCGGTCGGGCTCACGTGCGGGGGGACCATCCACCTGTACCTCGAGCCGCTCGACTGGTAACCGGCGGTCATGAGCGAGCCGAGCGCCACGCCCGTCTTCGACGCGCTCCGGGAGGCGCTGCGCGCCGACGCCCCCGTCGTGCTCGCCACGGTGACCGCGGGCACCAACATCGGCGCCAAGCTGCTCGCGTTCCCGGCGCGCGGAGGGGAGCCGGCGAGGATCCTCGGCTCGCTCGGCGACCCCGACCTCGACCGGGTCGTGGCGCGCGACTCGCTGGGCGAGCTCGACGCCGGGCTGTCGTCGATGCGGCACTACGGCGAGCACGGCGAGGCGCGGGAGGACACGGTCTCGGTCTTCATCGAATCGTTCACGCCGCCCCCGCGCATGATCATCTTCGGTGCGGTCGACTTCACGGCCGCCCTCGCCCGGATCGCGAAGGTGCTCGGCTACCACGTCGTGGTGTGCGACGCGCGGCCGGTCTTTGCCACCGTCCAGCGCTTCCCGATGGCCGACGAGGTGGTGAACGACTGGCCCGACCGCTACCTGGCGAAGGTCGGTGATCGGCTCGGCGCCCACGACGCGGTGTGCGTGCTCACGCACGACGCCAAATTCGACGTCCCCGCCATCGTCGGCGCGCTCGACACGGCGGTCGGCTACCTGGGGGCGATGGGGTCGCGCCGGACGCACGAGCGCCGGCTCGCCCGGTTGCGCGAGGCGGGTGTCGACGACGCCCAGCTCGCGCGGCTGATGGCGCCGATCGGCCTGGACATCGGCGCCCGGACCCCCGAGGAGACCGCCGTCTCCATCTGCGCCGAGATCATCGCGACCCGCACCGGACGCGATGCCCGCTCGCTGCGCGACGCGAGCGGGCCGATCCACGCGTAGGGCCACTGCGGCGCTCGGGCGCGCCCGGAGACGCGCGCGTCCTCCCCGCGTAGCATGACGGCCATGTCGCGGGATTCGCGGGTCGCCACGATCCCGAACCTGATCTCGCTCGTACGACTCCTCTGCGCGCCACTCTTCGTGGTCCTGCTGGTCGACGACGAGCCGATCGCCGCGGCCGTGCTCCTCGCGGTGCTCGGCGCCTCCGACTGGGTCGACGGCTGGATCGCGCGTCACTTCGACCAGGGCAGCGATCTCGGGAAGGTGCTCGACCCGGTCGCGGACCGGGTCCTGCTGATCACCGCAGGAGTCGCGCTGCTCGCGGACGGGAGCGTGCCGATCGTGGTCGGGGTGTTGGTGCTCGCGCGCGAAGCCGTGATCTGCGTCGCCGTGGCGCTGCTCGCCCTCGCCGGTGCCCGCCGGATCGACGTTCGATGGTCGGGCAAGGCGGGCACGCTCGCCCTGATGTTCGCATTCCCGCTATTCCTCGCCGCCGACCACACGGGCGGCTCCGCGCGCGACCTCGCGCTGGTGGCCGCGTGGGTGTTCGCGGTGAGCGGCCTCGCGTTCAGCTACTACGCCGCGTTCGAGTACGTGCCGCTCGCCCGTGCCGCGCTGCGCGAGGGACGAGCGGCGCGTGGTGGCAACCCACCGAGCCGGGTCGGGAGCGCGGTCGGATGAGAGGCGCGGGACCCGCCGGCGCCGGGGAGCAGAGGCGATGAGGGCCGTCATCCTGGCCGGGGGAGAGGGGACCCGCCTGCGCCCGCTCACCAGCAACACGCCCAAGCCGATGGTTCCGCTCGTGAACAAGCCGATGCTGGAGCACATCGTCGGGCTGCTGTCCCAGCACGGGTTCGACGACATCGTCGTCACCGTGGCCTTCCTCGCCAACCAGATCCGCGACTACTTCGGCGACGGCTCCGACTTCGGCGTGCGAATGCGCTACGCGACCGAGGACACTCCCCTGGGCACCGCGGGCTCGGTGCGCAACGCGTCCGCGGAGCTCGACGACACGTTCCTCGTCATCTCGGGCGACATCCTCACCGACCTCGATCTGACGACGCTGGTGAAGGCACACCGCGACGCGGGCGCGGTCGCGTCGATCGCCTTGAAGCACGTGGAGGACCCACTCGAGTTCGGGATCGTGATCACGCGCCCCGACGGCACGATCGAGCGGTTCCTGGAGAAGCCGACGTGGGGCCAGGTCTTCTCCGACACCATCAACACCGGGATATACGTGCTCGAGCCCGAGGTCTTCGACTCCATCCCCGAGGGCGAGGTCGTCGATTTCTCGAGCGACGTGTTCCCCGCGCTGCTCGCCAAGGACCGCGTGCTCTACGGACACATCGCGCACGATTACTGGGAGGATGTCGGCACGCTCGAGGCCTACATCCGCGCCCACGCCGACGTGCTCGACGGCAAGGTGAAGTTCGACATCGACGGGTTCCGGCTCGGCGAGAGCCTGTGGGTCGGCAGCGAAGTCGTCATCAGTCCCGAGGCCGAGATCACGGGCCCGGTCGTGATCGGCCCGAGCTGCCGCGTCGAGGCGGGCGCGGTGCTGCGCCCGTACACCGTGCTCGGCACCGACGTCATCGTGAAGGCCGACGCGTTCCTCGAGCGCGCGGTGTGCCACGACCACGTGTTCGTGGGGCCCGGCGCCAACCTGCGGGGCTGCGTGATCGGGCGCAACACCGACCTCCGTGCGCACGTGAGGGTCGAGGACGGCACGGTGGTGGGAGACGAGTGCTTCATCGGCCAGGACGCGGTGATCAACCCGAACGTGAAGGTGTACCCGTTCAAGACCGTCGACTCGGGCGCCACCGTCACGTCGTCCATCGTGTGGGAGAGCCGCGGCGCCCGCACCCTGTTCGGGTCGCGTGGGGTGCGGGGGCTGGCGAACGTCGACGTCACGCCCGAGGCGGCGGTGCGGCTCGCCATGGCGTACGGCACGGCGCTGCCGAAGGGCAGCACCGTGACCGCCAGCCGCGACACCAGCCGAATCGCACGCGCACTCAAGCGGGCCATGATCGCCGGGCTCAACCTTGCCGGCGTGAGCGTGGAGGATCTCGAGCTCTCGACCGTGCCGCTCACGCGCTTTCAGGTGCGCAACAGCCGGTCGCAGGGGGGTCTCACGGTGCGTCTCGCGCCGGGCGATCCCGACACGGTCGAGATCCGCTTCTTCGGGCGCGACGGCGTCGACCTCGACTCGTCGTTCCAACGCAAGGTCGAGCGCCTCCTGTCGCGCGAGGACTATCGGCGGGCGTTCGCCGGTGAGATCGGCGACATCGTGTTCCCGCCGCGCGCGCTCGAGTTCTACGCCGCCGCGCTGGAACGCGCGGTCGACGTCGAGCGTGTACGCGAGCGATCGTTCAAGCTCGTGCTCGACTACTCGTTCGGTGCGGTGTCGATCGCGATGCCGAGCATCCTCTCCAGCTTCGGCGCCGAGGTGCTCGCGGTGAACCCGTACACGAGCACCGCGTCGGCCACCCAGTTCGCGGAGACGCACGACATGCACGTAGCGCAGGTGGGGGAGCTCGTGCGCGCCTCCGGGAGCGACCTCGGCTTCGTGATCGACCCCGACGCCGAGCTCGCCACCGTCCTCGACGACACCGGGCGGGTGCTCGAGCCGGAGGAGCTGCTCCTCGCGCTGGTCGAGCTCGTCACCGAGGCGGTCGACGATCCGGGCATCGCGGTGCCCATCCACGTGTCCGACGCGGTCGACCAGCTCGTGGCCGGCCGGGGCCGCGTCGTACGGACCCGCATCTGGGGCGACGGCCTCACGTCGGCCGCCGCGTCGGGCGCGATCACCTTCGCCGGGACGCCCGACGGCGGCTGCATCTGGCCCGATTTCCTGCCCGCGTTCGACGCCGCCGCGACCCTCGCCAAGCTCCTCGACCTGCTGGCCGCCACCGAGCGCCCGCTCTCGTCGGTGGTCGCCGGTCTCCCGGCCACCCGTGTCGCTCACGAGACGGTCGTGACCCCGTGGGAGCGCAAGGGGACGGTGATGCGGGAGGTGATGCAGCGCTCCGGCGACCACGAGGTCGCCCTGGTCGACGGCGTGAAGGTCCTGTTCGACGACCGCTGGGTACTGGTGCTGCCCGATCCCGCCGAGGCGCTGACCCACGTGTGGGCGGAGGGCCCGACCGACCTCGACTCCCGCCGCCTCGCCCAGGAGTGGGCACAACGGATCCGCGTCAGCCTGCGCTGAGAGTCGCCCCGCACCACTAGCCTCCGCCCATGCAATTTCCCGAGGAGCTGCGCTACAGCACCGAGCACGAGTGGGTCGCCGTCGACGGGGCCCGGGCGCGGGTGGGCATCACCGACTTCGCGCAGGATGCGCTGGGTGACGTCGTCTACGTGCAGCTCCCCGATGTCGGCGCCAACGTGCTCGCGCACGCGACGTGCGCCGAGGTGGAGTCGACCAAGTCGGTCTCGGAGATCTACTCGCCGGTGAGCGGGACCATCGTGGAGGTCAACGCCGCGCTGGTCGACACTCCCGAGCGCGTGAACGACGACCCCTACGGCGACGGATGGATCTTCGCGGTGGAGCTCGCGGAGCCGGCCGAGCTCGACGACCTGCTCGACGCCGCTGCGTACCGGGAGCTCGTGGAACAGCGCTGAACCTCTGGTCGACGTAGAGGCTCGGGGGGTGCGGATCGCTCGGATACCCTTGCCCCATGCGCTGCCGCCGGTGCGGCCACGACAACGAGACGGGCGCCAACTTCTGCTCGTCGTGCGGGAGCGCACTCCCGCCCGACGACGACACAACGATGAGCCTGTCCGAGCTGGCCGAGCGCCTCGACCTCGACGAGGACCTGGGAGAGGTCCTGGGCGAGCTCCCCGAAGGGATGGGCATGCTCGTCGTGCGGCGCGGCCCGAACGCCGGCAGCCGGTTCGTGCTCGACGCCGACACGACCGCGCTCGGACGCCACCCCGAGTCGGACATCTTCCTCGACGACATCACGGTGTCCCGGCGGCACGCGGTGGTCCGCCATGTCGACAGCGGGTACGAGGTGAGCGACGTGGGCTCCCTCAACGGCACCTACGTCGACCACGAGCGGGTCGACACCGCGCCCCTGCACCATCTCGCCGACCTCCAGATCGGTCGCTACGTGCTCGTGTTCCTCCTCGGCACCGGCGACCACCGGAGCGCGGCGTGAGCGCGGGCGGTGCGGGACCGCACCTGTCGATCGGCGAGGTGCTGGCGCAGCTCCGCGACGAGTTCCCCGACATCACCATCTCCAAGATCCGGTTCCTCGAGAGCCAGGGACTGATCGACCCGGAACGCACTCCGTCGGGGTACCGGAAGTTCTATGACGACGACCTCGCCCGCCTGCGATGGATCCTCTACCAGCAGAAGGAGCACTTCCTGCCGCTCAAGGTAATCAAGGAGCGTCTCGACGAGCTCCCGCCAGGCGATCCGTCGCTCCTCGATCCCTCGCCGGAACCGGCGGCCGTCTCGCCCGGGAGCGCAGCCCCGCAGACGGAAGAGCCCGGGCACGCGGAGCCCGTCACCTCGGAGCCGCTGGCGGCAAAGGCGCCGCCGGCGAAGCCCCCATCTGCGTCGGCCGATCTGCCGCGGGCCCGGCCCGCAGCGCCGAGCCCGCGTCGTCGGCCCGCGTTCGCGACCACGCTCCCTCCCGACGAGGGCGCGCGCGAGGATGTCGCGCCCGCCACCTCCGAATCCGCGACGCGCACGCGCGCGGAGCTCGCCTCCGAGAGCGGCCTCGAGGTCGGTCAGCTCGTCGAGCTCGAGGGCTACGGCCTGCTCCGTCCGGTGCGTGAGGTCGACGGCGAGCCGTACTACGACGACGACGCGCTCGAGGTCGCGGTCGCGGCCGCCGGCTTCTTCCGGCGTGGCGTGGAGGCCCGTCACCTCCGCATGTACCGCACCTTCGCCGAGCGCGAAGCCGTGCTCTTCGCCCAGGTGCTGATGCCCTACGTCCGCCAGCGCAATCCCGAGGCCCGCGACCGGCTCCATGACGAGCTCGCGCAGCTCGCGACACTGGGGCGACGGCTGCGGACCGTCCTGCTGCGCGACGCGATCGGCGAGACGCTGGCGGAGTGAGCGGGCCGCCCGCCGTCGTATCCCAGGACGACGCGCTGCCGGCGACGCTGCTCGACGAGCATGCGCTCCGCGAGTGCGCCCAGCGGCTGGGGAAGGCGATCGCCGATGACCATCCCGACGGGGTGCTGCTCGTCGGCGTGCTCAAGGGCGCGCTGATCTTCGTCGCCGATCTCGTCCGCGAGATACGCGGCATCGACGTGCTCGTCGACTTCATCGCGATCTCGCGGTACGCGCCCGACAGCGGGCGGGTGCGCATCACACACGATCTCGTGCTCGACCTCGCCGACCGCGACGTGGTCGTGGTGGAGGACATCGTCGACACGGGGCTCACGCTCGGCTACCTGCTCGAGCACTTCCGCGCGCGCGGCGCGCGCCGCGTCGACGTGTGCACGCTGCTCGACCGCCCCGCGCGACGCATCCTGCCGCTGCCGGTCCGCTACGTCGGCGCGGAGATACCGGACGTGTTCGTGCTCGGCTACGGGCAGCACGTCTCCGACCTGTACCGCAACCTGCCGATGGTCGTGACCGCCGACCGGGCGGTGCTCACGCGCGATCCCGGCGCCTACCTGCGCGCGCTCTACGGGAGCGGGAACGCGCCGCCCTCGGGCGCCGACGGCGCCGGGTGAAGCCCCGGGGGTCGGTGCTAGGGTGCGCTTCGGAGGACGGAGGCGCCCGTGATCCCCATGTCACTGGTCGGAGTTCGAGTCGAGGTCCCTCAGAACCAGCCGATCGTGCTCCTCCGCGAGAGCGAGGGGCAGCGCCACCTCCCGATCTACATCGGCCAGCCCGAGGCGACGGCCATCGTCTACGCCCTCCAGGGCCTCGAGACTCCCCGGCCCATGACGCACGACCTGTTCAAGAAGGTCCTCGACGACCTCGGCGCCCGGATCGTGCAGGTGATCATCACCGAGCTGCACGACGCGACGTTCTACGCCGAGATCGAGCTCGCCCGTGACGGCGGCTCGTACCGCATGTCCTCCCGGCCTTCCGACGCCATCGCTCTCGCGGTCCGGTACCCCGAGCCGGTGCCGATCTTCGCCGCCGAGGGCGTGCTGGACGAGGCCGGGGTGGTCTTCGAGCAGGACGAGGAGGAGGAGCAGATCGAGGAATTCCGGGAGTTCCTCGACCAGGTCCGCCCCGAGGACTTCGCCCACGGTCCCGAGCAGTAGCGGGCGTTCCCGGACGCTCCGCGGGCGGCGCGTCCCGCTCCCGCCGGGACGCGGAGTGGTATAGGCTTACCCTCCCGTAACTACCACCGTGTACTTCACGGTGAGGGTCGAGCGAGGGGCCGAGGAGCTCAATGGCCGCATCACCGAAGCGCCCGTCGTCGCACGCCACGCAACCGAGCCTGGCGGGCATGGAGCCCACCCTGCCGGAGCAGGGCTATCGCGGACCGCAGGTGTGCGCGATCGTCGGCATCACGTACCGCCAGCTCGACTACTGGGCGCGCACGGATCTCGTGCGGCCGTCGCTCGCCGACGCGCACGGCAGCGGCACCCAGCGGAGCTACTCCTGGCGCGACCTCGTGCGACTGAAGGTGATCAAGAACCTGCTCGACGCGGGCGTGAAGCTCCAGACCGCGCGCACCGCGATCGCGTACCTGCGTGAGGATCTCGGCGACGACTGGGCGACCGCGAGTCTCGTGCTCAACGGCCCGCACTCGGTGCTCGCGCGTACCGGTGACGACCTCGTCGACATCGTGCGGCACGGCCAGGGCGTGCTCAACATCGTTCCGCTCGGCAGCGTCGTCGAGGAGCTCGACGCGCGCATCCACGAGCTGGGTGCGCCCACCGAGTCGGCTCCCGCCGCGGGCGACGATCGCGGCACGCGCGCGGCATCGGGAGGCTGACATCGCGGAGCAGCTCCCGCACGAGCTCGTGCGCTTTGCGCACAATTCCGAGCGGCAGTTCGCGAAGCTCCTCGATTTCTACGGCATCACGTGGCACTACGAGCCCCGTACCTTCATGCTCGAACGCGACCGCACCGGGAATCCCGTGCAGGCGTTCACGCCCGACTTCTACCTGCCTGCCTATGACCTCTACATCGAGATCACCACGCTGAACCAGAAGCTCGTCACGAAGAAGAACCGCAAGGCGCGCCGGCTCCGGGAGCAGCACCCAGAGGTGCAGATCAAGGTGCTGTACCAGCGCGACTACCTGCAGCTCCTGGTGAAGTACGGGCTCGAACCGCCGTCGCAGCTCGCGGCGGAGGGGAACGCCGACTCCGCGGCGGCTGCGCTGCCGTTCGATCTCGGACCGCGCGCGCAGCCGGGCCACCGCGCCGAGTCGGCCTGAGGTGGTGCTCCGTCGGAGCGTGCTCGACGCGGAGCACCACGAGCTCGGGGCGCGCATGGCCGAGTTCGGCGGTTGGGAGATGCCGATCCAGTACGCCGGAGTCGTCGCTGAGCATCGCGCGTGCCGGGACCGCGCGGTCGTGTTCGACGTGTCGCACCTCGGGTCGGTGCGGGTCGCGGGCGCTGGCGCGTTCGCCACGCTCCAGTGGGCGTTCACGAACGATCTCGACCGCATCGGCCCCGGGCGTGCGCAGTACACGCACCTGCTCGATCCCGACGACGCGCACGTGGTCGACGACATCATCGTGTGGTGGGTCGCGCCCGGCGAGTTCCTCGTGATGCCGAATGCATCGAACACCACACCGCTCGTCTCCGCGATCACGGACGCTGCGGACACCCGCGGGGGAGGGGAGTGCGCGGTCGAGGACATCACCGCGACCCGTGCGGTGCTCGCGGTGCAGGGGCCCCGCGCCCGTGAGCTCCTCGGGACCGTGAGCCACGAGTCCGCGGGCATCGCCCGGTTCGCGGTCGCACGCGGCGCGCCGCCGGGCGGATACACCGCCGGCACCGGCTACACGGGGGAGGACGGCGTGGAGCTCCACGTTCCCGCCGACGACGCCGTCTCCACCTGGCGGGCACTGCTGGCGGCAGGCATTACGCCCGCCGGTCTCGGCGCCCGCGACACCCTGCGCCTCGAGGCCGGTCTCCCACTGCACGGCCACGAGCTCGGCCCTGGCATCACGCCGCTCCAGGCGGGACTGTCGTGGGTGGTCCGCTGGGACAAGGGCGACTTCCGCGGCCGGGCGCCGCTCGAGGCGGAACGTGAACGCGGCGTCCGACGGCGCCTGCGGGGTTTGCTGAGCGCGGACCGCGTCTTCCCCCGCGCCGGGTACCACGTGCTCAGGGGCGACACCGTCGTGGGCGAGGTCACGAGCGGGAACTTCTCGCCCGTGCTCGGGCGCGGCGTCGCGATGGCGTTCCTGCCGCCCGACACCGCCGACGGCGAGGAGCTCGCGGTCGACGTGCGTGGCCGGATGGCGGCCATGGCCGTCACGAAGCTGCCGTTCGTGCGCCGGTAGATTCGACCGGCGTGGAGCGATCGGTGGGCGAGACGAAGCAGGCACCGTTGGGCGACTTCGTGGCGCGGCACATCGGGCCGTCGCCCGCGGAGATCGACGCCATGCTCGCGACGCTGGAGATCGGCTCGCTCGAGGAGCTCGTCGACCGTGCCGTGCCCCGGGCGATCCGCGACCATGACGAGCTCCGTCTCCCGGCGGCGCGGAGCGAGGCCGGGACCGTCGAACGGTTGCGCGAGCTCGCCGGCCGCAACCGGGTGCTCACCTCGCTCGTCGGGATGGGCTACGCCAACACCGTCACGCCGCCGGTGATCCGCCGGAACGTGCTCGAGAACCCGGCGTGGTACACGGCGTACACCCCGTACCAGCCCGAGATCTCCCAGGGCCGCCTGGAGGCGCTCCTCAATTTTCAGACCATGGTGAGCGACCTCACCGCGATGGACCTCGCGAACGCCTCGCTGCTCGACGAGCCCACCGCCGCCGCGGAGGCGATGGCGTTGTTGCACCGGGTGAACGCGAAGGCGGGCGACACCTTCTTCGTGGACCGCGAGTGCCATCCGCAGACCATCGAGGTCGTCCGCACGCGGGCCGAGCCGGTCGGCATCCACGTCACCGTCGGCGATCCCGAGCCCGACATGCCCGCAGAGGGCGTGTTCGGCGTGCTGCTCCAGTACCCGGGCACCACCGGCGTCATCCGGGACCACCACGAGCTCGTCGCGAGCCTCCACGCGCAGGGCACGCTCGTCGCGGTCGCGACCGACCTGCTCGCGCTGGTCATCGTGGTGCCGCCGGGGGAGTGGGGCGCCGACGTGGTGGTGGGGTCCGCGCAGCGCTTCGGCGTCCCGATGGGCTACGGCGGCCCGCACGCCGGGTTCATCGCCACGCGCGACGAGTACCGCCGCCAGCTCCCCGGCCGCCTTGTGGGCGTGTCGGTCGACGCCGCCGGCCGCCCCGCGCTCCGCCTCGCGTTGCAGACACGGGAGCAGCACATCCGCCGCGAGAAGGCCACGAGCAACATCTGCACCGCGCAGGTGCTCCTCGCCAACATCGCGGGCTTCTACGCGGTCTACCACGGCCCCGACGGCCTGCGCGCGATCGCGGAGCGGGTCCATCACCTCACCAACGAGCTCTCGCTCCTGTTGCGTGAGGGGGGCGTCGACCTCGCTCCCGGCCCTTGGTTCGACACCGTGACCGCGCTCGTCCCCGGTCGAGCCGACGCCGTCGTCGCCGCGGCGCTCGCGCGCGGGATCAACCTTCGTCGTGTCGACGCGGACCGCGTGGGTGTCACGCTCGACGAGACCACCACCGACGTCGTCGTGCGCGAGGTGGTGCGGGCGTTCGGGGTCGAGCCGCCGGAGGACGGCGTGTACGGCGAGACGCTGGTGATGCCGTGGTGGCGGCGGCGGTCCGACATCCTGATCCACCCGGTGTTCCACACGTACCACTCCGAGACCCAGATGCTGCGGTACCTCCGCCGGCTCGCCGACCGCGATCTCGCCCTCGACCGCACGATGATCCCGCTCGGCTCGTGCACGATGAAGCTCAACGGCACCACCGAGATGACGCCGATCACGTGGCCGGAGTTCGCCGACCTGCACCCCTTCGTGCCCGAGGAGCAGGCGCAGGGCTACAAGGAGCTCTTCGCCGAGCTGGAAGCCGCGCTGTGCGAGATCACCGGCTACGACTCGGTGTCGCTGCAACCCAACGCGGGCTCACAGGGCGAGCTCGCGGGCCTGCTGGCCATCCGCGCCTATCACGCGAGCCGGGGTGACCTCGCCCGCACGGTGTGCCTGATCCCGGAGTCCGCGCACGGCACCAACGCCGCCAGCGCGGTGATGGCCGGCATGCGCGTGGTCGTGGTCAAGTGCGACGACGACGGCAACGTCGACCTCGAGGATCTCCGGGCCAAGGTCCAGGAGCACGCGTCGGACCTTGCCGCGCTCATGATCACGTATCCGTCGACCCACGGCGTGTTCGAGGCGCACGTCCGCGATGTCTGCGCGACCGTGCACGAGCACGGCGGCCAGGTGTACCTCGACGGCGCGAACCTGAACGCGCTCGTCGGGATCGCGCGGCCGGCGCGCTTCGGCGCCGACGTGTCCCACCTCAACCTGCACAAGACGTTCTGCATCCCCCACGGCGGCGGCGGCCCGGGAGTGGGCCCGGTCGCGGTGCGCGCGCACCTCGCGCCGTTCCTCCCCGAGCACGTCGCCGGCGCGCCCCACGGTTCGGCCGGGATCCTGCCCATTCCCGCGGCGTACATCATGCTGATGGGCCCGGACGGCCTGCGGCGCGCCACCGAGGTCGCGATCCTGAACGCCAACTACCTCGCGTACCGGCTCGCGCCGCACTACCCGGTCCTCTACACGGGTTCCGAAGGGCTCGTGGCGCACGAGTGCATCCTCGACCTGCGCCAGATAACACAGGCGACGGGGGTGAGCGCCGAGGACGTGGCCAAGCGCCTCATCGACTACGGCTTCCACGCGCCGACGCTTTCGTTCCCGGTGGCGGGGACCCTGATGGTGGAACCGACCGAATCCGAGGACCTCGCCGAGCTCGACCGCTTCTGCGACGCCATGATCGCCATCCGGGCCGAGATCGCGGCGGTCGAGTCGGGCAGTTGGAGCGTCGACGAGAGCCCGCTGCGCCACGCGCCCCACCCCGCAGCCGACACCGCGACCGATGGTTGGGCGCGCGCGTACTCACGCGAGCAGGCCGCGTTCCCGGCCGGGGTGGTGGCGGCGGACAAGTACTGGCCGCCGGTGTCGCGCATCGACGGCGCCTACGGCGACCGCAACCTCATGTGCTCGTGCCCGCCGCTCTCGGCGTACACCGACTGATCGGTCACCGGGCGAGCACCGAGCGCGGAGAAGGGAGGACGTCATCGCCACGCCACAGCCGGGCATCTTCGCCCAGGGGACCCGCTCGCACTTCCACCTCGAGCTCGACCTGCGGGCCGGCGTGACCGACGACCAGATCCGTGCCGCGCTCCACGGTCTGCGCGAGCCCGCGGTGACCGTGGGAGGGTCGAACATCGTCGTCGGCTTCGGCGCCACGCTCTGGCAGTGGCTGGAACCGGACGCCGCGCCCGACTCACTCTCGCCCTTCGAGGCGGTCGAGGGCGAGGGGAGGCGCGTGCCGGCGACGCAGCACGACCTCTGGGTGTGGACGCACGGCACCGGAGAGGACGTCGAGCTCGACGTCGCACGTGCGGTGGCCGCCGCGCTCGCCCCGATCGCCACCCTCGCGCTCGAGCAGCCGGGATTCGTCTACCGGGACAGCCGCGACCTCACCGGCTTCATCGACGGCACCGAGAACCCGCCGGTCGAGACGGCGACCGAGGTCGCGATCATCCCCGACGGCGAGCCGGGGGCCGGCGGATCGCACGTGATCACCATGCGCTGGATCCACGACCTTGCCGCGTTCCACGCGCTGTCGGTCGAGGACCAGGAGGCCACCATCGGGCGCACGAAGCCCGACAGCCTCGAGCTCGACCCCAAGCCGCCCACCGCGCACATCGCTCGCGTGGTGATCGAGGAGGACGGCGAGGAGCTCGAGATCTACCGTCGCAGCGTCCCCTACGGGACGGTGGGGGAGCACGGGCTGTACTTCGTCGCCTTCAGCGCGGATCGGAGCCGGTTCACCAGGATGCTGGACCGCATGTTCGGCCGCACCGGTGACGGCCTCCACGACCGCCTGACCGACTTCACCCGGCCCGTGAGCGGCTCGTTCTACTTCGCACCCTCGCTCGAGGACCTCGAGCGCTGCCTGCCCACCTGAGCGCCGAGCCCTCGGGGGAGGGGCGCTCACCCCAGGTCCCGGCTGCGGCCCGCGGCAGCCCCCACTCTGGGTATTTGACATAACGAGGATTATGGGCGGTGCTGGGATCGGCGCAGGATGGGTGAGGCGGGAAGGTGTCGCTACAGCGACGCCTCGGCGATCTGCTCCAGCGCCGCTCGGGCGTCGGCCTCGTTCGTGAGCGTCGGCAGGGAGATCGCCACCCGTTCGGTGCCGGCGTTCTCGTAGCGACGAAGGACGTCCCGTCCGACCGGAACCGCGGCCCGCATGTCGCCGTCGACGAGGTCGGACCGCAGGATCGCCGTGATCTGGAAGTCGTCCGGATCGCGTCCGTGCTCGGGCGCGAGCTGCGCGAGGAGTCGGCGGCCGGTGGCGACGACGTCGGGGCCGCGGCTGATGGCCTCCTGGCCCACGAATGCCGGGATCCAGCCGTCGGCGGCGCGGGCGATGCGCCGGAACCCGACCGGCGGAGTCGCGGCATCGTCGGCCGGCGGGCGGACACCGAGGAGCACGGGGGGCGTCACGTCGGTGGCCGGTTTCGGGAACAGCTGCACCGGCGGGAAGTCGTAGAACTCCCCGTGGAACTCGACCGTTTCCTCGCGCCAGAGCCTCTTCATGATCTCGACAATCTCGAGCGACTGCGCCCAGCGCCGGTCGAAATTGCCGCCGTTGGTCTCGCACTCGACCCGGCTCCAGCCCACGCCGGCGCCGATGACGAGCCGTCCCCCGCTGTAGAAGTCGAGCGAGGCGAGCTGCTTGGCGAACAGCACCGGATGGTGCTGGGGGATGAGGAACACCGCGCTGCCGAGCCTGATGCGGGTGGTGCGGGCCGACGCTCGCGCGAGGGTGACGAGCGTGTCCTGGAAGAACGGGACGCCGGGCGCGTGGACGCCGACGCCCGGCTCGCCGACCGGCCGGACCGGGTGCTCGCCGTAGAAGACCGACTCGAAGCCGAGCTCCTCCGCGTACGCGGCGACGTAGGAGCCGTCGACGTCGGGTATGGGCTCCGGTGGCGTCGGCGGGCGGCTGATCCCGATGTGCATCAGGTTCGCACCCGCCCCCAGCCGTCGGCGGCCGGGTCCGAGTCGAAATCAACCTGCGTGCCGTTCCACTGTCCGGGCGCCTCGTTCATCGCGCTCTTCTTACTCCCCCGCGCCGCTACTCCGCCCGGAGCGCGATCGCGGGCCGGGTGCGGGCGGCCGCGCGTGCTGGGAACCACGCGACCGCGTTGACGAGGACGAGTGCGCCCGCCACCACGCCGACGACGGCCCAGGCCGGAACCGACCACGACGACGCAACCCCGAGGTCGTCGGCGAGGAGCATCCACGCCCGCCCGCCCACGACGACGCCGATCGGGAGGCCCACGAGGACGCCGACGACCGCCAACGCCGTTGCCTCCCACGCGACCGCGGCGCGTACCTGGCGCCGCTCGAAGCCGAGCGTCTTCAGCACCGCGAGATCGTGACGGCGCCTCCGGACCGAGGTGACCAGCGCGTGGCCCACCGCGAGGAGGGCCAGTGAGGTGAGGAGCGCGGCGAGCGTGAGTGGGAACCAGTCGATCTCGCCCAATCGCCCCACCTCCACCGACACCATGGGGCCGGTGAAGCCGGTCAGGGATCGGTCGGTGCTGATCCGACGCGCGACCGCAGCGCGGTCGGCGCCGGGGCTGAACCGGCCCAGGTAGTAACCGGTCTGGTTGGAGCTCGGATCGAAGACACGGTCGAAGCCGCGCGCGGTCAGGAGCGCGCCGTCCGCGAGCGGCTGCGACTCCGACATGATGGGCAACACCATGCGCCCCACGATCAGGTACGTGACGGCGCCGTTCGGGCCCCTCCCCCGCACGTGGTCCCCGATCCGCTTGCCGAGCCGGTCCAGGGTGACCGCGCCGAGCGCGACCTCGCCCCGGTTGCGCGGCGCCCGTCCCGCGACGATCGCCGGTCGGATGCTCCCCCGCAGCCGGGCGATGCCCCACGCGCTCACGGGCGAGCCGTCGAGCTGGACCGACTGCGTGCACACCGAGGCCAACGCCCCAACGCCGGGAACCTGCTCCAGCGCCGGGTGTTGCAGCACGCATGCCGCGTTGCCGCTCTGGTCTTCGACCGCGAAGTCCCACGTCCACCCGTAGCGCGCCGGCGTGACGCGCAGTGTGTGCACGTTGGCCGCGAACACCGACAGCGAAGTGACGCCGAGCACGCCGACGACCGCGCCCAACAGCGCGGATCGCACGGGAACCGAGCGCGGCCACTGGCCGGGCTGGAACGCCATCCGCAGACCGGTGGTCGCCGAGGGCGCGAGGCCGAACGCGGTCGCGATGTCGGCGAGGCGCGACGTACGCGCGCGGGCGGCCGGCACGTCCGGGTGGGAGGCCTGCCAGGTGACACGGAGCGCCACCGCCGCGGTGATGGCGAGCACCACCGCGACGAGTGCCGCGGCACCGACGACGAGCACCGTCCAGTCCGCGTGCAAGCCGACGTCGGGGTCAGCGCGGCTGGCGACCCCGATCGGGAACAGTGGCGATAGTGCGATTGCTCCGACGCATGCCAGGAGCGCGCCGCCCGACGCGACGAGCGCGCCGAGGGGCGCGCTCAGCAAGATGCGCTGACGCTTGTTCAGGCCGAGCGCGCGGAGCGTCGGTTGGTCGGCGTTCAGGATCACGAGCTCGCGCGACAGGATGATGACGACGGCGACCGTCCCGGCGAGCGCGGCGACCCCAGCGAAGATCCAGAGCGCGACCGTGAGCACGTTGATCGCATCTTGCGCGCCCTGGCTCTCGATCGCGAGCGACTGCAGGTTGAAGCCCGCCGAGCGCCCGAAGACGGACCGCACGGTCGCGAGCACCTCCGGCACGCCCGCCGCGCCGTGGCGCGCCCGGATCCGGAGCACGGAGCCGATGAAGGTACCGATGTCGTCGCGGTAGCGGCCGGTGAACGCGGGGGTCATCACGGTCACGCCGCCGGTCGCGGCGCGGTCACCGAGGTCGAGGGGGCGGCGCACGATCCCGACGATGCGGAGCCGGGTCGTCGGGCCGGCCGCCGGTCCCCCGTTCCCGCCGGCCTCGTAGGTCGCGATCTGCTCGGGTGTGAACGAGCTGAGGGTGATGCGGTCACCGACTCGGAGATGCTGCTGGGCCTGGAGGCCCTCGCCGATCGTGATCTCGTCGGCGCGGCCGGGGTTGGCGAGGCGTCCCGCGACCAGCTCGGGGCGGTCGACCGTGCGGCCGAACCGCTCGTCGACTGCGCCCGCGATGGCGAGGTCGGGGAACCGATCCGACTGGACTGCGAAACCGTAGAGCTCGGCCACGTCCCGGATCGACGGCGCGTGCCGCAGCGCACGAAGCTGCGCGGGCGTGGGGTCCTTGATGTAGAGCTCGACGTCGGCCGACCGGCTGTAGGCGTTGAACCGCGCGAGCGACGAGTCGCTGCGCCGGGCGCCCGCGGCCACCGCGAGCACGACCGCGCCGATCACGCCGACGAGCAGCGTCAGCAGCAGCAGCGAACCGCGGCGTCGCCGCATCTCGCACCGCGCCACCATGCCCAGCGCGCTCAATCCACCGGCCCCTCAACGTCGACTGACCCCAATTCCGCGGTCTCGCCGCGTTCGCGCGCAAGGCCGGCAGCACGCCCCCGGGGTTGGTGGTAGCCCCACCGGCCGGCGCTCAGGGTGTCGGCGGTCGACTCCGGCTCAGGTCCTGGTGCATCACGAGGGCGCGGGCGGTGAACCCCTGGTCCTCGAAGAAGTTCTTCGCCGCGCGGTGTCCCGGCAGGGCCCGGGCGTCGATCCCCACGCAGCCCTCGGCTCGCGCGTGGTCGACGAGCTGCTCGAGCATCGCCTCGCCGATCCCGACCTCGCGCGCCTCGGGCTCGACGAACAGATCGGTGACCACCGCCAGCAGACGCCCTGAAGCGAGCGGTTCGACGACGAGCGCGGCGAAGCCGAGGACGACGTCGTCGATGGTGCCGACCACGAGCCGCGCGTCAGTGCGGTCGAGCAGCCGACGATAGGCGTCGTCGAGCGGCTCGGGCCATGCCTCGTGATCGAGCAGACGCTCGCCCCCCCTCATCGGAGCGAGCTCCGCGCGCATTGCGCGCGCCAACTCGACGACGCGCGGGATGTCTTCGGCGCGGGCCGGTCGGCTCGCTTCCACCTCAGGACAGCTGGGCGATCTTGCCGAGGATCGTGTTGCGACCGCGGTGGGCCGTCTCGTAGCGGCGGATCGCGTCGAGCGACGGGCCGTCGAGGCCCTCGAGTCGCTCGACGACCTGCGACGCGGACAGCTCGTCGTATCCCGGGATCGGCAGCGAGTCGACGTCGGGTGCGTCGGGCGGCACGGGCGTGTCGGCCGCCGGTGCCGAGGGCGCGGCCGCCGCCGCGTCGCTCGAGGGGCCGGGTGTGCCGCGAGCAGGCTGCGTCGGCCGCGGTGCCGGCTCGCTGGCGCGCCGTTGGAGGAACCCCGCGAGCGCGGTACCCGCCACGTCGCGCGCGAGCCCCACACCGGTCGCGGCCGCGCCCTTCGCCATCTCGACTCCGCCGGCGGCGGCGCCCTTGGCGATGTCCACTCCGCCGGCGGCGGCGCCCTTGGCGATCTCGACTCCCCCGGCCGCCGCGCCCTTCGCGGCGCCGAGACCGTCCTCGACGCGGCTGCGTACCTCATCGGGGTTCGGGGCCGACGGCCTCGTCGGCTGGCGGGACTGCACCTCGCGCTTGCCGCGGCTCACGAAGATGCCGAGCATCGTCGGGAACATGTCGCGCGCGTACATCGCGGCACCGAGTGGCGCGTAGAGGATGAGCTCGACCGCGCGGTCGGTCGGCGCCTTCTCTTCGGGCACAGCCACCTCCCTTTCCGCCCGTAGTCTACGAGGCCCATGTCGGTTCTCGAGGCGCTGGCCATCTTCGGCGCCGGGCTCTGCGCGGGGACGATCAACACCGTCGTGGGTTCGGGCTCCCTCATCACCTTCCCCACCTTGCTCGCGTTCGGCTACGCGCCGGTGACGGCCAACGTCAGCAACACCGTCGGGCTCGTGTTCGGGGCGATGAGCGGTGCAGTGGGCTACCGGCGCGAGCTGCAGGGCCAGCGCCGCCGGGTGTTGCTCCTCGGGAGCGCCTCGCTCCTTGGTGGGATCATCGGCGGGATCCTGCTGCTCACGCTGCCGAGCTCGGTGTTCGACGCCGTCGTCCCCGTGCTGATCCTGATCGCCTGCGGACTGGTGATCGTGCAGCCCCGCGTGAGCACGTGGGTCGTCAAGCGACGGCGCCAACCGATGGAACACGGTGGGCCCGTGTTGTACGCCTGCATCTTCGTCACCGGGGTGTACGGCGGCTACTTCGGCGCCGGCCAGGGCGTCATCCTGCTGGCGCTGCTCGGCATCTTCATCGTCGACGACCTGCAGCGGCTCAACGGCGTCAAGAACGTCCTCGCGATGATCGCCAACGGGGTCGCGGCGCTGATCTTCGTCTTCGCCGCCCACGTCGTGTGGGAGGTGTCGGCGCTGATCGCGGTCGGCTCGGTCCTCGGTGGCCAGCTCGGTGCCCACGTCGGGCGTCGGTTGGACGCAGGGCTGTTGAGGGTCGTGATCGTTGCCGTCGGCCTCGTGGCCGCGATCCGGCTGCTGGTCTGATCGAACGGGCTCAGTGGGTGCGTCCGCGCGACCGCGTGAGCGCGAGGACCGCGGCGGCAACGACCCCCATTGCGGAGAGCAGCACGATCCAGTCGCCGAAGCGCACGTACGGAGTCTCCCCGGTCGTCGTCGTGATCTCGCCCCGCACGAGAGCCCGCTCGAAGAGGCGCGTCGTGTCGTGCACGTTGCCCTGCGCATCGATGACGCCGCTGATCCCCGACACCGACGCCTGGAGCACCGGGCGCGCGGTCTCGGCGGCGCGCATCTGGCTCAGCGCCAGGTGTTGGGCCGCGTTGCCGGAGCGGCGATAGGAGCGGTTGCTCGTGCTCACCACGATCGCCTCCGCGCCGTCGCGCACGTAGTCGCGCACGAGCGGCGCGAATGCGGACTCGAAGCAGATCACCGAGCCGACGCGGTGGCCGGCGACGCGGAACATCACGTTGCGATGGCCGGGCGCGAAGTCGTACGGGATCTGGCGGAGCTCACCGATGAACCCGAGCTCGTTGCGCCATGGGACGTACTCGCCGAACGGCACCAGGTGCTGCTTCGAGTAGACGCCCTCGAGCGTGCCGTCGGGGCCGTAGAGCAGGTTGGAGTTGCGGACGAGGCCGTCGGGTGCGGGAGTGCGTGCGTTCACGAGCACGCTCGCGCCGTGCGCTCTTGCGATGCGCGTGAGCGAAACGGCGAGCGCGGGATCGAGCTGAGGGTCGGTGTCGAGGGCCGACTCGGGGAACACGATCAGGTCGTAGTGCCCGCGGAGCTGGTCGGCGAGGGCGAGGTGCGCCGCGGTGAGCCGTTGCGTGGTCTGCCGCGCGAGCGGGAGCTCGCGGTCGTCGCCTTGGAGCAGCGCGAATCGCAGGTGGCCGGTCGGCGTCGGGTCGTACCGCGCGACGACCGCGATCCCCGCGAACGCGACCACCCCGACCAGGCCGGCCGCGGCGACCAGACCCGCCTTCCGGCGATGGTCGCGGACCGCCAGCAGCGCATCGAGCACGAAGCCGTTGGTCACGACCACGACGAACGACACGAGCAGCGTGCCGCCGAGGCTCGCGATCGCACGGGCCGCGCCGCTGCCGTGGAGCGCGACGCCGAGGTCGGCCCAGGGGAAGCCGCCGAGGGGCCAGCGCCCCCGGATGTACTCGAGCACCACCCAGACCGCGGCCGTCAGCAGCGGCGACGACACCCGTCGCCGGGCCAGCGCCGCGACCGTTGCGCCCGCCACCGCGACCGCGAGGGTCATGACGCCCACCAGGGGCACGATCGCGACCGCACCGAAGTACCGCACCCACTCGAGCACGACGCCGTAGCAGCCGATCCCGAACGCGAATCCGTACAGCGCGGCGTGGCGTGGCCGCGCCGCGCGCCACGCCCACAGCAGCGGCACCAGTGCGACCAGCACAACGGGGCCGAGGTCGTACGGGGGGAAGCAGAACCCGGTCAGCACCCCGCCTGCGAGCGACGCGCCGATCCGGACCCAGTGGGCCCGGGAACGCCACCAGAACCTGCGTCGCGGCCGCGTGGGCCCCGGGCCCGGCGAGGAGGCGGCGGTCAGCCGGGTATCAGGCGCAGTCGTCGCAGTACTGCCGCTCCTCGTCGGCGAGTCGGCGCAGCGGGAGGAGGAGGAAGCAGGACTGGCAGAGGAACTCGTCGGCACGCCGTGGGACGATACGGGTGGGCCCATCCCCGCGGTCATCGGCATCCACGTCCTCGTCTTCGAGCTCTTCCTCATCGTCCTCCAGGGTCGCACTCGCGGTGCGCTCCTGGAGGAGCACGTCGAGCGGCTCCTCGACGTCGTCGGGGTGGAGCTCCTCGTCGAGGTCGAGGACGTCGTCCTCCTCTTCCTCGGCGGTCTCGGTGCTGGGATCATCGGTGACGACCGCGACCGGTACCTCGGGCAGGAGCTCGATGTCGTCGTCCTCGGCGTCGTCCGTGATGAGGTCGTCGACGTCGTCGGAGTCGTCTGCGAGGTCCTGCTCGTCGAGGTCGTCCTCGTCGAACTCTTCCAGCTCCATGTCGTTCGGATCGTCGAATTCGTCGTCGCTCATGGGGGCTCCGAGCGGGTGAAGGGCCGCGGAATATAACACCGCACATCCGGCGCGTCGCGTCCCGAACCGCCGCCGTCATCCCGGTATTCCCACCGCCCGACGCGGTCGGTACGAGCGTCGGACGGACAGGAAGAAGAAAGGTCCAGTCCGTCGGTGCCCTGGTCGGCGGACACACCGGTGCGAGAGGAATGACAGAGGGGTCCAGGAGACCGTTGGGGCCCAGACTGTCGGTGCCCTTGGTCAGCGCGACACACCGGCGCGAAGAGAGGGTCCAGGAGAAAGGAGAGGGGTCCAGGAGACCGTTGGGGCCACTGTTTGGCCCTGCCTGCCGTGCAGACGGGGTTATTCCAGCGTTCTCTACTTGGTCTCCTGAACCCCCGCGTCCGTTCCCGGCCGCGGCGGCCCCGAGGACACGGAACCTCACCCCCGATGGCACGAATCGTGCGCAGTGTGCTCGGTACCCTCTTGCCGAGGCCGCTCTGCCGCCCGGTTCAGGACGACCCGTAGTACGCCCTACCGCGGGGGTCGCTGTCAAGGCCGGCGGAGCCACCGCAGAGCGCCGTGACCAGCGCCGACGCGCGTCGATCCTGGTCAGGGGTCACGCGAATTTTTTCGCTCGGCCACCGTCCGGAGCAGCCCGGATCACTCCGCGTCGCGGCGCGCCTCCGCGGCGCGCTCCGCGTCCAGGCGCTCGAGGTCGTACTCCCGGTGGTCGACGTACATCATGGCGTCGGCGATCGCGCGGTGGCCGGCCTGCTCGGCGATGAGCCGGTGCATCTCCTGCCCCACGAACCGGTACGCGGCGTGTCCCGCGGGCGCGGTCCGCAGCTCGAGCAGGTGCATCGCTTCGCGCGCGTTCATCTGCATGACGAAGCGCACCCGGTACGCGAGCGACACCGCATACGGAGCCTGGCCCGGGTAGTCGTCGGACAGCGCGTCGTACAACGCGGCCGACGTCGCCATCGCGGTCTCGAACGCAGGGCGGAGCCCGGCCTCCGCGACCGGGTCCGGCACCTCGTAGCCGTGCATCGTCGAGAGCGCCTGCCACTCGATCGTGAGCATGCGGTGGCGTTGCAGGTCGCGGAACGCCCCGTAGTCGGCGAGCACGTCGAAGCGGTACCCCACGCGCTCGAAGCCGCGCCCCGGCTTGTGACGGCGGTTGCGCCGCTCGCCGACGTACGCCCGCAGCAACGCGACCCGCTCGTCGTGCCCCATCAGGCGGACCCGGGCGAGCACCTGGTCCTCGGGCAGGCTGGTGTGCGGGTAGCAGACCGCCGCGAGGAGCTTGTCCTCGGCCTCGGGGTCGAAGTCGGTGAGGGTCACCGACGGGCGGGGCTCCGCCGTCTCCCCGTCGAAGAGGCGTGCCACCAGGGCGGCGGTCGCGTGGCGGGTCTCCGCGAGGTAAGCGCTCCAGGCGATCCCGCGGTCCTCACGGTCGACCCGGGTGAGGAACGACGGGATCACCTTGCGCAGCTCCTCCAGCATGAGCGCGGCGTAGCTGCGCGCCTCGGGCAGGGGGTGGGCGCGCATCCGGAGCAGGAGCGCCTCGAACGCCTGCCCGGTGCCGTAGACGCCGACGTTCGACAGCGTCGCCGCGGGGAGCACGCCGCGGGCCGCGTCACAGGCCTTGGCCCGGATCGTCTGCTTGTACACGAAGTGCGAGTCGGCCGGGTCCTTGGGGTAGCGCTCGCGCGCCCAGTCCGTGAGTACCGGGAGCATCCCTCGATAGGTCTCGAACAACGAGTCGAGATCGGCGATGTAGCGCCACGCGAGGTCCCGGTTCGCGAGCACCGCGGTGTCCCGGTAGTAGCGATACCGACCGCCAAGCTTGGCGTCGTACGGGATGTACCGCGTCGACTGCTCGAGGTAGGACATGAGGCGTCCCCACTCGAGGATCTTCGTGAGCAGGTTCGAAGCCTGCTCGCAGGCGAGGTGCACGCCGCCGAGCTGCGCGACGGAGTCGTCGCCGTACTCGAAGAAGACCCGTTCGTAGAGCTCCTCGGCGCGCCTGAGGCCGACGGTGGCGTCGACGGTGAGGTCGCCGGTGAGGTCGAGATCGGAGACGAACTCGTCGAGGAACAGCCGGCGCAGGCTCTTGTGGGTGCGCGAGTAGCGCGCGAACAGCGCGCCCTTCACGACCTCGGGAAGGTTGACCAGCGCGAAGACGGGCTGGTCGAGGTTGGTGAAATAGGGGCGAAGGACCGCGGCCTCGTCGTCGGTGAACTGCTCCGAGGTGTACACGCCCACCGGTCCCTGGCCTCCGTCGCCTGTGGACGGCCGATGGTATCGGCGGCTCGAGCCGGGTCCGCGGACGCCGCGGCACCCGCGGCCCGGCCCCCCGGATCAGACCAGCAGGGAGAAGGCCTCCGGGACGACCTCGGCCCTGAGGGCGCGGGCCGGATCGAGCGGGTGGCCGTCGGCCTCGAGCGGGACGGCGGCCCCGAGCGACTCGATCTCGACCATCCGGCCGGCGACGGTGCGGATGCCGGGATGCGGGAGGTGCACACCCGCGGACACCCTGCCGCGGAGCCGGGCCCGGTCGCGTCCGGCGAGTGCGTACACCTGGACCTCGAGCCGGCCGTCGCCGGGATGACCGCGCGGCACGACATCCGCGCCGCGCAGGTACTCGCCGCTCGCGCACACCACCGCGTTCGCATCGCCGTCGTGGCACGTGCGCCCGTCGACCGTGACGCGCACGCGGATCGTGCGCGACCACCGGCGCTGGCGATCCGGCGCGACGCCGAGGACGATCATGTTCACCGCGACGAAAGGGCGCGCGTCCGCGTCCGCCCGGATGAGGTCGCAGGGCAGCTCGGTCGAGTAGCCGTGCGCCGGTGCCCCACCGGCGACCATCCCGATTGCGCGCGCGAGGTCCGACGCTGAAGCCGGTACGAACGCGACGCGGGCCCCCGGGCGCCCACCGACCGCCGCGGCGAGCGCGGCGTCATCGCCCTCCACGACGACGTCCGGAGATCCCCGCGCCGGCCCTCCCCACGGCTGGCCCCGGGTGATCACCGGCAGCCCGCGGGGTTCATGCTGTCATGCTCGAGGCCGCGACGACGCCGCGTAGGCACGCCTGCACCGCGGCACGCGCCGTCGAGCGGGTGTGCTCGTTCGGCGCGACCTCCCCGACCTGGCCGAGGAGGTCGACCACCTGCTTGACGTTGCGCACGAAGTCGCCACCCGTCATCTCGTCGTCGTCGAGCACGTCGCCCAGGGGGTCGCCCGAGGCCCACTCGTACGCGTACGGGGTGAAGCCGGGGTCGGGTGCGCGGGTCTCCGGGAGACCGGCGTCGTCCTCGTTCTGGTTGAGCCCACCCGCGATGCGCTCGATCGCCCGCGCGCGCTGGGCGACGGTTTTGGTCGGCCAGCGCGGGGGTGCGACCGGTCCCTGGCCGTCGGGACCCCGCCGTTCGTAGGTGAAGCACGACACCACGGCCGCGAGCTCCGCCGGCTGCAGGCCGTCGAGCAGGTCCTCACGCAACGCCTCGGCGAGCATCAGGTCGGTCTCGGTGTAGATCCGCGCCAGGCACTGGCCGTCGTCGGTCAACGACCAGCCGTCGACATACCCCCATGCCTCGAGCACGCGGAGGACCCGGTCGAACTGCCGCGCCAGGCTCTCGCTCCGGCCGCGCACGCGCCGCTCGCTCCGCGCCACGTCACGCGACAGGCGCGCCACCGCATCGGCGGCGCGGAGCTTGGCCGCGAGGTCCGGATCGCGGGCGACCGGGTGGGCCGCGAGCCGGTCGACGAGGTCGCTCTCGCGTCGGTCCGCGCCGCGGTCGCGCCCGCCGCCGTCGGCGAGTCGCGCCCGTCGGAGGCGCTCGGTCGCCACCCGGCGAAACGCGGGGTTACGGGGTGCGAATGGTTGCGGGAGCTCGATCGTCGCCAGGCGCTGCGGAGGCGCGTCGAAGTCGTCCGGGCCGACGCGCACGAGGCTGCGACCGGTGCCGAGCGCGAGCACGCGCGTGCTCCCGTTGCGGCGGTGGTCGTGGGCGAGGACGACGAGGCGACCGCCCCGCCGCGGCACCACGATCACGTCCCCCGGTCGGAGCGCCTCCATCGCGCCCGCGATGCGCCGAGCGGTTCCCCGGTGGCGTCGGAGCTCGTCGAGCTCGGCGGAGAGGCGCCGGTAGTCCTCGAGGTCCCCGAAGTCGCTGTGCGCGCGTTCACGGGCCCGGGCAAGCATCTCGTTGCTCCGCTCGAGCTGGCGCTCGAGCGCCACGACGTCGCGATCGGCGTGGAACTGCGCGAAGGACAGGTTCAACAGGTGGTGGGCCTCGGCGGCGTCGTAGCGGCGCACGAGGTTGGCGGCCATGTTGTACGTGGGGCGGAACGACGAGCGCAACGCGTCGGTTCGGCGCGCCGCGAGCGAGGCGACCTGGTCGAACGGGACGAAGGGGCTCCAGCACACGACCGCGTAGCCGAGCTCGTCGATCCCCCGTCGACCCGCGCGCCCGGTGAGTTGGGTGTACTCCCCCGGCGTGAGGAACTCGTGGCGCTCCCCGGTGAACTTCGAGAGCTTCTCGATCACGACCGACTTCGCGGGCATGTTGATGCCGAGCGCGAGGGTCTCCGTGGCGAACACGACCTTGACGAGCCCCGCCGCGAACGCCTTCTCCACCCCTTCCTTCATGGGCGGCACCATCCCGGCGTGGTGGGCCGCGAAGCCGGCTTCGAGCGCGCTGAGCCACCGGCCGTAGCGCAGCACCTCGAGGTCGGCGTCTTCGAGCGACGCGGTCTCGGCCTCCGCGATCTCACGGATGCGCGGCCGCTCGTCCGGGTCTGTGAGCCGCAGGCCCGCGGCGACACACTGCTCGACCGCCTGGTCGCAACCGGCGCGGCTGAACACGAACTCGATCGCCGGCAGCATGCCTTCGGACCAGAGCCGCTCCACGGTCTCGACCCTTCCCGGGGTACGGAGCCGTCCCCGGTCGCGCATCCGGGGGTTGCGGCCGCGGCTGCCCCGCGAGTCGAGCGCGTGGGCCTCCGGGTTGGGCCGGACATCGTCGCCGTCCGCGACGAAGGTCGGGAGAAGCATGAGGTCGTCGCGGCCGCGCTCGGCGACCAGGTAGCGATGCTCCAGGCGCACCGGGCGTCGCTCCTCGATGACCGCGGTGGTCGGGCCGCGCACGGTCTCGATCCACGCGGCGACCTCCTCGGCGTTCGAGACCGTCGCCGAGAGGCACACGAGCCGCACGGCTGCATCGAGGTGCACGATCACCTCTTCCCACACCGGTCCCCGGTAGCGGTCCTGGAGGTAGTGCACCTCGTCGAGCACGACCACGCGCAGGCCGTCGAGCGCCGGGGACGCCGCGTAGATCATGTTGCGGAGCACCTCGGTCGTCATGACCACGAGCGGGGCGTCGCCGTTGACCGAGTTGTCACCGGTCAGGAGACCGACACGGGAAGCCCCGTACGCGCGTGCCAGGTCGCTGTACTTCTGGTTCGAGAGCGCCTTCAGCGGTGTGGTGTAGAAGGCCTTCGAGCCGATGGCGAGCGCCTGCTCGATCGCGTACTCCGCGACCAGCGTCTTGCCCGACCCGGTCGGCGCAGCGACAAGCACGTGGGTGCCCCCGTCGAGCGCGTCGAGTGCCTGCTCCTGGAACGGGTCGAGCGGGAAGTGCCGCTCGGCCGCGAACGAGGCGCGAAGTGTCCCGGCCACACCCGGCTCAAGGAGTCGAAGCGGCCGGCGCCGAGCTCGCGGGCGTGGAGCTCGCGGTCGGTGCCGAGCTCGCGGGCGTGGAGCTGGCGGGGGGTGTCGAGGCGGGAGCGGTGGTGGCCGTCGCCGGCGGTGTCGACGAGGAACCCGAGCTCTTGTTCGGCCGGAACACCCAGACCAGCACCGCGGTGACCACGACGATCGTCACCGCGCACATGATGGCCTGGAGGAGCTCGCGACGGTTGCGCGGCGGCTTGTAGGTGCTTCGTCGTCGGCTCATCGATGCAGCATCCTCCCGATGATGATCGCGCCCTCGTAGAACACGTACATGGGTATCGCCATCGCGAACAGCGAGTAGGGATCCTGGCTCGGCGTGATCACGGCCGCGAAGGTCACGATGATCACGATCGCGTAGCGGCGCCAGCGCCGGAGCTGGGCGGTCGTCAGGATCCGCGCGATCAGGAGGAACACGATCACGACCGGAAACTCGAACGACAGCCCGAAGGCCACGATCATCAACGCGACGAGCGAGATGTACTTGTCGGCGGTGAGGAGCGGTTGGAGGTCGGAGCCTCCGATGTTCAGCAGGAAGTGCAGCGCGGGAGGGAGGATCAGGAGCGCCACGACCCCGCCCATGACGAACAGCAGGATGGAAGAGAGCACGAACGGCACCGCGTAGCGCTTCTCGGTGCGGTTCAGGCCGGGCGTGATGAAGCGCCAGAGCTCGTACAACCACACCGGCAGCGCGAGCACGATCCCGCCGTAGGTCGCGATCTTGAGCCGGGTGATGAACGCGTCGAGGGGCCCGGTGAAGATCAGATGGTCGGGCGTCCCCTTCGGCGCGGCTTCGTTGTAGAAGCCGACGAGGAACGAGATGATCCGCGTGGAGAGGAAGAAGCAGATCGTCGCCGCGACCGCGACCGCGATCAACGAGACGAACAGCCGGCGCCGCAGCTCGGCGAGGTGCTCGACGACCGGCATGCGGGCGTCGGGATTGCTCCGACGGCGGCGTTGGAACAGGAGCACAGTGCGGGGCGTGCGCCGGGGCGATCAGGCGGTGGGGTCGGGGCGGGGCGGCCACACCCGGCGGCCCCGCGCCTCGGCGTCGTCGGCCGCGGATGCCGGAGCGGACGTGGCCGGCCGCGGGGACTCGGCCGGCGAAGGCGACGCGGGCGGCGGCCCCATCGACGCGGGCGGGGGGGTCGCCGCGACAGGCGGCACCGGCGGCTGGAGCACGGTGGGTGCGTCACCGCCGGGCGGCGGCGCGTCGTCGGGGCCGAACTCCGCCACCACGTCGTGGAGCTCGCTGCTCAGGTGCTGCTGCACCCGGCGCAGCTCGCGCATCCCCCGCCCCACCTGCCGTGCGATCTCCGGCATCTTGTTGGGGCCGAACACGAGCAGGGCGACGACGAGGATGACGAGGATCTCGGCTGGGCCGAGCGAGGGCATCGCGATTCCTTTCCGGGCCGTACCCGCCACCCAGACTATTTCCGCCCTCGTCGCTCCGCGGGCACGCGGTCTGCGCCCGCGGCGTGAGGTGGTTGGTCAGGCGGGTTCGGAGCCGGGACCGGGCGGGACCGGGTCGGCGGGTGGGTCGAGGTGGCGACGCACCGCAGTGGTCTCGCCTCGGACGCCTGCGACCTGGCGTCCGATGGCGTCACGGAAGTCCGCGAACTCGCGGACGGTGGGCTCGACTTCGCGTCGGCGGGCCAGGGCGGCGGTCACGGCGACTCCGGCTCCGAGGACCCCTACCACGATCCAGACCGCCATGGACGGAGCCTACTGAGGGGTCGTGCGGCGGACCAATGCGACGAGCCGGTCGTACCAGCCGTCGTCGCGCAGGAGCATGTGCAGGTCGAGGAGGTCGTCGGCGGTGAGCGGCGGGCCGCCCGGGCGCTCGCTCAGCTCGGCGGGCCAGTGCCACTGCTCCTCGGGTGCTCCCGCCGAGACCAGGAGGTCGACGATGCGAGGGCTCGCGTCACGGGTGACCGTCTCGGCACACGAGGGGCACCGGAACCGGTACGTCGCCGGCGTGTCGCCGTCCGAGCACGTGCGGACCGTGAGGTGCTCGATCCCGAGCGACACGTCGCCGCATGTCGGGCACTGCGCCTTCACCGTCGTCATCGTGCGCTCGTCTCCCGCATCCCATCGGACCGGCGCCGTCTCCCGTGGCCGCCGCCGGTGCTCACCGCTGTTGCAACGCCCATCGGCAGTCTCGACAACGCACTTGAGGCGGCAGTGCCCCGCCGGCCTCGCCGCGGCCAGAATCCAGCGGTGACGCCGATCACCTTCGCCCACCGGGGCGCCCGCTCCGAGCTGCCGGAGAACACCCTCCCGGCGTTCCGGCGGGCGCTCGAGGCTCGGGCGACCGGTCTCGAGAGCGACGCGCACCTCTCGGCCGACGGCGAGGTCGTACTCGTGCACGATCCGGTGCTGCGGAGGGGCTTGCGTCGCATGCGGGTGGCCACGACCGGCTCGGACCGGCTCGCGGAGCTGGGCGTGCCCCGCCTCGTTGACCTCTACCGCGAGCTCGGCACCGACTACGAGCTGTCGCTCGACCTCGAGGCGCCGGGCGTGGCCGCGGCCGTGCTCGACCGGGCTGCGGCCGCGGGCGCCGTCGGTCGGCTCTGGCTGTGCGCGGGCAGGACCGGCGAGCTGCGCGAGATCAGGGAGCGGGACGCGACCGTGCGTCTGGTCCACTCCTCGCGACGCCAGACCCGGGCGGAGCCTCTGGAGCGCTATGCCGCCGAGCTCGCGGAGTGGAACGTGGACGCGGTCAACGTGCACCACACCGAGTGGACCGCCGGCCTGGTCGAGCTGTTCCACCGCTTCGGCCGGCGCGCCTTCGCATGGGACGTGCAGGAGGTCCGCCACCTGCGCGCGGTACTCGCCATGGGCATCGACGGCGTCTACTCAGACCACGTCGACCGGATGGTGGCGACGGTCGCGGAGTGGAGCGAGCGCTGAGGGAGGGTTAGAGGAACCCCAGGCGGTTGAGCGGCCAGATCCGCACGAAGACCCGTCCCACGATGCTCGAGCCCTTGATCGGCCCGTGCAGGCGCGAGTCAGCCGAACGGGGCCGGTTGTCGCCCATGACGAAGTAGTGACCGGGCGGGACCTTGCAGCCGTTCGCGGGGCTGTCGGCGGCACACCCGGGTGGCGGACTGTCGGGGAAGGTCGTCGTCGTGCCCTTCGGGAGATAGCTCTCGTCGAGCACCCGGCCGTTGATGCACACCTTGCCCTCGTTGGGCACGGCGCAGCCCGTGACCGTCTCTCCCGGCAGCCCGACGACGCGCTTGACGAGGTCGGTGATGCCGGTGTCGCGCCAGCCCGGGTTGGGGTCGGCGGTGAACACGACGATGTCGCCGCGGTGCACGTCGTGCAGGTCGTAGCTCAGCTTGTTCACCAGCAAGCGGTCGCCGATGTCGAGTGTGGGCTCCATCGACTCCGACGGGATGTAGAAGGCCTGGAAGAGGACGGCCTTGATGAGGAGGGCGAGCCCGACTGCAGCGAGCAGGAGCACGCCCCACTCGATGAGGGTGCGCCGCAGGTTCCGCTTGCGCTCCCCGGTGGAGGGCGCGGGGGCCGGCTCGGTCGACGGCCCGTCGGTGCCGTCGGGGGCACCGGGGCCGTCGGTGCCGGACGGGGACGGCGCAACCGCGGTTCCGGCGCCGTCGGGGGAGATCGCACGCTCGGGGGGACGACCCGCTTCGGTCGCCTCGGCGGTCTCGTCCGTCACGGGCGCAGCTCCATCGCCACATCCAAGCACGTGGGAGCGCGCCACCCCGACGCGGGCGGCGACCCTCCGCCGGTCACTCGCGGTAGCGGGCGCGTATCCCCGCCGCGGCCGACGCAGCGAGGCCGACGAGCGCGGGTGGGTCCTCCACCACCGCGTCGGGGCCCAGGGCAAGCAGGAGGCGCGTGAGCCACGCGGGCTCGCTCACCGCGAGCACGACGCGCCAGGAACCGTCGTCGCCACGGTCGGCGCGTTCGTGCGGGTAGCTCTCCACCACCCATGACGCGTCGCGGCCGATGCGCAAGGTGACCCGCGGGTCGTCCGGACGGGGCGAGTACACCAGCCGGGGCAGGTCGTCGTCGGCACCCGGAGGTGCGTCGAAGTGCTCGCCCGTCGGGTGTACCGCGCGCACGCGATCGACGCGGAACAACCGCTCCCCGTCGGCCCGGTGGCACCACGCCGCGAGATACCAGGCGCCGAACGCGTGGAACACGCGCCACGGGTCGACCGTGCGCACCGTCATCTCGTCGCGCGCGAACGAGTAGTACTCGATCTCGACGCGTTCGCGCACCGCGACCGCGTCGGTCAGGACCTCGAGGTGGTCGCTCCCGCCCACGTCGACCGCGAGCCGACCGGCGGCGCCCAACACCCCCTCGAGCTTGTCGAGCGCGCTCGCGAGCGGCCCCCTCACGTCGGACCCGGGCACGGCGAGCAGCGCCCGACCTGCGGCCAGGAGGGCGAGACCTTCCGCGGGTGTGAGCCGGAGGGGACGATCGAAGTACTCGGCGAGCCGGATGACGACTTCGCCGTCGGCGACCTCCACGTCGATGAGGCGGTCGGCGGTGTACGGCGCAAGCCCGCACATCGGGAGCAGCTCCAGCTCGCGCTCGAGCTCGGCCTCGGACACCTCGAAGCGCTCTGCGAGCTCGGCGATGGTCACGTGAGGATGCGCCAGCACGTACGGCACGACCGCGAGCACCCGTCGGAGCCGCGGCGCGACGAGCGGCCGCGGGCTCACCGGGCCGCTCCGTCGACGATGGCGTCGAGCCACGCCACCATGTCGGCGCGCAGCTCCGCCGGCGCGAGCACCTCCGCGTGCTCGAGCAGGTCGAGCACCCACCGCCGGAGCGCCGGGCGGTTCACCACCGCCAGCGCGACGACCACGGCTCCATCGGCGCGCCGATCGACGACCGCGTCGTCCCCCAGCTGCTCGACGACCCACGCGGCGCGCGGCGCGTCGACCAGCACCCGAGCCTCGACCGGTTGGTCCTCTCCGTAGGTGAGCGGGTCGTCGCGCACGAGGTCCCCGGGTTCGATGCCCCGCGGCGGCTCGAAGCTGCCCGCCTCCCCCACCTCCGGCGAGCGCTCGATGCGGTCGACCCGGAATGCCCTCGGGGCGTCGCGGTCGTGGTCGTGTCCCACCAGATACCAGTGACCCCAGCGCAGGACCACGCCGTAGGGGTCGATGTCGCGCGCCTCGCCGCGGTAGGTGAACGACACCGGGGCGTGTGTGCTCACCGCCTCGAACAGCTTCGGGAGCACGGGTACGACCGGCACGTCGGCCACCGGGTCGGCTGCCTCACCGGCGAACCCTCCGAGCTTCTGCAACGCGTCGCGCGCGGCATCGCCTTCCAGCCGGACGGCGGTGACCGCGACGTGGAGCGCGGCGAGCTCGGCGTCGGTGAGCTCCAGCTCGGGGAGGTAGTAGTCGCGCGCGTCGATGCGGTACGCCTGCTCGGAGCCGAAGCCACCGACGCTCTCCACCCGGATCGGGATGCCGAGCTCGCGCAGGGTCTCCTTGTCGCGCTCGAATTGGCGCCGGCGAGCGACCTTCTCGTCGGGGTAGCGCGGCTCGACCCGCTCGACGAGCTCGTCGAGGGTCAGGGCGCGCCGCGTGTCGAGCAGCGTCGCGGTGAGGTTCACCAGGCGCTCGAGGCGGTCGGGCACCGGCGCCTCAGCCGTCGACGCGGCCGGCCGCGAGCACGCCCGCGGCCGCCGCCGCCTGGAAGAGCGCGGGGTCGGCGGCGGCCGGCCGCCCCATCGACTCGACGGCGAGGCCGTAGCGCGAGAACAGCTCGATGGCGTCCGGCGCCTCCACCTCGACGAGGTCGTGTCGCGCCGCGACGCCCGCCTCGACGAGGTCGGCGCGCAAGCGGTCGTCTTGGGCCGGGTCACCGAGGTGCGGCACCGCGACCAGGACCCGCTCGCGGGTCGCCAGGCGCAGGGCGGTCGCGGTGTGGTGCGAGAGCCCGTAGTGCCGCGGTCGGTCGTCGGCGAACGAGATGCGTAGGCACGCGATGGGCACACCGCCGAGGGCGTGGGCTGCGTCCAGGATGGTGCCGACCTCCATGCCGCTGAACCCGAGCCGCGTGTTGGTCCCGACGATGCCGGGTCCCATCGCCACGACCGCGGCGTCGGCGTCCGCGACGTGCCGCGCCACGGCGAGGGCCGAGTAGATCGACACCGCTTCGTAGTCGCCGCCGAACGCGTGACCGCAGGTGACCGTGGTGTGGAGGAGCTCCTCCGCCCGGAGCGCGGCGACAAGATCCGAGAGCGCGATCGGCAGCCCCGCGCCGTCGGTCATCACGTACGCCAGACGCCGGCCCGGCGCGCGGGCGGCGAACGCCGCCGCCACCGCCGGGAGCTGGCTGTGGAGCGCGGCCGCCACCACCGGCAGCCCGTCGACGGTCTCGACCTCGGCCAGTGCCTCGGCGTGCTCCTCGCTGCTGCCCACGTCGGTCTGGATGCTCGTGTAGCGGCCCTTAATGATGTGGCCCGGGCCACGCTCGTGCCATTCGTCGCGGCTGAGGTTCCAGTGCACGACGTGCCAGCCGCCCGTGCCGAGACCCAGCTCGACCGCGGTGGTGTTCACGACGACGTGGTCGCCCGTGCCCACGGGACCAGTGAGCTGCGTGAGCGCGTACGCGCGCTCCAGACCGTCGCCGAGGTCGACATGGATGCGCTGGAGCCCCGGACGCTCCTCGAGCAGGCGCACGACCTTGCCGGTCCGGAACGACGGCACCGGGGCAGGGCCTAGAGACTGGCGATGAGTCGCTCGACGCGCTCGTCGCGCGCACGGAACGGGTCCTTGCAGAGCACGGTGCGCTGAGCCTGGTCGTTGAGCTTGAGGTGCACCCAGTCGACCGTGTAGTCGCGCTTCCGCTCCTTCGCGCGCTTGATGAACGCCCCGCGGAGGCGGGCACGTGTCGTCTGCGGCGGCGTGTTGACCGCCTCGTCGATCGCCTCGTCGGTCGCCATGCGATCGACCGAGCCGCGCCGTTCGAGCAGGTAGTAGAGCGAGCGCGCGCGTGTGACGTCGTGGTACGCGAGGTCGAGCAGCGCGACGCGCGGGTGCGTGAGTGGGAGGTCGTGCTTCTCGCGGTACGACTCGATCATGTGGTACTTGATGACCCAGTCGACCTCGGTGGAGAGCTTGAGCGGGTCGTTCTCGAGGTGGGTCATCACGTGCTCCCACATCGCGAGCGCCTGCTCCTCGAGCGGCGAGAGGCCCTTTCGCTTCGCGAACTGCAAAGCGCGGTTGAGGTACTCGGCCTGCACGTCGACCGCGGAGAGCTCGCGCCCGTTGGCGAGGCGCACCCGCCGGCGGCACGTGATGTCGTGGCTGATCTCGCGGATCGCCCGGATGGGGTTCTCGAGCGTGAGGTCGCGCCACGGGCGCGGATCCTCCTCCAGCATCCGCAGCATGATCGAGGTCGCGCCGATCTTCAGGAACGTCGTGAACTCGCTCATGTTCGAGTCGCCGACGATCACATGGAGCCGTCGGAAGCGCTCGGCGTCGGCGTGCGGCTCGTCGCGCGTGTTGATGATCGGGCGGGAGCGGGTGGTCGCGCTCGACACGCCCTCCCAGATGTGCTCCGCACGCTGGCTGACGCAGTACATCGCGCCACGTGCGGTCTGGAGGACCTTGCCCGCTCCCGCGTACACCTGCCGGGTGACGAGGAACGGGATCAGGACGTCGGTGAACTTGGTGAAGTCGCCGTCGCGCTCCACGAGGTAGTTCTCGTGGCAGCCGTAGGAGTTCCCCGCGGAGTCGGTGTTGTTCTTGAACAGGTACACCTCGCCGCGGATGCCCTCCTCGCGCAGCCGCTGCTCGGCGCTGCGGACGAGGCCCTCGAGGATCCGCTCGCCCGCCTTGTCGTGCACGACGAGGTCGAGGATGGTGTCGCACTCGGGCGTCGCGTACTCGGGATGGCTGCCGACGTCGAGGTAGAGGCGGGCGCCGTTCTCGAGGAACACGTTGCTCGAGCGGCCCCACGACACCACACGGCGGAACAGGTAGCGGGCGACCTCGTCCGGGCTCAGTCGGCGCTGGCCGCGCAGCGTGCACGTGACCCCGTACTCGTTCTCGAGCCCGAAGATCCGACGTTCCACCGCGCCCACGGTACTGCGGCGCCAGCGAGCACCCGCGCCGTTCCCCGGGCCGGGCCTAGCATGGGCCGCGATGGACGCGCGCTCGATGGTGCCCCTGACCACGGTCAGCGGGTCGTTCGAGGCCCACGTGATGGCCGCCCGCCTCGAGTCGGAGGGGATCGACGCGCAGCTGCGGGGCGCGCTCGACGGGCCCTACGGGCTCACCGTCGGCGCCATGGCCCGGGTCGACGTGTTCGTCCCCGCGGAGCAGCTCGACGACGCGCGGTACGTGCTGCTCGCGGACGAGGTGGACGCGAGCCTGGCGGCCCCGAGCGACTGGTGGCACGCCGGCGCCCCTGCTCGTAAGCGCAAGCGCTGGCCGTGGGTGGTCGCGCTGGTGCTGCTGACCGTCGCCGTCGTCGCGCCGTTCTTCGGCTACGTGCAGCGGCTGCTCTAGCTCCCCCGCGCCGACGCACGGGGATCCGGCGGCGGGTCAGCCGGCGAGGATCGCCTCCAACTCGGTGCCGTCGATGCGCCGGAAGGCACGCCGCGGCCGGGTACGGGCGAGCAGGCCGACCTCGAGCTGCTCGGCGGTGAGGGCGCCGCCGTCGGCGTCGGCGAGCAGCGACGCGCCGAGGCGGATGGCGGCCGAGGAGTCGATGCCCGGCTCGTAGCGCGTCGCCATCGCCTCCGCGATCTGCTCGGCCTGGCCGCCGAGGACCGCGCTCCCCTGCTCGTCCATCACGGTGCCGTCGTAGGTGATGTGATACAGCTCGTCGTCGTCCTGGGAGCCGCCGACCTGCGCGAGGAGGATCTCCACCTCGTACGGCTTCATCTCGTGCGTGAACACCTGGCCCAGGATCTGGCCGTACGCGTTCGCGAGGGCGCGCGCGTTCACGTCCTCGCGCGCGAACGAGTAACCCTTGAGGTCGGCCTGGCGCACCCCGGCGACCCGCAGCATCTCGAACTCGTTGTACTTGCCGACTCCGGCGAACGCGATCCGGTCGTAGATCTCGCTGATCTTGTGCAGCGTGCGGTACTGGTTCTCCGCCACGAGGACGATGCCGTCCGTCGCGCTGAACGCCACCAGGCTGCGCCCGCGCGCGATGCCCTTGCGCGCGTAGTCGGCGCGGTCCTTCATCATCTGTTCCGGCGGCACGTAGAAGGGCATGCTCACAGGCCCGACCCCTCCTCTCGCCCGCCGATCAGCACCTGGGCCCGCGCCGCGACATCGGCTTCGGGGACGGGCTCGTACCCCTCGGCCGAGATCACGGCCACCGTCGGGTAGATGCCACGCACGATGTCGGGCCCGCCGGTCGCGGAGTCCTCGTCGGCCGCGGCGAACAGCGCCCGGAGTGCGAGGTCGACGGTGTCGTCACGCGACAGGCCGTCACGCCAGATCGCCTTGATCCAGTTGCGGGCGTGGACGCCGCCCGAGCCGTTGGTCTGGAAGTCGGCCTCTTCGTACTTGCCGCCGGTGACGTCGTAGCTGAACACCCGGCCGATCTGGCGCCGTTCGTCGTAGCCGGCGAAGAGCGGGACCACCACGAGGCCCTGCATCGCGGCCGGGAGGTTGGTCTTCACGAGCATCGCGAGCTGGTTGGCCTTCCCCTCGAGCGACAGCAGCTCGCCCTCGATCTTCTCGTAGTGCTCGAGCTGGAGCTGGAAGAGGCGCACGAGGTCGACGGCGGGGCCCGCGGCACCCGCGATCGCGACCCCGGAGAAGTCGTCGGCCGGGAAGACCTTCTCGATCCGGCGGCTCGCGATGAAGCTCCCCGCGGTGGCGCGCCGGTCCCCGGCGAGCACCACGCCGGCGTCGTAGCGGATGGCGAGCACCGTGGTGCCGTGCACCGCCTCGACCGGCAGCATGGGACTTCCCGAGACGGTTCCCGCGGCGCCCGCGCCGGGGAGCTCGTGCGGCGCGACCTTCCGCAGGAGATCGACGAACGACGGGCCGGGATCGTTCGCGGGCGCGAAGAACGGCATTGGCGACTCGCTCACAACGGGCGAGCCTATACGGCACCTGCCCGCAGGATCGTCGCCTCGCACCGTCGTGCCGTCGCGATCGACGCGGCGCGCGCGTCGAGGATGGGCCGGGCGCTCAGGCTGCGGGGTGACCGGCGCGGCGCGTCGACGAGGTCACTCTCCGCCCTTCTGGACGTAGGACTTCACGAACTCCTCCGCGTTCGTCTCGAGCACGGAGTCGATCTCGTCGAGCAGGTCGTCGAGCTCTTCCTTGAGCGCCTCGCCCTGCTTCGCAGGTGCGTCGACGTCGGCGGCTTCCTGGGCCCGTTCCTTCGGGGCCGGCCTCTGCTTGCGCTCACGCTCGGGCATGACGATCGCTCCTCACCCGTGACCCGGAGCAACCGCCTCCGGGGTCCTTCTCACTACCTGCCTAGCACGCCTAGGCCTGAAGTCGGGCCACCAGCTCCGCGGGCGTGCTCACGGAAGAGAACAACGGCTCCACGTGGGCCTTCGTTCCCCGCAGGGGCTCCATCATCGGGATCCGCCGCAACGGGTCGGTGCCGACGTCGAGGATCACGCTGTCCCAGTTGGCGGCGACGACCGCCTCGGGCCACCGCGCGAGGCACCCACCGCGGAAGTAGGCGCGGGTCGAACCGGGCGGCTGGGTCATCCCCGCCAGCACGGCCTCCTCCTCGACGAGCCGCTCGATCTTCCCCGCGCGCGCCAGGCGCTCGTACAGCGAGCGGTCGGGCCTCACGTCGTGGTACTGGAGGTCGAGGAGCGCGAGCTTGGGGTTGTCCCACGCCAGGCGGTCACGGTCGGCGTAGGCGCGCAGCAGCTCGAGCTTCGTGACCCAGTCCAGCTGGCCGCTCAACGCCATCGGGTCACGCTCGAGCGCGACGAGCGCGGCTTCCCAGCGGGTCAGCACGCTGCTCCCGACCTCGTCACCACCGCAGTGCTCGAGCCCGATCTCGTCGGCGTACTTCTGGGCGAGCCTCAGGAACTCCCACTGCAGCTCCACCGCGGTGATGCTGCCGCCTTCGTGCAGCTCGACGACGGCGCGGCAGGTGGGATCGTGCGACACCGTTCGCATCGCGGCCACGGGCCCGACGATCGACAGGTCCTTGTCGAAGAAGTCGTCCTCGATCATCGCCAGGACGATCGCGGTGGTGCCGACCTTGAGGAACGTCGCCACCTCGCAGAGGTTCGCGTCGCCTGCGATCACGTGCAGTCGGCGGTACAGCTGCGGATCCGCATGCGGCTCGTCGCGCGTGTTGACGATGGGGCGCTTCAGCGTCGTCTCGAGGCCGACTTCCTCCTCGAAGAAGTCCGCGCGCTGGCTGATCTGGAAGTCCACGGGGTCGGCGCCGTTCTCGGATCCGGTCTTGCCTGCGCCGGTGAACACCTGGCGGCTCACCAGCCAGGGAAGGAGGTGGCGCACCAGAGCGGCGAAGGGTACGCGCCGGTCGACGAGGTAGTTCTCGTGTGTGCCGTACGAGTTGCCCTTGCCGTCCGAGTTGTTCTTGTAGACGACGATCTCCTGCCCCGGTTCCACGACACGGCGCGACGCCAGCATCGACCGGGCCAGGATTCGCTCTCCCGCCTTGTCGGCACACACGAGCTCGAGCGCGTCCGCGCACTCGGGGGTCGAGTACTCGGGGTGGGCGTGGTCCAGGTAGTAGCGCGCGCCGTTGGTGAGCACCGCGTTCACGAGATGGGTCTCGACCTCGGGCGGGAGCGAGCCGTCGCGCGCGAATCCTCGCGCGTCGCGGCCCGGGGACTCGTCCTCGAAGTCCCAACCGACCTTGTGGTGCTCCACGTAGCTGTTGATCAGCATCGACGACGCGAGCACCGGATTGGGATCCGCCACGCCCCGCATCGTGACGCCGTACTCGGTCTCGATGCCGCAGACCTTGGGGATCGCCACGCATGCAGCCTACCTGCACGCCTCCGCTTCCGATCGGCGCATCCGCGCCCTACGATCGGGGTCGTGGCCGTGATGGTCGGCACCACCGACGGGTACCACACCTTCGCTTCGTCGGGTATGCGCGATCACGCGTTGGCGGGTCGCGCGGTCGACGCGCTGACGCCGGGGCCCGCCGGTACCTGGGTCGCGATCGTCGACGGGCGGGCGGTGTGGTCCTACACCGACGGAGACTGGACCGAGCTCGCGACCGGCGACCACGACCTCGTGTCGCTCACGACGGCCGGTGACACCGTGTTCGCCGGAACGAACGACGCCCGCATGCTGGAGGTCGATGGGCACGGGCTCGTCGCGCTCCCCTCCTTCGACCGGGCTCCGTCACGCGACGAATGGCACCAGGTCGGTTCGCCGATCCAGGTGCGGTCGCTCACCGCGACGTGTGACGGCGCGACCGTGCTCGCGAACGTGCACGTCGGCGGCGTGCTCCGTTCGACCGACGCCGGCGGCTCGTGGCTCCCCACCATGCCGGTCGACAACGACGTCCACGAGGTGTCGGCCCACCCCGACCGCCCTGAGGTCGTGATCGCGGCCGCGGCCGTGGGGCTGTTGCGCTCCCACGACGGCGGTGCAACCTGGGAGCAGGAGGTCCGCGGCCTTCCCGGGACCTACTGCCGCGCCGTCACTTCTGTTGGCGACGAGCTGTACGTGTCGAACGCGGCGGGCCCGTTCTCGAAGGAGTCCGCGCTCTACCGCAGCAAGGTCGACGGCGGTCCGCTCGAGCCCGTAGGCGACGGGCTCCCGGAGACGGTCGACGGCATGATCGACACGCGTTTCGTGACAGCGCGCAACGGCACGATCGCGCTTGCGTCGCGGGCCGGAGAGGTGTGGGTCCGCCCCCGGGGCGAGGACTCCTGGCGGCACCTCGCGTCCGCCATCGGCCACGTCACCTGCGTCGCCGCCAACTGAGCGCTAGACGTACTGGCCGGGCTCACGTGCCGCTCACGCGGCCATCCGCCTACAGGTACTGGCCGGTCGTGACCCGTTCGATCTGACGGCCGCCTTTCGCCTCGTCGCCCTCGGCCATCAGCGTGCGCACGAAGACGATGCGCTCGCCCTTCTTGCCCGAGATCTTGGCCCAGTCGTCGGGGTTGGTCGTGTTCGGCAGGTCCTCGTGCTCCCGGAACTCCTGGCGGATCGAGTCGTGGAGATCCTGGGTGGAGATGCCCTTGCCGCCGCCCTCGATCTGCCGCTTGATCGAGAGCTTCTTGGCCCGGCGCACGATGTTCTCGATCATCGCACCGGACGCGAAGTCCTTGAAGTACAGGACCTCCTTGTCGCCGTTCTGGTACGTGACCTCGAGGAACCGGTTGGCGTCGTGGACCTCGTACATGTGCGACACGGCCGATTCGATCATCGCCTCGACCGCCTTGTCGGGGCCGCCGTGCGCGCTGGTCTCCTGGTCCGCCAGAGGGAGGTTCGCGGTGAGGTACCGCCGGAAGATTTGCGTCGCGCTCTGCTGGTCGGGGCGCTCGATCTTGATCTTCACGTCGAGACGGCCGGGGCGCAGGATCGCGGGGTCGATCAGATCCTCGCGGTTCGACGCGCCGATCACGATCACGTTCTTCAGACTCTCCACGCCGTCGATCTCGGCGAGTAGCTGCGGCACGATCGTGCTCTCGATGTCGGACGAGATCCCGGTGCCCCGGGTGCGGAACAGCGAGTCCATCTCGTCGAAGAACACGATGACCGGGTAGCCCGCCTCCGACTTCTCGCGCGCCCGCTGGAAGATGAGGCGGATCTGGCGCTCGGTCTCCCCCACGTACTTGTTCTGGAGCTCCGGGCCCTTGACGTTGAGGAAGAACGAGCGGGCGGCGGCGTCGCCGGTGCGCTCGGCGACCCGGGTGGCGAGCGAGTTGGCGACCGCCTTGGCGATGAGCGTCTTGCCGCAGCCGGGCGGCCCGTAGAGGAGGATGCCCTTGGGCGGTTGCAGCTCGTGCTCGTGGAACATCTCGGCGTAGAGGTACGGGAGCTCCACCGCGTCCTTGATCGCGTCGATCTGGTCGTCGAGGCCGCCGACGTCGGCGTAGGTGACGTCGGGGACCTCCTCGAGCACGAGCTCCTCGACCTCCGGGCGCGGGAGGCGCTCCACGAGCATGCCCGAGCGGGAGTCCATCAGCACGTGGTCGCCGGCGCGCAGCGGCTCGCCGAGCAGGGTGTCCGCGAGCTCGCACACCCGCTCCTCATCGGCGCGGCCGACGATCAGGGCGCGCATGCCGTCGCCGAGGAGCTCCTTGAGCGTGACCACCTCACCGGCGACATCGGCGGCACGGGCGAGCACGACGTTGAGCGACTCGTTGAGCGCGACCTCCTGGCCCCGTGTGAGCTGCTCGAGCTCGACCTCCGGGTGGACCGACACCCGCATCTTGCGCCCCGCCGTGAACACGTCGACGGTGCCGTCATCGTTGGAGCCGAGGTACGTGCCGTAGGCCGAGGGCGGCATGGTGAGCTTCTCGACCTCCTCCCGGAGCGCCGCGATGTGCTCGCGTGCCTCGCGGAGGGTCGCCGAGAGCCGCTCGTTCTGGGAGACGGCCTGGGCGAGCTGGCCCTTGGTCTCGAGGATCTTCTCCTCGAGCGTCCGGACCCGCTTCGGAGCGTCCTGGAGGCGGCGGCGGAGCACCACCACCTCCTCCTCCAGCGACTTGAGCTGGCCCTGGAGATCCCCCACCTGGCGCTCGTACTCGGCGAGCCGCCGGTCGTGCTCGGAAGCCACGTGGTTCACCTCCCCGCCTGGTCGCCGCCCGCCCGGGGGTTCCGGGCGCTTCGTCCCCTCGTGGGCCTGGCTTCGGACACTACACCGGGCCCGCCGGCCCACCGTGACACGTTTCGTGACGATCCGATGACGTGGCGTCCCCTTGCCCGGAACCGGTCACGAGATTTCCCCCGCTTTGGCTTGAGAAATCCTCGACCGCGCGCGTACCCTGGACGGCGAGGAACGCTACGCATACCGGAGCCCGAGAGAGCCCGAGAGGGAAGGACCCACCGACGCCATGAAGGTCTGGATCGACCAGGACCTGTGCACCGGAGACGGTCTGTGCGAGGAGATCGCGCCCGCCGTCTTCACGCTGCTCGACGACGGCCTCGCCTACGTCAAGGAAAGCGACAAGGTCTTCAGCGACCCCGGTGGCGCCGACGGGCTCGCGAACGTCCCCAGCGGCATGGAAGAGGCCGTGATCGAGTCGGCCGAGGAATGCCCCGGCGAGTGCATCTTCATCGAGGTCGACTGACCTCTCCGCACCCACCCCGCAGCCGCCCCGTGACACCGACGGCCGGGGTCTCGCCGGTGGTCTAGTCGGAAAGGCAGGGGCCCGTGCCGCGCGGCGCGGGCGCAGTGCCCGCGAGCACCGGGTCGAGCACCGCTGCGAGCTCCGAGCCCGTGAGGGCGTACGCGGTCGTCGCGCGGGTGAGGTCGAACGCGAACACCACGCCCACCACGTGGCCGGAGTCGTCCACGACCGGCCCGCCGGAGTCGCCGGGCTCCGTGACCGCCGCGAGCACGAACACGTCGCGCGTCGTCGAGTGCGAGTGCGTGATGTCGGTGCCCCGCGCCTCGATCTGCTCTGCGATGCGCATCGGCGACTCGCGGAGCGGGCCGCCGCCGGGATGACCGAACAGCGAGCCCTGCTCGTCGACCCTGCCGTCGCCGCGTACGAGCGCCGGCATGCCGAGGCCCGGGACCCGCAGCACCGCGAGGTCGCGGTCGGGGTCGAACGCGGCGACCTGCACGCCCAGCACGCGCCCGTCGGGCGTGTCCACGCGCGGACGGCTCTCGCCCGCGATCACGTGCGCGTTGGTCACCACGAGGTCGGGGGCCGCAACGAACCCGGTCCCCTCCTGCACGGTGTCGCACGCCACGCCCTCCACCTTCACCACCGCCTGGCGGACGCGGGCCGAGACCGCCGCCGGGAGACCGCCCTCGGGCGGCGAGCCCGCGTCGGGCGTCGTGAGCGTGTCGAGCACCTCGGGGAAGCTCTCGTCGCCGACGAGGCGACCGAGATCCTGCGCGGGTGATGGCGGGCTCGGCGCGAGCCGGTCGATCGCGCGGGCGACGGTCGAGTTGCGCACGGCCTGCGCGGGCCACCCCGGCGAGCTCGCGAGCGCGGGAATGAGCAACCAGACGAGCACGACGATCCCCGCCGCGCCGAGCACGCCGCCCGCGACCTGGTCGCCCTTGCGCAACGCCGGCGACCGGCCGACGCGCAGGGTGCGGTGCAGCGCGCTCCCGAGTGCGAGTCCGATCCCCTGCCCGCCCACCGCGAGCACGAGGACCATGCCGAGCGCCACCAGCAGGCGGGTGCGAGGAGGCGACGCCTTGAGCAGGTCGACGACGTCCGGCGCTACCGCGATCGCGAGCGCGAGCCCTGCCGCCAGTCCCGCCCACGACGCGAGCCGCCGCACGAATCCCAGCCGGTAGCCGAGGAAGGCGGCACCGGCCGCGGTGAGGACGACGACGAAGTCGAGGAAGTTCACGCGCGGTCGAGGAGGCGTGCGTGGGTGAGGAAACCGGTGTGCGCGACCATCCGATGGTCGGGCCGCACCGATTGGCCGTCCACGTGCCAGGTGCGCTGCAGCACCTCGAGCGTCTCGATCATGCCGAACGACGAGTCGGCGAGCTCCTCCCGCAGTCGTGCGACCTGGCCGATGGTCGGCAGGTACGCGAGGAGGATCCCGCCCGGACGCAGCGCCGCCTCGGCATGCTTGACCACCCGCCACGGCTCGGGGAGATCGAGCAGCACGCGGTCGAGCTCGTCGGCGTCGATGCCCGCGTACACGTCGCGCACCTCGACGGTGAGCGGGACGTCCGGACCGAGGAAGCTGTCGATGTTCGCGCGCGCGCGACGCGCGAAGTCGTCGCGGATCTCGTACCCGGTGACGTGGCCCGTGGCGCCCACCGCACGCAGGAGCGCGAGCGTCAGGGCACCGGAGCCCATGCCCGACTCGAGCACGCGGGCACCGGGGAACACGTCGGCGAGCACGAGGATCGGGCCGAGGTCCTTCGGGTAGATCACTTGCGCGCCGCGCGGCATCTCGAGCACGTACTCCGCGAGCGTCGGCCGGACCGCCACCAGCTTCGCCCCGAGCGCAGTGCGCACGGTGATCCCCTCGGGCCGCCCGATGAGCGCGTCGTGCTCGAGGACCCCGCTGTGGGTGTGGAACTGGCCGCCGGCGGCGAGGGTCACGAGGTGGCGGCGCCGTTTGGCGTCGACGAGGAGGACGCGGTCTCCCGCCGCGAAGTCGCGGGCCATGGCGCCGGCCGGCCTAAGGACGCGCCCGGGGGCCGCGCACCGACACCGGCACCGCCCCGCCGACCGCGACCCGCTCCCGCAGGCGACAGAACGCGCAGACCGAGCCCGGCGTCGGTGCCCCGCACACCGTGCACGTGCCGAGGTGCGCACGCGGTTCGACCGCGTCGGATGCGAAGCGCTCGTGGCCCCGTTCGATGAAGCCGCCCAGGAACGCGGCCTTCGTGCCCGGCGAGCGCGCCTCGAGCCCGTTCAGGAGCTCCTTCAAGACGAGGTGGCGGTTCCCCGCCGCCATGGGGCACTCCTCGACTTGGTAGTCGATGCCCCGCGCGACGCAGTAGGCCGCGGACTCGCGCTCGCCGAGGCGCACGAGGGGCTTGACCTTGCGGACGAAGCCCGGCGCCGCGGGGAGCACGGGTTGCTGGCGCCCGAGGTACTCGGCGTCCCAGCGGAGGACGTTCCCGAGCAGCACTGCCGCCTCGTCGTCGAGGTTGTGCCCGGTCGCGACGACGTCGTAGCCGCGTTCGAGCGCCACCGCGTTGAACAGGTGGCGCTTCGAGAGGCCGCACGCGCCGCACGGCGAGCGGTGTGTCGCCGCCGCCGCCCGCGGGATGTCGTACCCGAGCTCCCCCGCGAGATCGACCTCGACCAGCGTGAGGCCGCGGTCGGCCGCGTAACCGCGCGCGTACGCGCCCGAGTCGTCCGAGTACTCACCGATGCCGAGACCGAGGTAGAGGCCGTCGGACCGGTAGCCGAGCCGGGTGAGGATGTCCCAGAGCGCGAGCGAGTCCTTGCCGCCCGACACCGCCACGAGGACCTGCGCGCTCCGATCGAACATCTCGTGCTGCTCGATCGCGCGCCGTACCTGCTCCTCGCAGTGCCGCACGAAGTGTTCGAGGCAGAAGCCCGCGTTGTGCCGCGGGACGTCGATCATTGCCGGCCCGCGGCACACCCGGCACTTCATGCGCCGCCTCCAGAGATCACCGGGCGGATCTCGACGGCCGCGGCGTCGGCGAGCCGGGCGTCACGCGTGACGAGCTCGTCGTCGACGATCACGAGCACCGCTTCGGGATTGAGGTCGAGGCGCTCGAGCAGTGCGCGCACCGTCGTGGGGCCGGGCACGTCGACCTCGCGCCGCGGGTTGCGCAGCAGCACCTTCACCGTGCCCAGCGTATCGGGGCGCGTCCGCTACTTCCGTCGCGCGAGGTGGTGGATCTCGACCGCGTCGCCGGGGCGGAGCCGGAACGAGAGGACGTCCTCCTTGCGCTCGATGGCGCGGAGCGTGACCCGCACGCCGGTGGCGACCAGCGCCATGTAGAGCCACCCGCGACCACCACCTCCCAGCGCGCGACGCCACGACCGCTTCGCGTACGACGCGACGGCGGCGTTCACGCGCTTCGGACGTGCCGCGCGGGTCGATTCGACGGTCCCGAGGCCGTCGGAGCGTTGTGGCATCAGATGCGCCGGATCTCGACGATGGTGCTGCGCTTGCGTCCCCGCCGACGGCCGAAGAGGAACGCGAGCACGACGAGCACGACGAGGCCACCGATGAGCGCGTTGCGACCCACGTCGGCCGCCGGCTCGGTGGTGCGCTCGGCGACATCTTTGATCTCGCGCAGCTTCGCCTCGATGTCGCCCCGGGACACCGACCCCCGGCCGTTGCGCGCGCTGGTGCTCGTGCTCATCGGGGTGCTCCCTCCTTCGGGCGGCGCGCACCGCGGGCGAACCACACCAGGGCACCGCCGAGGAGCAGTGCGACGATCACGATCACGTACGGGACCCACGACCAGTCGTCGGCGAACGTCGTGCCGGTCTCGGTCTGGAGGGCGCGTAGGGCCGAGAGGGAGAGGAACAGCACGCCGAATCCCAGCAGGAGCGAGCCGAGGAGCCCGAAACCGACGTAGCGCCCGAGCCGTTGCAAGGGCACGAGCGTCTGCTCGCGGACGTAGGTGACGACGAGGTCCTTCAGCTCGGTGACCAGCTGCGGCAGGGGCGGGGTGCGCGTCCGGCCCGCGGCGGGGTCGAGCACGGGGAGCGGCGGCGCGGGATCGGCGGGCGGGCTGTCCATAGAAGTTGCTGATTCTCTAATGCCCACCCGCCGGATGCAAGGAGCTCGGCGCCGCGGGCGCCGGGACAAGGGCTTCGACGGGCGGCGCGTCCGGGTAGGTGGCGAGGATGCCGCCGAGGCGGGTGCGGACCCCGTCGGCCGCGGCCTCCGGGAAGTTGCCGTTGTCGAGGAAGGCGAACTGGAGGTTCCCGCCGACGTCCACGACCCCGGCGAAGCCGCTCACGCCGTCCAGCGTGCCCGTCTTGGCCCGGAGCTTCCCCGCGAGCGGGGTCCCGGTGAACTGGTCGAAGAGCGTGCCGGTCTGGGCGGCGACCGGGAGGCCGCCGAGCAGAGGCGCCATCCCGGGGCGGGTCCCGAACGACAGGACGGCCGTCAGCGCGCGGCAGCTCAGCCGGTCGCCCCGGTCGAGGCCCGACCCGTCCACCATCGTGACCTGCTCGGTGGGAATCCCGAGCGAGTGCAGCTCGGCGAGCACCACCGCGGTGCCGTCGGCGGTCGTGCCCGGCCGGCCCGCGTGCACCGCCAGCTCCTTCACCAGCAGCTCGGCCGCGAGGTTGTCGCTCGAGCTGAGCATGTTCGTGACGATCTGGCGGAGCGGCGACGACTGGGCCGACGCGACCAGCGGCGCGTCGGCCGGCGCGGGCCCGCGCGTGACCGCGCCCACCTGCACGCCGCGTGCGGCGAGCGCCTGGGCGAGCGCGGTCCCCGCGGACAGCGCGGGGTCGGCGGCGGCGACCTTGCGCGGCTTCCAGGACGAGAGGCTGCCGTTCACGACCAACGCGCCCATCGGGCCGATGTCGCTCCCGCGGTAGCCGGTGCTCCAGGTCGGCACGTACCGCTGCGCGTCGTAGCGGCTGTCGTCGGTCACGATGCCGCCCGGCACCCGCCGGATGCCCTTGGCGACGATCGCGTCCGCCAGCGCGTCGACGCTGGTGACGACGGTGCCGTGCGTGTCGCCCTTGCCGTCGAGGTACGACGCGTACGCGGCGGTCGCGAGCTCGGGATCGCCCGCGCCCACGAGGTAGAGGCGATCGACGCTCCCGTTGCTGGACGCGGCGGGCGCGGTGACCCTGGTCTCGTACGTGAAGCCGTCGCCCAGGATCGCGAGCGCGGCTGCGCCCACGAGGAGCTTCTGGGTCGACGCAGGGATCAGTGGCGTGTCGGGCGCGTGCGACGCGACCGGGCGTCCATCCGCATCGACGACGAAACACACGCCGGAGCCTCCGAAGCTCTGGTCGAGCGCGTGCTGGAGCCGTTGCGCGCCGACCGCGCTCGCGATCGGCTCGGGCACGCGACGCGCCGACCACAACGGGGTCGTCACCTGACCAGCGTCGGATGGCGCGGGCACCGCCTCACCGGTGAACGCGAGCACGAGCACGACGATCGCGGTGACGGCGAGCCCGCTCGCGACGAGCGCACGCGTGCGACCGCTCATGAGGTCGGTAGCCTACCGTGGTGTCCCCCGCACTCTCGGTCGTGCTGCCCGCGCACAACGAGGCTCAGTTCCTGGACGACACGCTGACGACGATCGTCGCAGGGCTCCGCGTGCGCAGCCTCGCGTTCGAGGTCTTCGTGGTCGAGAACGGCTCGACCGACACCACCGCAGACGTGGCGCGCGCCTTCGCCGCCGAGGCACCGGAGGTCCACGTGCAGAGCCGTGCGCTGGCCGATTACGGCGAGTCGCTGCGCAGCGGCCTGCTCGCGGCGGGTGGCGACCTCGTCGCGATGTTCGACGTGGACTACTACGACCTCTCGTTCCTCGACCGGGCGATAGCGTGCTTCGAGGACGATCCCGCGCTCGTCGTCGTGCTCGGCTCGAAGCGCGCGCCCGGAGCGGGTGACCACCGACCGTTGGTGCGCAGGCTCGTGACCGCTGCGTTCGCCGGGATCCTCCGCGTGGGCTTCGGGCTGACGGTGTCGGACACGCACGGCATGAAGGTGTTGCGGCGCGGCCCGATCGAGCCGATCGCTCGCGCGTGCCGCAGCGGCACCGACCTGTTCGACACCGAGCTCGTGATACGGGCCGACCGCGCCGGGCTCCGCGTCGCCGAGCTGCCGGTCGAGGTCAGGGAGCTGCGGCCGTCGCGCACGCCGCTGCTCCGTCGGGCCGCGCGCAGCGCCGTCGGTCTCGTGCGCCTTCGCATCACCCTGTTCCGGGAGGATGCATAGGCTGCGCGGCAAGAGGGCACAGAGGGAGTGCGATGACGGTCACCGACTCGGCCACCATCGAACAGCGCGGGATCGACGTCATACGCGGCCTCGCGATGGACGCGGTCCAGAAGGCGAACTCGGGTCACCCGGGCACGCCGATGGCGCTGGCGCCGCTCGCGCACGTGCTCTGGACGCGCGTCATGCGCTACGACGCGGCCGCGCCCGACTGGCCCGACCGCGACCGGTTCGTGCTCTCGAACGGGCACGCGTCGATGCTCCTCTACGCGATGCTCTACCTGACCGGCTACGGCCTGGAGCTCGACGACATCCTCCAGTTCCGCCAGTGGGACTCGCGCACGCCCGGCCACCCGGAGTACCGGCACACTCCCGGCGTCGAGGTGACCACCGGCCCCCTCGGCCAGGGCTTCGCCAACGGCGTCGGCATGGGGATCGCGGAGGCCAACCTGCGCGCCCGCTTCGGCCCCGAGGTCGTCGACCACCACGTGTTCGTGGTCTGCGGCGACGGCTGCCTCGAAGAGGGTGTGAGCCACGAGGCGGCCTCGCTGGCCGGCCACCTCGGGCTCGGGCGCCTGGTCTACGTCTACGACGACAACCACATCACGATCGACGGCGCCACCGAGCTCGCCTACAGCGACAACGTGCCCGAGCGGTTCGCAGCCTACGGCTGGCACGTCGTCGAGCTGGGCGAGCACGCCAACGACCTGGACGCGCTCGAGGGAGCGCTCCGGGAGGGAATCGCCGAGGCCGAGCGGCCCAGCGTGATCGTGCTGCGCAGTCACATCGGCTGGCCGTCCCCCAAGTACACCGACACCGCGCACGCGCACGGGGATCCGCTCGGCGATGACGAGATCGCGGCGGTGAATGAGATCCTCGGCATGCCGACCGAGGCGTTCTACTCGCCCGACGACGTGGTCGCGTACTACCGCGCCGCCGGTGCGAGGGGCGCGGAGGTCCGAGCCGACTGGCAGCGGCGCATGGCCGCGTTCGCTCAGTCGGAGCCCGAGCTCGCGGGCGAGCTCGACGCGTGCCTCGCTCAGCGCGGCCTGCCCAACTGGGAGGCGAAGCTCCCGCACTGGGAGCCCGGCGAGTCGCTCGCGACACGGCGCGCGTCGGGCAAGGTCCTCAACGCCATGGTCGACGTCGTGCCCGGCGTGCTGGCGGGAGGCGCCGACCTGAGCGGCAACACCGGCACGCTCCTCGACGACGCCGAGCGGATCGACACCCACCAGTTCCGCGGCCGCCAACTCCATTTCGGCGTGCGCGAGCACGGGATGGGCTCGGTGATGAACGGCATGGCGGTGAGCGGTACCCTCCCCGTCGGCGGGACGTTCTTCGTGTTCAGCGACTACATGCGCGGCGCGGTTCGGCTCGCCGCGCTCTCCGGTTACAAGGTCGCGTTCGTCTGGACCCACGATTCCGTGGGGCTCGGCCAGGACGGGCCGACGCACCAGCCGATCGAGCAGCTGGCGTCGCTCCGCGCCATGCCGGGTCTGCGGCTCATCCGTCCCGCGGACGCGAACGAGGTCACCGAGGCGTGGCGCATCCACGTCGACGGCCGGGGCCCGACGGGCATCGTCCTGAGTCGCCAGGACGTCCCGGTCCTCCCTGCAACCGCCGAGCGCGCGCCGGCCGGTGTGCCGCGCGGCGCCTACGTGCTCGTCGACGAACCGGGAAACGACGTCGATCTCGTGCTGATCGGGACCGGGTCGGAGGTCGCGGTGTGCGTCGAGGCGCAGCAGTCGCTGGCGGCCGAGGGCTACTCGGTGCGGGTGGTGTCGATGCCGTCATGGGACCTGTTCGACGCCCAGCCCGACGAGTACTGCGACTCGGTGCTCCCCCCGGACGCGCCCGCGCTCGCGGTGGAGGCCGGTGCGAGCCTGGGCTGGGAGCGCTACGCCGACGACGTCGTCGCCATTGACCGCTTCGGCGCCTCCGCGCCGGGCGGGGTGGTGATGGCCGAGCTCGGGATCACCCCCCAGCACGTGGTCGACCGCGCGCGCGACCTCCTCGAGCTCGGTCTCGAGGCGTCGGGCTGACGCGCGCCGCCGTGGCCTCGAAGAAGGAGAGCAGCCGCAGATGACGAGTGCGATCGCCCGGCTCAACGAGTTCGGCCAGAGCCCCTGGTACGACAACCTCTCGCGTGCCCTCGTTCGCGACGGGGGCCTCCAGCGTCTGGTGGACGAGGACGGGATCCACGGGGTCACCTCGAACCCGACCATCCTCGACAAGGCGATCGACGCCGGCGAGGGCTACGACGAGCAGCTCGTCGAGTGCGCGAAGCAGGGGCAGTCGGTGGAGGACACGTACTGGGCCGTCGTGCTCTCCGACATCACCGACGCCGCCGACCTGCTGCGCCCGGTGCACGAGGCCACCGGGCACGGCGACGGCTTCGTGTCGATCGAGGTGTCGCCCGAGCTTGCCCACGACACCGCCGGCACCATCGAGGCCGCGCGCTCCCTGTTCACGCGCGTCGCGCGTCCGAACGTGATGATCAAGATCCCGGCCACCGTCGAGGGCCTCCCTGCCATCGAGGCGTCGATCGCGGCGGGCATCAACGTGAACGTCACGCTGATCTTCTCGCTCGAACGCCACGGTCAGGTGATCGAGGCGTACCTGACTGGGCTCGACCGCCTGGTCGGGAGCGGCGGCGACCCGTCGACGGTGTCGTCGGTGGCCTCGTTCTTCGTGAGCCGCGTCGACACCGAGACCGACCGCCGGCTGCCGGAGGGCGACGCGCTCCGGGGCAAGGCCGCGGTGGCCAACGCCAGGCTCGCGTACCGGCTGTTCCAGGACCGGTTCTCGGGCGACCGTTGGGGCAAGCTCTCGGCCCGCGGCGCGCGGCTCCAGCGGCCGCTGTGGGCGTCGACGTCGACCAAGAACCCGGCGTACTCCTCCACGCTCTACGTCGACGAGCTCATCGGACCGCACACGGTCAACACGCTGGCCGACGCCTCGGTCGAGGCGTTGCGGCGCGGCGAGGGCACGCAACGGGCCGACACCATCATGGCCGGCGTCGACCGGGCGCACCAGGTGATGGACGACCTCGCGGCCGCAGGGATCGACTTCGCCGACGTCACCGCCACCCTCGAGCGCGAAGGCGTCGACTCCTTCGCCAACTCGTACCGCGACGCGCTCCAGACCATCGAGAAGCGCCGAGCCGAGGTCACCGACTGACCAGCTGACCCCACTCTGCGGTCGCCGACCGACAATCTCGATTCGTTGTCATGTACGCGATCGTGGAGAGCGCGAATTCGACAATGAACGCGAATTCGACAATGAATCGGAGCACGAAGGAGCGCTGCCTCCCGGGGATTACACGGACCGGGCGAGCGACGCGACCGCGCGGAGGTGGTCGGTGAGCGAGGCGACGGTCGCGTGCGCGTTCACGCCGCTCGGATTGGGCATCACGTAGGCCGCGACGCCGCCGAACCGGAGCGGCTGGAGGCCTGCAACGGCCTGCCGGTCGACGGCGGCCCGGTACCCCGCGAGCCCGACGAAGCACACGACCCGGGGCCGGAGCCGGGCCGCGAGCCGCTCGACGCGCGCCGCGCCGGCGACGTACTCGGCTCTGGTGAGCTCGTCGGCGCGCGACGTGGCGCGCTTCACCAGGTCGGTCATGCCGACGCCGTGACCGAGCAACGCGTCCGTGGGGTCGCGGTCCCGTGACACCACGCCCGCGGCCAGGGCGGCGGGCCAGAAGCGGTTGCCGGGACGGGCGAAGCCGATGCCGCGGTCGGCCGCGTAGAGGCTGGGGTTGAGGCCGCACACGAGAATGCGCATGTCCGGCGCGACGAAGTCGGGGAGCGTGCGCGCGCGGCGCACAGTCGCGTCCATCCAGCGGTCGGGGCCCTCCCCCGGATCCTCCTCGAACGCCTCCAGCTCGAAGCCTGCGCCGAGGAGCACGTCCCGCCAGACGTCGGGCTGCCATCGCGTGAAGACGCGACCCGGGAAGTCGTCGCCGGGGAAGGGCCCGTCGCCGTCGCCCACCATCATGGTGAGGCGCGCGGGAGCGCCCGGGCGCATCGCCCGGTGCAGGTCGGCGAGCGCCAGCGGGAGCCGACCCGCCGGGACGTGCACGTAGCTCGCGCGCGCCCACGCCCCGCCGAGAACGCCGCGCCGGAAGGGCAGGAGCTCGAGGTCGGCCTGCACCCCGGGTACGTCGGGCGTAGCCTCCGCCGCCAGCCGCAGCATGGCGATGGCCGCGTCCACCGCGACCGCCGGGCGGCCGAGGTGCGCGAGGTACTGGCCCGGCCCGGACCCGAGATCGGCGGTGGGGGTCCCCGGCTCGACGAGGCCCGCGAGTGCGGCGGCCCGGTCCGCGTACCGGGCGCTCCGGCGAGCGCGCCACTCCTCGGCCCGCGCCTCGTACACCGCGACGGTGTCGCGCTCCATGGCCTCATCATCGCCGCGCCCGTATCATCGCCGCGTGCACGGGGACGCGGCGTGAGCAGCTCCATGGGAGAGGTGCAGGTCGTCGAGCACGTCTCGCGTGCCTTCGCCGACCTCGTGGCGACGGAGGCGCCCCGCTCGATCGCGCTGTCGGGAGGCGACACCGCCCGCCGGTGCTACGCGCGTCTCGCCGCCGTCGGCGCCTTGGACTGGAGCGCGGTCTCCGTGTTCTTCGGCGACGAGCGGTGGGTCCCCGTGGACGACCCTGATTCCAACGAAGGCATGGCGCGCGTCGTGCTGCTCGGGGCCGTCACACCCGGCACCATCCACTCCCTCCGCGACGCGGGTGACACCGTCGACTCCGCCGCCGCCGCGTACGACAAGCTCGTGCGCGAAGAGCCGCCCATCGACCTGCTGCACCTCGGCCTGGGGCCCGACGCGCACACCGCGTCGTTGTTCCCGGGCTCGGCCGCGCTCCACGAGCGCGAGCGCTTCGTCGTGACCAACGGCGACAAGCTTCATCCGCACCCGCGGCTCACCTTCACCTACCCCGCGATCGCGCGGAGCCGACTGGTCGTGTTCACGGTGGCCGGCCCGGGCAAGGCCGAAGCGTTCGCGCGGGTGCGCGACGGAGACGACGTGCCGGCCGCGCACGTCGAGGCGGAGCGGATCGTGTGGCTGGTCGATCCCACCGCCGCGGGCGTTGCCTAGGCTGCCGCGGATGCCGCCCACGCCCGAAGCGCTCCTCTCGGCACCCCTCGACGAACTGGTCCGCGAGGCGGGACGCGTGCGCGACGCGGCGCACGGTACGCGGATGACGTTCTCGCCGAAGGTGTTCATCCCGCTCACGATGCTGTGCCGGGACCGGTGCGGCTACTGCACCTTTGCGAAGCCCCCCGCCCATCTCGCGTCTCCGTACCTCTCGCTCGACGAGGTGCTGGGCATCGCGCGGGCGGGCGCCGCGCTCGGATGCCACGAGGCGCTGTTCACCCTCGGGGAGGCGCCGGAGGCGCGGTACCCGGTGGCGGCCGAATGGCTCACGGTCAACGGCTACTCCAGCACGGTCGACTACCTCGTGCACGCGGCGCGCACGGTCCTCGACGAGACGGGCCTACTCCCCCACGCCAACGCCGGCGCGCTCGGTCGCGCCGAGCTCGAGCGCCTACGCGCCGTCTCGCCGTCGCAGGGGATGATGATCGAGACGCTCGCCGCCCGCCTCGCCGGGCCCGGCGGTCCGCACGCGGGCGCGCCGGACAAGACGCCCGAGCGCCGCCTCGCGACCCTGGAGGCCGCGGGCGAGGCGTCGGTGCCGTTCACCACCGGGATCCTGGTCGGGATCGGCGAGACGCGGGCCGAACGGATCGAGGCCCTCATGGCCATCGCGGCGGCCCACGCTCGGCACGGGCACGTCCAAGAGGTGATCGTCCAGAACTTCCTGCCCAAGCCCGGTACCACGATGTGGCGCCATGACCCGTGCCCCGACGAAGAGATGCACTGGACGGTCGCGGTCGCCCGGCTGCTGCTCCCGCCCGGCGTCCATCTGCAGGCGCCTCCCAACCTCGCGTCGGATCTCGACCCGCTGATCGCGGCCGGCATCGACGACTGGGGTGGGGTGTCGCCGGTGACGCCCGACCACGTGAACCCGGAACGGCCGTGGCCCGCCCTCGACCGTCTCCGGGCGGTCACCGAGGCTTCGGGCCACACGCTCGCGCCTCGGCTCACCGTGTACCCGGAGTTCGCGATCGACGCCACGCGCTGGCTCCACCCCGACGTGCGGGCCGCGGTGCTGCAGGCCTCCGACTCCGAGGCGCTCGCCCGCGACGACACCTGGGCCGCGGGCGGTGACGACGCGCCGCCCACGCTGCTCTCCACCCTCGCTCCCCCTTCGGTTCCCGCACGTGCGGAGTCGCCGGTCGGCGAGGTGCTCCAGGGCGTGCTCGCGGGCCAGGAGGTCGACGTGGACGAGATCGTCACCCTCCTCGGCGCGCGTGGGGCCGAGTTCCTCGACGTCTGCGCGGTCGCCGACCAGCTCCGGCGGCAGATCGTGGGCGACACGGTGACGTTCGTGCGGACGCGCAACATCAACTACACCAACATCTGCACGTACAAGTGTCGGTTCTGCGCGTTCTCGAAGGGACCGCTGTCGCTCAACCTGCGCGGTGACCCGTACCTGCTCGACCTCGACGAGATCAGGCGCCGCGTCGCCGAAGCCGCCGAGTGCGGCGCCACCGAGGTGTGCCTCCAGGGCGGCATCCATCCCGACTTCGACGGCAGCTACTACCTCGAGGTGGCGCGGGCCGCGAAGGAGGCCGCTCCCGACATCCACGTGCACGGGTTCACGGCGCTCGAGGTCACGGAGGGCGCCCGCCGTCTGGGCACGCCCCTCCGCGAGTATCTGGCGCTGGCGAAGGAAGCGGGGCTCTCGACCCTGCCCGGCACCGCGGCGGAGATCCTCGACGACGAGGTCCGGGCGGTGATCTGCCCCGACAAGGTGAACACCGAGGAGTGGCTGGAGGCCCACCGCCTCGCGCACTCGGTGGGTCTGCGGTCCAACGTCACCATCATGTTCGGCAGCGTCGAACAGCCGGTCCACGTCGCGCGCCACCTGGTGCGCACGCGCGCGCTCCAGAAGGAGACCGGCGGGTTCACCGAGTTCGTGCCGCTGCCGTACGTGCACATGGCGACGCCGCTGTACCTCCAGGGCCGCGCCCGCAAGGGCCCGACGATGCGCGAGGTGCTGCTCGTCCACGCGGCGGGGCGCATCGCGTACCGCGGCTGGATCGACAACGTGCAGGTGTCGTGGCCGAAGTGCGGGATGGACGGCGCCCGGGAGGCGCTCCAGGCGGGCTGCAACGACCTCGGCGGCACCCTGATGGACGAGAACATCTCGCGCGCGGCGGGCGCCAGCCACGGCCAGGAGCTCGACGACGACGACTTCCGCGCCATCGTCGAGCCGCTCGGGCGCCCACTCGAGCAGCGCACCACGCTCTACGGAAGGGTCTCGACCGTCGGTCGGCGCCTGCGCCCCCGCGTCGACGCGGTCCCGGTGACCCTCTCCCACCGCTCGTGAAGCTCGACGTCGTCGGCATCGGCAACGCGCTGGTCGACGTGCTCTCGCACGAGCGTGACGACTTCCTCGCCGAGCACGAGCTGGTCAAGGGCTCGATGTCGCTGATCGACACCGAGCGGGCCGAGAAGCTCTACGCGGCGATGGGCCCCGCCACCGAGATCTCGGGTGGATCCGCGGCGAACACGATGGTCGGCATCGCGCAGCTCGGCGGGCAGGCCGCGTTCATCGGCCGCGTCAGCGACGACGACCTCGGGCGCGTGTTCGCCCACGACATCCGCGCCGCGGGCGTCGACTACCGGTCCACACCGGCGACGGGCGGCGAGCCCACCGGGCGGTGCCTGATCGTCGTCACGCCCGACGCCCAGCGCACGCTGAACACCTTCCTCGGCGCGTCGGCCCAGCTCGGGCCGGACGACATCGACGAGGCGGTAATCGGCGGCGCGCAGGTGCTGTACCTCGAGGGCTACCTGTGGGACGAGCCCGAGGCGAAGGCTGCGTTCCGCCACGCGGCGCAGGCGGCCCACGACGCCGGCAACCGGGTGGCGTTCACGCTGTCCGACGGCTTCTGCGTCGACCGCCACCGCGCCGAGTTCCTCGATCTCGTCGACGACCTCGTCGACGTGCTGTTCGCCAACGAGGCGGAGATCACGTCGTTGTACGAGGTGGACAACTTCGACGACGCGCTCCAACGCGTCGACCGCGCGGTCGAGATCGCCGCGCTCACGCGCAGCGAGAAGGGCGCGTTGATCGTGACCCGCGACGAGGTGCACGTGATCGACGCCCGTCCCGTGGCGAGGGTGGTCGACACCACCGGCGCCGGCGACCTCTTCGCCGCGGGCTTTCTGCACGGCCTGACCCACGGCTACGACCTCGGCACCTGCGGGCGCCTCGGTGCGCTCGCGGCGGCCGAGGTGATCGGCCATCTCGGGGCCCGACCCGACGCGGCGCTCCGCGAGCTCTCGCGGGATCTGCTCGGCTAGCGAGACCGGTCGGTGGAGAAGCTCCCGCGCTACCGCACCGGCGACACCGAGCTCGACCGCGTGCTGGCCGACGTCGCGACCCGGACCGCGGATCCCGACGATGCCGATCTCGTGTTCGAGCTGCTCGTATCGTCGGCGCGCCTGGCCCTCGACCACGCGGACCGCGGCGACCTGAAGATCGCGAACGCGGCACTCAAGGAGCTCCGTGACGCGTTCCACGTGTTTGCGCCGTATCGCTCCGCGCGCAAGCTCGCCATCTTCGGCTCGGCACGCACGCAGCCCGACGATCCGCTCTACGAGCAGGCACGCGAGCTGGCGTCGGTTGTTGCGTCGCACGACTGGATGGTCGTGACCGGCGCCGGGCCGGGGATCATGGAGGCCGGCATCGAGGGTGCCGGGCCCGAGCGGGCCTTCGGCGTGAGCATCAAGCTCCCGTTCGAGTCCACGACCAGCCAGTTCATCCAGGGCGACCCGAAGCTGCTGAACTTCCGCTACTTCTTCACCCGCAAGCTCGAGTTCATCAAGGAGTCGGACGCGTTCGTGCTGTTGCCGGGCGGTTTCGGCACCATGGACGAGGCGTTCGAGCTGCTGACCCTCCTGCAGACGGGGAAGGCGCAGCCGGCGCCGGTCGTGCTCCTCGACGTGCCCGGAGGCACGTTCTGGGCGACCTGGCGCAGCTTCATCGCCGGCGAGATCGAGCGTGGCAACTACATCTCACCTGACGACGAATGCCTCTTCCTCGTGACCGACTCCATCGACGCCGCGGTCGACGAGGTGTTCGGCTTCTACGCGAACTACCACTCGCTCCGCTTCGTCGACGGCGAGCTCGTGCTCCGGATGCAGCGCGCGCCGACCCCCGCCGAGCTCGCAGTGCTGGGCCGCGACTTCTCCGACATCGTGGTCCGGGGGGAGCTCTCGGTGATCCCCGTGACGCCGGCGGAGCTCGACGACGACGACCACGTCAACCTGTCGCGCGTCTCGTTCCGCTTCAACCGTCGCGGCTGGTCGCGACTGCGCCAGCTGATCGACCGGCTCAACGCTCCCGACGGTCACGCGGCCGCCGGATGATGACGGCGGCTAGCGGATCGCGATCGCGTTGGGAGGCGAGCCCACTCCCCCACGCACGCTGATGGGCGCCGAGGTGAAGAACGCGTCGTAGGTGCGCGCGTCCGCGCAGTCGGCGGCGAGACCGTCGAGGTCGAAGAGCTCGCCGAGCGGGATGCCGAGGAGCGGCAGCGCGGCCGGGTGCAGGAAGCCGTAGCCGGCCGCCGGCGGCATCATCTCGACGCCCGGGTTGTCGGCCGCCAACGCGCTCACGTGGAGGTCCCAGATGAACTCGGGCAGGTCGTCACCCGCCGGGCCCGGGCTCGACGCGTCGCCCGCCGCGTACCGCGCCCGGGCGTCGCCGTCGAGCGACCGGTACCACGTGAGCCAACCCGTCCGCACCAGGACCACGTCGCCGGTGACGACCGCGGTTCCCTGGTCCTCGATGCAGGCGCGCAGGTCGGCCACCGGGATGGGATCGCCTGTGCCCTGGTGCAGCGGCCGACCCTGGGCGGTCCGCCAGCGGTCGACGTCGACGAGCACGCACCGGCCCACGAGACCGCGCGCCGCCCAGTGGTCGATCCCGTGCTCCTCGTCGGGCAGCCCGCCGTAGTGGCCGTGGTGCCGGTGGGCGAAGTGACGGAAGCCGTCCCACTGCGTCGACGACTGGGTGTTCCAGTTGTGCAGGAGGTCGTCGTGGCCGCCGCCGATCTCGCCGGTGACTTCGTGGCGCAGGCGCGGCCTCCCGAACAACGGCGGGTCGGGCATTCCGAGGTCGAGGTCGAGCGAGTACCAACGGCCGGTGCGGATGCTGGCGGCCGCGCGCAGTGCCCGCTCCGGGGTCTGGAGGTTCAACGCGCCGAGGACGTCGTGCTCGCCCCACAGCCCCCATGACGAGCCGGGTGGCGCGCCGTCGGCGACCGGGAGCTCGGAATAGGGCGGGAGCCCGCTCGGCGTGTCCATCGAGAACCCCCTCCAGTCGGCCGGTCCGAGAGACGCCGATGCTACGGGTGCGACGGAGCGGGAGGCGCGCCGCGCACATCGAAGAGCAACTCGTCGGCGTAGCACCACCACCAGTTCTCCCCCGGCTCGTAGGACCGGACGAGCGGATGATCGGCGTGGGCGTTCCAGTGCGCGGTCGCGTGCCGGTTGGGCGAGTTGTCGCCGCATCCGACGTGGCCGCAGATAATGCAGAGCCTGAGGTGCACCCAGCGGGCGCCGATGCGCTGGCAGTCCTCGCACCCGGTGCTCGAGGGCGTGATGTCGGCCACCAGGCCGAGGTGTGAGCACGGGTCGGTCACGGCGGGATCTCCCTGTGGTCGGTCGCGCCCGTCACCCCTCACTCCTACCCGAGAGCGCGGTGATGGCGCGCTCGACGGCGCGGCGCGCCTGCAGGAGCTTCTTCTCGTCGGCGGCGGCGTCGGCATCGCCGTCCTCGGTGGCGGCTCGCAGGCGCTCGTACGCGAGATCGCGGAGCCGCTCCTCGATCGCCTGGAGCTCCCCCACGATCCCGTCGAGGTCAGCCATCGGCGAGCGGGTCGAGCGCCGCCGCGAGCAGCTCGGCCGGGTGGCGCACGTCGAGGCCGGCCGCTGCCAGGTGCATCGCGCACCCGGGGTTCGGGGACGCCACGAGCGGCGCGCGTCCATTGCCCGCCGCGAGCTGGATGGCGGCGACCTTGCGGGCGCGGATGTCGTTCGCCAGCTCGGGCTGGAGGACCGAGTACGCACCTCCCGCGCCGCAGCAGAGGCCGTCGTCGGCGGTCTCCCTCAGGTCGTAGGCGGGCGCGAGCACGGTGCGCACCGCGCCCTCGCGGCGCTGGACGTGACGGAGGTGACAGGGGTCCTGGACCACCACCGACCGACCCGTCGGGCGCACCGCGAGCGCGGGTTGGTCGGCCAGCCACTCGGAGAAGTCGCGCACGCGGGCCGCGAACGCGTTCGCCACCTCGGTGCCGAGCAGGTGGCCGTAGTCCTTCATCGCCGCGCCGCACCCCGCGCTGTCGACGACGACCGGCGCCTCACCGGGCATCGACGAGATGACCCGACGCGCCAGCCGGCGCGCCTCGGCGAGGCGGCCGCTGTGCGCGTGCAACGCACCGCAACAGTCGCCCCCGCGTCCGGGGAGCCCGACGCGGGCGCCGGTCGCGCGCATCACCATGGTCGCCGCACGGTGCACGTCGCGTTGCCACGCGTCCATCACGCAGCCGGTGAACAGGAACGCGGTTGGTTGCGCGTCGGCGCGCAGCGGCTCGCGCAGCGACTCGACCGGGATGGTCGGGAGGCCGAGCCGGCGCGGTACGAGGTGGAAGCGCTCCGCCCACGCGAGGAGCAGGCTCAGGCCGACGAGCACGCCGTGGCGGGGTAGCACCAGGCGGTACGCGATCCACTCGACCCCTCGCCGAAGACGCGAGCGCGTCGCCGGTCGGTCAGCGATCGCGACGCGCGCACCCTCCATGAGGTGGCCGAACGGGACCGAGGACGGGCACGCGGCCTCGCACCCGCGGCACTGCACACACGTCTCCATGGCGGCGACGAAGCTGTCGTCGATCGGTGCGCCGCCCAGCTCGACCTCGCGCATGGCCGCGATGCGCCCGCGGGGCGACAGGATCTCCTTGCCGCTGACCCGGTAGGTCGGGCAGTGCGGAAGGCACAGGCCACACGCGACACAGGCCACGAGCTCGTCCTCGTCGACCGGCAGCACCCCACGCGCCCGGGGAATCTCGACGTGCACCAGAGGTTCAGGCACGTTGGACCTCGGGCTGCACTCGAGGTTCAGGGTTCACGTCGAGGTCGAGCCTTCCTGGCGACAGCTTGCGCGTGGGATCGTAGGCTGCGCGTACGCGCTCCTGGAGCCGGACGTTCGGGATGGCGCGCCCGAAGCCCGATATGCCGTGGGCGCCCGCCTCCCGGAGCATCCAGCCGCCGCGCGACTCCGCGAGCGCACGCACGGCGACGAGGTCTTGTTCGTGATCCGCGGCGACGTGCACGGTGCCGACGCCGATCTCCGCCAGCCAGCGCACCCCGATCGCGTCCAGCTCCGGGCCGAGCGCGCGCGGCGCGGACGGACGGACCGACACCCGGCCGCGGTGGGGGCCCACCGGAAGCGGCGGGGCGGCCGCGACCGGCGTCGTCCCGAGGGCCTGCCGTTGCGCGTCCACGTCCGCCGGAGCGCCCTCGACGAGCACGGAGGTCGAACGGCCGTCCCAGAGGACGCTCGACGGGCGAAAAGCGCTCGTCCGCACGCGGTCGGGGTCGCCGTCGCCGACGGTCCACTCCGCATGCGCGGGACGCGGGCGGCACCGGAGGATCGCCTGGACGATGACGCCGATGGTCCCGAGCGAGCCGACCAGTAGACGGGGGATGTCGAAGCCGGTGACGTTCTTGACCGTCGGCCCGCCACCCTTGACGAGCTCGCCGTCGGCAGTGAGGAACCGCACCTCGAGAAGGTGGTCGCGCACGGGGCCCGCGCCGAGACGGCGGATCCCCGACAGGCCGGTGGCGAGCACCCCGCCGACGGTGGCCGCCGGATCGCGAGGGTCGAGGGGGCATTCCTGACCGCGTTCGCCCAGGACCGCGTCGAGCTCGGCGACGGTCGTGCCGGCGTGCACACGAACGGTCAGATCGGCGGGTTCGTAGCTCACGATGCCGGCAGGAGCCCGGATCCCCTGCGCGCCCGCCTCGACGGTGAGGCGGCCTCCCACCTCCCAGTGGGTCCGGCTCCCCACCGGCACGACGACGGCCGCGTGGCGAATCGCGTCGCCGAGCTCCTCGACCGTCGCAGGTACCGGAGGCATCAGATCCATGCTCCCTCGGGGACGCGCTGCAGCTCTCCGCAACGACTCCCGCTCGGGAGCACCTTGCGCGGGTTCGCGCGACCCGAGGGATCGAACGCGTCGCGGAGTCGCGCCTGCGCGTCGAGGTCCGCTGGTGTGAACACGAGCGGCATGGCCTCGCGCTTCTCGAGGCCGATCCCGTGCTCGCCCGAGAGCACACCGCCCGCGGCGACGCACGCCGCGAGGATCTGGTCCCCGGCGCGTTCGACCCGTGCCCAGACCCCCGGTTCACGCGCGTCGAACACGATCAGCGGGTGCAGGTTGCCGTCGCCCGCGTGGAACACGTTCATCATGGTGAGCCGTTGCTCCTCTGCGATCGCGTAGACCTGCCGCAGGACGGGCACGAGCTGCGTCCGCGGGACGACGGCGTCGTGCAGGTAGTAGTCGGGAGCGAGGCGCGCGATCGCTCCGAACGCCGACTTGCGCCCCTTCCACAGCAGGGCGCGTTCGGCATCGTTCGCCGCGACCCGCACCGCGCGCGCATGGTGCGCGCGCCCGACGGAGGCGACCACCGCGCTTTCGTGGTCGACTCCGCCCGGGAGCCCGTCGAGCTCGACCAGGAGCACCGCGGCCGCGTCGCGCGGGTAGCCCGCGCCGACGAAGTCCTCCACCGCCCGCGTGATCTCCGCGTCCATCATCTCGAGCGCCGCCGGCACCACCCCGGCGGCGATGATCCCGCTGACGGTGGCCGCGGCGTCTTCGATCGAGGCGAAGTCCAGCAGCATCGTTCGCAGCGCCGGAGCGTCGGGAAGCAGGCGAACCGCGATGCGGGTCGCGATCCCCATCGTGCCCTCGCTCCCGACGAAGCACCCCCGCAGGTCGTAGCCCGGCTGGTCGGGCTCGAGGCCGCCCAGGCACGCGACGGATCCGTCGGCGAGCACGACGTCGAGCGCGAGCACGTGCGCCGCGGTGACGCCCGACGCCAGACAGTGCGGTCCCCCGGCGTTGGTGGCCACGTTGCCCCCGATGGTGCAGGCCTGCTGCGACGAGGGGTCGGGCGCGTAGTGGAGCCCGAGGTGCGCGACCGCGCGCGTGAGATCGAGGTTGAGGACGCCCGGCTCGACCCACGCGTAGCGCTCCACCTCGTTCACCTCGAGGATGTGGTCGAGCTGGGTCGTGACGATCACGACGGGGTCGTCCACGGGTGTGGCACCGCCTGCGAGGCCGGTGCCGCTCCCGCGCGCGACGAACGGCCGATCGTGGCGCGCCGCTACCCGCACCGCGGCGACCACGTCGTCCGCGCTCTGCGGGAAGCAGACCGCCGCCGCGCGCCCGCGCGCGACGCCCGCATCACGCGCGTACAGCGCGAGCTCGAGCGGCTCGGCGCGGGCCCGGTCGGGACCGAGGGCCTGACGGAGGTCCTGGAGGAGCGCGTCGGTGGAGTCGATGCTCGTCACAGTAGGACGAGGTCGCTACGCTCGGCACCGACGCCGGCGGTGTCGGAGACCACCGCGCGGTCACCACGAGAGAGGCGGGCATGGCGCGACCCACGCGGGAATGGGTGTCGTTCGACGACCCCAAGGAGGAAGGTCGCGTCTGGAGGATCGACGTCACGTTCCTGTTGTCGTCGTGGCAGTGCATCTTCGGCGCGGGCTGCCAGGGCGTGCTCGACGCGCCCGCGCCCGAGCTCGTGCTCGGCTGCTGCTCCTACGGCGCCTACTTCGACGGTCGCGCGGACCGCGACCACGTGGCGAAGGCGGCGCGGGAGCTCACTGCAGACGAGTGGCAGTACAAGCAGGTGGCCGCCAAGAAGGGCGTCTACAAGAAGATGGGCAAGGACGAGGACGGCAAGACCGAGTGGCACACCCGTCTCGTCGACGGCGCGTGCATCTTCCTGAACCGCACGGGCTTCCGCGCCGGGCCCGGGTGCGCGCTGCACCTCCACGCGCTGAACCGCGGTCGCCACCACAGCGAGTACAAGCCCGAGGTGTGTTGGCAGGTCCCGCTCCGGCGCATCGACGACGAGCAGGACGACGGCACCGTCATCTCGACGCTCACCGAGTTCGGGCGCTCCGGTTGGGGCGAGGGCGGCGACGACTTCGCCTGGTGGTGCACCGAGGCCCCGGAGGCGTTCACCGCGCGCGAGCCCGTGTACCGCACGCTCGCGGTCGAGCTCGAGCTGATGCTCGGCAGACGCCTCTACCGCGACGTCGCCGCCTACCTCGACGATCGGCGAGCGGCGGCGCGCAGCAACGGCCGGCGGGCGCCGCTCCCCGCGGTGACGCACCCGGCCGCAGTTCCCGTCGAGCTCACGCGCAAGCCTCGCGCACGGGCGAAGCGCTGAACGCAGCCGCGGCGGTCGGTCCGGCCCTGCGAGCCGCCGCGCCGGACTACAGGTAGAGGCCGGTGGTCCCGTCGTCGCGGGCCGACGCGACGGCGTGGATGTCGCGCTCGCGGAGGATCAGGTACTCCTCGCCCCGGATCTCCACCTCGTAGCCCGCCTCGGGCGAGAAGAGCACCCGGTCCTGCTCCTCGACGTTGCGCACGGTCGGCCCGACCGCGACCACCTCCGCCCACACGAGGCGTCGGTTCTGCGCCGCGGTGGCCGGGATGAGGATGCCGCCCCTGCTCTTGCGGTCGCCTGCGTCCTTCGCCGGCAGCACCAGCACGCGGTCGGCCGACATCCGGATCGAGTGCTTCTCGTCGTCGGAGGCAGGCATCCCGCGACCCGGCGTGGGAGTGGCGGGCATGCCGCGGAGGTTACCGTCCTTCCCTCCCGTCCTTTCGAATCCCCTCATGGAGGCAGGGGTAGATTTCGGCGGAGTGACTGACACCTCGGAGCTGACCGGGCTCTCGAGCCCCGCGCACACCGAGCGGTGGCTCCGGGAGGCTGCGTCACGCGCGGCGGCGTACTTCCGGCTGACCAAGCCGCGGGTCATCGAGCTCCTGCTCGTCACCACGCTCCCCGCGATGATCCTCGCCGCCGGCGAGCTCCCGTCGCTGCCCCTGATCGCGGAGGTCCTGGTGGGAGGCGCGTTGGCCGCGGGAGGGGCCAACACCGTCAACTGCTGGATCGAGCGCGACCGCGACCAGCTCATGGGGCGCACCCGGGGTCGCCCGCTCCCGACCGGTCGGGTGTCGCCACGGGGTGCCCTGGTGTTCGGCCTCGTGCTCGAGGCGGCCGCGTTCGCCCTTCTCGCGGCCACGGTCAACCTGCTCTCGGCTGCGCTCGCGGTCGGAGCGATGCTCTTCTACGTCTTCGTCTACACGATCTGGCTGAAGCCGCGCAGCCCGCAGAACATCGTGATCGGCGGCGCGGCCGGCGCGGTGCCGGTGCTCGTGGGCTGGGCGGCGGTGACCAACGGCCTCGCGGCGCCCGCGTGGATCATGTTCGCGATCGTGTTCTTCTGGACCCCGCCCCACTTCTGGGCGCTGTCGCTGCGGTACTCCGACGACTACCGGGCGGCCGGGATCCCGATGCTGCCGGTGGCCAAGGGCATCACCCGCACGCTGCAGGAGATCCTCGCCTACTCGGTGGTCGTCGTCGGCATCACGCTCACGCTCCCGATCGTCGCCGACGTCGGCGTGATCTACGTCGCGACCGCGGTCGTCCTGGGCGTGGTGTTCGTCGCCCACGCGGTGCGCCTGGCGCGCAGTTACAGCCCGACGCGCGCCATACGGTTCTTCACGCTGTCCAACACGTACCTCGCCCTGCTGTTCGCCGCCATTGCCGTCGACACCCTCCTCCTCGCCCACTGAGGCGCCCCGCCGCTCGCCGCTCATCCTGGCCGCGGTCGCGCTCGTCGTCGTGGTCGTCGTGGGGGCGGTCACCTGGATCGTCGTCGCCGACAGTCGCCAGCAGGGCTCGGCCGCCAAGGGCGTCGTCACGCCGGAGCTCGATCCACCGCTCGCCGACGTGTCGGTGGCGGGCGTCGCACCCGTGGGGTCGGCGGCGCCCGACTTCCGGCTCACCACGCTCGACGGTCACTCGGTGCAGCTCTCCGACTACCGCGGGCGACCCGTCGTGATCAACTTCTTCGCCTCGTGGTGCAACCCGTGCCGCGCCGAGTTCCCCATCCTGCGCAAGGAGCTCGCCGCGCACCACGGCGACTACGTGATGCTCGGCATCGACTACCGCGACATCAGCAGCGACGCCCGGGACTTCGTCAAGAGCCAGCACGCGGGGTGGCCCATGCTCTCCGATCCCGACAACGTGGCGAACACCGCGTACGGGATCCGAGCGGTACCCCAGACGATCTTCGTCGACCGCTCGGGTGTGATCGCCGAGCGGATCCCCCAGCAGTTGACCACGGACGCCTTCCGCGCGGGGCTCGCCAAGATCCTGACCGGGTCTCCCGCGCCCACCCGCTCCTAGGACCCGGGCGAGTCGGCGGCCTCCTCAGTGGTCGCCGACGTGCGCGACCAACTCGCACGCGAGGCACCCGCTGCTGGGATCGCCCACGTTCGGATCCAGGCGGTGGCGCGCGCAGCGCGCATGGACGGCGGCGGCAGGCTTGCGGAGCCCGGACAGGATGACCTCGGTGACGTTCACGGCACGACCTCCGGGGGTCGGGGGGTCGGGATGGTCACCTGCACGGTACGGGCCGTTTGTGAATGGCGGATGTCCCCGAGTGGTCGCCCGCGTGAAGTGCCGGCGAAGGACCGTCGCGGCCTCAGACGCCGGTGCCGTCGGCCTCCGGGGGCGGTGCCTCGGGAAGGCGCTCCATCACCTCCGAATCCTCCTCGGTCGCCATCGGCCCGAAGCCGAGCACCATCGTCCCCATCGACCGGCAACGCGGGCACACGAGCGCGACCACCGCCACCATGTCGTCGGGGTCGGAGGCGCCTTCGAGACGGCGGAAGCCGCGGACGTCCGCGATCCCGGCGTCGATCACGTGGTGGCAGGCGACGCACTCGATCCGGCCCTGCTCACAGGCCGCGAACTGCGAGACGAAGCCCTGGCGCTCGAATGCCGCCAGTAGCTCCCGCATCGTGGAAGGGTCACCGGGCACGGGTGCTCCATCACTCGGATCGGTCATCCGACCTCTCGGTCCCTGGACGTCCGGTACCTACCCCATTGGAGCACCTTCAAGCCCCGCGCCCTGGAAACCGGATCGGGGCCGCCGTACGCTCCGCTCGGGCCGCGTCGTCGTCGAAGGAGCCCGTATGCCTCCGAGGAAGCGGTGGTCCGACCTGTCGCCTCGCGCGCGAGTGGCCGTCTTCGTGGGCGGGGTGCTCGAGCTGATCGTGACGAGCCTCGCAGTGCGCGATCTGGCTCGCCGCCCCGCATCGCAAGTGCGCGGGCCGAAGGTGCTGTGGGCGCTGACCTTCGTGGTGCAACCGTTCGGACCCCTCGCGTACCTGGGCCTCGGTCGACCCCGCGAGGAGTGAGTCGCGGTCTCTACTCCTCCCAGCGGAAGAAACGTGCCGCGAGGAGTGGAGCGGCCACGGCCCAGACGACCAGCACCACGAGCTCGCCGACCGGGAACGACAATTGCGCGTTCAGCGCGGCGCGAACGGTCTCCGACAGCGCGGCCGCCGGGAGCAGCCGGGCGAAGGTCTCCAGGGCGCCCGGCAGCTTCGAGAGCGGGTACGCCATCCCGCCGAGGAACAGCAGGACGAGGAACAGCCCGTTGGCGAGGGCGAGGTTGGCCTCGGCGCGCAGCGTGCCCGCCATCAACATCCCGATGCCCGCAAACGCGATCGTCCCGATCAGCAGGAGCAGGAGCGCGAGCACCACGCGATCCGACGTGCTCCATCCGAGCGCGAGCCCGGTGAGCACGATCGCGGCCGCTTGGACCACCTCGAGCGCGAGGACGTTGAGGGTCTTGGCCGTGAGGAGCCCCGACCGGGAGAGCGGCGTGGCCCCGAGGCGCTTGAGCACCCCGTAATGGCGTTCGTAGCCGGTGGCGATCCCGAGGCTCACCATCGCGCTCGCCATCACCGCGAGCGCGAGCACGCCGGGCACGAGGAAGTCGACGGGGTCGCGGAGACTCGTGTTCACCGCGTCGACCTTCGAGAAGAAGACGAGCACGCCGAGTGGGATGACCAGCGTGACGAGCAGGCTCTCGCCCCGGCGCAGCGTCAGCATCGTCTCGACGCGCGTCTGCGCGCGCACGGCCGCGGCCCTCACGACCGGCCCTCGGTGCTCGTGAGCCGGAGGAACACGTCCTCCAGGGAACGGCGGCCGGCCCGCAGCTCGGTGACCAGGACGCCGAGGTCGCGGAGCCAGGCGGTGAGCGCGGCCACGAGCGCGGGCGTGGTCGGCGCCTCCACCACGTAGTCGCCGGGCCGCAGCTCCCGTACCGAAGCCCGGGAGATACCGAGGTGCGCCGCGAGCGCGTCGAGCGGGAGCCCCGTCGGCGCCGAGAACGTCGTCTCCTCGGCCGCGGCCCGCGTGGTGAGGTCTGCGGGCGTCCCGCACGCGGCGACGCGGCCGTGGTCGACGATCGCGACGCGGTCGCACAGGTGCTCGGCCTCGTCCATGGCGTGCGTCGTGAGGAGCACCGTCGCGCCGCCGGCGCGGAGCTCCCGGATCATCGACCACGTGGTGGCGCGCGCGTGGGGGTCCATGCCCGCGGTCGGCTCGTCGAGGAACACGAGCTCGGGGCGTCCGACGAGCGCGAGCGCGAGCGAGAGCCGCTGCTGCTGACCACCCGACATCCGGCGGACCAGTGTGTTGCGCGCGTCGGTGAGACCCACGAGCTCGAGGAGCTTGTCGGGGTCCTCGGGATCGTCGTAGTAGGAGGCGAACAGCACCAGTGCCTCGCGGGGCTTCAGCCCGGGGTACAGACCACCCTGTTGGAGCATCACCCCGATGTGCGCCCGGAGACGGGAGCCGTCGGCCCACGGGTCGAGCCCGAGGACGCGCACGGTCCCGGCATCCGCGCGTCGGTACCCCTCGAGGATCTCGACGGTGGTCGTCTTGCCGGCGCCGTTCGGCCCGAGCAGGCCGAAGACCTCGCCGGACTCGATGGCGAGTGTGATGCCGTCGACTGCCCGAGTGGCGCCATAGCGCTTCTCGAGCCCGGCGACCTCGATCGCGTGCATCGCCGGGTCCACCGGACGGCGAGCCTAATCCCCGGTTTCAGCGAACCCGGCTCGAGCTGCGCGTGAGCGAATTGCGCGCGACCACCTCGGCGGCTCGCCACCGCGGCACCACGACGGGACCCACGAACACGTCACCGCCCGCGCGCTCGATGCGCTGCAGCACGTCGGCTTGGAGGTCGCGCAGCGTGCGCACACACCGCGACGACCGGAGTGGCAGGTCCACGACGATGCGCTCGGCGGCGTCGAAATACTGACGGATCCGACGGATCTCGAACGCCACCAGCGCGCGCCACTCCGGCGTCACTCGGCGCAGCCACGGATCGGCGCCGAAGTTCTGGAGGTCCTCGCGTGGGACGTACAGCCGTCCCCGTTCGAGGTCGTGCGCGGTGGCAGCGAGGCAGTCGGTGAGCCGGCACGCGACCGCGAAGTCGCGCGCGTGGGGGACGATCGAGTCGGACCGGGGCTCCAGGATGGGGAGGATCAGCTCGCCGATCACCGCGCCCGAGCCGTCCATGTAGTCGAGCAGGTCGTCGAACGTCTCGTAGCTCGTGATGTTGAGGCTGGTCGTCAGCGCGCGTAGGAAGCGCCGGAAGCCGTCGGGATCGAGGTCGAACGACCGCGCGGTGTGGACCACCGCCTTGAGGACCGCGTCGTCGGACGCACCCGCCGCCAGGTCGGCGAACAGCGCCTCGCCCAGGTTGGCGATCGCCTGCTCCCTCGCTTCGACGTGCGAGCGCGGCACCGCGCCCACGACCTCAGCGGCGTACTGGCAGAACCCGTACACCGCCTGCACGTGGTGGCGGGTGACCCTCGGCAGCGTCAATGTCGCCGCGTAGTAGTGCGTGCCGAGCGCCCGTGCGAGGCCGCGACACCGCGCGTATGAGGCCTCGAGCGTCGACGGGGCCGCGACATCCACCACGTTCGGCACGGTACCCCGCGAGACCGGATTCGGCGGCTCCGGGCCGCGAGTAGCGTGCTGGTGATGATGCCGTTCGAGCGACTGCGCGCCATCGCCCGCCACGGAGCGGACGACCGCACGCTCGTCGCCGAGGCCGCCGACTGCCTGGCCGAGTTCGACGGCGACCCGGCCGGCCTGGTCGTGACCTGCCGCCGACTGCTGCACCACCATCCGGCATGTGGGCCGCTGTGGTGGTTGTGCGCGCGCGTGCTCACCGCGCCCGAGGCGTCCGACGCGGCGTGGGAGGCCGAGGAGCTCGTGCGCGACGACCGCACGCCGACGCGCCTCGCCGCGCTGTTGCCGTTCCCGCACGAACGCCCGATCGCGGTGCTGGGGTGGCCCGACCTCGCGGGCGAGGCGTTGGCGAGCCGTCCCGATCTCGACGTGCTCGCAGTGCGCGGCTACACGAACGACGACCCGTGGCGGAGGCGGCTCGCGCGCAGCGACGCGCAGGCGCGCCCGGTGGACCCGGTCGAGGCCACCGCGCTCGAGCCGTCACACGTGCTCATGGAGGCGGTCGCCGCCAGCCCTACGCACGCGCTCCTCGCGGCCGGGACCGTCGACCTGCTCGCCGAGCTCACCCGCCCCACGACGATCGTGTGGCTGGTGGCCGGCGTCGGCCGCGTCCTCCCTGCGCGCCTGTTCGACGTGATGCTGCGCCAGCTCGGCGATCCCGAGGACCACGACCTCGAGCTCCTCGACCTCCAGGCAGTGGACCGCGTCGCCGGGCCCACCGGGCTCGACCGCCCCGACAACCTCCTTCGCCGCGTCGACTGCCCGGTGGCGCCGGAGCTGCTCCGCATCGGCTGACCACGCCCGCTCACGGCCTGTCCTCGGGGCGGGGCGCCAGCGGCGGTACGGTGCCGTCCCGTGGCCGCGGAGCGCACCGAGCGAGCCGCCGCTCCCCCTGCGGCCTGCGATCTCTCGACGACCTGCATGGCGTGCGGCGCGCCGATGCGGCCCGAGCACGCCCACTACCGGTGTCCCGTGTGCGGTTGGCGCGACTCCTGCTGCGACGGTTCGTACTGACGCAGGACGGGGTTCGCGCCGCGATCGGCCACGGGTGCCCGATACGCTCGCTCGCGGTTCCGGGCCGCTGACGTCGTAGGTACCTCCATCAACCTCACCGAGACACCGCCCCACCCGCGAGCAGCCGAGATCGCGCGCGTTCGTCGTGACGCCCGGCGCGCTCGCGACGCGCGGATCGCGATCGGTGTCACCGTGGTGATGCTGCTCCCGATGCTCGCGGCCGTGATCGTCGACGCGGCCGGCGGGTACACGCCGCTCGGCGACGAGGCGCTCATCGACCTCCACGTCCGCGACCTGCTCGCGTTGCACCTCCCCCTCGTCGGCCCGTACAGCCGGTACGGGTGGAACCACCCCGGCCCCGCGCTGTACTTCGCGCTGGCGCCGTTCTCCGCCGTCACGGGCGGCGCACCGTGGGCGACGATGGCGGGGGGCGCGATCCTCCAGGGGATCGCGGTGGTGCTCCTGGCGCGCCTCGCGTGGCGGCGGGGCGGTCTGGCACTCCTCCTCGCCGCGTCGGCGGCGCTCGCGCTCGCGTACTCCACGAAGCCGACGGCGGTGCTCCTCGAGCCGTGGAGTCCCTACGTGCTCTACCCGTTCTTCCTGCTCTTCGCGCTCGAGGTGTGGGCCGCGGTCACCGGGGCCCCCGGGCAGATCGTCGCCGCGACCGTCGTGGGGAGCTTCCTGGTACAGACGCACGTCGGGTATGCGCCGTTCGTGGTCGCCGGTGCGTTGTTCTTCGCCGGGCTCGTCGCGGTCGACAAGTGGCGCGGCACGCTCCCCGATGTGCGATGGACGCGCGTGTTCGCGTGGACGGGCGTGGCGGCCGCGGTCATGTGGGTGCTGCCGCTCTTCGAGGAGGTCGAGCACTACCCGGGGAACCTCTCCCGGATCTTCGACTACTTCGTGGGCGGCAAGGGTGCAGGCATCGGGATCACGAGGGCGGCCGGCGCGCTCGCCGGCGACTACCGGCTGCCGTTCACCTGGATCGTCCCCGAGCACCGCACGCTCGACATCGTGCCCGAGGTGTCGACCGCATGGCTCCTGGTTCCGCTCGCGCTGCTGGTGCTGGGCGCGGTTGCGACCCGCCGCAGCCGCGTGGCGGGTGACGGACGCCTCGTCGGGCTCGCCGCGCTGCTCGCGGCCGCGGGGCTGGTCGCGTTCAGCGGAGTCGTCCCGCCGGTCTGGGCCTACCTGGTGATGTGGCGGGTGCCGCTCGCTGCGTTCGTCGTGCTCGCGTCGATGTGGGCGATCGCGCGATGGGCGGGCGTCGGCCGTCGACCCCGCGCGTCGCGGGCGACCGCGATCGCGCTCGCCGCGGTGATCGTGTGGTGCTCGGTCGGGCTCGCGCTGCGAGTCGCCCAGCACGGGCGGCCGGTCGTGGCATGGGACGAGAGCCCTCCGGCACTGGCGGAGCAGATCGCGCGTGGCACCCCGCACCGGGGCGCCGTGCTCGTGACCCAGATCGGCGGGTTCCTGACCGGAGTCGACAAGGGGCTCGTGATCGCGCTCGATCGTCTCGGCGTCGACGCCCGGCCCGACGCTCGCATCTCGAGCGCGGAGGTGGCGAACGGCGCGACGACGCCGGCCCACGTCCCGAGCGTGTGGTACCTCCTGATGCAGCCGTGGGTCGTGGGCGCCTACACCAGCCGGCCCGGCGCGCAGCTGCTCGCACGGGTCACGCCGCTGTCACCGGCGCGTGAGGCCGAGATCTCGCGCCTGCAGGACTGGTTGGTCTCGGCGCTGGTCCGGCGCAACCATCCGGAGCTCACCGGGTTCGCCGACGACACCAGGGTGGCGAAGCTCAAGAGCCGGGTCCCCGGGCTCGACCAGCGGAAGCTGCGCCGCCTGGCCGCGCTCAACGCCGAGGTCGCCCGTGCCCCCTTGTGCCGGTGCTCCGTCGTCTCCGTGCCCTCGGCCGAAGCGGATCACTGACCCGCGGTCGCACGCGCCCCTGCGACGGTCCGCCGGAGCTGCGCGGCATCGAAGTCGGTCTGCGCACGGTTCGCGTACTGGCCGACGCCGAGCACACGGCCGTCGAGCACGAGCATCGGCGTTCCGATGAAGCCGTGCTGCTCGATCTGGGCGTAGTCGGCGGCCACGCCGGCCGCGTAGGTCTGGTTGCGGACGCACTGCTCGAACGTGGTGAGTGCGGCGCCGCGGATCCCCGCGCGTGCGCCGAAGCGCACCAGCCGTTCGTCGGTGAGGAAGCCGGAGTTCTCCACCGGAGACTGCTTGGCGTAGAGCAGGTTGTGGTAGGGCCAGAATCGCCCGGCGTCGCTCGCGCACAACGACGCCGACGCGGCCCGCAGCGACTCGGTCCCCGCGCCCGCGTCAATGTTGTCGATCGGGTGGAACACGAAGCGGATCGCGCCCGCGTCGACGAGCTGCTCGACGGTCCGGTCGGCGACCTGGTGGAAGCGGCGGCACACCGGACACTGGAAGTCGCCGTACTCCTCGAGCACCACCTTCGCGGTCGCGGGCCCACTCACCACCGACGCGGTCGCGGCGTCGGTCGTCGTGGGCGGGTACCTGGAGCCGGCCGCGACCGCGTCGCGCGCGGAGAGCAGCGCCGGGACGCTCACGATCGCGACGACCGCGGCGACCGCGACCACGGCACCGGGCACGAATCGCCGGATACGGAGGACCGCCACGCACCTGGATACGGACGCCACCGTCCCGCGGGATTGGCGCTCAGACGTCGATCTCCGGGTACCCGCCCCCCGGGCCCCGGTACGGAGGGCGCCGGGCAACGGCGGCCCGCCTCGAGAAGCGGCTCCGCAACGCCCACCGGACCCCACTCCGCACGGGGGGCACCAGGAGCAGCAGCCCGAAGCAGTCGGTGACGAACCCCGGCACGATCAGCAGCACGCCCGCACCGGCCAGGAGCCCCCCGTCGACCAGGGCGTCCGACGGCACCTTGCCCACGGCGAGGTCGGCGCGGATCCGGCGCAGCGCGCCCGTGCCGGCGCGCTTCACCAGCCACACCCCTATCAGCGAGACGAGCACGAGCAGCCCGATGGTGTCGACCACGCCGATCCACTGGCCCACCTGGATCAACACCGCGAGCTCGACGATCGGGAGGGCGACGAGGAGCGCGACTACGAGCAGCACGGGATCCAGGGTATGAGCGCCTACGGGTCGTCGGTCGCCGTTCGCCCCCGGGAAGCTCGCGCCCGAGAGGTGTGGCGACGATTCGCTTCCTCAAGCTAATATTTCGGGTATCGAATCATTCGCCTCACGCCGATGGACGAGCCGCCCGTGAACCGAGAGGATCAGGCTTCGATCGCGAAGGGCAGCACTCCCCCGTCGTCGTCACCCGCCTCGAGCGCCTGGCGCTGGCGGAGGGCGTCGATCCGGTCGAGCTGACGGTCGAGCTGACGGGCACGCGTGCCCCGCAGCTCCTCGAACGCGCTGTCGACGGTCTTCACCGCGCGACCGACCTTGTCCATCTGCTCGACGAACTTCTCCCACTGCTTCTGGAACCCCCCCAGGAGCTCGAGGATCTCGTGCGAGGTCTGGGACAGCCGGAAGTTGTCGACCGCCTGGCGCACGACCGCGAGCACCGCGAAGAGGGTGAGCGGCGAGCAGAACACGACCTTTTGCCTCAGCGCGTCGTCGAGGACGGTGCGGTCGTGCTCGTGGATGAACCCGTATACCTGCTCGTTGGGGATGAAGAGCAGCACGCAGTCCACCGTGTTCCCGGCGGCTTCGGCGTAGCCGCGGCTCGTCACCTCCTTCAGGCGCATGCGCACGTCCTTCAGGAAGTCCTTGCGGCAGCGCTCACGCTCGACGTCAGAGGTCGCGTCGAGGAAGCGCAGATAGTTGTTCAACGGGAACTTCACGTCCATGTGCAGCTGGAGCCCCTGGGGGAGCATGAACGTGTAGTCGGGAATGCCCCCCGAGCCCTCGATCGCATGGCGCTTGCGGTAGTTGACGCCGTCGACGAAGCCGGCGAGGCGCAGCACGTCCTCCGCCATGCGCTCGCCCCACTGGCCCCGAGCACTCGTGCTCGACAGCGCCTCGCGCAACGACTGGGTGGTGTCGGCGAGGACCTGGGTGTGGCGGCCGGCCTCCTGGAGCTGGGCGGTCAGACTGCCGGTCTGCTGCTCGCGCGCCCGCTCGACGTCGCGCAGGTACTCCATCACCGCGCCGAGGTCGGTGCGCATGCCCTCGAGCTGCTGGTCGATGAGCGACTTCTTGCCGTCGAGCTCGTGGGCCCCGAGCCGGCGCTGGGCCTCCATCATCTCGTGGTTCATGCGCACGAGCTGCTCGGTGGCGGAGGTGAGCATCTCGCGGTCGGCCGTGCCCCGCTCGGCGAGGAGCCGACGCATCTCCTCCGCGAGCGCGGCGTCGCGGCTCCCGGCCGCAGCATCGGCGTCGGCCGCCCCGCGGGCCGACCGCCGTTGCCGGGCCACGACCATCCCGGCGCCGACGAACGCCGCCACCGCGACGACCGCCACGCCGGTCACCACCAGCACCACCACCACCACGGCACCCATCACGTGCTCCTCCTGTCGGAACGCCCGTGACGGTAAACGGGGGGTGTGACATCTACGGGGATCCCGGCTTCCGGCGCCCGCGCTGGGGTGGCCGGACCCGGGCGAACCCGGCCGAGCCGGCTCAGCCGCGCGGTTGGGCGAGGCGCGCCGCCCGGGTGGCGAGCGACGGCACGCCGAGGCGCTCGGCCCATGCGGGAGCATCCGGCGACGGGCCGGTCCACCGCCAGCCGTCGACGTCGCCGACGTCAGCAGATGTGCGCAGCGTCGCCAGGTCGCGGAAGAGGAACGCCGCTTCCCGCGCCGACGCGAGGGTCGCGCCCAGCTTCGCTGCTCCCCGGACGACGACCTCCCAGTCCTTCGCCTCGGCGGGGATGGCCTCCAGGTGCACGTAGCGGGCCAGTACTGCGGCCGACGACTTCGCGCCCCAGCCGGGCAGCCCCGGGAACCCGTCGGCGCTGTCGCCGACGAGCGCCAGGTAGTCGGGGATGGACGACGGCCCGACCCCGAAACGCTCGCGCACGCCCGCCTCGTCGGAGAGACGGGCCGCCCGGCGGTCGAGCTGCACGACGCCGTGGGCGTCGTTGACGCACTGGGCGAGGTCCTTGTCGGGCGTGCACACGTACGTGCGCGTGACCCGGGCATCCGCGCCGGCGACCACGGCCGCGCTCGCCAGCGCGTCGTCCGCCTCGAGCTCGACCATGGGCCAGACCGTGAACCCGAGCGCCGCGAGCGCTTCCTCGAGCAGCGGGAACTGGGCGAGCAGCTCCGGCGGCATCCCGGCGCTCGTCTTGTAGCCGATCCACAGGTCGTTTCGGAACGACTCGATCACGTGGTCGGTCGCGACCCCGACGTGGGTGGCGCCCTCCTCCAGCAGCGCCAGGAGCGAACCCAGCACGCCCCGCGTCGCCGCCACCTCCACGCCCCCGGGATCGAGATGCGACGGGACCGCGAAGTGGTGGCGGAACAGCTCGTAGGTCCCGTCGACCAGATGCACTTCCATCGGGGCCGAACGTTAACGTTCGGTAACTTCACGCCGCAGGGAGTACCGCCTGTGATGTCCCCGCGCGTTCCCGCGGCGAGTACCGTTCACGTCGTGAACGACGCCGCGTTGCTCGACGCGCTCTCGCCGGTCGCCGAACGGCTCCTCGGGCGCCACCTCGCGTCGGCCAAGGAGTGGTTCCCGCACGAGATGGTGCCCTGGGAGCGCGGTCGGAGCTTCGTGCCCGGCGAGGCCTTCGACCCCGACGAGGCGGGACTGTCCCCCGCGGCGCGCAGCGCGCTCCTCGTGAACCTCCTCACAGAGGACAACCTCCCGCACTACTTCCGCAGCACGGCCGCCCACTTCGGTCCCGACGGCGCATGGGGCGAGTGGAGCCGCCGCTGGACCGCCGAGGAGGGTCGCCACTCCATCGTCATCCGCGACTACCTGACGGTGACACGCGCCATCGACCTCCGCGAGCTCGAGCGCGCGCGCGTGCTGCAAGTGTCGTCGGGCGTCGTGCCCGAGCCGCCGAGCCTGGCCGACGGCATCGTGTACGTCACGCTCCAGGAGCTCGCGACGCGGATCGCTCACCGCAATACGGGCAAGCTGCTCGACGACCCGGTCGGCACCGCGATCATGAGCCGGGTCGCGGCCGACGAGAACCTGCACCACCTCTTCTACCGCGACCTCGCGTCGGCCGCGCTGGAGATCGATCCCTCGGGCATGGTCGCGGCGATCGACCGGCAGGTGCGCGCGTTCGCGATGCCGGGAACCGGCATCCCGAACTTCAAGACGCACGCGCGTGCCATCGCCGACGCGGGTGTCTACGACTTCGCGTCACACCACGACCAGATACTCGTGCCCGTGCTCTTCAACCACTGGCGCGTGCAGCAGCTCCAGAACCTCAAGGCGGCGGCCGAGCAGGCCCGGGAGCGTCTCGTCCACCACGTGGAGCGCGTGAACCTCGTCGCCAAGCGGATGAAGGCGCGGCTCGCGCCCCGCACCGCGCACGCGGTCTGAGCCGACCCTCCTGCAACTCGCGTTCCTACACGAGGCGGCTCACCACGAACGCTGACGCGAGGGCGACCATGCTCCACGACATGGCGCGGAGCGCGCGCTCGAGCGGTGAGAGCAGCGTGTGCACGTCGAGCGGGTGGACACGGTCGTCGGTCGTCACCACCGAGCCCTCGACCCGCTTGACCCGGCGGCGGAGCGCCCTCGTCGGAGTGCTCAGGCTCCGCTGCGCGTACGAGAGCCCGAACGCGGCGAACGCGCCGATCACCGCCGCCCAGCCGACCGATCCGGCCTGGGCCACGTAGGCGGTCACGAGCGGGAACGCGCCCCAAGCCACCGCGAACCCGACGTCGGTGTGGATGCGGCCGCCGAACAGCTCCGCGTTGTACGCGACCACGAGCAGCGGTCCCACCACCAGGAAGGGCACGAGCGCGACACCCACCCGGCTGATGCCCACGACGCCCAGCGCGACCGCGATCACCAGGCCGACGACGGTGGCCGCCTTCAGGGCGGCGTCGGGGATCTGCGTCCGCAGCGGACGGCCCGAGAGCTCGTCGAGCGCGTGCGCGCTCACCCCGACCGCGAAGAAGAACGCGAGGAGCGTGGCGACGAGGCGACCTCCGTCGAGGTGCGGCGCGAGCGCGGCGCCGATGGCGACGTAGGAGAGGTGCCACGCGGTGTACGGCGGGTGCAGGATCGTCCACCAGTCGTGCCAGCCCCCCGAGCGGGCGGCGTAGAAGGCCGGCCGGCGGGACTCAGGCACCGGCTCGGGTCCCCCACATGACCAGACCACCGCCGAGGCTCATGATCCGCGCGCCCACGTCGACCACCCCGGCCGCGCGCCACGCGTCGACGAGGCGGGGAAGCGGCCGGCGACGGTAGTGGCGCGAGATGCTGGGGCCGAGGAACCGACCGACGTCCCACCAGTCCCGGCCGCCGGTCGCGAGACCCGCCACCGGGAGCACGATCCGCGTGTAGAGCCACCACCACGCCCACCAGAACCGGTTGGGAGGCACGTAGAACTCGAGGCTCGCGATCGGCCCACCCGGCTTCACGACCCGTGCAAGCTCGCGCAGTGTCGCGTCGGGATCGTCGACGTAGCGGAGGAGGTAGGTGAACGTGAGGGCGTCGAAGGTGGCGTCCGCGAACGGCAGCTCCTCGGCGCGGCCCACGGTGAGCGCGATGCGATCGTCGGCTCCGCTCGCCGCGACGTTCCGCGCGCCCTTGCGGAGCATCGGCTCGCTCAGGTCGAGACCGGTGACGCGCGTGTCGGTGCGTCGCACCAGGCTCAACGCGACCCCCGCGGTGCCGGTCGCGACATCGAGGGTTCGCACGGGCGCCGCCGGCACGACGTGCCCGACGGCCTCGTTCCGCCACCGGCGGTTCTGCCCGAACGAGAGCAGCTCCGCGAGGGTGTCGTAGCGATCGGGCAAGCCGGCAAAGAGCCTGCGGGCCACGCGATTGGCCCCGCTGGGAGGCACCACCAGTCTGGCTCCCTCCGATACGCGCGATGCTCGCGGGCCGATAGTAGATCGCGGAGGTCGGGGAGGCCCTTGGACCGTCGTCGCTACGACGCCCTCGTCGTCGGCGCGGGCCCTGCAGGGAGCGTCGCGGCGCTGACGCTCGCGCGCGGGGGAGCTCGCGTCGCGCTCGTCGACAAGGCGTCGTTCCCGCGCGACAAGGCGTGCGGAGATCTCATCGGCCCTCGAGGTGTCCGCCTCCTTGCGGATCTCGGCATCGAGGTCGGGGGCGCGACCCGCGTCGACGACATGGTCGTGGTCGGGCCGAGCGGCAGGAGGGTGTCGCTGCCGTGCCTCGAGGGAACGACGTATCCGGGCTACGCGGTCGCGCTCCCGCGATCGACCTTCGACGACATCCTCTACGCGGCCGCCGTCGGCGCCGGTGCCGAGCCCGTCACCGCACGGGCAGACATGCCGCGATTCGGAGCCGGTGGCGAGCTCGACGGATTCGACCTCGACGACGGCTCGACCGCGCGCGCCGACACGCTGATCGGTGCGGACGGCGCCACCAGCCGGGTCGCCGAGGTCGCGGGCCTGGTCGACGCCGGTGCCGTGCTCTGGGGCTTCGCGGTGCGCGGATACGTCGACGACCCGCTCGCCGTCCCCCACATCGTGTTCTGGGAGCCGTCACCCCGGCGCGCGTTCCCCGGCTACGGCTGGGCGTTCCCCGGGGTGGACGGGCGCGCGAACCTCGGCCTCGGCCTCGGTGTGCTCTCCGCCCGAGCCGAGGCCGGACGGGCGGCGCGGGCCTTCGCGTCCTTCGTCGCGGACCTGCGCCGCCTGACCGTGGTCGCGCCTGCAGGCGCGATCTCGCCCGTCCGCGGCGGCTGGTTGAAGATGGGCATGGTCGGCACCGCGCCCGCCCGAGGGCGCGTGCTGCTCGCGGGCGACGCCGCCGGCCTCGTGAACCCGCTCCAGGGGGAGGGCATCGCGCAGGCGATGGCCAGCGGACGGGCAGCTGCCGAGGCGGTCCTGGCCGGTCCCGGCCGCGCCGGAGGCCACTACCGCAGGTTCCTCGCCGGCGCGTTCCGCCCCTACCAGTCGACCGCGGCGGCGGTACACCGCGCGATCGTCCCGCGACCAGGCGTGGTGGCAGGCGTCGGACGCGTCCTCACCGCGCCGGTCGTCGGACGCGCCGTCGCCGGCGGCTGGTCGATCTTCTGGAACGACCTGATCGACGGAGCCCGGCCGAGCCGCGCCCGCGACCTCGCGGCGTCGGTGAGCCGGCTCGGCGGCGTGCTCTCCCGTCCCGGACCGACCGGCCGGTGGTTCGCGCGCAACTTCGCCGACGACGTCGGGTGAGCCCGGAGCCCGCCGCGCCCCCGTCGCTCATCGGCGCACGGGCACTCCGGGAGACGCCAGCGCCGCCGGTGTCACTCCGAGCGACGTCGGGTCCTCGATCCCGGGCGGCCGGCACACGAAGAGGCCGAGGTAGAACCAGAGCGTCGCCGCGAACACCGCGGTGGCGCCGGCCACGTGGATCCCGACGAGCCACGCGGGGATGCCGTTGAAGTACTGCACGTAGCCGACGGTGCCCTGGGCGACGAGGAGCGCCAGCACAACGCTCACGCGCGTCTGCACCGCTCGTGGCGCGCGGTCGTGGCGGACGAGCCAGAGCATGCCGAGCACGAGCGCGAGGAAGACCATCACCATCGTCCCGTGCAGCCGCGCGACGTCGTCGATCGGTACGTCGATGCGAGCGATGTTGCGGTGCGTGCCTCCGCCGCTGTGGGGGCCTGCGCCGGTGACGAGGGTGCCGGTGAACAGCACGATCGCGACCAGGCCGAGCAGCACCCTCCCGAGCAGGATCGTGCGCGGCGTCACCACCGCGCGCGCGGGCTCGTCGGGCTGACCCGCGCGCCAGTGCAGCACGATCGCGTCCGCCAGCAGCGCGATCGACAGCAGGAAGTGCGCCATCACGAAGACCGGGCGGAGGTCGAACAGCACCACCATGCCCCCGAGCACCGCCTGCGCGACCACCCCGCCCACGAGGCCGGCCGAGAGCCACACCAGGTCGCGCCGCCGCGGCACGCGCCACAGGCTCCCGAGCACCGCGACGATGACCCCGACCGACACCAGGCCGGTGAAGAGCCGGTTCACCTGCTCGATCACCGCGTGGGAGTCGGCCGACGGTTGCGCCACGAGGTGGCCGACCGAGCAGTTGGGCCACGTCGGGCAGCCGAGCCCGGAATCGGTGAGCCTGACCGCGGCCCCGGTGACGATGATCGCGGCCACCAGCAGCGCGGCGACGAAGGTGACCCTGCGGTACGCGGCCGGGCTCAGGCGGGGCGTGCGCATGACGCCCCGAGCGTACTCAGCGCTTCTGGTTCGCCCGGATGCGCCCGCGCGTCGGCGCGTCGAGGATCACCTTGCGCAGCCGCACGTGGTTCGGCGTCACCTCCACGCACTCGTCGGCCGCGATCAGCTCGAGCGCCTGCTCCAACGACACCGGCCGGGGCGGAACCAGCCGCTCCGTGTGGTCGGAGCCCGCGGCGCGCATGTTGGTGAGCTTCTTCTCCTTGGTGACGTTCACGTCCATGTCGTCGGTCCGCGCGTTCTCGCCGACGATCATCCCCTCGTACACCTCGATCCCCGGGCCGACGAGCATCTGGCCGCGCTCCTGCAGGTTCAGGAGCGCGAACGCGTTGGTGACGCCTCGCCGATCGGCGACCAGGCTCCCGGTGGGGCGCGTCCGCAGCTCCCCTTGCCACGGCTCGTACCGGTCGAACACGTGGTGGAGCATGCCCGTGCCGCGCGTCTCGGTGAGGAACTCGGTCCGGAACCCGATCAGGCCGCGCGCGGGGACGACGTATTCCATCCGCACCCATCCCGTGCCGTGGTTCACCATCTGCTCCATCCGGCCCTTGCGCAACGCGAGCATCTGGGTGATCACGCCGAGATACTCCTCGGGTGCGTCGATGGTGACGTGCTCGACCGGCTCGTGGACCTTCCCGTCGACCTCGCGCGTGACCACCTCGGGCTTGCCCACCGTCAGCTCGAAGCCCTCCCGCCGCATCATCTCCACGAGCACCGCGAGCTGGAGCTCCCCTCGGCCCTGCACCTCCCACGCGTCGGGACGGTCCGTGGGCAGCACCCGGAGCGAGACGTTCCCCACGAGCTCGGCGTCGAGCCTGCTCTTCACCTGGCGCGCGGTGAGCTTGTCGCCGTCCTGGCCCGCGAGCGGCGAGGTGTTGATCCCGACCGTCATCGCGAGGCTCGGGTCGTCGACGTGGATGACCGGCAGCGGCCGGGCGTCTTCGGGATCCGCGAGGGTCTCGCCGATGGTCACGTCCGCGAGCCCCGCGATGGCGATGATGTCTCCCGGGCCCACCTCGGCGGCGTCGACGCGCTCGAGCATCTCCGTCACGTAGAGCTCGGTGATCCTGACCGTCTCGACCCTGCCGTCGGCCCGGCACCACGCCACCGTCTGGCCCTTGCGCAGCCGGCCGTGGCGTACCCGGCAGAGTGCGAGCCGGCCGACGTACGGCGACGCGTCGAGGTTGGTGACCAGCGCCTGGAACGGATGACCCTCGTCGTACCCCGGCGCCGGGATGTGGTCGAGCAGCAGCTCGAACAGCGGCTTCAGTCCGCCGGGGCCCGCGAGCTCCGGGAGCATGAGATCGGGATCGGCGGCGTCGAGCGACGCGCGCCCCGTGCGCGCGTTGCAGTACACGATCGGGAAGTCGATCTGGTGCTCGTCGGCGTCGAGATCCAGGAAGAGCTCCTCCACCGCGTGCACGACCTCGGCGACCCGAGCGTCGGCCCGGTCCACCTTGTTCACCACGAGGATCACCGGGAGCCGGGCCTCGAGCGCCTTGCGGAGCACGAAGCGGGTCTGCGGCAACGGGCCCTCGCTCGCGTCGACGAGCAGCAGCACCCCGTCGACCATGGTGAGGCCGCGCTCGACCTCTCCCCCGAAGTCCGCGTGACCCGGCGTGTCGACGATGTTCAGCTTCAGGCCGTCGTACCGGACCGCGGTGTTCTTCGCCAGGATCGTGATGCCCTTCTCGCGCTCGAGGTCCATCGAGTCGAGGACGCGGTCGGCCACCTCCTGGTTGGCGCGGAACGCGCCGGTCTGGCGGAGCATGGCGTCGACGAGCGTGGTCTTGCCGTGGTCGACGTGGGCGACGATGGCCACGTTGCGGATGTCGGCGCGCGAGGCCATGAGGGCCCTTCGGGGAGAACGGACGGTGCGGGGGGAGCTCAGATGGTAGCGGCGCGCCCGTGCGCCGCCGCGTTCACGCGCGTGCGGGCTGCCCGCGTCGGAAGAGCCGCGCCGCGCCACTGCCGAGCGCGGCCGCGCCGAGGGCGACGACGAAGCCGGGGAGCACCACGACGATCAACGTGCCGACGACCTGGTCCTCCGTGCGCAGACCGGAGGAGTTGTAGGCGAGCACGACGAGGACGAGCAGGGCGATGGCGCCGAGGAACGCCGCGAGCGCCCCGGAGCGGAAACGACGGCCGACGAACGCGCCCACCAGCGCACCCAGCACCAGGCCCGCGCCACCCCCGAGTGCCCACAGCACCGGGGGTGCCACCGCCCGGGAGCCGGGACCATTGACGGTGTCCACGAGCGACGCCCCGATCGCGGCGAGCGAGCACGAACCCACGACCGCGACTGCGGCGCCGATCCACATGCCCCGGTCGCGCATCGGACCGAGCGTAGGCGCTCCCCCGGCCGCGTCCCGTGCGCAAGAATGGGGGCATGACGAGCACCCGCACCCCCACCACCTTCACCCGGATGGACCAGTCCACCGCCGAGCAGTGGGCGGTGATCATGGACGAGCACTTCGCGCGCGAGCGCGTCGCCGAGAACGTGCTCGGGATGCTGCGGAGCCTCGCCGCGATCACCGACGGGTTCGCGGTCGACCAGCTCACGCACTCACTGCAGACGGCGACGCTCGCCGAGCGCAACGGCGCCGACGACGAGCTCGTGATCGCGTCGCTCTGCCACGACGTGGGCAAGGCGGTGAGCGTGATCAACCACCCGCGGATCGCGGCGGAGATCCTGCGCCCGTTCGTGAGCGAGGAGGTGCACTGGGTCATCCAGGTGCACCAGGACTTTCAGGGCCGGCACTACTACCAGTACCTCGGCGCCGACCCGGACGCACGCGAGCAGTACCGCGGGCACCCGTGGTTCGAGCAGGCCGAGCGCTTCGCCGACGAGTGGGACCAGATCGCGTTCGACCCCGACTACGACACCCTGCCGCTCGAGCACTTCGAGGAGCGGCTGCGCGCCGTCTTCGCCACGCCGCACGCGCTCTGAGCTCAGAGGACCCCGAGGCGCCGCGCGCACTCGACGGCCTTCGCGCGCACCTCCTCCTCGTCGGCCACGATCCCGTCCCGCAGCAACACCCGACCGCCGACCACCGTCGTGTCGACGACCGAGCCCGCGGCCGCGTACACCAGGTTGTCGAGGAAGTGACCGGGTGCCAGCTCGGGGGCCGACGCGCGCACGAGGAGGAAGTCGGCGGGCTCGTCCGCCGCGAGGGGCCGCGCGCCGAGGAACGGCGACAGCGCCCCGGTGGCGACGCCCCATGCCTCGGCGGCCGGCAGGGTCGCCGGGTCGTTCGCCTCGAACTTCTGCAGCAGGGCGAGCAGCTTCACGTCCTGCAGCACGTCGAGCCCGTTGTTCGACGACGCCCCGTCGGTGCCGATGGCGACCGGGATGCCGTGCGCGCGCATCGCGCGGTACGGGAACACGCGTCCCACCGCGAGCTTCAGGTTGGACACTGGGTTGGTCACGACCGTCGCACCCGACGCCGCCACGGGCGCGAGCTCCGCATCCTCCATGAACACGCCGTGCGCGAGCACGAGGCGCGGCGAGAGGAGACCGATCCGTTCCAGGTAGGGGCCGGGGCGCACCCCTACGCGGTCGAGGCAACCCGCGACCTCGCTCGCGGTCTCCAGGAAGTGCAGGTGCACGGCGGTGTCGCGCACGGCCGACTGCTCCGCGACCCACTCGAGCGAGCGCTCCGACACCGTGTAGATCCCGTGCGGCGCGAGCGACGGGGAGACCGACGGCGCGTACTGCGCCAGCTCGTCCAGCGCGTCGCCCACCGCCGCGCACGCTGCCTCCGACCGCGCGGGGTCGAGCCCGTCGAGGAGCGGCGGGCCCACGGTGGCGCGCAGGCCCGCGTCGCACACGGCGCGGGCCACCGCCGCGGGGTGCCAGTACATGTCCCAGAACCGAACCGTGCCGCTGCGGATCATCTCGATGCACGCGAGGCGGGTGCCCCAGTACACGTCGTCGCCGCTGAGGCGCGCCTCCGCGGGCCAGATCCGGTCCTCGAGCCAGCTCATGAGCGGCAGGTCGCTCCCGTAGCCCCGGAACAGCGTCATCGCCGCGTGCGTGTGCCCGTTCACGAGCCCGGGGACGAGGACGTTCCCGCCCGCGTCGAGCACCTCGTCGCCGGACTGCGCGACGACGCCGGTGCCGAGCTCGGCGATGCGCCCGTCGACCGCGCGCAGCGCCACCGCCTCGCCAGCGGGTGTGACCGCACCGAGCACCGTGAGCGCGCTCACGCGCTCAGCTCCGAGAGCAGCCCGCGGAAGCCGGCGACGACCGGCACGTGCGTGGCGCGCGTGCCCTCGACGTACTCGTCCACGGTGAGGGGCGCGTCCCCGACGCCGTTGGCGAGGTTGTCGACCACGCAGATCGCCGCGTAGGCGATGCCGAGGTGCTGCGCCGCAAAGAGCTCGGAGGCCACCGTCATCCCCACGACGTCGGCGTAGGCGGCGAGCACCCGGATCTCCGCCGAAGTCTCGAAGCGCGGGCCCCGCGTCTGCCAGTACACGCCGCCGTCGCCGAGCGGCGGGGCGGCCGGCGCCCGCGCCCACGCCGCCAGCACCTCCCGGCGCCACTCGGCGCTGAAGGCTGGAACACCCGCGAGGGGTGACTCCACCCCGAGCGCGATCACGTCGTCGGGCGCGAGCAGGCTCCCGACCGCGAGCTCGCGCCGGAGACCGCCGGTCGAGCTCAGCGCGAGCATCCGATCGCAACCCGACGCGAGCGCGGCGTGCACGTTGGCGAGATGGTCGACGAGGTGGGGCGGGACGTCGTCGCGCATGCCGTGCCGCGGCACCAGCACGAAGGCGCCGGCGTCGAGCACGGTCACGTGTCCGCCGGGCACCTCGACCGTCACCAGCTCGGCGTCGGCGGCGAGCGCGCCCGCGAGCACGCCGTGTCCTTCCGCGATCGCGAGGCGGCTCCCGCTCACTGGGGCGAGAACGTATCGCACTAGCATCCCCGCCCATGCTGTGGTGGCGGCGGCCCGATGGCGACCTCGTGCGCGGCGTGCCGCCGACCAAGGCGATCATGCCCTACCTCATGCGCGGGCGGAACGAGTCGGCGTTCTACTTCGAGCAGCGCATCTCGTTGCGGAACGCCGACCGCTACACCCGCGTCTTCAACGCCGCGCACCCCGACACGCCTGCCGGCGTGCAGCACCTCCTGATGTGGACGATCACGCAGGTGTTGGCGCGCTACCCGACGATGAACCGCTTCATCGCGGGCGGTCGGCTCTACCAGCGGAACGAAATCTGGTTCACCTACTCCGCGAAGAAGAGCCTCAAGGACACCTCGCCGCTCATCGTGGTGAAGCGCCGCTTCGACCCCGCGGAGTCGTTCGAGGACACGGTCGCGGCGATGGCGGCCCAGCTCCGCGACGAGCGCTACGGCGCGGGCATCAGCCGCTCGGACGCAGAGGCGGGCCTGATCCTGAAGCTGCCGGGCCTCGGCCGGCGACTCGTGCTGGCGGTCGGGCGCTTCGCCGACGCGTTCGGGCTCCTCCCCCGCTCGATGATCGAGAGTGATCCCCTCTACGCGAGCGCGTTCTTCGCGAACCTCGGGAGCCTCGGGATCGACGCGGGGTACCACCACCTGTACGAGTACGGGACGATCGGGATCTTCTGTGTGATCGGCCGCGCCACGACCGACCCGGGGTCCCCCACCAGCGGCCCCGACCGCCGCCGCAGCATCACCCTCCGGTGGACGTTCGACGAGCGGGTCGAGGACGGGATGGTGGCCGCCGCATCCCTGAAGCTGTGCAAGCAGATCCTGGAGGATCCGCTCGCCGCCGGCCTGCCCGAGTGGGATCGAGCACCCGTTGCCGGTTCCCCGTAGAGTGGTCGACGGGCCGGTACGCTCCCCGATGCCGGGGCCGGGTCCCGGCAGGTGCTCTGGGACAGCTCACCGGCGGCGGTGTGCAACCGGGGGAAGTGACGCCTCGTCCCGCTTCCGGCGGGTGCGAGTTGAGGGGGTCGAGGAGGCGTTGAGGTCGCGATGAGCTTCTTCCGCAGTCGCCTCGAGGCCTACCCGCGGATCGACGAGTACCGACTCGCCCGCCACGCCGGCTACTGGCCCTACTACAAGCGGGTCGAGAGCGCCTCGATGCCCCGACTCCGCATCGAGGGCCGCGAGTACGTCAACTTCGGCTCGAACAACTACCTGAGCCTCTCGTACCACCCGAAGGTGGTCGAGGCCTCGCAGCAGGCGACCCGGAAGTACGGGACCGGGGTCACCGGCTCCCGCCTGCTGAACGGCACCCTCGACCTCCACCGCACCCTCGAGGGCGAGCTCGCCGACTTCTACGAGGCCGAGGCCGCGCTCGTCTTCTCGACCGGGTACATGGCCAACGTGAGCACCATCGCCGGCCTCCTCCACCGCCACGACTACGCGGTGCTCGACAAGGAGGCGCACAACTCGCTCGTGAGCGGGGCCAAGCTCTCGGGGGCCGCGATGAAGCGGTTCTCGCACAACGACCTCGACCACCTCCAACGGGTGTTCCGCGACCTCCCGGCGGAGGGCGGCAAGGCCGTCATCGTCGACGGCGTCTACTCGATGGGTGGCGACACCGCCCCGCTCGACGAGGTCACGCGCATCGTCCGCGCGCACCCGAACACCTTCCTGCTCGACGACGAGGCCCATGGCCTCGGCGTGCTCGGCGCGCGGGGACGGGGGGCCGCCGAGCAGTACGGCGTGCTCGACGACGTCGACCTCGTGACCATCACGTTCTCGAAGACGCTCGGCTCGTGCGGCGGCGCGGTGATCGGCTCGGCGGACGCGATCGAGCTGCTCACCCTCGACTCCGAGCCGCTCATCTTCACCGCCTCGAACACGCCGGGATCGGTGGCGGCGGCGCTGGCCGCGGTACGGGTGCTCCGCGACGACCCGACGATGCCCGGCCGCCTCCGCGAGAACGTGGATCTCTTCGTGGGCCTGCTCGGTGACCTGGGTGTTCCCGTGAACCCGGTCGAGAGCGCCATCATCACCATCCCTCTCCGGCGCCGCGACGAGATATCCGCCGTCGTGCTCGCACGCGAGCTGCTCGACGCCGGCATCTTCGTGAACCCGGTCGTCGCGCCGGCCGTGCCTCGCGGGCTCGGCCACATCCGCCTCAGCCTGATGCTCGACCACACGCCGGCGCTGCTCGAGGAGGCGGCCGACGTGATGCTGAAGGTGCTCGCCGACAACGACCAGCTGCCCGAAATCTGATCTCGCTCGCTGCGAGCCGGGATACCCTCCTCGCGGGCGCTCGCTTGATTGCCGCCTACGCTCGCTCCGCTCACTACGGACGGCCCCGAAATCTGATCTCGCTCGCTGCGAGCGGGGATACCCGGCTCGCGGGCGCTCGCCCGGGGGTCAGTGGCTCGTCGAGCGGAGGCGTTCGAAGCGGCGTTCCCAGTCCTCGTGGCGACGCTTCGCGTCCTGGATGAACGGCGAGTAGCCGATCGCCTTGATGATCGCCGCGTTCAGCGCCTTCACGGGCTGGCGGAGGGGCCGCACCACGTCGACGAAGAGCACGACGCGCGTCTCGTCGGTGTCGTTCCACGCCGCGTGCTCGAACGTGTCGTCGAACACGAGGCTCTTCCCCTCCTCCCAGTGCGCCACCTCGCCACCGACGCGGATCCCCACGACGTCGGGATCCGACGACGGGATCACGAGCCCGAGGTGGTACCGCAGGACGCCCTTGTAGGGCCCGGTGTGCGGCGGGATGCGCTTGTGCGGGGCGAGGATCGAGAACATCGCGGTCTGCATTCCCGGGATCTGCTCGACCAGGCGTGCGGTCTCCGGGCAGCGCGCGCAGTTGGGCCCGCTCTTGAAGCCGTAGCCGTAGAAGAAGTAGGTCTTCCAGCGGTCGTCGTCGGTCAGGCTGTACTGGTCGGTCGAGATGTCCTGGAAGTTCGGGAGCGCGTCGCGGTACGCCAACACGTCGTCGAGCTCGCGGCGGATCGTCTTCCAGTCGGCCTCGAGGGGCCGGACCCACGCGAAGTCGGCCGGGTCGAAGAACGGCCGGTTCGGGATCAGCGAGTACTTCGCGATCAGCCGGTCGATCTGCTTGAGCACGCGGTCGCCGACGCGGTTGGTGAAGTCGACGAAACCGTCCCACACGGAGGCCACGGCCCTCGAGCGTAGCGGGGTGCGCTAGAAGGGGGGCATGTCATCGCACCCACTGCGCTTCCGAATCTTCGTCGAGCCCCAGGAGGGCGCGACGTACGAGGACCAGCTTTCCGTCGCACGCCTCGCCGAGGAGCTCGGCTTCGACGCGTTCTTCCGCTCGGACCACTACATGAACTTCTTCCAGGGCAAGAGCGGCCTGCCCGGTCCGACCGACGCATGGACCACTCTCGCCGGGCTCGCGCGCGACACCACCCGGTTGCGGCTCGGCACCCTGGTCTCCCCGGTGACGTTCCGCCTCCCGGGGCCGCTCGCGATCACGGTGGCCCAGGTGGACGCGATGAGCGGCGGCCGGGTCGAGCTGGGGCTCGGCGCGGGATGGAACGACCGCGAGCACGCGGCGTACGGGATCCCGTTCCCCGAGACCCGCGAGCGCTTCGACCGGCTCGCGGAGCAGCTCGAGATCATCACCGGCCTCTGGACCACGCCGGCCGACGTCCGTTACTCCTTCGAGGGCGAGCACTACACGTTGACCCGCTCGCCCGCGCTGCCGAAGCCCGTGCAGCGTCCGCACCCGCCGATCGTCATCGGGGGCGCCGGCCCGAAGCGCACGCCTGCGCTCGCCGCCCGGTTCGCGAGCGAGTTCAACGTGATGTTCGCGCCTCCGCCGGCGTTCAAGGAGCCCGCGACGCGCGTGCGTGCGGCGTGCGAAGCGGTGGGGCGCGATCCCGACTCGCTGCGCCTCGGAGTCGCCAACACTGTCGTGTGCGGCGCGGACGACGCCGCGCTCGACCGCCGGATCGAGGCCATCGGCCGCACGCGCGACACGCTCGGCGGTGCGCTGTGGGGCACGCCGGCGAAGCTCGTCGACGAGATCGACGTCTACCGCGAAGCCGGTGCCGACACCGTCTACCTCCAGATGCTCGACCTCCACGATCTCGACCACCTGCGGCTGCTCGGGTCCGAGGTCGTGGCCCATTTCCGCTGACGTCGCGTTCGAGCCGGCCGGCCCGGAGCACGCCGCGTCGGCGCGCCGGCATGCCGGATCGGGCCGTCAGCGCCCGTGCTCGTTGAGCGAGCGCAGACTCGGCCCGTCGGGCCCGATCGCGACCCGCGCCACCGAGGCCACCTCCACGAACATCCGCCACGCGATCTCGTCGCCAACGCCCAGCGCCCACGCAATCGCCGCCTTGATCGGCGACACGTGGCTCACGACGACGACGTTGCTCTCGCGCGCGCGCTCCGCCAGCTCGGCGCACGCGCCGCGCACGCGCCGACCCAGCGCAGCAAGCGACTCGCCGCCCGCCGGCACGAACTCGGGATCGGCGCGCCACCGCCGCCAGGTGTCCACGGGCACGTCGCCGCGCGCGAGGCCGTCGAGCGCGCCGTAGTCGAGCTCGATCCACCGCTCGTCGATGTGCACCGGCAGGCCGAAGGCGGCAGCTGTCTCCTGCGTGCGGCGCAACGGGCTGGCGACCACCCGGGCGTCCGGCGGTACCAGCGCCGCGAGCTCGGCGGCCTGGCGACGGCCGTTGGCGGACAACGGCGGATCGGCGCGCCCGAGCAGCAGCCCGAGCGCGTTGGCGTCGGTCTCACCGTGGCGTACGAGCAGCAGCATGGCGCGCCGCACCGTATCCGGGACCGGGCGCGCGCGACGGGCGCCGGGGCGCGGCCCTCCGTACCCTGGCGGCATGCGGCTCGGGCGGGCGTCGACGATCGTGGCGGTCCTGGTGGCGGCGGCGACGCTCCTGCCCACGTCTCCGGCGCCAGCGGCGTCGCCCGACCAGGGGTCGGTGCCGGTCCCCGTGCTGCTGGTGCACGGCTTCGACGGGTCGGCAAAGAGCTGGAAGGTGATGGTGTCGCGCCTGCTCGCGGCCGGATACCCGCGCGACCGGGTCGACGCGATCAGCTACGACAGCAACGGCTCCAACGTCGCTGCCGCCGCCCGCATCGCCGCCGCGGTCGACGCGCTCCGGGCCCGCACGCACTCGCAGCGGGTCGACATCGTCAGCCACTCGATGGGCGCGATCGGGTCGCGCTACTACCTGGAGAAGCTCGGTGGTACCGCCCACGTGGCGGCGTACGCCTCCCTCGCCGGCGTCAACACCGGCACCGTGCTCGCGTACGGGTGCTACCTGATCGTGTCGTGCCAGGAGATGGTCCCGACGTCGCCCCTGCTCGACCTGCTCAACCGCAACTTCCAGCCCGCGGGACCGACCCGGTGGGCCGCGTGGTGGTCGCCGTGCGACACCGTGATCGTGCCCCAGGACCACGCCGAGCTCCCGGGTGCGCGCAACACCGAGACCGCGTGCATCGGGCACTCAGACCTGAAGACCGATCCCACCGTCTTCTCCCAGCTACTGCACTTCCTGCGCGGCGGAGCTGCGCAGCCCTCGCGCTGACCGTCGCCCGGTAGCGTGCCCGTAGGCGCCGCTTCCGCGGGGAAGCGCACGGGACCGTCGAGGAGAGCACCACGATGACCGAGCCGCGCGTCCTCCCACCGGATCCGCTGCTCACGCTGGACGCGTACGTCGCGGCCGGGGGCGGCAGCGGACTCGAGCGCGCGCGGGAGCTCGGCCCCGACGCCGTCATCGACGAGATCACCGCGTCGGGCATCGGTGGCCGGGGCGGTGCCGGTTTCCCCGCCGGGCGGAAGTGGGCGACCGTCCGCTCCAACCACTCGGAGCTCGAGGGGTCCGCGGTCGTCGTGAACGCCGCCGAGGGCGAGCCGGGCTCGTTCAAGGACCGCGCGATCATCCGGGCGAACCCGTATGCGGTCCTCGAGGGCGCGCTCATCGCGGCGCTGGCAGTGGGCGCCGACGAGCTGTTCGTGGCGACCAAGCGCACGTTCATACGCGAGGTCGCGCTGTTGCGCGGCGCGATCGCCGCGGTGGAGGCGGCGGGCTGGGCCGACGGCGTGAGCGTGTCGCTGTTCGAGGGCCCGAGTGAGTACCTGTACGGCGAAGAGACCGGTCTGCTCGAAGTGCTCGACGGGCGGTTCCCGTTCCCGCGGATCACGCCGCCCTACCGCCGCGGCGTCGACGAGATCGTCGACGAGATCGGCGACGTCGACTCCGAGAGCGACTCCGCCGCGCACGTCGAGCTCGCGGGGCCGACCGGAGAGTCGATCGCGCCGCCCGCGCTGGCCAGCAACGTCGAGACGTTCGCCAACGCGCCGCTCATCGTCGCCCGGGGTGCCGAGTGGTTCCGGAGCGTCGGCACACCCGGTTCACCTGGCACCATCGTCTGCACCATCAGCGGGTGCACGCAGCGGGCGGGCGTCGGCGAGTTCGCGCTCGGCACGCCGTTGCAGGAGGTGATCGACGCGCTCGGCGGCGGTCCCCGCCCCGGTCGGGCGCTCGTCGCCGCGATGTCGGGCGTGTCCAACTCGTTGCTCCCCGCAGCGCGGTTCGACACCCCGCTCAGCCACGAGGCGATGCGCGAGCTCGGGACGGGGCTCGGCACCGGGGGCTTCATCCTCTACGACGACACCACCGACCTCGCGGCCGTGGCCGCCGGGGTCGCACGATTCCTCTCCGTCGAGTCGTGCGGGCAGTGCCGGGCGTGCAAGCAGGACGGGCTCACGATCTCGGAGATCTTCGGGCGCATCGCTCGCTCGCAGGCGAAGGCCGACGACCTCGACGTCCTCGACGCCCGCCTGCAGAGCGTCGCCGACGGCGCGCGCTGCAATCTCGCCACCCAGGAGCAGGTGGTCGTCGGCAGCATCTTCGACCTGTTCCCGGAGGCGATCCTGGCGCACGCTCGCGACGAGCTCCCGGGTGTGGAGCCCGAGCCCATCGCAGCGATGCTGGATCTCACGGACGGCGTGGTGACCATCGACGAGCACCAGCTGGCCAAACAGCCCGACTGGACGTTCGAGCCGTTCGACTCGGGCCAGTGGCCCGCGGACCGCCTCGACGACAAGCGCGAACACGAGGAGCTGTGACCGTGCCCGAAGACGTGCGAGGCGAGCCCGCGCCCGAGCGCCCGAGAGACGCCGGGGTGCCCGAGGATGCACCGGAGGAGCTGGGCCAGCTCGAGGGCGCCCGCATCCTGGCCAACGAGGCGCGGGAGCGGCTGCGCGCCGACGGCTTCACCGACACCGAGATCGACGAGTGGGCGGAGGCCTTCATGGCCGAGGGCAACGTCGGAGAGGCCGAGGACCTCGTCGCGTGGATCAGCCTCCAGGAGCGCCGACCCCGCTCCTGAGCGGGCGTCGAGCCGTCGCGGTCGCCCACCCCTTCCCGGTCCCTCGGCTCTGGGTTCGGGGGACCGGGACGGGTGAGCTGATCACCCGAGCGTGCGTCGGGTCACTCGGGTGATCCGGTCGGACACGTCCACCGGCTGCTCCGGCGCTCGTCGACTTGGAGGGGGGTGTCGTCGGAACGCTCGGGCTCGAACCGCCGCTGGGTGCCCATCGCCGCCCATCATGCGGGTTGCGCCTGAGATACTCGTAAGAGCCGGGTCAAGGATTCGTGAGCCTCGACACGACGGGTGCCGCTGCGCTGGAATCGGGCCGTGCGCATCGGGGTGTCCCTCCGCAGCAGCTTCGCCGTCGACGCTCGGACCGGTGCCTTGTGGATGGTCGAGCGGGCGGCCGCCGCCTCCGCCTCCGGACTCGACTCGCTCTTCGTGGGCGACCACCATGTCACCGCCCGGGGCGCCTACTACCAGAACACCGCGGTGCTCGGCCGGCTGCTGGCCGAGTGGAACGGGCCCCGGGCGGGCGCGCTGTTCCTCCTCCCGCTCTGGCACCCCGTGCTCGTCGCCGAGCAGATCGGCACGCTGGCGTCCCTGACCGGCTCCCGCTTCGTGATGCAGACCGCGATCGGTGCCGGGCGCGACCAGTTCGCCGGGATGGGCGTCCCGCTCCGCGGCCGGGCGGCGCGCTTCGAAGCCGCGATCGACGCGGTGCGCCGGCTGCTCGCCGGTGAGACCGTCACTGCCCGTGTCGGCGACCTCGACCTCGCCGGCGCCGCCATCGGGCCGGTGCCGCCCGAGCCGGTCGAGATCTGGATCGGCGGGGATGCCGAGCCCGCGATCGAGCGCGCCGCGAGGCTCGGCGACGCCTGGTTGGCGAACGCTCACCACGTCGACGCCGAGCTGCGCGCGCAGGCCGGCACCTACCTGGCGGCGTGTGAGCGGCTCGACCGCACGCCGGTCGCGGTCGCGGTCCGGCGCGAGGTGCACGTCGGCGCCGACGAGCGGGACGCAGCGGCGGTCGCGGAGCCGGTCGTCGCATCCGGCTACCGCGGCTTCCGCCCCGAGGCGCTCACCTACGGCAGCGTCGAGGCGGTCGCCGACCGCTTCCGGGCGCTCGCGGCCATGGGCTACACCGACGTGATCGTGCGGCAGCTCGCGGCGCACCAGCACGAGGCGGTCGCCTCGATCGAGCGCCTCGCGGCGGTCCAGGACCTCGTACGCGACATCTGAGGGGGGAGCCGTGCGCGTCAAGTGAGTAGCGATTAACGTCCGGGGCGGCTCGCCGCGAGGAGGCCGCACGATGAGCGTCACCCCGGAAGTGCCGTCCCACGTCCCGCCGGCTCTGGTCCGCGAGTTCCCACGGTCCGCTCGCCGACCTGCTCCTCCGGCTCGACGCGCTGCGCGGCGAGGGCCGCGTGCTGTGGCTCCAGCCCGGATTCGGCGACCGCCGGGAGCGCGGTGCCGGCCAGTGGCTGTTGACCCAGAGCGACGACATCCGCACCGTGTTGCTCGCTGCCGCTCGCGAGCCGCGACCCCGGCGAGTACGACGACGCCACCAACGTCCATCTCGAGCGCGGCGCCAACCGTCACTACGCGTTCGGCGCCGGTCCGCACCGCTGCGTCGGTTCGCACCTGGCGCGGCTCGAGATGCGCATCGCGCTCGACGAGTGGCGCGCGCGTCCCCGACTACGAGCTCGACGGCGACGCCACCGCCTACGGCGGCGGCGTGATGGGCGTCACCACGCTGCCGTTGCGTTGGTGACGGCGCGGGACGACGACAGGAGATCACCGTGGATCCGTACCGCTTCGACGGCAAGCGCGTGCTCGTGCTCGGTGGCGCCAGCGGCATGGGCAACGCTGCGGCGAGGCTGGGCGCCGAGCTCGGCGGCGAAGTCACGATCCTCGACGTGCGCGAGCCGCTGGTCGACGTCGGGGAGTTCCGTACGATCGACCTCCGCAGCCGTCAGTCGATCGACGACACCCTCGCCGGTCTCGCGGGCACCTTCGACGCCGTGCTCTGCTGCTCGGGCATCGCCGACGGGCCCGACCTGCCGAAGGTGAACTTCATCGGCCAGCGCCACCTCGTCGAGCGCGCGATCGAGCGTGGGCTCGTCGGGCGCGGCGGCGCGATCGCGATGATCTCGTCGATCGGAGGGATCAGCTGGCCCGACAACCTCGACACGGTGCTCGACTTCCTCGCCACCCCCGACTTCGAGCGCGCGGAGACGTGGATGGCCGCCCACCCGGAGCTCGCGCACTACGGGTTCGCGAAGCAGGCGGTGATCGTCTACTGCGCGCAGCGTGCCCGCTCGCTCGTCGACGCCGGCATCCGCATCAACTGCACCGCGCCCGGTCCGACCCACACACCGCTCATGGCCGCCAACCCGGGCTGGGAGGCGTTCGACGACGCGTTCGAGCAGGCTATGGGGCGCCGCGGCTCCACCCCGGAGGAACAGGCCTGGCCGTTGCTCTTCCTCGTGAGCGACGCCGCGAGCTTCGTGAGCGGCACGTGTCTCGTCGTCGACCTCGGCTTCACCGACGGCGGCCGAGTGGGTGCGGTGGAGTCGCCGATGCTCGGGGTGCTGCTCCCCAAGCCCGCCGTCACCGGCTGACCGTTCCGCTCTCCCCGCGCTCTCCGCGAACTTGCGTCGTTCGAACGGGTTATTTCCGTTGGAGTGGCGCAAGTTCGGGGGTGGGGAACGCTCAGCGTGGTTCCACCAGCTCGCCGCGCAGCACCTTGCCGAGGGCGTTGCGCGGGAGCTGGTCGACGAAGCGCACGATGCGGGGGCGCTTGTAGGGCGCGAGCCGCTCGGCGGCGAACGCGATGAGCGCCGCCTCGTCGCACGGCGCGTCGGCCACGACGACCGCGGTGACCGTCTCGCCCCACTCGTCGGACGGCGTCCCGACCACGGCCACCTCGGTGACGCCGGGGAACCCGAGGAGCACGTCCTCGACCTCTCGCGGGTACACGTTGAAGCCGCCGCTGATGATGAGCTCCTTGCAGCGCCCGACGATCCGCAGGTAGCCGTCGTCGTCCCACGCGCCGACGTCGCCGGTCCTGAACCAGCCCTCGGCGGTGAACGCGTCGCGGTTGGCCTCGGGCCGCTCCCAGTACCCGGCGAACACGTTGGGGCCTTGCACGAGGATCTCGTCGTTCTCCGGCGCGAGGCGCACGTCGACGCACGGGAGCGGCGGGCCGACGGCACCGGGGCGGCGTTCGCCGTCGTAGGGGTTCGACGTGTTCATCAGCGTCTCGGTGAGGCCGTAGCGCTCGAGGACACGGACGCCGGACGCCTCGGCGATCGCCTCGTGGAGCGCGGCCGCCAGCGGCGCCGACCCCGACACCGCGAGGCGCAACCGACCGAGGTCGACGACCCGCGGCGAGGCCGCGAACCGGGCGTACATGGTCGGCACGCCGAAGAAGAGGGTGCTCGCGTGCTCGCCTATCGCGTCGGCGACCTTGTCGACGTCGAAGCGCGGTTGCAGCACCGCGGACGCGCCCGCGAGGAGCGTGCCGTGCAATCCGACGCACAGCCCGTGGCCGTGGAACAGCGGGAGCGCGAGCACGAGCCGGTCGTCGGCCGTCCACCGCCATGCGAGCGTGAGCGCCCGCGCGCTGGCCAGCAGGTTGCCGTGGCTCAGCAACGCGCCCTTCGGCGCTCCCGTGGTACCGGACGTGTAGCCGAGGAGCGCGCCGTCGCCCGTCGCGGCTGCGTCGAGCACGGGCGCGTCACCGTCGGGGAGCCCGACGTCGGGCCCGACCACCCTCACCGACGCGTCCGCGTCGCCCGCGGCGTTCTGGATCCACGACGCGCGTTCGGGGTCGTCGACGAGCGCGAGCGCGGGACGCGCGTCGCGCACGATGTGCGCAACCTCGCGCTCGCGGTACGCGGTGTTCATGGGCACCACGACCATGCCGGCGCGGAGTGCGCCGACGTGCGCCACGACGAGGTCGGCGGACGTCGCCGCCGACGTGAGCACGCGATCTCCCGGTACGAGCCCCGCTCGTGCGAGTCGTCCGGCGACCGCGCGCGATCGCGCGTCGAGCTCGTCGGCCCGCAGCCACCGGCCGTCGAAGACAGTCGGCTGCGACGGGTTGGCCGCCCATCCGCGCGCCCACGCCGCCGGGAGCGATCCCTCGGCGACCAGGTCGAGGCCGTCGGCGGCGACGCCGGGCGGCAGGTGGCAGGCCCACGGCGGGTGGGTGCGGCCCATCGCGCGCTACTGGAGCGGCTCGACGACGAGCGCGCCCGCGTTGTCGAGGTCGGAGCCGACCGGCCCGAGCTCGGGATGTCCGTGCTCGACCACGTGCGCGTCGTGGATCTCCGGCAGCGACTCGTCGAGCGGGCGCCACCAGCTGTACCGCGTTCCGATCACGACGACGGCGACCGCGAACAGCGCGCCGGTCACGACGATCGTCGCTTGCAGCCCGACGCCCTGCGCGAGCAGGCCCGCGAGGAGCGCACCGACGGGCGTGCCGGCGAAGAACGCCAGCACGTAGATCGACAGCACGCGCCCGCGGTACTCCTCGTCCACGTTCACCTGCACCGCGGTCTGGCACGAGATCGTGCACGCCACCTGCGATGCACCCATGCCGACGAAGATCACCACCATCGCGAGGTATCCGGGTACGAGGCCGAGCAGCACGGCGAGAACCACGAACGAGCTCAGGCCCACCACCGTGGTGGTGGAGCGCCGGATCGCGTCGCCCCGCACGACGGTGAGAATCGACGCGGTGACCGCGCCCACGCCGTACATGGCGACCACGAGCCCGTACTGCCCGGTGTCGGCGTCGAAGAGCTGTCGCGAGATGGGCTCCGCGAGCTGCACGAGCGCGATCCCGAAGAACGCGACCGCGCCGATGCCGAGGGTCGCGCACACGAGCACCCGGCGGGAGCGGAGGTAGCGGATCCCCTCGCTGAAGTGCGCGAGCACGCCGGCCCGCTGGTGCTCGTCGCCGATGGGCCGCGCCCGGATCATGAGCAGGGCGACGATCACCGCGACGAACGAGAACGCGTTGCCGAGGAACGCCGCGGCCGGCCCGAGGGTCGCGAGGACGATGCCCCCCAGCGCGGGGCCGAAGGCCCGCGCCCCGGTGAAGTTCATCGAGTTGAGCCGCACCGCGCTCACGAGGTCGCTCGGGGGCACGAGCTGGGGAACGAACGCCTGCCACGCGGCGATGGTCAGCCCGTTGGCGACCGCGCCGACCATCACGATCCCGACGATGAGCTCGGGCGTGGCCTGGCCCGAGATCCAGACCGCCCACAACGCGGCGGCGGAGAGCATCGCCAGGCTCTGGGCCCAGAGCAGCACCGTGCGGCGCGAGTAGCGGTCGGCGAGTGAGCCCGCCCACGGGCCGACGATGGTCGCTGGGAAGTACGTGCAGAACGCGCCCACGCCGACCCACGCGGTCGAGTGGGTGAGCTGGTCCAGCACGAAGGGCACCGTGACCATCTGCATCCAGTTGCCGGTGTTGGACAGCAGCGCGGCGATCCAGAACAGGAGGAAGTCGCGGTGGCGGAACGCCGAGAAACCGCCCCCATTGCCCGGAGTGGCGGCCTCCGCGTCCTGCACGGCGTGAATCTACCGGCGCGGTGGCGGCCCACTCCACTGTTGGCACGAACATGCGTTCGGTTCTACCATCGTCGCGAGTGGCGGTGCACCAGCGCTCGTTGTTCGCGGGAGGCGCGCCGGGGCCCGCGCCCGGCGCGGTCCTCAGCCGCCACGCGCTCGACGACTCGTCCTGGGTCGACGTCGGGCGCGGATGGCTCCTCGGGGCCGACACCCTCCTCGACGATCTCGCGGCGTCGGTGCCGTGGACCCAGGGGCGTCGCCGCATGTACGACCGGCTGGTCGACGATCCACGGCTCTCGCACCGGTACGGCCCCGGCGCCGCCCTCCCCCACCCCGTGCTCGACGAGGTCCGCGCCGCGTTGGCTGAGCACTACGGCGTGGGGTTCGGCGCCGTCGGCCTCAACTTCTACCGGGACGGCGCCGACAGCGTCGCCCCCCACCGCGACCGTGAGCTGCGCGAGCGCGACGCCGACTCGCTGGTGGCGGTGCTCACGCTCGGCGCCCGGCGGCCGTTCCGGATCTCGTCCTACCGCCGCCACGCGCCGGGCATCGACCTCTCCCCCGGATCGGGCGACCTCCTCGTGATGGGCGGCCGTTGCCAGCGCGACTGGACCCACGGCGTCCCCAAAGTGGCGTCGGCGGGCCCCCGGATCTCCTGCACGTGGCGCGGGTCCGCCGGGTAGGGCCTAACGCGACTCGCGACGACTCGTCACCCGGATGCCGGCGAAGAGGTCGGTCTCGTAGCCGTCGTCGGGTTGGGTCGGCCCGACGAGGGAGCGCGCGAGCACGTAGTCCTCCCACGGGTGCAGCTCGCGCGCGGTCTCGACCGGGATGCGGAACCAGAACCCGTCGGGCGCGACCTGGGTCTCGTGGGCGAGGAGGGCGGCCCGGCCGACCTCGAGGTACTCACCGACGTCGATGCGCGTCGTGGTGGTGTCGGGTGCGTCGGCGGGCCATCGTTGCACCCACTCCGCGAACGGGCTCTCGTGCCCGTTGGCGACCAGCCAGTCGTGCATCGACTTCACGCGCGCGCGTGAGAAGCCGCCCGAGTAGTACAGCTTCAGCGGCTGCCACGGCGCGCCGAGATCCGCGTACCACTCGGGGTCCCCGGCGCGCTCGAATGCCGCCACGCTGATCTCGTGCACCCGCTGGTGATCGGGGTGCGAGTAGCCGCCCGAGTCGGGCGCGTACCCCACGATCACCTCGGGGCGCTCGTCGCGCACGATGCGCACCAGCCGCCCGACCGCCTCGTCGAAGTCGGCGTTGGCGAAGTTGTCGGGGTGCGCATTGTGCTCGGTGTCGGGCATACCGGAATCGCGGTACTCGAGGAGGTACAGCGCGTCGTAGCCGATGACGCGCACCGACTCGTCGAGCTCACGGCGGCGCACCGCGCCGAGGTCGGCGCGCACCTCGGGCGAGTCGGCCGCGGGGTTGAGCAGATCACCGGCCTCGCCACCCGTGCAGGTGACGAGCACCGTGCGCACCCCCTCGGCGTGGTACCGGGCCATCGTCGCCGCACCCTTCGACGCCTCGTCGTCGGGGTGCGCGTGCACCGAGAGCACGCAGAGCCGCTGTTCCGAGGGTTCCGAGGGTTCCGAGTGTCCCGAGTGTCCCGAGGCGTGGTCCGCCGGCTGTCCGTCGCCGTTCATCGGAGACGAGCGTACCCGGGGCGACGCGTAGCCTGTCCGTCGGATCCACCTCGTGAACGGGAGCCGGCATGGAGATCAAAGAGCTCGGCCACGCGGTCCTCTACGTGCGCGACATCGACCGCTCGCGGCACTTCTACCGTGACGTGCTCGGCTTCCGCGAGATCGGCGCCGGCCCGCCCGGGATGAAGGCGGCCGCGTTCAGCTCGGGGCGCACCCACCACGAGCTGCTGCTGATCGAGGTCGGCACCGACGCGGAGCCGATCCCCGCGGGGCGACGCGTCGGCCTGTACCACCTCGGGTTCAAGATCGGCGAGACCGACGACGAGCTGCGCGCCGCGCGCGCCGAGCTCGAGCGCGAGGGCGTGACCGTCGTGGGTGCGTCTGACCACACGGTGACGCATTCCCTGTATGTCCTCGACCCCGACGGCAACGAGCTCGAGCTCTTCATCGACGTGCAGCCGGAACGGTGGCGCGACGACCCGGCCGCGGTGATGGCGCCGGTGAAACCGCTCCGCATCTGATCAGCTGCGCCGTCCCCAGAACAGCAGCCGCTTGAACGGGTACAGGTACGGCGACTGCTCCCCGAGCACGTCGAGCAGTCGCGCTCGGTAGCGCTCGACGAACCCGGCGAACCGCTCGGGTCCGAGCACGTTCGAGAACCGCGTCAGCGTCGTGCCCCGGACCCACTCCACCACGTCCGCGATCGACGCCAACCGGTGCAGGTAGACCTGCACGCGCACGTGCTGTCGCTCGTATCCGAGCTCCGCGAGGAGCACCGCGTACTCGTCGGGCGCGAGCAGCCCCGCGCTCGGGTCGGGGGGCGGCGCCCCGCCGAACGCCGCCGCGAACTCGGGCTCGGCCGCGACCTCCGCGGCCACGAGGTGCGACGGGTGGTCGGCGTTCAACGGCATCTGTACCGCGAGCTGCCCATCGGCCGCGAGCGACCGGGTCCAGCGCACGAGCACCGCGGGATGGTCGGGAACCCAGTGCAGCGCGGCATTCGAGAGGATCACGTCGAAGGGCTCGCGGGGCGCGAACCGCGCGATGTCGCCCCGCTCGAAACGCAGCCCGTCCATGTCGAGGACCCGCGCCGCGTCGAGCATCGCCGGGGACGAGTCGACCCCCAACGTCTCGCGCGCCGACAGCGTGCGGTGCGCCTCGGCCGTCAGCTCACCGGTGCCACAGCCGAGATCGGCGACTCGCGGCGCCGTGACCGGTTCGACGAGCGCGAGCAGGTCGAAGAACGGCAACGCGCGCTCGGCGCCGAACCGGTGGTACTGCGCGGGGTCCCAGTGGTCGCCGGGAGTCGCCGCGCCCGCGCTCACCCGGGTGCGGCGGCGCCTGCGGTGGGCGCCGCGGCCAGCGACTCCACCGCCTTGATGATGCCCTGGTACCCGGTGCAGCGGCAGAGGTTCCCGGAGAGCCCTTCACGGATCTCCGCGGGCGTCGGGCGGGAGTTGTCAGCCAAGAAGGCGTGCAGTGACACGATGAAGCCCGGGGTGCAGAAACCGCACTGCAGTCCGTGGTGCTCCCGGAACGCCTCCTGGATCTCGTTCAACCCCTCGTCGGGCGTCAGACCCTCGATGGTCGTGACCTCGTGCCCGTCGGCCTGGATCGCGAACAGCAGGCAGGCGCGCACCGCGTCGCCGTCGAGGAGCACGGTGCACGCGCCGCACACGCCGTGCTCACACCCGAGGTGCGTCCCGGTGAGGGCGCAGTCCTCGCGCACGAAATCGGCCAACGTCTTGCGCGGCTCGACGAGCGCACGGTGCTGCTCGCCGTTGACGGTGACGTCGATCGCGACCTCATCCACCACGGGCCTCCTCCAGGGCGCTCGCCACTGCCTTGGCGACGAGGTGGGCGCCGACCTGCTCCCGGTAGCGGCGCGACGCGTGCACGTCGTCGGGGGGATCGGCCTCCGACACCGCGAGCCGGCCGATCTCGTCGAGCGCGGCGGGGTCGAGGTCGGGGCCCGCGCCCACCAACGCCCGCTCCGCGGCCGGCGCCCGCAGCGGTGTGCTGCCCATGCCCAGCAGGCCGATCGCCGCGGACGCGACGGTGTCGTCGCCGCCGAGCGAGATCGCGGCGGTGACACCGACGAGGCCGAAGTCGCCCAGGCGCCGCGCGACCTCCTCCACCGCGTACCCGCTGCGCCCGTTCCGGACCGGGAACCACGCGCGGACCAGCAGGTCGTCGGGCTCGAGCGCGGTCGTCCACGTGCCCACGAAGAAGTCGGCCGCGGGAACCCGGCGGCTCCCGTCGGCGTTCTCCACTTCGAGATCGGCGTCGAGCGTGACCGCAACCACCGGCAGCTCCGCCGCCGGGTCCGCGTGCGCGAGCGAGCCGCCCACCGTGCCGCGATTGCGGATCTGGAAGTGACCGATGAGCTTCACTGCGTCCGAGAGCAGGGGCACCGATTCACCGATGGCGGGATCGCGCTCGATGGTGGCCTGGCGGGTGACCGCGCCGATTCCGAGCATCCCGTCCCGGAGCTCGACCCCGTCGAGCTCGGCGACCCGGTTCACGTCGACCAGGTGCGGGAAGCGGGTCAGGCGCAGTGCGAGCATCGGGACGAGGCTCTGGCCGCCGGCGAGGACCTTGGCGTCGTCGCCGTGCTCGCGCAGGAGACCGACCACGTCGGCCGTCGTCTCCGGAGCGTGGTACTCGAACGGAGCTGGTTTCACGCCCTGCTCACCTCCTGGCCGGCCGCTCGCCGGGACCTTCGGCTCGCACGCCGTCCCCCGGGAGCGCCCAAAGCTACGTCATCGGCTCAAGCCGCGCCGTCCACCGTGCCGATGCCCACGGCGCAACGCCGGTCTCTAGCCTGTCCGTCACCGCCGTCACGAGGATCCCGGATGCCCACCGCCGACACCGTCGCCATGCCGCCACTCGGGCGGCTCGCGCTCCGAGCCGTGCCCCGGGTGGTGGAAGGCGCCGTCTGCCCCACGGTCCTCTTCGTGGCGCTGCTGCACTGGCTGGGCATCGGCGCCGCCATCGCGGGTGGGGTGGCGTGGTCGACGGCGGTGATCGTGGTCAGGCGCTCGCTCGGGCGGCGGGTCCCCACCATCGTGCTCCTCGGGCTCGGCATGGTGTTCGTGCGGGCGACGCTCGCGCTCGTGACCGGCAGCAGCTTCGTCTACTTCCTCCAGCCGACGCTCGGGACCGCGGTCGCCGGCCTCCTGCTCCTCGGATCGGCCGTGGCCGGGCGGCCCTTGGTGCTCCGCCTCGCGCGCGACTTCTGCCCGCTCCCGGTGGACACCATGAGCGACGCGCACTTCCGGCGCTTCTTCCTGGGCCTGTCGTTCCTCTGGGGCGCCGCCCAGCTCCTGAACGCCTCGGTGACCCTGTGGCTGCTCGTGAGCCAGTCGGTCGGCACCTACGTGATCGCCCGCACCGTGATGTCGTGGTCGCTGACTGCGGCCGTCATCGGGATCTCCGTGGTGTGGTTCACCCGGGTGATCCGCAGCCGCGAGCTGCACCACCAGCAGCGGCTCCTCGCGCTCTCCGCCTGAGCCCCCGGAGGTGCTCGCCCCGGCGCGCCTGCTGGGGCAGTATGTCGGGAGACCGCGACCCAGGAGGGGAAGCTCATGCCCACGTTGGCGTCCGACTGGCACGTCGGACAGGTGTTCCTGGCGATGCTGTGGTTCTTCCTCTTCTTCATCTTCATCTGGCTGCTCATCGTGGTGTTCGCCGACATCTTTCGCAGCCACGACATGGGCGGCTGGGCCAAGGCGTTCTGGGTGATCGGCATCATCATCTTCCCGTTCCTCGGGATCCTGATCTACCTGATCGCCCGGGGCGGCTCGATGCACGAACGCTCGCTGCAGCAGGCCCAGCGTGCCGACGCCGAGTTCCGCCAGTACGTGCAGTCGGTGGCGCCGACCGGGGCGGCGGCGCCGAGCCCGGCCGACGAGCTCGCGAAGCTCGCGCGGCTGAAGGAGCAGGGCGTGATCAGCGACCAGGAGTTCGAGCGCCTCAAGGCGCAAGCCGTCGGCACCGGCTGAGCGGCTCGCGACCGTGCCCGATCTCTACCCCGAGCTCGAGGCACGCGTCTCCACGCTGATCGACGTGGGCGACAGGCACCGCGTGTACGTCGAGGAGTCGGGCAACCCCGAGGGCCGGCCCGTGGTGTTCCTGCACGGCGGCCCGGGCGGCGCGACCACGCCGACGCACCGGCGGTTCTTCGACCCCGACGCGTACCGGATCGTGCTCTTCGACCAGCGCGGCTGCGGGCGGAGCACGCCCTTCGCGTCGACCGAGCACAACACCACCTGGGATCTGGTGCGCGACATCGAGACCATCCGCGAGCACTTCGGCGTCACGCGGTGGACGGTATTCGGGGGATCCTGGGGCGCCACGCTCGCGCTTGCCTACGCCGAACGGCACCCGGAGGCGGTGAGCGAGCTGGTGCTCCGCGGCGTGTTCCTGGGCCGGCGCGCCGAGATCGACTGGCTCTACCAGGAGGGAGCGTCGAACCTGTTCCCCGACGCATGGGAACAGTTCGTCGCGCCGATCCCGGTCGGCGAGCGCGACGACCTCCTCGGCGCGTACCACCGTCGGCTCAACGGCTCCGACCCGACCGAACAGCGGCGCGCCGCGCGCGCGTGGACCGACTGGGAGCACTCGCTCAGCTCCCTCGGCCTGGCGCCGGAGGATCCGATGCCCGACGATGCCGCGTTGGCGATGGCGCGCATCGAGAGCCACTACTTCGTGCACGGCGCGTTCCTCGCACGCGAGTCACAGCTGCTCGACGACGTCGGCCGGATCCGCCACCTGCCCGCGGTGATCGTGCAGGGACGCTACGACGTGGTGTGCCCGGTCCGGAACGCGTGGGACCTGCACCGCGCGTGGCCCGAGGCCGAGCTGGTGGTCAACCCGCATGCGGGCCACTCGGCCCGGGACCCGGAGAACGCGTCGGCGCTCGTCGACGCCACCGACCGTTTTCGCACTATGGAGCGGGCGCGGTGACCGGGTTCAACTGCGTTTGATGCCCGCCTGCTTCAACACAACAGCGTCGACACCGACCTCACGCCACGCCCGGTACGAGATCCCCTTGCGTTGGCCGTATTCGGCCGCCACCTTCACGAAATTGGCCTCGAGGTCGGCGAGATCGACCCCCGTGCCCGACATCGCCGCGAGCTCCGCCTCGAGGTCGGCCCGGTCCTGGATCAGGTGCAGACGGTCCAGCCCGGTCGCCGTCGGCAGCTGGTCCTTCACCTCGGAGAGCTGGCGCCGCACCGTGTCGGCGGTGCGCTTGCGGCCCCGCCTCGGGCGGTTGGTCTCGAGCGCCTCGAGGTAGCGCCGGACCGCCCGGCCCTGCTCACGCCCGACCGCCAGGGCCTTCTTGTGCGCGTCGCTCATGGGCGCGCTGCGTGCACTCCGCGATCCAGTGGTGGTCTTCTTGGAGTTTGTGGTCGGCAAGGTGCCTCCCGATCAGGGGAACAGGGCGAGTTGCTCGACCGAGGATAGGCCCAATACCGCCCGATCAGGCTTCGTCGTAGAGGACGTCTCCCCGCCGCAGCCGAGCCGCGAGCTCCACCACCGTGGGCAGCTCGCGTCGCGTCGGCGTGTGCGCGGCGAGGAACCGCGCCACCCCGCACAGCACGAGCGCAGCCTCCTCCGAGCCGTCCGGCCACGCGCCCGCCTGCCGCACGCCCGCCTCGTACACCTGGTACCAGTGGAACCCCGCGTCCTCCGCGAGCAACGCGTGGCCGAGTGCCGCGATCACGCGACCACGCGCCCCTCCACCGCGTAGGAAGCCCAGCACGACCGCGCCGGCCCGGTCCACCTCTCCCTGCACGTCCCAGCACCCGGCGAGCTCGTCGAGGTCGCCGCTGGTCGCCACGGGAACGCGGGCGGGAGGCACGTTCAGGAACCGATCGAGGTACACGCGCAGCGCGCACTGCACGATCGCGCGCCGGAGCTCCGGCGTCGGGTTGCGCACGACGGCCTGGTGCAGCGCGTTCGCGGCGGTGAACGCGTGGTGCACCTGGTCCCAGTCGCCGAAATCGTTCTGAACGTGGAACCGAGTGATGCGCAGTGCCGCCGCGAGCGCCACCGCTCGCGCGAGCTCTTCGTCGCTCGCGCCTGCCGTGCACGCGCCGACGAGCTCGGCGACGACCGCCTCCGGGTCGTCCGCGAGCAGGCGCCACGCCAGGCCCCCGAGGTCCTCGTACCCGCCTGCGCCGGGTACCAGCACCGTGCGCTCGGCCAGCGCGACCAGGTCGTACGGGTGACGCCACGGGAAGGTCTCCTCGGCACGCGACGAGCGCGCGGTCGGTTGCACCATCGTCCGCAGCACCCGGGCGGCCGCTTCAGCGCCGACGTGGTTCAGGGACTCGAAAGCCTTGTTGGTGAAGTCCAGGGTGTGGCCGCCGTCGAGGAAGACGTGGTCGGTGACCGCGGCGAACATCATCGCCTCCACGTCCTCCGAGCTCGCCGACCCCCCGAGGGCGCTGGCCAGCACCCGTTCGGCGCCGTCGGAGGAGCGGGTGTCGATCAGGTCGCGGTACCACGCCGCGAGCCGCGCGCCGTCCACCGATCCCGAGGTGAGCGGGCCGACCACGACCCGGCGGGGCTCTCCGTTGGTGTCGGCCGCGAGGAAGCTCATCGCGTGGACGAGGGCGAGCGCGCGATCACCGGGGTCGAGGAGGGCGAGGACATTGGCCATCGCCACGAGCACCGTGAGGCCGGCACCCCACCCCGGCCCGCGGTTCTCGACGCCGTACTCCAGGCCGACGGCCACGATGTCGTCGGCCGCGACGCCGTGCTCGACCAGGCCGAGCACGGCCTTGGCGATCACGAGCGACAGCCCGTGCTCGAGGCCGTCGCGCAGCCGCCGGCGGAGGTGCTCGACCGGATCGCCGCCGGGGCGGACCGAGACGAGGACGTCGTCGCCGTCGATCCTCACGTCGAAGGGTCGGGCGTCGTCCGCCCACAGGTCGAGCGTGCAGCCCGACTCCAGGTCGAACTGCGCGTGGTGCCAGTGACAGGTGAGGAGCCCGGCTTCGACCGTCCCGCGGTGCAACGGGAAGCCCATGTGGGGACAGCGGTCCTCGATGGCCCAGGCGCGGTCCTCCCGCCAGAGCACCACGACGGGGACCGTGCCCACCTTCGTGAGCAGCTGCCCGTCGCGCGCGAGGACGGCCGCGCTCCCCGCCCGTACCGGCCCGGTCGCGGCGTCGGGTTCGGCCGCGGGCTCCGTCTCCAGCACCTCGGTCACCGCAGGTCGCCTCCTCGGTCCCCCCGTCGTCCCGTTCGCGTCCTCCTCCGGTCGCCCCTCGAGCCTACGACTGCGACGGACCCGCGGCCGTCAGTTGTTCACAGTCCCGACACACGAATGCAGCCTGCCCGAGACGAAGCGTCCGTATCGTGCGCCCGACGGATCCGTGGGAGCGGCATCGAGCTCGGTCTCCGCGCGCACGGCATACGAACGAGAGAAGGGTGTGGGATGAAGCTCGTGGTCGCCATCATCAAGGCTCACCAGGTGGAGGCAGTGACGGAGGCCCTCGATCGGCTCGACGTCTCGGGCATGACGCTCACCGAGGTACGGGGGCACGGCCGCCAACGAGGCCACACCGAGGTGTACCGAGGCGGCGAGTACAAGGTCGACTTCCTCCCGAAGGTGCGCATCGACGTCCTGACCAGGGACAGCGAGGCCGAGAAGATCGCGAACACGATCATCGAGGAGGCCCGGACCGGCAAGATCGGCGACGGCAAGCTGTGGATCCAACCCGTGGAGATGGCGGTGCGCATCCGCACCGGCGAGATCGGCGAGGACGCGCTCTGAGCGAGCCGCGCTGACCCACCCGACGACGTTCGCCCCGCGAGCCCGGTGCCCCCGCCGGGCTCGCGGCGCGCGTCCGCTCGTAGGCATGTCGTCACGAAGCCGTCAGAGATACGACCAGATCTGGTAACCGAACCAACATCATCGAGCAAATGGCGGCCCCGAAGCTGTCGGCCATGCTGACAACACTGCGAGTCAACTTCAGGGATCCTTTGCGGCGGCGTTACGTCGCCGCAAAGCTCGGCGGCAAGATGATCGGCGTCGGCCTCGTGGTCGGCGCGATCTACGCGTTCACCTGGTACTTCAGCACGCACGCCGGCGCGGCGGTCGTGCACCAGGCGGCCGTGAAGGCCACGGACGTGGTCAACCCGCTGAACACGGTGTGGGTGCTCGTCACCGCGTTCCTCGTGTTCTTCATGCAGGCGGGCTTCATGATGCTCGAGGGCGGCTTCGCCCGCACACGCGAAGTGTCGAACATCATGATCGAGTGCATCGTCGACACCGCGATCTGCGGCATCACGTTCTACGCGTGGGGCTTCGCGTTCATGTTCGGCAGCGGCAACGGATGGATCGGGTACCACTACTTCTTCCTCCAGGGCGTACCGCACACCTACGGCACCACCGGCGTCGCGTTCATGGCGTTCTGGTTGTTCCAGTTCGCGTTCGCCGACACCGCGAGCACGATCGTGTCCGGCGCAATGGTCGGGCGCACCGCGTTCAGGGGCGACCTGCTCTACAGCCTCGGCGTCACCGGCCTGATCTACCCGATCTTCGGGCACTGGATCTGGGGACCGAACGGTTGGCTGGCAACCATGAACACGCCCTTCCGCGACTTCGCGGGATCCACGGTCGTGCACACCATCGGCGGCGTGCTCGCCTTGACCGGGGCGATCGCGCTGGGTCCGCGCCTCGGGCGCAAATTCAAGCGTGACGGCGGCGGGCTCCCTCCCGGCCACAACATGACGCTCGCCGCGCTCGGCGGCGTGATCCTGTGGTTCGGCTGGTACGGCTTCAACCCGGGCAGCACGCTCTCGGCGATGGACTTCGAGGGCATCGGCCGCATCGCCACCAACACGACCCTCGCCGCGTGCGCCGGGGCGCTCGCGGCCGTCGCCTGGGTGTACCCGAGGGCGAAGAAGTTCGACACCGGCATCAGCATCAACGGCCTGCTGGCGGGGCTGGTCGCGATCACCTGTCCCTGCTACTGGGTGTCGCCCACCGGGTCGATCGCCATCGGCGCCATCGCCGGGGTGGTGTGCGTGCTCGCCATCGACTTCACCGAGTGGATCCGGGTCGATGACCCCTGCGGCGCGTTCGCGGTGCACGGCGCGTGCGGCATCTGGGGCACCCTGAGCCTCGGGTTCTTCGCGGTCGGCAACTACGGGCTCCCGGGCGCGTCGGGATCCGACACCACGGGCGGCGCAGTCAAGGGCCTCCTCTACGGAGGCAACGCCAACCAGCTCGTCGCCCAGATCAAGGGCAGCGCCACGATCGTGGTGTGCACGCTGCTCGCCGGCTTGCTCCTGATGTACACGGTGAAGGCGATGGGCATGCTGCGCATCTCCGCGGAGGGCGAGATCGAGGGCCTCGACCTCCACGACCACGGCGCGCCGGCGTACCACCCCGAGTACGCGTACATGGGCTACTCGCCGCTGCCGAGTGGCGTCACGAGCGGCGTCCCGCCGATCTCCGACTACGTCAGCGCATCCCAGACGCCACCGACGGAATAGGCGACGCGGGGCGCGTGTCCCGCCGAGCAAGTGAGCGAGGAAGTGGTGCAGGCCGGGGCAACGGCGCCCCGGCCTCGCCGCGTCGCGACCCGTGCGGGGATCGCGGCGCGGCCGTCAGCGAGAGCCCCCCGCACACGGCGCACCGGCCTTCGAACCGGAACGGGCGAGGTCGGCCAGCAGTCCCGCGACCAGCTCCGGGCGGGCCAGGAACGGCGAATGGCCGGTCGGCCACTCGACCGTCGTCGTGCAGCGGCGTGCGAGGATGCGCTGGAGGTCGGGGTGCACCGTGAGGTCCGAGGTGCAGACCGCGTACGTCGACGGTCGCACCCGCCAGGCGATCGCGTCGGGCGACTGACGCAGGTTCTCGAGCGGCTGGCCTCCGAGCCGCGGCGCGGCCCACCGCACGCGCTCAGGTGCGCAGTCCTGGTACAGGCAGGCCGCCGCGCCCTCGCCGTCGAGCGTCGAGGTGCCGTCCCCGGTGACGGCCAGGAAGTCGCCGAGGTTCGCTCGCCCCTCGTGAGAGATACCGGCCGACTCCTCGACCGCGGCGTGCTGGCACGACTCCTGCTCGTCCAGGGCGAACGCGCAGACGTACACGAGATGACCGACTCGGTCGTGGACGCCGGCTTCCGTGATCACCGCGCCGCCGTAGGAGTGGCCGACGAGCACCACGTCGTCGTCGATCGAGTCGAGCACGGCCGTCACGCGCGCTGCGTCGCCGTGCAGGTCGGTGAAGGGACCCCGGTCCTCGCCGTGTCCGGGCAGGTCGACCGCCACGGCCGCGATCCCCGCTTCACGCAGTCGCGCCACGACCGGTTCCCAGCACCAGCCCCCGTGCCACGCGCCGTGCACGAGCACGACCGTGGTCATGTCGCCGCCAACGGTCCCGACGACGCCACCAGGCGGGCGTCGACCGAGCGCGCACCGGCACCCGCCCACAGGAGGAACAGCATCGCCGCGAGGAGCGCCGGCCCGACCCCCAGGTGGAACGCCCCTCCGTCGCGGACGCCGGCGGTCGAGATCGCCACGACGAGGTTGACCGCGAGCAGGAGCGCGGCGAGCCGAACGAAGAGGCCGGCCACGAGCAGCGCGCCGCCGATCACCTCGACCACGCCCGACAGGTAGACCGCCAGGCTCGCCCACGGGATGCCGTAGTGCTCGAAGTCGGCTACCTCGCCCGCATGGCCGGTGAACTTGCCGAGCCCGATCACGAAGAACACGACGCCGGCCAGAACGCGGACCACGGTCGCGGCGCCGGCGACGGCGCCGCGACGTGGCGTCAGGATCCGGCCGAGGAACGCGGCCACGCGCCGGTCAACGGAGCCAGGGATCGGTCAGGTCGAGGTACTCGTCGATCGCGACCGCCGACATCAGCTGGTCGAACATCTGCTGGGCGTCTGCCGGCATCTCCTTGGACTCGTTCTCCCGGGCCGCCGCCTCCGACGTGAAGTACACGACGTCGGTGTAGGTGCCGTCGCCGTGGATCGCGATGAGCTCCCCTACCACGTCGGGACGGGCGCTCCCGAGCACCGACTCCATGTCGGCGAGCCGGCCGCGGATCTCGGCGAGCTTGCCCGCGTCGGTCACGTGACCGCGCATCACCTGCACGAAGCCCGCGTCGTCCTTGCCGCCTCCGTACAGCGTGACCTGGTCGGTGCTGTCATGGAACTCGGCTCCTTCGAGCAGCTTCTCCATCTCGGCCCACCACGCGCCCTGTTCCGGCCGCGCGCTGTTGCGCTGTGCGGCTTCCTCCGACTCGAAGCGCGCCGCCACGACGACGCGCCCGTCAGACGTGACGCCTCCGGTGCTGCCGAGGAAGCCGATCGCGCCTGGCCGCACGTCCTGTTCCCAAGCATCGGCCTGGCGCCGCACGCCCGCCGGATCCGAGGTCCTCGCCGTGATCACCTGGACGAACATGTTGCCCCTCCTGCTCTGGTCTACTGCTCACAGTCTCGCGTGAACGCCGGTCGTCGTCACCCCTCGTCGTGGTAGGCCCGGAAGGCGTCGAGCAGCTCGGTGCGTGCGGTCGCCCCGAGCGCATCGATGTCGCTCGCGCGCAGCCGTCCCGCCACCGCGAGCACGTCCCGGAGCTGGG
>CAZDJK010000009.1:0-1697 GCA_964505725.1 uncultured Bifidobacteriaceae bacterium | reverse complement strand
CGCCGACCTCCTCGAGCAGGCGACCCGGATGGGCGCGACGGCCGCGGACGCCTTCGTGGTGGAGGACCAGTCGTTCTCGGCGCAGGTGCGCCTGGGCCAGGTGGACACGGTCAAGCACGCGCGCGAGCAGCACATGGCCCTGCGCGTGTTCGTCGGCAAATCGGTGGCGGCCGCGTCGACCTCCGATCTCTCGCGAGAGGCCATGACCCGGCTGGTCGACGAGGCGGTCTCGCTCGCCCGGGTCACCAGCCCGGACGAGCTGTCCGGGCTCCCGGACGCCGAGCTGCTCGCGCGCCGGATCCCCGATCTCGACCTGCGCGATCCCCACGGTCACGACCTGCCGCCCGAGGAGAAGATCGACCTGGCCCGCCGCTGCGAGGCGGCCGCGCTCGCGGCCGACCCGCGCATCACCAACTCCGAGGGCGGCGACTTCGGGGACCGGCGCGCCCGCTACGCCTACGCCACGAGCCACGGCTTCTCCGGCGAGTACGCGACGTCGTCGTTCAGCCTCGCGGTGTCCCCGGTGGCCACCCGGGACGGCGAGATGCAGCGCGACTCCTGGTACCACGTGACCCGGCGGCGCGCGCGCCTGGACGACCCCGAGGAGATCGGCCGCATCGCGGCGCGGCGCGCGGTGCAGCGCCTGGGCGCCCGCCGGGTGAAGACCGCCGAGGTGCCGGTCGTCTTCGACCCGGAGATGGCGGCCTCGCTGGTGCGGCACATCGCGGGCGCGGCCTCGGGCCCCGCGCTCTACCGCCGCGCCTCGTTCCTGGTGGGGAAGCTCGGCGAGCGCATCGCCTCGCCCTCGATCACCATCGTCGACGACGGCACAATTCCCGGCGCGCTCGGCTCGCGGCCCTTCGACGGCGAGGGGCTCCCGGTCGGCCGCACCGTGGTGGTGGACCGGGGCGTGCTGCGCTCCTACCTGCTCGACACCTACAGCGGGCGCAAGCTCGGGCTGCCCTCCACGCACCACGGCGCGCGCGACGGCAGCGGGGTGAGCGTCTCGACCACCAACCTGTACCTGGCCGCGGGCGACCGGGATCCCGGCGATCTGATCCGGAGCGTGAAGAACGGCCTCTACGTCACCGAGCTGATCGGCTTCGGCGTCAACGGCGTCACCGGCGACTACTCGCGGGGCGCGGTGGGGATGTGGATCGAGAACGGCGAGCTGGCCTACCCGGTGGAGGAGATCACGGTGGCCGGCAACCTGCTCGACATGCTGCACGCCGTCGAGGGAGTGGGGAACGACCTCGTGTTCCGAGACCGCACCTCCGCGCCGACGCTCCTGATCGGCCGGATGACCGTCGCGGGATCCTAAGGAGACGCGGCCCGGCATGATCATCGACAGCCACTGCCACCTGCACGACCCGGCCTTCGCGGACGTCCGGGGCACGGTCATCCGCGCCACCGAGCACGACGTGTGGGGCGTGGTGGCGGTCGGCTGCGACGCGGCGACCAACGAGCGCACGCTCGACGCGGCCCGCGACAACGGCAAGGGAGTCTGGCCCGCGCTCGGGTTCCACCCGGAATGGAAGCTCACCGCGGCGGACCTCGAGGCGGTCGAGGGCCAGATTCACGCCCACCACGCGCGCCTGGTCGCGATCGGCGAGGTCGGGCTCCCGTGGTACGGCCTGGGCGCGGTGGACGATGCCGAGCAGGTGCGCCGCCAGGGCCGCGAGCGTCTCGATCGGATG
>CAZDJK010000008.1:0-144227 GCA_964505725.1 uncultured Bifidobacteriaceae bacterium | reverse complement strand
GTCACCGCCGGGGCTCGTGTCCGTGGGCGCCGGTCCGGTGGGCAGCGGCAGGTCGTAGCGGCCGAGCGCGTGCTGCGCGAGGTAGCCGATCATCGATCCCGCCTGTACGCCGAGCAGCGCAGGGGCGAGCATGGCGAGCATCCCCCCGCCGAGTGGGATGCCTTGCGGGAAACCGGGGAACGCGGCGGTGACCGGCGGTTCGTCGTCGTCCATTGCCTCGGCGTCGGCCTGCATCGCGGCGCCGAGCGTGGTCGCGAGGGCTTCGAGCACCGGGCGCAGCGCGTCGAGGTGGAGCTCCGACCATCCCTTCGGGCCCATGGTCCGGACGGGCGCCGCGAACGTCGCCGCCAGCCCCGTCTCGCCGACCACCAGCGTCTGCGCGCCCCGCGCGAGCTCCTCGAGCTGCGCGTGGTCCGCAGTGGCGACGCTGGGATCGGGTCGGCCCTCGAGCGCGACCCAGTCGGCGGTCTGGCGCGCGATCTCCCAGTTCACCGGACCGGTCGACTGCAGCATCCGCAGCACCTGGTTGAGGTCGACCTGCGAGAAGTCGATCGCGGACGGGTCGAAGCCGGGGAAGCCGCCGGGAAGGCCGAAGGGGAACGGAACGGCCGGCTCGTCGGGGTTGTCGTCCGGATCCCCGAATTGAGGTTCGTCGGCCACGCGGTCAGTCTATGGACGTGCTCTCCGTCGCCGTCACCGGCGCGTCGGGACTCGTGGGGCAACCTCTGGTGCAGGCGCTCGCCGACCACGCCGCGGTCGCGCGCGTCGTGGCGCTCGACGTGCGCGTGCCCGAGGGCGCCCACCGCGCCGCCGAGTTCCACCGCGTCGACATCGCGGGCGCACCGCTCGCGCCGATCCTGCGCGACGTCGACGTCGTCGTGCACCTCGCCGGCGTCGTTGATCCCATCCTCGACGAGTCGCTCATGGCGCGCGTCAACGTGGGAGGCACGCGGAACGTGCTCGCGGCCGCGGCGACGGTCGGCGTGCAGCGGATCGTGCGCGTGTCGAGCGCCTCGGTGTACGGCGCGTGGGCGAACAACCCGGTCCCCCTCGACGAGCGCGCGCCGCTCCGGCCCAATCCGAGCTTCTCTCCCGCGGTGCAGGGAGCCGAGGTGGAGCGAATCCTCGCCGAATGGTCGCTCGACCACTCCGACGTGGTCACCACCACGCTGCGCTCGGCGCCCGTCGTGGGCCCGGGCGCCGAGCGCCTCCCGGCGCGCATCATCCTCGGGCGGCCGGCGCTACGCGTGCGGGGCGCCAATCCTCCGGTGCAGGTGGTGCACGTCGACGACCTCGTCGCCGCGCTGACGCTCGCCGCCACCACCGACCTCCCGGGTGTCTACAACGTCGCGGCCGACGGCTGGCTGGCGGCCGACGACGCCCGCGCCCTCGTGGGGCGCGCGCTCCCGCCCCCGGTTCCGGAGGAGCTCCTCACACGCGCCCTCCGGCGCGCGTGGGCACTCGGGGTGGGCGACGTCCCGCCCGGCATCGTCCCCTACCTCGTGCATCCGTGGGTGATCAGCAACGAGCGCCTGCGCGCGCAGGGGTGGGCACCCGCGCACTCGAATGCAGCCGCGGTGCTCGAAGGGTTGGCATCGCTCGAGCCGGGCGCCGGCGTCGACGTGCGCGTCCTGGCCGGCGCGGCAGCCGGCGCGGCCGCGGTGACCACCGCGGTGGTGCTGCGGCGGCGCCGCCGGCGCGCGTCCTAGGAGCCTCCGCTGAGCTCGCCCACGAAGCGGTCGAGCTCCTCCTCGGTGTTGTAGTAGTGCACCGACGCGCGGTCGACCGCGTCGAGCCCGCGGGCCTCGAAGTCGTAGCGCGCGAAGTCGATGGTGGAGACCGAGATGTTGATGTGTCGGGCGCGGAGGCGGGCGGCGAGCTCGAACGGGTCGGTACCGGCGATGGTGAAGGTGACGATCCCGCACCGGTCGGCGCCCTGGTCGTGGAGGGTCAGCCCCGGAACGGTGGCGAGCCGCTCGCGCAGACCCGCGGCGAGCGCAGTGACACGCGCCGCTATGGCGTCGATCCCGATCGCGAGCGCGTACTCGACCGCGCAACCGAGGCCGAGCCGGTTGGCGACGCTGTGCTCCCACGTCTCGAACCGGCGCGCGTCGTCTCGGATCTCCAGCCGGTCGCCGGCGGTCCATCGTGCCGCGTGGACGTCGAGGAAGGGCGGCTCGAGCGACTCCACCTGCTCCCGGCGCACGTAGAGCAGCCCGGTGCCGCGCGGTCCGCGCAGGTACTTGCGGCCGGTCGCGGAGAGGAAGTCGCATCCGAGCGCCCGCACATCGATCGGGAGCTGGCCCGCGGCCTGGCACGCATCCAGCAGGTAGGGCACGCCCGCGTCCCGTGTGACCGCGCCGATCGCCGCCGCCGGGTTCACGAGGCCGCTCTGGGTCGGGATCCATGACACCGCGACCAGCCGCACCCGGTCGTCGATCATCGCCGTGAGCGCGTCGACCGAGATCGCGCCGTGCTCGTCGTCGGGCACCACCTCCACCGACGCCCCGCGCCGGTCGGCGGCGTGGAGCAGCGCGATCACATTGCTCGCGTACTCGGCGCGGGAGGTGAGGATGCGGTCACCGGGTTCGAGTGCCGCCGCCAGCGCGTAGAACACCATGTCCCACGCGCGCGTCGCGTTCTCGACCAGCGCGATCTCCTCCCGATCGGCACCGACGAGCGCGGCCACGGCGTCGTACACCGCTTCCTCCTGGTCGTGCACCGCGTCGGCCGCCGCGTACCCGCCCACCCGTGCTTCCAGCTCGAGGTGCGCGACCACGGTGTCGACCACGACACGCGGAGGGAGCGACGCGCCGGCGTTGTTGAGGTGCATGACCTCGCGGCAGCCGGGCGTGTCGGCCCGGGCGCGTTCGACGTCGATCAAGCGTCGGCAGCGCTGACCGGGGCTGCGAGGTGCGCGACGCGCCACTCGTCCCAGTCGTCGGTGAAGTAGCGGACGCGGGTCTTCTTGTACTCCTTCACCGACCACAGCAACGCGTATTCGTCGATCCCCGTCTCGGCGTGCAACGCCGCGATGGTGGCCTCACAGTCCTTGGCGTTCTTGCCGTGCACCATGGTGAAGATGCTGTAGGGCCAGTCCTCGTAGGTGGGGCGCCGGTAGCAGTGGCTGACGAGCGCGAACGCCGCCATGCGGGGCCCGAGCTCCTCGAGCTGCTCCTCGGGCACCGCCCACACGCCCATCGCGTTGGCCTTGAAGCCGGCGGAGCGGTGGTTCATGACCGCCGCGAAGCGGCGCAGGAGCTTGCGGTCCCGGAACGAACGCAGGAGGTCGAGCACCGTCGCCTCGTCGCAGCCGATGACCTCGCCCTGCGCTGCGAACGGGCGCTCCACGAGCGGAAGATCTTCCTGCACGACGCGGATGGTGGCGACCTCGACGTCGGACAGCAGCGGCGCGTCCATGTGCTCGCGCCGTTCCGGGCGTTCGTGCTCCTGCACGTCGGCCTTGGCGTCGGCGGCCGTGTTACCGGTCATGTCGAGCTTCACGCCGATCTTGTACAGCTTGAGCGTGGGCAGTTTCCGGGTGACGAGCGCGCCGGACTCCCGGTGCAGCGCGTCGACGTGATCCTCGAGCACGTCGCCGGGAGGCACCGCGATCGTGTACCAGAGGTTGTACGCGTGGTTCCGCTTGTAGTTGTGGCTGACGCCTGGGTGCGCGCTGATGACCTCCGCGGCGGCGTCGACACGCGCCGGATCGATCTTGGCGGCGACGAGCGCGGAGCCGTAGCCGAGAGCACGGGTGTCGAAGATCGCCGAGAGCTGGCGCAACACACCGAGCTCCTTGACGTGCGCCACGCGCGCTCGCACCTCGGGCTCGCTGAGGCCCAGCCGGTCGCCGAGCGCGGCGTAGGGCCGCGGCTCGAGGGGGAAGTCCCACTGCACCGCGTTGAGCAGCTCGCGGTCGAGGTCGGCCAGACCCTGCTCGCCGGTCGCGGTGTCGGTCACGGCTTCATCGTCGCCGCGCCGCCGTCCCCGCGCCAAATCCCGGTCGTCGCTCACGGGCTCGCCACGGGCGCACCGGCGGGCGCGTTGGTGAGGGCGGCGGTCGTGTCGTGGGCGCGTCCGTCGCGGAGGAAGTCGATGTCGAGCGGGTCGTTCGGGTGCCGCCGCACCCACTCCGCCGCGAGGTCGCCGCTGTCGGTGATCTGGTGGCCACCGGCTCGGATGATCACGTCGCCGGGCAGGATGCCGGCCTTCGCCGCCGGGCTGTCCGGCGCGACCGCGGTGACGCGGATCCCGGTCGTCTCGTCGTCGTCCTCGGTCGCGAGCACGCCGAGCCAGCCGTGGGTGACGGTCCCGCTCGACGAGAGCTGGGTCTCGACGTCGCGCACGATCCCGATCGGCACCGCCATGCCCGGACCGGCGGACCCCGGGCCCGAGGTGAGCATGCCCACGACCCGTGCGTTCTGGTCGAGCAGCGCGCCCCCGGAGGTCTCGGCCGGGGCGGCGATGCCGGTCTGGACCAACCCCACCAGCGTGGTGCCGCCGGCCGGGAGCATGAGGTTGCGCTGGTTCACGACGTTGGTGCCGACCCAGACCTGGCCGCCGCGCTGCGCGCCCACGGCCACGACCGGCTGCGCGACGTCGGGGCCGTCCGACGAGGACAGGACGGCATAAGGAAGGTGCGCGCCCGGCACCTGGAGCAGCGCGAGGTCGGTGACCGGGTCGCTGCCCACGAGCTTGGCGGCGAACGACTGGCCGTCGCTCGTGACGATCACGACCGCGGTCGCCCCGCCGAGGAGGTGGGCCGCGGTCATCACGTCGGTGCTGTTGAACACGATGCCGGAGCCGAGGGTCGTGGTGGCGCCGGTGGTCGCCTTCACCGCCACGATGCTCGCCCGGGCCTCGTCGGCGACCCGTCCTGCGGCGTTGACGTCGAAGGGCGCGGCCGAGTCGCTGATCAGCGGAGGAAGGACCGTGGTGCGGTTGCGGCCGCCCACCGCCCCGAAGGCGACCAGCGCGAGCACCGTGAGCGCGACCCCGGCGAGGGCCGAGACCAGCCCGATCGTCCACTCCCGGGGGCGGGGCGGGGCGGCCACGGCGGGCGTGGCCACGAAGCTGCTGAGCTCGGCGGGGTGGAACCAGCTCCGCTCCGACGGGACCGGGCGGGGCCCGGACGTCTCCTCGCCGTCGTCCTCGTCCCGCGCCGAGTCGTCCCCGGCGTCGTCCGGTCCCATGGACGCGGAGTGTAACGACGGGTTCTCGCAGTATCGGGTCGCCATGCCCGCAGGAGACGGCCGCCGGCCGGTTCACTACGATGGCCCGCGTGGGCGAAGGGACGACGCGTGCCGGTCCGGCGCGCCCGACGGCTGCACCCGCGGCGGCGGACTGGATCGCGGTGATGCCCGAGCCGCTCCCGGTGGAGCGCGCGACCACGTGGGCCACGACTGCGCCCAGCGGCGCGGTGGTGGTGTTCCTCGGTGTCGTTCGCGACCACGCCGAGGGTCGGGACGGCGTGCGCGCCCTCACGTACGAGGCGTACGAGGAGCAGGCGGAGGCCCGGCTCGCCGAGGTGGCGGTGGAGGCCCGGCGGCGCTGGCCGGTGGTCGAGCGGATCGCGCTGCTCCACCGCACGGGTGAGCTCGCGCTCTCCGAGGCGTCGGTGGCGGTGGTCGTGTCGTCCCCACACCGCGCCGAGGCATTCGAGGCGGCGCGCTTCTGCATCGACACCCTCAAGGTGACGGTGCCGATCTGGAAGCGCGAGCACTGGGACGGCGGCGACGGCTGGGCGACGGCCGCGACGCCGGTCCGATCGGTCGCCGGCACCGCCGGCCACTCCGGCGCGCAGGGGTCACGCTGAGCCGCGACCTCGCCATCGACCTCGGCACCGCCAACACCCTCGTGTACGCGCGCGGGCAGGGGATCATCCTCAACGAGCCGACCGTCATCGCGCTGAACACGCGCACCCACGAGGTGCTGGCCCTGGGTCAGGACGCGTGGCAGATGATCGGCCGCACACCCGGCTACATCGTCGCCGTCCGTCCCTTGCGCGGCGGCGCCATCACCGACTTCGAGATCACCCAGCGCCTGATCCGGATGCTGTTCCAGCGGGCGGGCATCTCGCGGCTGCAGCGGGCGAGGGTGCTGATCTGCGTCCCGTCCGCGATCACCCATGTCGAGCAGCGGGCCGTCCTCGAGGCCGCCCGCCGCGCCGGCGCCTACCGCACCTTCCTCATCGAGCAGCCGATGGCCGCCGCGATCGGCGCCTCGCTGCCCATCCACGAGCCGCTCGGCAACATGATCGTCGACATCGGCGGGGGCACGAGCGAGGTCGCGGTCATCTCGCTCGGCGGAGTCGTCGCGCTCGAGGCGGTGCGCGTCGGCTCGTTCGACATCGACGCCGCCATCCAGAGCTACGTGCGTCGCGAGTACGGGCTCGCCATCGGCGAACGCACCGCGGAAGAGGTGAAGCTCGCGATCGGCTCGGTGTTCTCCACCGACGACGAGTACAAGGCGGAGGTGCGCGGCCGCGATCTCATGAGCGGCATGCCCAAGGTCGTCGTGCTCACGCCCGGGGAGATCCGGGAGGCGATCGACGAGCCGATCCAGATGATCCTGGGCGCCGTGAAGGCCGCCCTCGCGCGCACGCCACCCGAGCTCGCGCAGGACCTGCTCGCGGAGGGCATCCACCTCGTGGGCGGCGGCGCCATGCTCCGCGGCTTCGACCTGCGGATCGAACGCGAGACCGCGGTGAAGGCCCGCCTGGTGGATCTGCCGCTCGAGACGGTGGTGCTCGGAGCCGGTCGCTGCCTCGAGAGCTTCGACCGGCTCAAAGACATGTTCATGTAGCGATGCGGGCGACACATGCGTGGTGGCGGCCCACCGGCACGCTCGGGCGGCTGCTCACCGCGCTCTTCGTCGCCCAGGCCGGCCTGCTCCTGCTGTCGGCCGTCGCCGACGACATGACCGGGTGGTTGCGGCGCCTCGGGAACGCGTTCGACGCCCTCCGTCAGGGCCACGACACCGTGGCGCAGAACCGCCTGGACCACATCACCACGCCCGGGTTCTTCCAGCTCTCGGGCTTCGTGTCCACCGCCGCGCTCGTGCTGATCGTGATCTGGCAGTGGCGGAGCGTGAAGAACGCGGAGACCCTCGGTCGCGTGGGCGCCCGGCTGTCGTCGGGTTGGGCCATCGCCGGCTGGCTGATCCCGCTGGTCAATTTCGTCGTGCCCTACCTCGTCATGCAGGACCTCTGGCGCAGCACGGACGAGCGTGCCGCGCCGGGCACCGCGTGGCGCGACCTGCCCGGTGCGCCCCTCGTGACGCAGTGGTGGGTCGCGTACGTCGTGTCGATCATCGCGATCCCACTCGCGCTCGGGCTGGTGGTCGCGGGGTCGCAGACCGCGGGCCAGGTGAGCTGGCTGCTCACCGCGGGCGAGCTCGTCGGCGCGGGCGCCAGCGTGCTCGGCGCGTTCGTGGTGCGCGAGATCACGAGCCGCCAGGCGCGTCAGCAGGAGCTCACGCCGGCGCCGACGTCCCAGCCCGTGCTCACGGCAGGGGGACTCGCGCCGTCGGGGTGGTACGCGGACCCTCGCGGCCGCTTCGACTGGCGCTACTGGAACGGCCACGCGTGGACGGAGTGGGCGGCGACCGACGGCAACACCGAGATCGACCCGGTCTGAATCAGCCCGCGGCGCCGAGATCCTCCGCTGCCTGACGCACCTGCCAGTCACGATCGCCCAGCGCGCGTGCGAGCGCCGCGTCGACGTCGGGGCCCGAGAACGGCGCGAGCGCCAGCACCGCGCGGCGCCGGACCGCGGGAGCGTCCTCGCACGCGGAGAGGATCGCCGGGAGCCCGTCGCGATGGCCGAGCGCGCCGAGCGCGGCGACCGCCGCCTCGCGGGCGATGGGGTCGCGGTGCTCTTGCGCAGTCGTGCACAGCGCGCCGACCGCGCCGGCCGTGCACGCGACGTCCCCGAGCTCGCCCAGCGCCCATGCTGCCGCGTCGACCACGGTGGGGTCGCGGTCGTCGAGCGCTGCCACGAGCCGTCGCACGATCGTGGCGTCGGGCGTCGTGTGCGAGGGCGCGAGCTCCGCGGCGCGTCGCCGCACGCGCGGGTCGGCGTCGACGATCGCGTGCCGCCATTCGGCGCGCGCGTGTGTGGGGTCCACGCGCACAAGGGCGGCGATGGCGACCGCGCGGGTGCGACCGTCGGCGTCGTGCAGTGCCGCGGCCCGGAGCCGGGCGACGTCGTCGGCGCAGGCGGCACCCCGGGTGCCGACCGCGGCGAGCTCGGCGGCGACGGCCACGGGATCGGTCGGCTCGGGGTGCCGTGGGCGCGTGCCGGTCACGGCGTGTGGCTGGTGATGGCGATCACGATCGCGCCGAGCGCGGTGGCGATGACCATCGCGACGAGCAGCCCGGCGAGGCCGGTGAGGACCACCAGCCGCACCGCCGCCCAGCCCCGCCGGGCGGTGCGGCGCACCGGGCCCGGCTCGGGCCGGCGGGCCCGCGCGCTGGCCCAGGCCGGCAACGTGGCAGGCTGAGGGGCGCGCGCTCGCGCCGACGCGGGTTCCATTGGCTCGGGCTCCACTGGTCCTCGGGCTCCTCGGGCTCCCTCGGTCGGGGACGCTGTACGCGGAAGGAACGCCACCGTAGCCCTGCCACCGCCGATGACCGACGCCGACCTGCCGCCGCCTCCCGCCGCTCCGCCTCCTCCGGCGACCGGTCGGCCCCCCGCGCCGGCCGCACGGCGGCGTCACCCCGTCCTCACCGCGACGCTGACGGCGGCCGGCGGGCTCCTGCTGGTGGCGATCCTCGTCGGCTTCCTCGTGCACCTCCCCTATGTGGTCATCTCGCCCGGGGAGGCGACGCCGCTCGACCGGAACGTCGTCATGATCGACGGCGCCCGCACGTACCCGCACGCCCACCCGGTGCTCTTCCTCACCGTTCGCGTCTCGAACCGCGACCCCAACCTGTGGCGCCTGCTGGCCGCGTGGCTCGACTCCGACGACGACATCCAGAAGCGTGCCGAGGTCGAAGGGTGCCTGACGCCGGCCGAGAGCACGATCGAGAACACGCTGTTGATGAAGCAGTCGCAGGACGACGCGAAGTACGTCGCGCTGACGCACGTCGGGTACACGGTCACGGCCGATCCGCCGCGCACGATCGTGCTCCAGGCGTGCCCGGGCACGCCGGCGCACGGGCGGCTCGCGGTCGGCGACCAGGTGGTGAGCGTCGACGGTCACCCGATCAGCGGCGCGGCGGAACTCGTCACCGCGGTTCGCAGTCAACACCCCGGCGACACGATCGCGATCGGCGTCGTGCGCGACGGCAACCACCGCGACACGAGCGTGGTGGCGGGCCGGACCACCGACCACGGCCTCGCGTGCTCGCCCGTCCCCGCGGGGAGCACGCCCGCCGGGACCGCGTGCCTCGGCATCGCCCCCGCCGACTTCGTCGACTACGACTTCCCGATCGACGTGCACATCGACACCCGGCAGGTCGGTGGCCCGTCGGCGGGACTCGCGTTCACCCTCGCCATCATCGACGACTTGCAGCCGGGCAGCCTGACGGAGGGTAGGCGCGTCGCGGTCACGGGCACGATCAGTCCCGACGGGTCGGTCGGCGCGGTCGGCGGCGTCGAGCAGAAGGCGATCACCGCGAGGAAGAACGGGGTGCAGCTCATGCTCGTACCGACCGCAGAGGTCGCGGACGCCAAGAAGGGCGCAGACACGATGAAAGTGGTCGGGGTGAAGACGGTCGACGACGCGCTACGGGCGTTGGCGGGCCCCGGCGGCCCCGCAGTGCCCCCGGCCTCCCCCGCGGTGGCGCGATCATGAACGCATGACCGACTCGGGCACCCCGCTCGTCCCACCGTTCGAGAGCCGGCTCACACCCGACGCGATCGCCGCGCGCGAGTTCGCAACCGCGAAACGTGGGTACGTGGAGACCGAGGTGCGCGCGTTCCTCCGCATGCTCGCGGACGAGTTCTCGTCGCTCGTCGGCCGCGAGCGCGACCTCGCGTACCGGGTGCGCCAGCTCGAGGAGCGGCTCGAGGCGCCGGTACCTCCCCCCTCCGACCAGGAGCTCATCGCCGCCCTGGGCGAGGAGACCGCCCGCGTGCTCGGCCAGGCACGCGAGGCGGCGATGGAGCTCCGCGGCAAGGCCGAGGAGCACGCCCGGCGCGTGGTGAAGGAAGCGCAGGACCACGCGCGCGACCTCCGCGCCAACGCGCAACAGGCGTCGGAGCAGAAGACGCGTGAGGCCGAAGACGTCGCACGGACGCGCGCCAACGAGATCGTCGGCGAGGCGCGCACGCTGCGCGACCGCGTGCTCGGTGACCTGAGCGAGCGTCGTGAGCAGCTCGAGCGTCAGGTCGGCGATCTGCGCGCCGGGCGCGCCAAGCTCGTCGAGGCGTACGAGCTCGTCGACACCGCGCTCCGACACGTCACCGGGCTCATCGCGGAGGAGACGTCGGCGTTCACCGGGTCGCGTCCCGCGCCGGCTGCCGGGGCGCGGGCGGAGACCACGACGGAGACCACAACGGAGACGGCCGGCGACGGGGACGGCGCGGGGCCCGAGGACGAGGCGAGGGCCGCGGCCGACGAGGGCGCGGCCGACGGCGACGCGGCCGACGGCGACGCGGCTGCTGATGCGAGCGATGCAGCCGCGGAGACCGCGCCGGACGCGGTGACGGACGAGCCGGCAGCGGCCGAAGGTGCCGAGTCGGCCGGCGAACCTGCCCGTCCGGAGGGCAAGGACGTCGGCGCGTTGTTCCAGCAGCTGCGCGGCAGCGCGGGCGCCGAGGCGACCCGGGACACCGGAGCGGCCAGGGCCCCCGCGGACGCCGACGGCCCCGACGCCGCGCCCGCCGCCGAGGTCGAGGCGGAGCTCGAGGGCGACGCGGCGCTCCTTGCCGCGCGCGACTCCGTGCTCGCGGAGATCTCGGGCGAGCTCTCGCGGCGCGCCAAGCGGGCACTGCAGGACGAACAGAACGACATCCTCGACGGCGTGCGCCGGCAGCGGGGCAAGATCGACACCGGACGGGTGCTGCCGGCGGCCGACGACCAGGTCGACCGGTGGCGGCAGGTGCTGCACGACGGCGTCGACCGTGCGTACGCCGCCGGCGCGGCATCGGCCGGGGGCGATGCCGGCCACGCCCCCGCAGCGGTGCTCGGCGAGATCGCCTCCGCGATGGTGGCGCCCCTCCGCGACCGGCTCGGGGCGACCCTCGCCACCATCGACGAGCCGACGCCCGCCGACACCGAGATCGCGATCGCATCAGGGCTCGGGGCCCGCTACCGGGAGTGGCGGACCCAGCATCTCGACGCACTGGTCGGCGATGCGCTCGCCGCTGCGCACGCACGCGGCGTCTACGACAGTGCCGGGGAGGGGGCGCGCCTGCGCTGGGTCACTCCGGCCGAGGGGGCCTGCGCCGACTGCGACGACAACTCGCTCGAACCGACCACCCGGGGAGACGACTTCCCCACCGGCCAGCCCCATCCGCCCGCGCATCCCGGGTGCCGCTGCCTGCTCGTCGTCGAGCGCTAGACCGCGCGGCAGCCGCGACCTTCGGAACGCACCGGGCCCGTAATACTCTGCCGAGTCGATGCGCGTGCCCACCGCAGAGCCACGACGCCGCCTCCACCTCCGCGGGTGGATCATCGGCGCGGCCGTCGTCCTCCTGATCCTGCTGTTCAGCCTGCGCGGGCTCGCCGGCTTCTACACCGACTTCCTCTGGTTCGACTCAGTCGGCCAGGGCACCACGTGGCGCAGCCTCCTGGCGGCGAAGGTCGCCCCGGCCCTGGTCTTCACGGCGGTCTTCTTCGCCATCATGTTCGTCAACCTGGTGATCGCCGACCGGTTGGCGCCCCAGTACCGCTCGACGGGTCCCGAGGACGAGCTGATCGCGCGCTACCAGGCCGCGACGGGGCGCTACACCGGCCGCATCCGGGTGGGCGTCTCCCTCTTCTTCGCCCTCATCTTCGGCGTCGGGGTCTCCTCGCAGTGGAAACAGTGGGTGCTGTTCACGCACTCGGTGAAGTTCGGGGTCAAGGATCCGCAGTTCCACAAGGACATCGGCTTCTACGTCTTCCAGCTGCCGTTCCTCAAGTTCGTCGCCGAGTGGCTCTTCGGCGGGCTGGTCATCGTCCTGCTGGTCACCGCGCTCGCGCACTACCTCAACGGCGGTATCCGCTTCCAGACGCCGTTCCAGCGAGTGACGCCCCAGGTGAAGGCCCACCTGTCCGTCATCCTCGCGGTGATGGCGTTGGTGAAGACGGCGCAGTACTACCTCGGTCGCTACGAGCTCGACTTCTCGAGCCGCGGCGTGGTGAACGGCGCCAGCTACACCGACGTGAAGGCCCAGCTCCCGGCCTACAACCTGCTGATCTTCATCTCGATCGTCGCGGCCGCGCTGTTCCTCTGGAACATCCGGCGTCGCGGCTGGGTGCTGCCGATCATCGCGGTCGCGTTGTGGGCGTTCGTGTCCCTCGCCATCGGCACCATCTACCCCGCGATCATCCAGCAGTTCCAGGTCGGCCCGAACGAGTACGCGAAGGAAGCGCCGTACATCGCCCGCAACATCGCCGCGACGCGTACCGCGTTCCAGCTCAACAAGGTCCAATCGACGTCGTTCGACTTCACCACGTTCGACCAGGTGAGCAACGCCAACGCCGTTGTCAACAGCAACAAGGGCACCATCGACAACGCACGGTTGTGGGATCCGAACGTCATCGTCGATACCTACCGCACGCTGCAGAACCTCCAGACCTACTACCAGATCGGTGACGTCGACGTCGATCGCTACCTGGTCGACAACGAGACCCGACAGGTGCTGATCGCGGCGCGCGACCTCAACAGCGCCGACCTCCCGAGCCAGTCCTTCGTCAATCGCCACATCGTGTACACGCATGGGTACGGCGTGGTGGCATCGCCGAGCAACGAGGCCACCACCGACGGTTCGCCCAGCTTCTATCTCAGCAACATTCCTACCGACAGCGAGGGCATCACCCTGAGCCGCGGCACGGGGTCGCAGATCTACTTCGGCGAGAACCTGTCGAGCTACGTGCTCACGGGCGCGCAGGCGAACGAGTTCGACTACCAGACCTCGGGGAAGACCGACAAGTTCACCCGCTACCACGGCAAGGACGGCGTGACGATGTCGAACATCTTCCGGCGCGCCGCCTTCGCGCTCCGCTTCGGCGATCTCAACCCCCTGATCTCTGGGCAGGTCGACTCGCACACCAAGGTGCTGATGGAGCGCGACATCAAGGCGCGGGTCTCGAAGCTCGCACCCTTCCTGCACTTCGACGCCGATCCGTACCCGGTGGTGCTCGGCGACCGCACGGTGTGGATCCTCGACGGCTACACGACCACGAGCATGTACCCGTACTCGCAGTCGACGAGCGGCGAGGGCGGGCTCTCGAGCACCTTCAACTACGTGCGCAACTCGGTGAAGGCGACGGTCGACGCCTACGACGGCACGGTGACGTTCTACGTGTTCGACCCCAAGGACCCCATCATCCAGGCGTGGCGGAAGGCGTTCCCCGACCTGTTCACCGACGCGTCGCGCATGCCCCCCGCGATCAAGGCGCACCTCCGCTACCCGGAAGACCAGTTCAAGGTGCAGTCGAACGTGTACGGCCGGTACCACGTGACCGAGCCGCGCCGGTTCTACGACGGCAGCGCCAAGTGGCTCATCTCGCCCGACCCCGGCTCCGGCGTGGTGACGAACGACTTCGTCACCGCTTTGAGCAACGCGCCGACCAACACCAACACGACCAGCCGCCCGCAGGCGGCGTCGTCGAGCGGCAAGCGGATCGACCCCTACTACCTGTACATCAAGCTGCCGGGTGACACGACCGAGCACTTCATCATCACGGAGCCGTTCGTGCCGGTATCGTCCGGGAACAGCCTCACGCGGCTGGTGTCGTTCTTGACCGCCAAGTCCGATCCCGGCGACTACGGCAAGCTGCAGTCGTTCGTGATGCCTCAGGGCGACACCGTGCTCGGCCCGGTGCAGGTGGACAACGAGATCACACGGACGGGGCCGATCTCCCAGGCGATCACGCTGTTGAGCCAGCAGGGGTCGCGTGTGATCCGCGGCAGCCTGCAGCTCATACCCGTGGGCAACTCGCTTCTGTACATACGTCCCTTCTACGTGCGTGGCAGCGGGGAGGGCGGCTATCCGAAGTTCCAGTTCGTCGCCGTGTACACGCAGGACGGCGGCGCGGTGTGCGCCCCGACGGTGAACGACGGTCTCGCGCAGCTATTCGGGCAGGAATCACCGGCCCAGAACTGCGCCTCGTTCGTGAACACGAACACCAATACGGGCACCGGGGGGGGCGGTGGCACCGCGACCACCTCGCCGCCGACGACGACGACCCCGGCGGCTCCGAGCACAAGTGTGCCGAGCACGGGGGAGACGACCTCACAGCTCATCGCCGACGCCAACAACCTCCTGAGCCAGGCGCAGCAGGTGTTGAAGTCGAGTGGCGACCTGGGCCAGTACCAGTCTCTCGTGAACCAGGCCCAGCAGAAGCTGCAGCAGGCCCAGCAGCAGGGCGGGCAGTAACCGGTACCCGCGGGTTCGTCGTGCCCGCGCGCGGGTGTCAGCTGCGACGGAAGAAGCGGCGGCGCTTCGGCGGATCGGCGGAAGCGGGGGCGCCCACGAGCACGGGTGGCGCGCCGGTACCGGCACCGCGCCGATCCGCGTGTGCACCGTTCGCAGCGATCCCGTTGGTCGGCGCGGTGCCGGCCACCACTGGCTTCGTCGCGACGCTGCTTCCCGCGGAAGCTGCGGCCGCCATCGGCGACGGCTTCGCGTCCGTGGACGGCTTGGGCGCCGATGACGGCTCGTCGCTCGGTGTGGGCTCGGCGGCCGATCGCTCCTCGCTCGCGGGTTGCGCGCCCGGCGGGCGCCAGCTCACCGGCTCGCCCGGTGCGGACGTCTCGGCCGCGGGGACGGGTGGCGCGGACTTCGTGGGCGCGGAAGTTGCCGGCGCGGAAGTTGCCGGCGCGGGAGCGCCCGCGGTGGGTGGCGGCGTCGGCGCGGGCCGCGCTGCCGCGCGCGCGGCGGCGACGATGCGCTCGGCCTCTTCGCGCGCGCGTTCGAGCAGCGCGCGCCGTTCGTGCTCGATCTCGGCCGACAGGCCCGCCACCTCGGCCGCGGCCGCGGCGCGCATGCGCGCCATCTCGTCGTCGGCGGCGGCGTGCAGTCGCTCCTGCTCCTCGAGCGCTTCCGCGAGCAGCTGCGCGCAGGCAGCATCGGTCTCGGCGCGCACGCGCTGCGCGTCGAGCTCCGCGGTGCGAAGGAGGCGCTCCGCGGTGAGCGCGGCTTCGGCGACGACGGCGCGTGCCTCGGCGGTGGCGGCGCGGGTGTCGGCTTCTGCCGCGGCGCGTATCGCGGCACCAACGGTCTCGGCGTCGACGCGCGCCTGCTCGAGTATGCGCGCGCGCTCGCCGTACGCCTCCTCGCGCAGACGGGCCGCCTCCGCTTCCGCTACGACGCGCGCCTCCTCCCGGATGCGAGCGCCGTCGGTCTCGGCGGCCGCCAGGAGCACCTGGGCCTCGAGCCGGGCGATCTGCAGCGCGGCCGCCGCCTTGCGTCGCATCCGCTTGGCCGCCTTCCGGATGCGCGTGGGTGAACCCCCGGTGCTGCGCTTGCTCTGCTTGCTCATGGCGGCTCCCAACGGTCGGCCCCAGGCTAAGGACCTCGGAGGCGCAGGACGCGCATCCTGTCTACGCTTGGCCCGCCTCGGAAGGGGCGAGGGGGCGCAAGCTAGTGGTTGATCCGGCTCGGGGGTGATCGCGTGAAGGTGCCGCTCACGGTGGCCGATTTCCTGGACCGGGCCGAGCTGGTCTACGGCGAACGCATCGGCATCGTCGACGAGCCCGACCAGCCGGCCGAGTCGTGGGGCGGGGTCTCGTACCGACGCATGGCCGAGCTGGCGCGGGCCCAGGCGGCGGCGCTCGACGAGATGGGCATCGGGTTCGGCGAGCGGGTCGCGATCGTCAGCCAGAACTCGGCGCGCCTGCTCACCGCGTTCTTCGGCGTCAGCGGCTTCGGCCGGGTGCTCGTGCCCGTCAACTTCCGGCTCAACGAGTCCGAGGTCGGATACATCGTGGAGCACTCGGGCGCGTCGGTGCTGCTGGTCGACCGCGAGCTCGCCGACACCTTCGCGGGGCTCCCGGTGGAAAAGACCTTCGTGCTCGGAGCCGACAGCGACGCCGAGCTGTACCGCTTCGGGGTGGAGCCGGAGCCCTGGCCGCGCGACGAAGACGCGACCGCCACCATCAATTACACGAGCGGCACGACGGCGCGTCCGAAGGGCGTGCAGCTCACCCACCGCAACATCTGGTTGAACGCGGCGTCGTTCGGCTGGCAGATGGGCGTCGACGACCGCGACGTGTACCTGCACACGCTGCCGATGTTCCACTGCAACGGTTGGGGCATGCTGTACGCGGTCACGGGGATGGGTGGACGGCACGTCGTGCTGCGCAAGGTCGACGGCGCCGAAATCCTCCGGCGTGTCGAGCGTTACGGCGTCACCTTGATGTGCGGCGCGCCCGCGGTGGTGGCGGCGACGCTCGACGCCGCGTCGCGGTGGGACGGCGAGATTCCCGGCCGGGGGACGGTGCGCATCGTGGTGGCCGGCGCACCGCCCCCGACCCGAACCATCGAGCGCGTGCACGCCGAGCTCGGCTGGGAGTTCAACCAGATCTACGGGCTCACGGAGACCTCTCCGCTCCTCACCATGAACCGGCCGCGCGCCGAGTACGACGAGCTCGACGACGCCGAGCGCGCCCGCCGCCTCGGTCGCGCCGGCGCTCCCGCGATCGGTGTGCAGGTGCGCGTCGACGGGCACGGCGAGGTGCTCGCACGCTCGAACGTCGTGCTCGAGGGCTACTGGCACCAGCCCGAGGCGACCGCCGAGGCGATCGTCGACGGCTGGTTCCACACCGGCGACGGCGGTTCCCTCGACGACGACGGCTACGTCTCGATCTCCGATCGCAAGAAGGACGTGATCATCAGTGGCGGCGAGAACGTGTCCTCGATCGAGGTCGAGGACGTGCTGTGCTCGCACCCCGACGTCGCGGAGGCGGCGGTCATCGGGGTTCCCGACGAGACGTGGGGCGAGACGGTGAAGGCGCTGGTCGTGCTCGTCGACGGGTCGGGCGTCACCGAGATCGAGCTCATCGAGCACTGCCGTGGCCGGCTCGCGCACTTCAAGTGCCCGACGACGGTCGAGCTCCGCGACGCCCTCGCGCGCACCGCCACGGGGAAGCTCCAGAAGTTCAAGCTACGCGCGCCGTACTGGGAGGGACGCTCGCGCCAGGTCGGCTGACTCTGCGTGGGCACATGCCCGTGAGGACACGGCCCTCTACGCTCTCCGCATGACCGTCGCCCAGCCCGTCGCTCCCGCGGCTCCCACCGCCGGCCAGGTCCTGCGCCGGGGGCGCGAGGTCGGGCTCGGCGCGATCGGCCTGGCGCGCCACGCGGCCGTAGGCGTGCTCACGAAGGTGCCCGGGCCGCGCCCCGCGTCGCTCCCGAGCAACGCGGAGCTGGTGCCGGGAGCGGTCGTCGGGGCGGTGATCGTGACCGAGCGGGTGGCCGCGGTGGTGGTCGACGAGGTGCTGTCGACCGCGGGCGCGGCGACGCGCTTCGTGACTCGCCCGTCGATCGTACGTTGGGCGCTGCGGCCGGCGGAGGACCTGCTGTGGCGGTTCCACGAGATCGCGAATCGTGAGCGCGAGCGCAACGAGGCCGCGGCGGCGGCGCTGCTCCCGAGCGTCATCCAGCAGGTCACTGAGAACGTCGTCACCCAGATCGACTTCGTGAGCGTGATCGAGCAGATCCCGGTGGACGAGATCGTCGCGCACCTCGACATCGAGGCGATCGTGGCGCGCATCGATCTCGGCGGCGTGATCCGTGAGAGCACCGCGGGTCTCTCCGCCGAGGTGGTCGAGGGCGTGCGAGAGCAGGGGATGTCGCTCGACTCGGTCGCGGCGCGCGTCGTCGACCGCGTGCTGCGCCGCCGCAACCCGCGCCAGCTCGAGCTCGACGCGCGGCCGTGAACGAGCCCGACCGCGTCCGCAACCTCCAGGGACGACGCGCCGGTTTCGTCTCGCGTGTCGTCTCGGCCGGCATCACGGTGGTCGCCACGTTCGTGGTGTACGTGGCGCTGCTGGTGGGGTACGCGTTCGTCCAGTTCCTGGTCACCGACGAGAAATTCCGGATCCCGCACCCCGACCAGCCGGTGAGCGCGACGGTGCTCCCGCTGATGCTCGTCGTGCTGCTCACCTTCTCGTGGTCCTCCCAGGGCCGCGCGCTCGGCGACGACGCCATGGGCCTCCGGATCCTCGCGCTCGACGGACGGGCCATCGGCCCGGTCCGCGCCTTCCTGCGCGCCGTCGTCGTGGTGGCGCTGCCGATCCCGTGCCTGGCCTGGATCCTGGTGAGCCGGAAGAACGCCGGGCTCCACGACCTCCTCTGCCGGACCGTGGTCGTCTACGACTGGGCGCCTCGGCGCACTCACCCCGTGGCGTCGCCCGTGGTCGCCACGCGGTCCGAATCCCGACAAAACCGGTAATATTTGGGGCCGTGTCCATGCAGCTCACCCACCTCGACGCGCTCGAGGCGGAGTCGATCCACATCCTCCGCGAGGTCGCGGCCGAGTTCGAGCGGCCCGTCCTGCTCTTCTCGGGCGGCAAGGACTCGGCGGTGATGCTGCGCCTGGCCGAGAAGGCGTTCTGGCCCGCGCGCATCCCGTTCCCGGTGATGCACGTCGACACCGGCCACAACTTCGACGAGGTGCTCGAGTACCGCGACCGCAGGGTCGCCGAGCTCGGCGTGCACCTCGTCGTGGCGTCGGTCCAGGCGTCGATCGATGCCGGGCGGGTGGTCGAGGAGACCGGCCCGCGGGCGTCCCGCAACCGCCTCCAGACGGTGACCCTGCTCGACGCCGTTCTCGAGCACCGCTTCGACGCGGTGTTCGGGGGTGGCCGGCGCGACGAGGAGAAGGCGCGGGCCAAGGAGCGCGTGTACTCCTTCCGCGACGAGTTCGGGCAGTGGGACCCGAAGAACCAGCGCCCCGAGCTGTGGAGCCTCTACAACGGACGCCACCGCCCCGGCGAGCACATACGCGTGTTCCCGCTCTCGAACTGGACCGAGCTCGACGTATGGCAGTACGTGAAGCAGGACCACGTCGAGCTGCCCTCGATCTACTACGCCCACCGGCGGCAGGTGTTCCGGCGCGACGGCATGTGGCTGGCGGTCTCGCCGTACGTGAGCCTGATGGAGGGCGAGGAGCCCGAGGAGCTCATGGTGCGCTACCGCACGGTCGGCGATGCGTCGTGCACCGGGGCGGTGGAGTCGACGGCGGCGTCGGTCGACGAGGTGATCGCCGAGGTCGCGGCGTCGCGGATCACCGAACGGGGCGCCACGCGCGCCGACGACAAGTTCGCGGAAGCCGCCATGGAAGACCGCAAGCGCGAGGGTTACTTCTAGAGATGGAGCTTCTTCGCTTCGCCACGGCGGGCTCGGTCGACGACGGCAAGAGCACCCTCATCGGTCGGCTGCTGCTCGACACGAAGCAGATCTTCGAGGACCAGCTCGAGTCGGTGGAGCGGACGAGCCGGGACAAGGGCTTCGACTACACCAACCTCGCCCTCCTCACCGACGGCCTGCGCGCCGAGCGGGAGCAGGGCATCACGATCGACGTCGCCTACCGCTACTTCGCGACCCCGCGCCGCAAGTTCATCATCGCCGACACGCCGGGTCACGTGCAGTACACGCGCAACATGGTCACGGGGGCGTCGACCGCCGATCTCGCGCTGGTTCTCATCGACGCCCGCAACGGCGTCCTCGAGCAGTCGCGCCGCCATGCCGTGATCGCGTCGCTGCTCCAGGTGAAGCACCTCGTGCTGTGCGTCAACAAGATGGATCTCGTCGACTGGTCGCAGGACCGCTTCGACGAGATCTGCGCCGACTTCACCGACTTCGCCTCGAAGCTGCAGATCGACGACCTCACGTTCGTGCCCGTCTGCGCGCTGCACGGCGACAACATCACGACCCACTCGCCCAACATGCCCTGGTACGAGGGCTCGACGCTGCTCCACTACCTCGAGCACGTGTACATCGGATCCGACCGCAACCTCATCGACGTGCGGTTCCCGGTGCAGTACGTCATCCGGCCCATGGCCCACGACTTCCACGACTACCGCGGCTACGCGGGCCAGCTCGCGAGCGGCATCCTGCGCGCCGGCGACGAGGTCATGGTGCTCCCGAGCGGGTTCACGTCGACCATCGCCGGGGTCGACATCTTCGGTGGCCCGGTCGAGGAGGCGTTCGCCCCGATGTCGGTGAGCGTGCGCCTCGCCGACGCCATCGACGTGAGCCGAGGCGACATGCTCTGCCGTCCTCACAACGCGCCGACGGTCACCCAGGACGTCGACGCCATGGTCTGCTGGTTCACCGAGCGCCCGCTGCGCGACGGCGCCACCTATCTGATCAAGCACACGACCCGCTCGGCCCGGGCCCGCGTCCAGAGCCTGGCCTACCGCCTCGACGTCAACACCCTCCACCGCGATTCGGAGGCGAAGGCGCTGGCGCTGAACGACCTGGGCCGGGTGACGCTGCGCACCGCGGCGCCGTTGTTCGTCGACGAGTACCGTCGCAACCGCGCCACCGGCAGCTTCATCCTCGTCGACGAGGGCACGTTCGAGACGGTCGGGGCCGGCATGGTGCTCGGCGCACCCGCTCCCGCCTGAGGGCGGTCGCGTGACCGACGCGCGCAGCCCGAACGTCTTCTGGCACGAGAGCGGCGTCCCGCGTGACGTGCGTTGGGCGGCCGCGGGCGTGCGCGGCGCGACCGTGTGGCTCACCGGGTTGTCGGGCTCGGGCAAGTCGACCATCGCGGGCCACCTCGAGCAGAGGCTCACGGCCGAGGGCGTGCTCGTCTACACGCTCGACGGCGACAACCTGCGCCACGGCCTGAACCGCGACCTCGGCTACTCCGCAGCCGATCGCACCGAGAACGTCCGCCGGGTCGGCGAGGTCGCGCGCCTGTTCGCCGACGCCGGTGTGGTGGCGATCGTCCCGCTCATCAGCCCGTTCCGGGCCGGCCGCGATCACGCCCGCGCGCTGCACGCCGAGGCCGGCCTGTTCTTCCTCGAGGTGTTCGTCGACACGCCGTTCGCGGTGTGCGAGGCGCGCGACCCCAAGGGCCTCTACGCCAAGGCCCGGGCCGGCGAGATCACCGGTTTCACCGGGGTCGACGACCCGTACGAGCCGCCCGACGCGCCCGATCTCGTCGTGGGTCGTGAGGGCGAGCCGGCGGGGGAGGCCGCGGCCGCGGTGCACGACGCGCTGCTCAACCGGCTTCGCTGACGCACTCGTTCACGAGCTCGCCGACACCCTCGATGCTGGTGCGCACCGTCTGTCCGGGGGCGAGGTACACGGGAGGGTCCATCGCGTGACCGACGCCGCCCGGCGTGCCCGTCAGCACCAGGTCGCCGGGGCGGAGGGTGACGATGTCGCTCACGTAGCGCACGATCGCCACCGGGTCGAAGACGAGGTGCGCGGTGCGGTTGTGTTGGCGCAGCTCACCGTCGACCTCGCAGCGGACCTCGAGGTCGGGCCGAGTGCCTCCGACCTCGTCGGGCGTCACGAGCCAGGGCCCGATCGGCGTGGAGTGCTCGAACGTCTTGCCCTGGAGGTACTGCGACGTGCGGTTCTGGTAGTCGCGCGCCGAGATGTCGTTGGCCACCGTGAAGCCGGCGATCGCCGCCTCGGCCTCGGGACCGGTCGCGTGTCGCACCGTGCGCCCGATCACGAACGCGAGCTCCACCTCCCAATCGACCTTGGTGGACACCGCGGGGAGCACGATCGGATCGTGCGCGCCGACGATCGCCTCGGTGTACTTCGCGAACAGCGTGGGGTAGCCCGGCAGCTCGTGGCCCATCTCCCGGATGTGATCCTCGTAGTTGAGGCCGAGGCACACGATCTTCCCCGGGTCGAGCACCACCGGGGCGAAGTCGGCGCCGGCCAGCGGGTGCTGCACGCCTGAGGTCACGGCGCGGGCGAGCCCGTCGGGCGCCCCGCGACGCAGCACCTCGCCGACGTCGTCTCCTTCGAGCTCGGCCAGCACGTCGCCCTCGACGCGCACCGCGCGCGTGCCGCTGTGGGTGCGGATCGTGGCGAAGTGCACGACGGTGGTCAGCCCAGCGCATCGACGACGAAGTCGATGGCGCGGGTGAGCGTGGCGACGTCGTCGGGATCGATCGCGGGATAGGTCGCGATGCGGAGCTGGTTCCGGCCCAGCTTGCGGTAGGGCTCGGTGTCGACGATCCCGTTGGCCCGGAGCGCGACCGCGATCGCGGACGCGTCGACCCCGTCGGCGAAATCGATCGTGGCGTTCACCCGGCTCCGTTCCGACGGCTTGGCGACGAACGGCGTCGCGACGCTGCTCGCCTCGGCCCAGCCGTAGACGATCTCGGACGAGCGGTCGCAGCGCGACGCCGCCCACTCCAGCCCGCCGTTGGCGAGCATCCAGTCGATGGTGTCGCCGAGGAGGAAGAGGCTCGCGAGCGCGGGCGTGTTGTAGGTCTGGTCGAGCCGTGAGTTCTCGAGCGCGATGGGCAGGCTCAGCGACGGCGGGGTCCACCGGTCGGCAGCATCTGTGAGCCGCCCGATGCGCTCGATCGCCGCGGGCGAGCAGAGCGCGAGCCAGAGCCCGCCGTCGCCCGCGAAGCACTTCTGGGGGGAGAAGTAGTAGGCGTCGAACTGGCGCGGGTCGACGCGCAGCCCCCCGGCTCCGGAGGTGGCGTCCACCAGCAGGATGCCCTCGGGCCCGGGGCGGCCGACGGTGGTCATGACACCGGTCGACGTCTCGTTGTGGGGGAAGGCGTAGACGTCGACCGCCGGGTCGGCCACCAGCTCCGGGTGGGTGCCGGGCTCGGTCTCGACCACGAGCGGGTCGTCGAGGAACGGCGCGGCGCGCGTGACCGCGGCGAACTTGGCCGAGAACTCGCCGAACACGAGGTGCTCGGAGCGCCGTTCCACGAGCCCGAATGCAGCCGCATCCCAGAACGCGGTGCTCCCGCCGTTGCCGAGGAGGACCTCGTAGCCGTCGGGCAGGGAGAAGAGGTCGGCGAGCCCGCGACGGATCCCCCCGACCAACGCGCGGACCTCGTGCTGGCGATGGCTGGTGCCGAGCAGCGTGTCGCCCCGAGCCGCGAGGGCGCGGACGGCCTCCGGTCGCACCTTCGAGGGACCGGATCCGAAGCGGCCGTCGCGTGGCCTGAGGGCGTCCGGGATGCGGATGTCGGAGGGCTCGGTCACGCGTCGAGGTTACCGGCGGCGGTCTCGTCGGCTCCGGCCGTTCCCGTGACCTCCTCGTACCAGACCGGCGCGTGCTTCCTCGCCCAGCGCGCCGGCACCGTGCCGGACGTGACCATCGCGTCCAGGGAATCGCCATCGCGCACCGCGAAGAAGATGTGGCCGAGCACGGCCGCCCAGATGCCCAGCGCGAACCAGTCGTGCACGAAGGTCGCGCCCGTGCGCCAGTCGAGGGGGAACGCGTCGAACCAGTGCATGATCGAGCCGGTCGCGAGCATCACGACACCGGCGGCGGCGACGAACGCGGCGTTGAGCTTCTGGCCCGGGTTGAACTTGCCCAACCGCACGTCGGGCCGCCGCGACCGCCGGAACCAGCGGGCGTCGTCGCGCGTCCAGCGGTTCAGCCGGCCGAGATCGGTGCGCACCTGCGCGCCGCGGCGGCCCGCCACCGCCAGGAGCAGCGGGAACGGCAGCAGCAGTCCGCTGTACACATGGATGAACCGCACGGTGGGCCGGTGGCCGACGAGCGTCGACACCGGGCCCGCGTAGAGCGCGGCGCCGGTGAGCATGAGCGTGCCGAACAGGGTGGCGTTGACCCAGTGCAGCACGCGCTCGCGCCGGTCGAAGCGCCGGAGCGGTGGCTCGGCCGGCGCGGGTGCCGTGGCGAGGGCGCCCGGCGCCGGCTCAGGTGGCATCGTCGCTCCGACCATTGGAACGCCCGACCCACCCGTCGACGTCGTAGCCCCGTTGCTCCCAGTAGCCGGGTTCGACGTGCCTGGTGAGCTCGATCGCCTCCAGCCACTTCAACGACTTGTAGCCGTACATGGGCGCGATGTAGAGGCGCACCGGCCCCCCGTGCTCGTCGGAGAGCGGGGAGCCCTCGAGCGAGTAGGCGACGACGACGTCGCGTCGACGCGCCTGCGCGAGGGTGAGGCTCTCGGAGTACGCGCCGTCGAACGACGTGAACCGCACCGCGGTCGCCGCCGGCTGCACGCCGGCGCGGTCGAGCACGTCGGCGAGGCGTACGCCCTTCCACTCCACGCCGGGCACGCGCCACCCGGTGACGCACTGGAAATCGCGCGTCAGCTTGGTCGGGCGCATCGCGAGCAGGTCGCGGTACGTGAGCCTCACCTCGTTCTCGACGAGCCCGTGCACGCGGAGCCGGTAGGAGGCGCGGCTGCGGGACGGGAGGCCTCCGGTGACGGTGTAGATGCGGAACCGCCCGATGGGGAGCAACGACGCCAGGCCGGTGCCGTCCTTGGCGATGAGGGGGCCGACCTCGCGCTCGAGCCAGTCCTGGATGCGCGCGCCCAGAAGCACGCCGGCGGCCCCGAGCCCGACCAGGCCGAGGAAGACCCGCCGGCCGACCGGTGCGCCGGCCTGGCGTTCCCGCTCGGCGCCCTCGGGGGGTTCAGGGGCCATCACCCCCACCATACGGACGCCCGGAGCGGGGGGATGGTCGGGGCGCGACGCCGGTGTGCGATCCGTGGCACGATGCCCGCGAGGGCAGGACCCCGGGTGCCGCCGGACGCCGGACGAGCCGGACGACCCGGACGAGCCGGACGAGGAGGCGCGGGTGAGCGAAGGCATGACGATCGATCCCGGGGCGGGCGGGCTCTTCGCCGGCGTCGGCGTCGCGCTCGTGACCCTTTTCCGCGACGACGGTGCGCTCGACGCGCCGGCAACCGCCGAGCTGGCGCTCCGACTCGTGGAAGCCGGCGTGCGCGCGGTCATCGTCGCCGGGAGCACCGGCGAGGCGGCGACGCTCGAGGCCGGCGAACGCACCGAGCTCGTGCGCGCCGTCGCCGACACCCTGCAGGGCGCGGTGCCCGTGGTCGCAGGCACGGGCGCGCCCTCGGCGCGTCAGGCCGCGGCGCTCACCCACGCAGCCGTCGACGCGGGCGCCGACGCGGTGCTCACGCTGTCACCGCCGGGAGCGGCCGACGCGCGTCCGTACTACGACGCGGTCGCCAAGCAGGCCGGTGGGCGGCCCGTGCTCGCGTACCACTTCCCCCGGGTCTCCGCGCCGGGGATCCCCGTCGACGTGATCGGCGAGCTGCCGGTCACGGGGCTGAAGGACTCGAGTGGCGACCCAGCGCGCCTGCTCGACGAGCTCGAAATCGTCGAGCCGGGCTTCTCGCTCTATACGGGCTCGGCGTCGCTGTTGCTGCTCGCCGGTGCCGTGGGGTGCGCAGGGGCGATCCTCGCGCTCGCGAACTTCCAGCCGGAACGGTGTGCGCGCGCGTTCGCCGGCGACGCATCGGCACAACGCGAGCTCGCCCCGTACCACCGCCTCGCCGAGGCCGCGTTCCCCAGGGGCGTGAAGGCGCTCACCGCCGAGCGCTACGGCACCTCGACGGTTGCCCGCGCCGGCTGACCGTGGCGGGCCCCGCGCCGCGTGTGTCTAGCGGCGTCCGGCGTTCGGCTTCTTGCCGTGGTTGGCCTTGTTGCGGCGGGCCTTCAGCTTGCGCTTGCTCGTCTTCTTGCTCACGTCGCTCCCCTCGGGAGTGGCCGAGGCTACCGGATGGGGCCACCGGTAGCCTGAGCCGGTCGTGGAACGTCTCGGTCTCGTCGGCCTCCCCAGCAGCGGCAAGTCGAGCCTGTTCAACGCGCTCACCGGGGCCGACACCGTCGTCGCCGCGCACCCGTTCTCGACCACCGAGACCACGGTCGGCATCGCCCACGTGCCCGACGAGCGCGTGGACCTCCTCGGCGCCATGTCGGCATCGAAGAAGCTCGTGTACACGAGCTTCGAGATCGTCGACATCGCCGCGCTCGTCAGGGGCGCGAACACCGGCGAGGGCCTCGGCAACCGGTTCCTCGGATCGCTCCGCGACTGCGACGCGATCCTCTACGTACTGCGGGCGTTCACCGATCCGGGGGTCCCGGGCGACGCCGACCCGCGCGCCGACCTCGAGACGCTCGAGCTCGAGCTCGTGCTCGCGGACCTCGCGTCGGTGGAAGCCCGGCTCGACCGTCAACGACGGGCGGCGAAGGGCGACAAGACGCTCGCCGGGGAGATCGCGGCGCTCGAGCGGGCAGCCGCCGTCCTCGGCGACGGCGTTCCCCTGTACCGCTCCGACCTCGGCCGCGACGAGCGGGAGCTCCTCGCGCCGGTGTTCTTGCTCACCGACAAGCACGTCCTCGTCGTGGTGAACATCGGTGAGGACGAGCTCGCCGAAGCGGACGCGTTCGCGGCGCCGTTCCGCGACCACTCGGTCGACGACGCCCTCGCGACGTGCCTGCAGCTCGAGGCCGAAGCGGCCGCGCTGGATCCCGAGGCCCGGAGCGAGCTCCTCGAGGGCCTGGGCATGGGAGAGGGCGTGGTGCCACGCGTCGCGCGTGCCGCATACCACGCGCTCGGGCGGCGGACGTTCCTCACCACCGGCGACAAGGAGACGCGGGCGTGGACGTTCCGAGCCGGTGCGCACGCTCCCGAGTGCGCCGGTGTGATCCATTCCGACCTCCAGCGCGGGTTCATCCGGGCGGAGGTGATCGGCTGGCGGGAGCTCCTCGATATCGGCTCGTGGTCGAGGGCGAAGGAGCTCGGCAAGCTGCGCGTGGAGGGCAAGGAGTACGAAGTCGTCGACGGTGACGTCCTCGAGATCCGCTTCAACGTGTGAGCGAGCAGTGGCGATGGTCACATGGCCTGGTTGATGCGCGACGGTGACGTGCTCGCGAGCGCGGAGCTCGCCGAGACGAGGCGGGCGCGCCGTCGCGGTCTCCTCGGCCGCGAGGAGGTCGAAGGCGTGCTCGTGGTGCGCCCCTGCCGCACCGTGCACACGGTCGGGATGCGCTTCCCGATCGACGTGGCCTTCTGCGACGGGACCGGTGCCGTGCTCCGCACCTACTCGCTCCGACCCGGCCGCGTCACGCGCGTCGTACGCCGCGCCGCGCTCGCGGTCGAGGCGGGCGCGGGCGCGTTCGAGCGTTGGCACCTGCGGGTGGGCGACGTGCTCGAGATCCGCGACGCGTCGTCGGAGGACGGCGGTCCGCGCGATGCAGCGCGATGACCGGCGCGCTCGTCCTCGTCGCCACGCCGATCGGCAACCTCGGCGACCTGTCGCCCCGGGCGGTCGACGAGCTTGCCGGCGCCGACCTGATCGCAGCCGAGGACACCCGGCGCACGCGTGCCCTCTTGAGCCACGCAGGGGTGCCGGCACGCGGACGGCTCCGGGCGCTCCACGCCGCCGCCGAGCGGCGGGGCACGGGATGGGTCGAGAACGCGGTGGGCGCGGGGAAGCGCGTGGCGTTCGTGACCGACGCGGGCACACCCGGGATCTCCGACCCCGGCGCGCGCCTGGTACGGGCGTGCATCGACGCCGGCCTCGCAGTCGAGGTGGTGCCGGGGCCCAGCGCGGTGATCGCCGCGCTCGTCGTGTCGGGCCTGCCGACCGACCGCTTCGTGTTCGAGGGGTTCCTTCCCCGGCGGGGGGTGGCCCGGCGGGAGCGCATCGCCGCGATCGCGGCGGAGCGCCGCACGGTCGTGCTGTTCGAGGCGCCGCCGAGGGTGCGCACCACGCTCGCCGACCTGCTCGCGGCGTGCGGTCCGCTGCGCGAGGTCGTGGTCGCGCGCGAGCTTACCAAGCTGCACGAGGAGGTGTGGCGGGGCGAGCTCGCCGACGCACAGGCGGGCGTCGCGGCCGAGCCCCGGGGCGAGCACGTCATCGTGGTCGGCCCCGCGCCCGCGCTGCCCGAAGCCGGCGACGACGAGATCGACGCCCACGTGCGCACCGCGCTTGCCGAGGGGCTCTCGACCCGCGACGCCGCGGCGCGGGTGGCCTCCGACCTCGGCGTGTCGCGCCGCCGTGCCTACGACGCGGTGATGGCCCGGAGGAAACCGTGAATCGGCGCCCGGAACCGCCCAATAGGGTGGTCGGAATGGCGCAACCGTTCTACGTCACGACACCCATCTACTACCCGAACGACGCGCCGCACATCGGGCACGCCTACTCGTCGGTCGCCGCCGACACCCTCGCCCGCTGGCGCAGGCTCTGGGGCGACGACGTCGCGTTCCTCACCGGCACCGATGAGCACGGGACGAAGATCCAGCGTGCGGCGGAGGAACAGGGCATCACGCCCCAGGAGCTCGTCGACCGCACGAGCGCGCAGTTCCGCGACCTCACGCCGCTCCTCGACCTCACCAACACCGACTTCATCCGCACCACGGACGCCCGCCACGAGCGAGCGGTCCAGACGTTCCTCCAGGTCGTCTACGACCACGGCGACATCGAGCTCGGCACCTACGAAGGTCTGTACTGCGTCGCCTGCGAGGCCTACTACACCGAGGACGAGCTGGTCGACGGCCTGTGTCCGATCCACGGTCGCCCGGTCGAGCGGGTCACGGAGGAGAACTACTTCTTCCGGCTGTCTCGCTATGAGCAGGCGCTGCTCGACCACTACGCCGCGCATCCCGAGGCGGTGCAGCCGGCGACTCGCCGCAACGAGGTGCTCGGGTTCATCCGCCAGGGCCTGGCCGACTTCTCGATGAGCCGGAAGTCGGTGTCGTGGGGGATCCCCCTGCCATGGGACCCCGGGCAGACGTGCTACGTGTGGTTCGAGGCCTTGTTCAACTACTGCACCGCCGTCGGGTACGGGGTCGAGCCGGCGACGTTCGATCGCTACTGGCCCGTCGACTACCACATCGTGGGCAAGGACATCCTCCGGTTCCACGCGGTGTACTGGCCCGCGATGCTGATGGCCGCCGATCTCGCCCTGCCGAAGTGCGTGTTCGCGCACGGGTGGCTGCTGGTCGGCGGCGAGAAGATGTCGAAGACGAGGGCGAACCAGATCCACCCGCAGGAGCTGGTGTCGGAGTTCGGGGTCGACGGGTTCCGCTACCACTTCCTGCGCGACCAGCACTTCGGGCCCGACGGCGACATCAGCTACGAGGCGATGGTGGCGCGTTACAACGCCGACCTCGCCAACAATTTCGGCAACCTCGCCAACCGTGTGCTCAACATGGCGGTGAGCTACTGCGGTGGGGTGGTGCCCGACGCGCGCGAGGACGGTCCGCTCCGGGACCAGTCGGCCGAGGCGTTCGGCGCCCTGACCGACGCGATGACGCGTCTCGACTTCTCGAACGGGTTTGGCGCGGTGTGGGACCTCATCCGTGCCGCCAACGCGTTCATCGAGGAGCGCCAGCCCTGGGCGCTGCACAAGGCCGGGGAGGCGACCCGCACCGCCGAGGTCCTCGGTGACTGCCTGGAGGCCCTGCGCGTGGTGGCGCTGCTGGCGTCGCCGTTGATCCCGCGGGCCGCCGCCGAGCTGTGGCGCCGCCTCGGGCTCGAGGGCGGCCCGGCCGACGCGCGCCTGCCCGACGCGGCGGCGTGGGGTGGGCTCCCGGCGGGAGCCCGCCTCGAGAAGGGCGAGCCCCTCTTCCCGCGCATCGAAGCCGCCGAGTGAGCGTCCCGACCCCGCCGAACGGCCCTGCCGACTCCGGGAGCTGGGTCGACAGCCACTGCCACCTCTCGATGCTGACCGCCGACGCCGACGAGGCGGTCGAGCGGGCCCGGGCCGCCGGCGTGGTGGCCATGGTGTGCGTCGGCACCGCGCTCGACACCTCGGTCGCCGCGGTCGCCGCCGCCCGCCGCTATCCCGACGTCCGGGCCACCGTCGGGCTGCATCCGCACGAGGCTCGGCAGCTCGAAGACGCGTGGAACGACCTCGTGGAGCTCGCCCACGGCGAAGTCGTCGTCGGGATCGGCGAGACCGGCTTCGACCTCCACTACCTGCACTCGCCCGCGACTGACCAGGAGACCGCGTTCCGCCACCACATCCGGCTCGCCCACGAGCTCGACCGCACGCTCGTGATCCACTCGCGCGACGCGTGGGACGACACCTTCCGGGTGCTCGCCGAGGAAGGCGTGCCGGCGCGCACGGTGTTCCACTGCTTCACCGGCGGTCCCGAGGAAGCGCGTCGCGCGCTCGGGCTCGGGGCCTGGCTCTCGTTCAGCGGGATCGTGTCGTTCAAGAACGCGGACGACGTCCGCGCCGCGGCGCGCGCGACGCCGCTCGACCGCATGCTCGTCGAGACCGACGCCCCTTTCCTCGCCCCGGTGCCGCACCGGGGCCGCGAGAACGAGCCCGCGCTCGTCCCCGACGTCGGTGCCGCCCTCGCGCAGGCCGTGGGACTGCCGGTCGCGGAGGTCGCGGCCGCGACCCGCGCCGGGGCCTCGGCGGCCTTCGGCCGCCCCCTCTGACCTGCGGCGTTTCCACCGGGGTCGCCTTGGCGTTGCCCGGCACGGGCGCCTTGGCTAGGTTGCATCGCCATCCGGTTCGGGGGACCGGGCGCCCGGGAACGAGCATCCTGGGGCCATCGACGGGAGGCGGAACCCGATCGACGACCACGAACCACGCGCGACACCGGAACCGTCGGCACCTTCGCGCGCCGTCGCGCATGTCGTCGGACCGTCGCCGGCGCGCGCTCAGGCCGCCGACCCGTCGTCGTGGTTGCCGCTCCCGCGCGACCTCCACTCGCTGCCGACGGTGGAGGCCCTCCTCGAGCAGGCGGCGGCGACGTCGTCGCCCGACGGCGCGGCGCCGAGCCATCTCGACGTCCCTGCGGTGCTCCGCGCCGCGGTGTCGCCGTCGCCCGCGCGCGCGGCCGCCCACGATCCCGACGCGTGGCTCCCGCTCCCCGACGTCGGCGCGCTACCCCCCGTCGAGGCGCTGCGCGACCCCGATCCCGTCACCCAGGCCGCCGTGATCGCAGCGGCCGAGGCCGTCGTGCGGGAGGCGTACCTGGCCGCGGAGGCCGTCGTCTCCCTCTCGCCCGCCCGGGCCGAGCCGCACGACGCCGCCACCTGGCTGCCACTCCCCGACGTGCACGGGCTCCCCGAGGTCGCGCCGGCACCGCCGCCGCGGGCGCCCTGGTACCGGCGCGCCGCGGGGCTCCTCCCGCCGGGCCGCGCCGTGTTCGTCGCGGTGCTCGCCACGGCCACCGTGCTGTCGGTCGCCTGGGTCGGGCGCACCCTCACCGCGCCCGGCGGGTCGAGCGTGACCGTGCTGGTCGACGGCTCGACGAAGCAGATCCACACCTCGGCCGACACCGTCGGCGCGCTCCTGGCCGAACGGCACGTGCACCTCGCCCGGGGCGACGCGGTGACGCCGAGCACCTCCACCAGCCTGCACGACGGGCTCCGCATCCACGTCGAGCGCGGGTTCCCGGTGCTGGTCGACTTCGACGGCGCCACGCGCCGGGTCATGACCACCGAGTACTCGGTCGATGCGCTGATGAAGCAGATGCATGTCGGCAAGCTCGTCGAGGCACGCGGTGATCCGGGAACCCTCGGCGCGCACAGCACAGTCGTGTTCCGCACGCGGCACACGGGCACCCTCACGGTCGACGGCAAGGTGATCCAGTACGACTCCGCCTCGCTTAACGTCGACGAGCTGCTCGACAACTACAGCGTGAAGCTCATCGGTGACGACCGGGTCGATCCGGCGGCATCCACCCGCCTCGCCGACGGCATGTCGGTCAACGTCGTGCGCGTCGGAGCGGCGACCGAGCAGGGCAGCGAGCCCATCCCGTTCACCGAGGTGCGCCAGCCCGATCCCGACCTGCCGATCGGCCAGACGCGCGAGGTGCAGGCAGGCCGTGACGGCGTGATGACCGTCACCTACCGCGACGTCACCGAGAACGGGACGGTCACGGGACGCACGCCGATCTCGAAGGTGCCCGCTGTCGCGGCGGTGCCGCACGTCGTCGCGTACGGCACGCAGGCCGACTGGCACTGGGACACGCTCGCGCAGTGCGAATCGGGCGGGAAGTGGGGCACCGTGGACCCGGTCGGCGGGTACGACGGCGGTCTCGGCATCTACCGCGGCACCTGGCTGGCGTTCGGCGGGGCGGAGTTCGGCCCCAACGCGGGGTTGGCCACGCGCGAGCAGCAGATCATGGTGGGCGAGCGCATCCAGGCCCGCTACGGCTGGTCGGCGTGGGGCTGCGGTCGGATGATGCACTGGGGATAGATCGGCGCGGACGATCGAAACGGGTTGCCACGGCGCCAATCGTTAGGCTGAGTACGTGCTGACCCCGGCGAGCGTGCAAGCGCTGCTACGCGAGCACGGCCTCGCGCCGAAGAAGAGCCTCGGCCAGCACTTCCTCGCGGATCCGAACACCGCGCGGCGTATCGTCGCCCACGCCGACCTCGCGCCCGGCGACCACGTGCTCGAGATCGGGCCCGGGCTCGGCTCGCTCACGCTCGCGCTCGCCGAGGCCGGTGCCGACGTGGTCGCAGTCGAGCGCGACGCGCGCCTCGCTGCCGTGCTCACCGCCGTGCTCGCGGACGCCGGTGCCCAGGCCGACGTGCGCGTCGGCGACGCCCTCACCGCCGATCTCGACGGGATGCTTGCCGGACGCCGTCCGTGGTCGTGCGTCTCCAACCTCCCGTACAACATCGCGGTGCCGGTGGTGCTGCGCGTGCTCGAGGAGGTGCCCCCGGTGGAGCGGCTCCTCGTCATGGTGCAGCGCGAGGTGGGCGAGCGGCTCGCCGCCGCGCCCGGCGGCCGTGAGTACGGCGCGGTGTCGGTGAAGGTCGCCTACCACGCCGAAGCCGAGGTGGTGGGCGTCGTGCCGCCCACGGTGTTCGTGCCGCGACCGGGCGTCGACTCGGTCCTCGTGCGCCTGGTCCGACGGGTGTCGCCGCCGGTGTCCGTGCCGTCCGAGGGGCTGCTCTTCGACCTGGTGCGCGCCGGCTTCTCGCAGCGGCGCAAGATGCTGCGGCGCGCGCTCACCCCGGTGCTCGGCACGCGGGCGGAGCCGGTGCTCGAACGGGCGGGGGTGCCGCCGACCGCCCGGGCCGAGGTGCTCGGGCTCGCCGAGTGGGCCGCGGTGGCCCGGAGCGCGGCGGCAGCCGCGTGACCGACGGTCGCGTCAGGGCAACCGCGTACCCCAAGCTCACGCTCTCACTGCGGGTGCTCGGGGCGCGCGCGGACGGGTACCACGACCTCGACGCGCTCGTGGTGTCGCTGGGCCAGCCGCGCGACGTGCTCGAGGTGTACGCGGTGCCCGCACCGGGCGGTGTGCACCTCGAGCTCGAGCCGTTCGAGGAGCTCGAGTCCATCCCCGCCGATCACCGCAACCTGGCCTTCATGGCCGCCGAGCGGCTCCTCGTGCGGGCCGGCCGATCGGGGCACGGTGTGCGGATGGTGCTGCGCAAGCACGTCCCCGCGGGAGCCGGCCTCGGCGGTGGATCCGCCGACGCCGCCGCAGCGCTCCTCGCGGTGCGCCGGCTCCTCGAGATCGACATGGACGACGACCGCATCCTGGAGGTCGCGGCCGAGATCGGCTCCGACGTCCCGTTCTGCGTGCGGGGCGGTGCGGCGTGGATGAGGGGGCGCGGCGAGGTGATCGAGCCGATCGCGCTCGACGCGCGCCTCTCGTTCCTCGTCGCCGTCCCTCCGTTCCGGCTCTCGACCGCCGAGGTCTACCGAATGTGGGACGCGCTCGGCGGCCCCGTGTCCACGCGCGCGGTGCCCGCCCCGCGGCGCATCGCCGACGTGGTCCCCGAGCTGTTCAACGACCTCGAGCCCGCGGCGGAGGCGGTCGAGCCCCGGTTGCTCGAGTTCCGGGCCGCGCTGGAGGCGGCGACCCGACGTCCGGCGCTGCTCGCCGGCAGCGGCTCGTCCTACGTAGTGCCGGTCAACGACGCGCGCGAGCTCCCGGGGCTGACCGACGAGGTGGGGCGGCGCCTACGGGTGCCGGTCGTCGGCACCACCACGGTCTCGCGAGGCGTCCGCCTCGACCGCTAGACGGGCTGCTCTCGGGTCGCTCGCTCCCGCGGCCTGCTCTCCGGGTCGCTCGCTGCGGTCTAGCGGCCTTGCTGGCGGCGTTGCCAACGGGTGCGCTTCAGCAGCTTCTTGTGCTTCTTCTTGCGCATCCGCTTGCGGCGCTTCTTGATCAGCGAGCCCATGGCGTCGAGCAATCTAGCCGGGCGGACCGCGACGCGTTCAACCGGTCGCGGGCCGAGAGCAGCTTCCGGGTAGCGTGAAGGCACGACGGTCGGGGGTGGTGTAACGGCAGCACGGGGTCCTTTGGAGTCCCAAGTCGAGGTTCGAGACCTCGCCCCCGAGCTGCGACGCAGGACGAGAGGAGCCTGATGCCTGGTCGCCGAGGCTTGTCGGCGGTGGTGCTTGCAGCCGGGCAGGGAACCCGGATGCGGTCGGACCTGCCCAAGGTGCTGCACCCGTTGTGCGGCCGACCGATGCTCCTCCACGTGCTCGACTCGCTCGTCCCGCTCCCGCTCGACCGGATCGTCGTCGTGGTCGGCCACGGCGGCGAGGACGTCGCCAAGACGGTGCGCGAGCAGTTCGACGCCGACGTGCCGATCGAGCTCGTCGAACAGCACGCGCAGCGCGGCACCGGCGACGCCGCGAGCGTCGCCCTCACCGCCAACGGGTTCGACGCCGACGGCGAGGACGACGTGCTGCTGATGCCCGGCGACGCCCCGCTCGTGCGATCGGAGGTCCTCGCCGCGCTCGCCACCGAGCATCGCGTCACCGAGGCCGCGGCCGCGCTGCTCACGGCGCGGCTCGATGCGCACACCGCCGACTTCGGACGGGTCGTGCGCGATCCGTCGGGCGCGGTCGAGCGCGTGGTCGAACGCAGCGACGCCACCGAGGACGAGCTCGCGATCGACGAGGTCAACACCTCCATCTACTGCTTCCGGCGCGGCCTGCTCGCGCCCGCGCTGCGACGGCTCACGCCCGAGAACGCCAAGGGCGAGTACTACCTCACCGACACCGTCGCCGTCCTGGGTGGGGCCGGGCACTTGGTGATCGCGGTGCGGGCCGACGACCAGACCGCCGCGCTGCACGTCAACGACCGGGCGCAGCTCGCGGCGGCGGAACGCGTGCTGCGTGCCCGCGTGAACGAGCGCTGGATGCGCGAGGGCGTCACCATGACCGATCCCGCGTGCACGTACGTCGACACGAGCGTGCGGCTCGCGCCCGATGTGCGTCTGCTGCCCAACACGATCCTCGAGGGCGACACCGTGGTCGCCGGCGGTGCCGTCATCGGTCCCGACGTGCACCTCGTCGACACCGTCGTCGGCCGCGGCGCGGTCATCCGTCAGACCGTGGCGCGGGAGGCCGAGATCGGCGACGAGGCGACCGTCGGGCCGTACGTCTCGCTGCGCCCGGGTACGCGGCTCGCCGCCGGCGCGCATGTCGGCACCTTCGTCGAGGTGAAGAACGCGGAGATCGGCGAGGGTGCGAAGGTCCCGCACCTCTCCTACATCGGGGACGCGGAGATCGGCGCCGGCACCAACATCGGCGCCGGCAACATCACCGCCAACTACGACGGCGAGCGCAAGCACCGTACCCGCATCGGAAAGCGGGTCAAGACGGGATCGAACACGGTGTTCGTCGCGCCGGTCGAGGTGGGCGACGACGCGCGCACGGGCGCGGGCGCGGTCGTCAACCGCGACGTGCCCTCGGGAGCGATGGCGAAGGGCGTGCCCGCGAAGGTCGACGAGGGATGGGTCGCCCGCCAGCAGGATCGCGAGGAAGGGGAGGGAGACTGATGGAGCTGGTCCCGCAGAAGCGCCTGTTGCTCTTCGCCGGGCGCGGACACCCCGGGCTCTCGGGCGAGATCGCGGGGAGTCTCGGCGTGCCGCTCTCGACGGTGCACCTCTCCACCTTCGCCAATGGCGAGATCTACTGCCGATACGACGAGAGCATCCGCGGCGCGGACGTGTTCATCCTCCAGACGCACTGCGATCCCATCAACGACCGCATCATGGAGCAGCTGAACATGATCGACGCCGCCAAGCGGGCGTCGGCGCGGCGTATCACCGCGGTGTGTCCCTTCTACGGGTATGCCCGCCAGGACCGTAAGGCCGAGGGCCGTGAGCCCATCACCGCCCGGCTTCTCGCCGACCTGTTCACCGTGGCCGGGGCCGACCGGGTCGTCACCGTCGACCTCCACACCGGCCAGATCCAGGGGTTCTTCGACTTCCCGGTCGACCATCTCACCGCGGTGCCGCTGCTCGCCGACTACACCGCGCGGCAGATCGCGGGCGAGGAGGTCACGGTCGTGGCGCCCGACGCCGGCGGCGGCAAGCTGGCCAAGCGGTTCGCCAACTGCCTCGACACCCACGGCATCGACGCCGAGCTCGCGTTCATCGACAAGCGGCGGCCGAAAGGCACCCACAACGTCGCGGTGGCCACCGAGGTGGTCGGCGCGGTGCAGGGCCGCACGTGCGTGCTCATCGACGACATGATCGACACCGGCGGCACCCTCACCAGCGCGTCGGAGCTGCTCGTCGAGCGCGGCGCCGACTCGGTCATCATCGCCGCGACCCACCCGCTGCTCTCGGGCCCGGCCGTCGACCGGCTGAAGAACGCGCCCGTGCGCGAGGTGGTGGTCACGAACACGCTGCCGATCTCCGACGACAAGCACTTCGACAGCCTCACCGTGCTGTCGATCGCCGCGATCATGGCCGAGGCGCTGCGGGCGGTCTTCGGCGACACGAGCGTGAGCGAGATCTTCCAGGGCGACAACCTTTGAGTGACGCGTCGACGCGTGTCCCGCCCCGACGTGGGGCCGGACGCGCGCCGACGCGTGCAGTGCGCCCGATCCTGCGATCAGCCCCAGCGCTGCGGGCTGTCGGGGTCGATGCCGAGGCACAGCTTCCCGACGAGCTCGTGGGCCAGCATGGTGTTGCCGGGGTGGAAGCGGCCCATGCGCACGTCGCGGAAGATCTGCTCGAGCCGGTTGCGCTTGAACGCCCCGGCGCCGCCCGAGAGGTCGAGCGCCTTGTCGACGATCGAGAACGCCTGGTCGATCACGAACGAACGCGCGGCGACGAGACGCACGGGCCAGTCGGCGTGCTGGACGCCGGCGGTCCAGTCGGCGGCGACCCGCTCGAGGAGAGCCTCGGCTGCGTCGTACGCGATGCGCATGTCGGCGACGTTGTGCTGCACCTCGGGGTGGTGGGCCATCGAGTTGGTCAACGCGATGGACGTGCGCTTCGGCATCGACTCCACCGTGATGTCGAACGCGCGCTTCGCGGCACCGAGGTAGACGGCCGCGAAGCCGAGCAGCGCCCACGCGAAGATCCCGACCTGGAACATGTCGGCACCCGCGAAGCCGGCGGGGCACACGCGCACGACGAGCTCGTCGGGCACGAACACCTTGTCGAGCACGGTGTCCTGGCTCTGCGTCGCGCGCATGCCGAGCGTGTCCCACGTGTCGATGATCTGGATTCCGTCGGAGTCGCGGGGGATGAAGCCGTGGATGATCTGCGGGTGCTCGGGATCCGACGTGTCCATGGCGTGGAAGCCGCCGTAGGTCCACACCGGGGTGAGGCTGCCGAAGATCTTGTGGCCCGAGATCTCCCAACCGCCGTCGACGCGTACGGCCTGCGAGACGCCGAGCAGGAGCGGGATGTCGTTGCCGGCCTCGCCGTGCAACGCGTGGAACACCTCTCCCTGCGACGCCTTCTCGAGCACGAAGCCCATCGAGTCGTCGCCCATCTTCCGGAGGTCAGCGGCGAGGCCCATCCAGTAGCAGTGCATGTTGACGGCGAGCGCGGTCGCCGGCGCCACGTATGCGAGCCGGCGCTGGAGCGCGACGTACTCGTCGAGCCCGAGACCGAGCCCACCGAAGTCGGTCGGCGCGTTGGCGAGCAGGTAACCGGACTGCACGAGCTCGGCCCAGTCCTCGTCGAAGAAGCGGTTCTCGCGGTCGTACACGGGGGTGCGCTCGTCGAAGCGGGCGAGCATGTCCTCGGTCAGCAATTTGGACGCGGTGGCAGGAATCGTTGTCATGGCGGGCTCCTCGGGGTCTGCGGTCGCGCCCGGCGGCGCGGCGGTCAGGCGGGGGTGGGGCTGAACTGCTCGACGGCGACGATGACGTCGGCGGGGATGCCGTTCCGGCGGGCGGCCTCGCGGATCGCCTCCGGGTTGGGGGCCTCGTAGAGGCAGTACGTCTTCTTCCGGTCGGCCGAGAGGAACGAGTACACCCACCGGACGCCGACGTCGTCGTTGACCAGCTGGATCCCGGCGTAGTCGAGCTCGTCGGGGTCGAGCTGCTCGGCGAAGTTCCGTTCGATCACGTACAGGGGCATCCCTGTTCCTCCTACCTCTCCGTCGCAACGCCGCGCTCCCCGAGTCTCTTGCCCGGGCGGGGAACCCGTCGTCAGCCGCCAACCCTAGGGAATGCGCCGGCGCTTGTCATGACCAGTTCTCGCCTTCTTCAACCTCCTCCGAGCCGCCAGCGCGGCTGCTCCGTATAGTTGGATCTGACCACTCCGGAGGAGCCCGTGAGGGGAACCGCGACCGCCACGATGGTGCTCGCCGAGGTCGACGGCGCGGAGGGCACCGGCGCGCCGGCGCGCCGGCTCGAGCAGGCCTTCGCCGAGATCGTCGTCGCCCGCCGCGGCCGCCTGGTGAAGCCGGGCGCGCGCGGGGTGATGGGCGGCTTCGCGTCCGCGGCCGACGCGGTGACCGCGGCGATCGAGATGCAGCGGGCGGCGGAGGCCTCTCCGCCGGTGCTCCCCGTCCGCGTGGGCCTGGCCGCCGGCGACGTCACGTGGGACGACGACGACGAGTGCTTCGGCGCCGCGGTCGTGGTGGCATGGGGGCTGGCGTCGGCGGCGGGCGGTGGCCGCATCCTCGTGAGCGCGGTCGCACGGGAGCTCGCCGACGGGGGCGCGAGCTTCCAGCGCCACGGCCCGGTCGACACCGGTGAGGTCACCGGTGAGGTCGAGGCGTACGAGCTGGCATGGCGCGCGCCCGCCCCGGGCGACGACGAGGAGCCGCCGCTCCCGGCGCCGTTGCTCGCGCGGCCGGGCTTCGACTTCGTCGGACGCGCCGAGGAGTTGGGTGTGCTCGGCGACACGAGGAGCGCGGTACAGACCGGCGCTCGCCGCATCCTGCTCCTCGGGGGCGAGGCCGGGGTGGGCAAGACGCGTCTCGCGCTCGAGTTCGCGCGCGCCTGTCATGCGGAAGGTGCGACGGTGCTCGTCGGCGGGTGTGACAGCGAGCTCGCGGTTCCGTACCAACCGTGGGTCCAGGCGCTGGAGCACCTGGTGCGCGCGCAGCCGGCGCTGGTCGCCGGCGCCGACAGCGCGAGAGAGATCGGCGAGCTCTCGGTGCTCGTCCCGTCGATCGACCGCGCGATGCCGGGGCTCCCGACTCCTTCCACCTCGGATCCGGAGTCGGATCGCTACCGGCTGTTCTCCGCGGTCAACGCGGTGCTCGCGCGTGCGACCCGCGCTGCGCCGGTGGTCCTCGTGGTCGACGACCTGCACTGGGCGGGTGTGCCCACGCTTGCGCTGTTGCGGTTCCTCGCCCGCAACACCGCCGACGAGCGCCTGCTCGTCATCGGCACGTTCCGCGACACCGGCGACGAGGTCACGGAACCGCTCGCGTCGTGCCTGGCCGAGCTCCACCGGCTCGACGGCGTGACGCGCCTCCGGATGGCCGGACTCGACGCCACGTCGGTCGAGGCCTTCGTCGCCGGCGCCACGGGACAGCAGCTCGACGACGGCCTGCGCAGCGTCGCGGCCACCGTCGCCGAGCGCAGCGGCGGGAACGCGTTCTACGTGTGCGAGCTGTGGCGGCACCTGGTGGGTGCGGGGGTCGTGTCGCGCGCGGGCGGTCGTTGGACGGCGCGGGCCGGAACGGCCCGCGCCGGTGTGCCCGACAGCGTGAAGGAGGTGGTGCGGGCCCGGCTCACGCGCCTGTCGACGCCGGCCCGCACGCTGATCGACGTCGCCGCGGTCGCCGGCGCGCGCGTCGACGTTCGGGTGGTGGGTCTCGCGGCCGACCTCTCCGACGACGACACGGCCGCCGGCTTCGACGAGCTGGTCGACGCGGGGCTCCTCGGCGAGGTCCGCGGGCCGATCTACCAGTTCTCGCACATCCTCGTACGCGAGGCGGTCGAGGACACGCTCGCGCCGATGGCACGCGCCAGGCTCCACCTCCGGATCGCCGACGCGCTCGAGTACGTATACGAGTCCGACACCGGAGCGGTGACCGCCGCGCTCGCGCTCCATTACGCGGCCGCCGCCCCGATGGGCGGGAGCGCGAAGGCGGTGCAGTACGGGCGCCGCGCCGCGGCCCAGGCGGTGCGCGCGGTCGCGTACGAGGAGGCGATCTCACATTTCGAGACCGCTATCGCCCTCTCCACGCCCGACACAGCCGAACGCGTCGAGCTGCTCCTCGAGCTCTGCCAGGTCCTGTTGCACGACAACCAGATGCAGCCGGCGCTGCGGTACTCCCGGGAGGCGTTCGCCGGAGCCCGCGCGCTCGACGACGGCGTGCTCGCGGCGCACGCGGCGCTGAACCTCGAGATGGCCGTGCACTTCCCCGGGCTCCCCGGCCAAGAAGCGGTCGCGGCCGTGTCGCAGGCGATGACGATGGTCGGCGAATCGCCGCTGCGCCTCCGCCTGCAGGCCGCGTTGGCGCGCGCCTACTCCCACGCCGGCCGGCTCGACGAGGCGATGGCGATGGCCGAGAACGTCCTCGACGCGGCGCGCCGCAGCCACGACCTCGAAGCGCACTTCTCGGCCCTCGAAGCCGCGTTGATCGCGACGTCCGACCCGCACCTGCTGCTGGCGCTCGGGGCCGAGCTCGACACCATCGACAACGGCGATCCGTGGCACGTGCTCTACGCCACCACCAACCAGATCCGCGCACTGATCGCCCTCGGCCGGCTCGACGAGGCGCGCCAGCGGATGGAGCGTCACCGGGAGGCGTCGAGACGGTTCCCGACCTTCCAGTTCGTGGGGAACGTGCTCGACGCCAGCCTCCTGCTCGCGGCCGGTCGCTTCGACGAGGCCGAGGCGGCGGCGGAGCGCGCGCACGAGCTCGGCGCCCGCAACGTCCCCTTCGACGAGGGCGTGTACGGGTTGCAGATGTTCGCGATCCGGCGAGAGCAGGGCCGGCTGCACGAGGTCGCACCGGTGGTCCGGGTGGTGGCGGCCATGGACGAGCAGGGTTCGTTCTGGCGCCCGGGCCTGGCGGCGCTGTTCGCCGACCTCGGGATGCTCGAGGACGCGCGACGCGAGTTCGACGCCATCGCGCCCGACCGGTTCGCTGCGGTGCCACGCGACGCGGTGTGGCCGGCGTGCCTCGCGTTCCTCGCCGACGTCTGCACCAGCATCGGCGACCGCGAGCGCGCGCCGCTGCTGCTCGAGGAGCTCGTCGAGTTCCGCTCCGCGAACCTGATGGTGGGGATGACGATCTGTCTCGGCCCGGCTGACCGCTTCCTCGGCAACCTCGCGGCGCTGCTCGGTCGAACCGACGCGGCGGCCGAGCACTACGAGGTCGCGCTCGCGCTCGCGCAGCAGAGCAGATCACCGGTGTGGGAGGCGCGCGTGCTGCACGACTACGCGCGGCTGCTTGCCGCCACCGGCGACGCCGCGCGTGCGGTCGCGCTCGGCGAGCGGGCCCGCGAGCTGGCGCACGCCACCGGCATGGCGTCGCTCGCGTCGCTCCCGGTCCCCGGGGCCTCCGGGGCGGCGGACCCGGGCCGCTCGCGCCCCGATGGGCTCTCGGCGCGCGAGGTCGACGTGCTGGGGCTGGTCGCAGACGGTCTCTCGAACCGGGAGATCGGCGAGAAGCTCCACATCAGCCAGAACACGGTGGCCAACCACGTGCGGGCGATCCTGCAGAAGACCGCGTGCGCCAACCGGGCGGAAGCCGCCGCGTACGCGGTGCGGAGGGGCCTCGCCGGGCCCTGACCTCCCGCCCGGCGCTGCCGGCGTCCTGACTTGGCGGAGGTCGGCCTCACCGACGAAAATGGACGGTCCTCCTCCCGAGACGGAAGGCGCTCGCCATGCCCGACATCACCCTTGCCGCCGAACCGCGGCCCGAGAAGGGCTCCCGGCCCGCCGGGAGGCTCCGGCGCGCCGGCATGGTCCCCGCGGTGGTGTACGGGCTCGGCACCGACACCCTCGAGGTGGCGGTCCCGAGCCGCGAGCTCGCGCACATCCTGGCCGGCGAAGCCGGGTCCAACACGCTCATCACCCTGAGGGTGGACGACCAGAACGTGCTCACACTGGTCCGTCAGATCCAGCGCCACCCCACCCGGGGCGATCTCGTCCACGTCGACTTCGTCCGCATCCGACGCGACGTCGCCGTCAGCGCTGAGGTACCCGTGCACCTCACCGGCGAGGCGGCCGGTGTGCGCGACGGCGGACTGCTGGAGCAGCTCATGTTCCAACTCACCGTCGAGGCGATGCCCGGCAACATCCCGGTCGCGCTCGAGTACGACGTGTCCGAGCTCTCGATCGGCGACCAGCTCCACGTGAGCGACCTCCCGCTCGGCGACGGCGTCACCACCAACGTCGAAGCGGACGCGGTCGTGGCCCAGGTCGCCGCGCCGCGCGTGGCGGTCGAGGAGGTGCCCGAGGGCGAGGAAGCCGAGGGCGAGGAGGGCGCGGCGCCCGCGGCGGGCGCGGGCGAGGCGGCGGGGAGCGACGCCGACGACGGCAGCTAGGCCGTGCTGCGGCGGGGCACCCCGGCCGACATCCTCGTGGTCGGGCTCGGCAATCCCGGCGACGAGTACGCCCACACCCGTCACAACGTCGGCGCGGACACCATCGAGGTCCTGGCGCGCCGCTGGGGCGTGTCGCTGCGCAAGGGCCGGGAACGCGCCCGGGCGGCGGAGGCTGGCTTCGCGGGCTCCCGCGTGGCACTCGCCGTGCCGCTCACGTACGTGAACGACTCCGGGCTGGCGGTCACGGCGCTGGCGCGGCGCTACGGCGTGGTGCCCGAGCAGATCGTGGTGGTGCACGACGAGCTCGATCTCCCGGTGGCGACGCTCCGGGTGAAGGTCGGCGGCGGGCTCGCCGGCCACAACGGCCTGCGCTCGATCGTCGCCCACCTCCACTCGGACGCGTTCCTCCGGGTGCGGATCGGCGTGGGCAAGCCGGTCTCGAAGGAGCGCGGCGCCGACCATGTGCTGGCGCGGTTCGGCAAGCGCGAACGGGCCGAGATCGACGTGACGCTCGAGGAGGCGGCCGACGCGGTGGAGACGATCGTCGCCGAGGGTGCGGACGCCGCCATGAGCCGGTTCAACCGGTGAGCCCGTGATGCCGGTGGGCCCGGGTGCCGGTGAACCCGCGATGACCGGGAACCCGTGTTGACGGAACCGCCGCTCGCCGATCTCGCCGCGCTCCTCGTCGACGACCCCGCGGTGCGCGCGGTCGTGAACCGCGACCCGGTCGTGGCGGTGCCGGACGCGGCCCGGGCGGTGTTCGTCGCCGCGCTCGCGCGCGCCACCACCCGGCGCCCGTTGGTGGTGGCGACCCCGACCGGCGCCGAGGCGGAAAGGCTTGCGCACGACCTCGCCCAGCTCGTGGGGCCCGAGGCCGTCGACCGCTTCCCCGCGTGGGAGACGTTGCCCTTCGAACGAGTGTCGCCGTCGCTCGAGACCATGGGCCGCCGGCTGCGCGTGCTCTGGCGCCTCCGCTCGGGCACCCCGCCCGCCGTGGTGGTCACGCCGCTCCGCGCGCTCGTGCAACGCCTCGGCCCGCACGGCGACGAGATCTCGCCGGTCGTCGTGCGCGCGCGGCAGGTCGTCGACCGCGACGAGCTGGTCGAGCGGCTCGTCGCGGCCGGCTACCGGCGGGAGTACCAGGTCGAGGCGCGCGGCGAGGTCGCGGTGCGGGGGTCGATCGTCGACGTGTACCCGGTCACCGACGACCACCCGGCGCGCATCGACCTGTGGGGCGACGAGGTGGACCGCCTGTCGGCGTTCGCGGTGGCGGACCAGCGCTCGACCCACGACGTCGACGAGGTGCGCGTGTTCCCGGCGCGCGAGCTGCTCCCGACCGCGGCGGTCCGTGAGCGTGCCGCGGCGCTGATCGCGGAGGAGCCGTGGGGACGGGAGCAGTGGGAGCGCCTCGCCCAGGGCCAGATGTTCGACGGGATGGAGAGCTGGTTGCCGTGGCTCACCACCGGCGAGCACCTGCTCACCGACCTGCTCCCCCCCGAGGCCCTGGTGCTGCTCGTGGAGCCGAGGCGCATGCGCGACCGCGCGCAGGACTTGCTCGACGAGGAGGCGGCGCTCGCCGGGTCGTTGGCGGCCACGTGGGGCGCACGGGACGCGGCGGAGCAACCCCGCCTGTCGCTCGGCTTCGACCGATTGCTCGCGCACACCCCGGCGGGTGCGGTGTCGGTGCTCGCGACCCCGGAGTCCCCGGCGACCCCGCACCTCGCGGCGACCGCGTTCGATCCCGTCGTCGGCGACACCGACGCGCTCGCTCGCCGGCTCCGGTCGCTCGCCGCCGACGGCTATCGCGTCGTGCTGGCGGCCGAGGGCACGGGCTCGGCGATGCGGCTCACCGAGGTGCTCGCGGGCGAAGGGGTCGACGGCGTCGTGGACGTCACCACCGCACCGATCGAGCGCGGCGTGATCGTCCCCGGCGCCCGGTTGGCGCTGGTGGCCGAGGCCGACCTCACCGGGCGCCGCCGCGTGCACCGCCAGGCCCGCGGCGCGCGGCGCCGAGCCGACTACTACGACGACCTGCGTCCCGGCGACCTCGTGGTGCACTACGTGCACGGCGTCGGGCGGTTCCTCGAGATGAAGCCGCTCACCATGGGCGGCGTCGAGCGCGACTACCTGTGGCTCGAGTTCCGCGACGGCCGGGTCTACGTGCCCACCGAGCAGGTCGGGTTCGTGCGCAAGTACACCGGGGGCGAGGCCCCGACGCTCAACCGCATGGGCGGGGCCGACTTCGAGCGCCAGCGCGCGCGCGTCCGCAGCGCGGTGCGGGAGGTCGCCGAAGAGCTCGTGCAGCTCTACCGGCGGCGGCTCGCCACCCCGGGCCACGCGTTCGCGCCCGACACGCCGTGGCAGCACGAGATGGAGGAGGCGTTCCCGTTCGAGGAGACGCCCGACCAGCTCCAGGCCATCGTCGACGTGAAGGCCGACATGGAGCGGCCCGTCCCCATGGACCGGCTCGTGTGCGGCGACGTGGGGTACGGCAAGACCGAGGTGGCGGTGCGCGCCGCGTTCAAGGCGGTCCAGGACGGCAAGCAGGTCGTCGTGCTGGTCCCGACGACGCTGCTCGCCACCCAGCACGGCCAGACCTTCCGTGACCGCTTCGCCAACTACCCGGTACGGGTCGAGGTGCTGTCCCGGTTCCTGTCCGCCCGCGAGCAGGCGAGCGTGGTGCGCGACCTCGAGTCGGGCGCGGTCGACGTCGTCATCGGAACCCACCGCCTGCTCTCGAGCGACGTGAAGCCGAAGAACCTCGGTTTGCTCGTCGTCGACGAGGAGCAGCGCTTCGGTGTGTCGCACAAGGAGCTCATCAAGCAGCTCGCGACCGACGTCGACGTGCTCACGCTCTCGGCCACGCCGATCCCGCGCACGCTCGAGCTCTCGCTCACCGGGATCCGCGACATGTCGTTGGTGAACACGCCGCCGGAGGACCGCCAACCCATTCTCACGTACGTCGGCGAGTACGACGACGGTGCGGTGGCAGAGGCCATCCGTCGTGAGCTCCTGCGCGAGGGGCAGGTCTTCTTCGTGCACAACCGCGTCCGCGACATCGAGCTGGTCGCCGAAGAGGTGCGCGCGCTCGTGCCCGACGCCCGGGTCGCGGTCGCGCACGGCCAGATGGACGAGTCCCGCCTGGAGCGCGTGGTGCTCGACTTCTGGGAGCACGAGTTCGACGTGCTCGTGTGCACGACGATCGTCGAGAGCGGCATCGACATGCCGACGGTCAACACGCTCGTGGTGGACCGCTCCGACCTCCTCGGGCTGGCGCAGCTCTACCAGCTGCGCGGGCGCGTCGGCCGTCGTGGGCAACGGGCGTACGCCTATCTCCTGCACCCGCCCGACCGTGTGCTCACCGAAGAGGCGTACGAGCGGCTCAAGACCATCGGGGAGCTCACCGATCTCGGCTCCGGCTTCAAGATCGCGATGCGCGACCTCGAGATCCGCGGTGCGGGCAACCTGCTCGGCGAGGCGCAGTCGGGCCACATCGCCGCCGTCGGCTTCGACCTCTACTGCCAGATGGTCACCGAGGCGGTCGGCGAGCTGCGGGGCGAGCCCGTGCGCGAGCCGGCCGAGATCACGGTCGACGTGCCGGTCGACGCCAACCTCCCGCGCGAGTACGTCACCCGGGACGACGTGCGGATGGAGGCCTACCGCCGGCTCGCCGCGGTGACCGACCCGGCCGACGTCGACGACATCCGCGCCGAGTGGGAGGACCGCTATGGGCCGCCGCCGGCTCCCGCGGCCGCGCTGCTCGACGTCGCCCGGCTGCGGGCGGAGTGCGTGCGTCTCGGGATCCGCAGCGTGACCGTGCAGCGGGGGACCGCGCGCGTCGTCGGTCTCGAGCTGCGCGAGTCGCAGAAGGTGCGGCTGCGCCGGCTCGTGCCGCGCGCGGTCGCCAAGGACGACGGGGAGGTGGTCGTTCCCCTCTCCGTTCCCGCGCACGAGGTCTCGGCCGCGCTCGTGGGCATCCTCGGCGAGCTGGTGCCGCCCGACACGGTCGACCAGCTAGCCTCCGCGTCGCCATGAACGACCGGACTCCCTGGATCGTCGTCGGCGCGCTCCTCACCGTCGTCGTGGTCGCGGTGGTGGTCGTGCTCCTGGTCACCGGCCGCGGGAATTCCACCGCGGTGACCATCGACGGCGACGCGATCTCCCAGAGCACCGTCAACAACGACCTCGCGTCGCTCGCCGGGAACGCCGAGCTCCGCGCGAACTTCGAGAGCGGCGGGCAGACGCTGGCGCGGGCCGACGGCTCGGTGTCCTCCGACTTCACGTCGACCTACCTCACGCGGATCGTCGAGGCTCGTGCGATCAACGACGAGCTCGAGCGCCGCGACCTCACCATCGATCCGCACGACCGCGCGCAGCTCTCGAAGCAGGCGGCGAAGTCGCTCGAGGGGCTGACCGGTCACGCGCAGGACGTGCTGCTCACGACCGCGCTCGGATCCCAGAAGCTGACCGACGAGCTCGGTGCCGACGCGGCCGACGCCGCCATCGCGAAGGCGGTCCGCCGGCTCCAGGTCTCGGTCGACCCGCGGTACGGGTTCGTCGACCGCCGCACCGGGCAGGTGTGCGCGCCGACCGGCTGCAGCGGCCAGGGGTCCGCCGCGACGCCGGGAGGCTGAGGTGCCCGGTCGGGTGGTGGTGGTGGGGCTGGGCCCCGCGGGCGCCGACCATCTCGTGCCCGCCGGCCGCACGGCGCTCGAGAGGGTGCCGCGGCGTTTTGTCCGCACGACCCGTCATCCCGCGGTCGCCGATCTCGCGCGCGACGGCATCACCTTCGAGGCGTTCGACCGGCACTACGAGGCCGCACCCGATCTCGCGAGCACCTACGCCGCAATCGTCGCCGACCTGCTCGAAGCCGCCGCGCGTGACCGCGAGGTTGCGTATGCGGTGCCGGGCAACCCCTCGGTCGCCGAGCGCACGGTCGAGCTCCTCCACGACGCGGCGGCGCGCGGTGAGATCGACCTGGTCGTGGTCGCGGGGCAGTCGTTCACCGACCTCGTGTGGGCGCGTCTCGGCGTCGATCCGCTCTCCCGCGCCGTACGCGTGGTCGACGCGCGCGCGATCGACCGCGCCGACCTCTCGGGCCCGATGGTCGTCGCGCAGTGTGACGACCCGCTGGTCCTCTCCGACGTGAAGCTCGCGCTGCTCGAGCAGCTCGACGCCGACACGCCGGTCACGGTGCTCCAGCGACTCGGGCTCGGTGACGAGCAGGTAACGACGGTCGCGCTCGAGGATCTCGACCGCGTCGTCGTGCCCGATCACCTCACGTCGCTGTTCGTGGACGCGCCGGTCGACGGTGCGCTGGCGGCTGCGCCCGAGCTGGTGCGGCTGCTCCGGCTCGCCAAGCGGCTGCGCGACCCGGGCGGGTGCCCGTGGGACGCCGAGCAGACGCACCACTCGCTCACCCGCTACCTCCTCGAGGAATCGTACGAGGTGGTGGAGGCGGTGGAGGCGCTGCCGATGGACACCCCGGGCGACACGCCGGTCCCGCCGGGCGCCTACGCCGCGCTCGAGGACGAGCTCGGCGACCTCCTCTACGAGGTCGTGTTCCAGACCCTCCTCGCACAGGAGGCGGGCGCGTTCACGATGGCCGACGTCGCCCGCGGCATCCACGACAAGCTCGTCCGCCGTCACCCACACGTGTTCGGCGACGTCGACGCGCCGGACAGCGCGGACGTAATCCGCAACTGGGAGCAGATCAAGCTGGAGGAGAAGGGGACGTCCTCGCTCGTCGAGGGCATCACGCCCGGGCTACCGGCGCTGCTCTACACCAACAAGCTGTTCCGCAAGGCCGCGTCCGTCGGCCTCCCGCCCGGTACCGGGGAAGAGGCGATCGCGCGCATCGAGGACGCGCTAGGACGCCTCCGCGGGGGCGGGCTCGACCTCGAGGCCGCGCTGGCCGAGCTGCTCGCAGCCGCGGTCGTGCTCGCCCGCTCGGGCGCGGTCGACCCCGAGTCGGCGCTCCGCGGCTGGGCGGCGCGGTACCGCGAGCGGTTCGAGGCCATGGAGCGGCTCGCGGCCGCGCGGGGCCTCGACCTCGCGGCGCTCGACCCGCCGGCGGTCGCCGCGCTCTGGCTCGAGGCGAACGCGACGCGCGCCCGGTAGCGCGACCGGCGGCGGAGCGCCGGATCGCGGCTCAGCCCGGGCCGGCGCCGAGATCGACGGCGGGGATCGTGCCCATCCGGCCCGCGTTGAAGTCGTCGATCGCCTGGAGGATCTCCTCGCGCGTGTTCATGACGAACGGCCCGTAGTGCGCGATCGGCTCGCGGATCGGCAAGCCGCCGAGCAGGAGCACCTCGAGCGCGTCGGCCGGCCCCTCCTGGCGGTCGGCGGCGCGCAACGCGAGGCCGTCACCGGGCCCGAACAGCACCAGGTCGTGGTCGGAGACGGGACGCGCCTCGGTACCCGCGTACCCCTGGCCGACGAGCACGTACGCGAGCGCGTTGTACTCCGGGTTCCATGGCACCGCGAGCTCGGCACCGGGGCTGATCGTCGCGTGCGCGTACGTGATCGGCGTGTGCGTCACGCCCGGTCCCGGGTGCCCGGCGAGGTCGCCCGCGATCAGCCGCACCAGGGCGCCGCCGTCGCGTGAGGTGAGGAGCACGAGGTGGTCGCCGGTGATCGCCTGGTAGCGCGCGTGCGTGAACTTGAGGCGCGCCGGGAGGTTCACCCACAGCTGCACGCCGTGCGACGGTCCGCCGGCGCGGAGCGCGCGCTCACTCGGCACCTCGTCGTGGAGGATGCCCCCGCCCGCGGTCATCCACTGCGTGTCGCCCTCCGCGATCAGGCCGCCGCCGCCGTTCGAGTCGTGGTGCGAGATCTCGCCGTCGAGCACGTAGGTGACGGTCTCGAAGCCGCGGTGGGGGTGCCACGGCGCGCCCTTCGCCTCGCCCGGTCCGTACTCGACCGGGCCGAGCTGGTCGAGGAGGAGGAACGGGTCGGTGCGGTGGAGATCGACACCGCCCGGGAACGGGCGCCAGACCTCGAAGCCCGCGCCCTCGACCGCATGGTGCGCGGGGACCACGCCGGCGACCGGGCGCGCGGTCGATGCCGCCGGGTCGGGACGGGCGATGCGGGGGAGCACGAGCGGGTTGTCGACGGTGACTGCGGGCATGGTCGCCTCCTTCGGACTCTGGAGCCAACCTTGTTGCGAGCACAACTATTCCTGGCCCCGGGGCCGGGCACCGGCTAGCGCAGCGCGACGGGCAGCTCGTCCAGGCCCCGCAGGGTGAGCCGGCCGCTCCAGCGGGGCGCGTCCGTGGCGAGCTCCGTGTCCGCGTAGCGGGCGACGAGCGTGCCGAGCGCGATGCGACCCTCGAGGCGCGCCAACGCCGCGCCCAGGCAGTGGTGCACCCCGCTGCCGAACGCGAGGTGCTGCGCCGCGCCCGGGCGGGCGAGGTCGAGCTCGTCGGCCTCGTCGCCCCAGCGTCGCGCGTCGTGGTTGGCCGCGCCCAGCACGAGGAACAGGAAGGTGCCGGCCGGGATCGTGGTGTCGCCGAGCTCGACGGCCGCGGTCGTCACCCGTCGCGAGAACTGCACCGGCGAGTCGTAGCGCAGGAGCTCGTCGACCGCATTCGGGGCCAGCGCGGGGTCGCGGTGCCAGAGTTCGAGCTGCGCACGGTTGCGGAGCAGCGCCAGAGCGCCGTTGCCGATCAGGTTCACGGTGGTCTCGTGACCCGCGACGAACAGCAGGACGACCTGGTCGACGAGCTCCGCCGGGGTGAGCGTCGCGCCGTCCTGCTCCGCGTGCACGAGCGCGGTGAGGAGGTCGTCGGCCGGGTGCTCGCGCTTCCAGTCGATCGCGTCGAGCACGTGCGCCTGCATGTGGTCCGACGCGTCCACGATCTCCTGCACGTGCAGCGGCGCCAGGGTCGGCTCGAGGTCGAGCGTCAGCGTGTGGGCCCAGTCGCGGAGCAGGGCGCGGTCGGCGGCCGGCATGCCGAGCATGTCCGAGATCACACGGAAGGGCAGGGGGAACGCGAGCTCGGAGATGAGGTCGACGGGCTGCTCGCGCGACGCGGCCTCGACGAGCGTGGCGTCGACGAGGTCCTGGACCCGCGGCGCGAGCCGCTCGACCGCGCGCGGCGTGAACACATTCTGCACGATGCCGCGGATGCGGGTGTGGTCGGGCGGGTCGATGTTGAGCATGCTGCGCGTCCCCCGCTCCGCCCGCTCGCCGTACGCTTCCTCGTGGAGGTCGGCGCGGGGGTTGGCGGTGGCGACGTTGCGGTCCTCGACCGACAGCGACGGGTCGCGCAGGAAGCGCACGCAGTCGTCGTAGCGGAACAGCATCCAGGGGCCGAGCGGCCGCGGCTGGACCGGGTTGTGCTCGAGGCACGCTCGGTAGGAAGGGTACGGATCCTCGGCGAAACCCGGTGCGAACGGGTTGAAGACGGTAAGCTCATCCGTCACACGAGCAACACTACTGACCCCGACGCGGGCGGCGACCGGGGGCGCCGACACCGGGAGAGCCATGAGCGCGATCGTCGAGGTGATCGGGCGGGAGGTGCTCGATTCGCGCGGCAACCCCACCGTCGAGGTCGAGGTGGAGCTGCTCTCGGGCGCCGCAGGCCGCGCCATCGTGCCGAGCGGCGCGAGCACCGGCGCGCACGAGGCGCACGAGCTGCGCGACGGGGGGCTGCGCTACGGCGGCAAGGGCGTGAGGCGCGCGGTCGAGCACGTGAACAACGAGATCGCGGATGCCGTCACCGGCCTCGAGGCCCTCGACCAACGCGTGGTCGACGAGGAGCTGGTCCTGCTCGACGGGACCGACGCCAAGGCGCGCCTCGGCGCCAACGCCCTGCTCGGCGTGTCGCTCGCGGTCGCCAAGGCCGCGGCGGCCGAGTGCGAGCTGCCGCTGTACCGCTACGTGGGCGGGGCGGGGGCGTGCGTGCTGCCCGTCCCGTTCCTCAACGTGCTCAACGGCGGCGCGCACGCCGACAGCAATGTCGACGTGCAGGAGTTCATGCTTGCGCCCGTCGGTGCGGCCGGGTTCGCCGAGGCGCTGCGGTGGGGCGCCGAGACATACCACGCGCTGAAGGAGCAGCTCCGCTCGCGCGGGCTCTCGACTGCGCTCGGCGACGAGGGCGGGTTCGCGCCCGACCTGCCGTCGAACGAGGAGGCGCTGACCTTGCTCCTGGCGGCGATCGAGGCCGCGGGCTACCGGCCCGGAGAGGAGATCGCGCTCGCACTCGACGTCGCGGCCACCGAGCTCTATCAGGACGGGCGCTACGTGCTGAGCGGCGAGGGTGTGGAGTTCGACGCCACCGGGTGGCTCGGCCGTCTCGAGCAGCTCTGCAACGCGTACCCGATCGTCTCGATCGAGGACGGCATGGCCGAGGACGACTGGGAGGGCTGGAAGGCGCTCACCGAGCGGCTCGGCGCCCGCGTGCAGCTCGTCGGCGACGACGTCTTCGTCACCAACGTCGCCCGTCTCGAGCGCGGCATCGACCTCGGGGTTGCGAATGCGGTGCTCGTGAAGATCAACCAGATCGGCACGCTGTCGGAGACACTCGACACCGTGCAGCTCGCGCAACGCGGCGCCTACCGCTCGATGATGTCGCACCGCAGCGGCGAGAGCGAGGACGTCACCATCGCCGACCTCGCGGTGGCCACGAACTGCGGCCAGCTGAAGGCCGGCGCACCGGCACGCGGCGAACGGGTCGCGAAGTACAACCAGCTGCTGCGCATCGAGGACGAGCTCGGCCCGGGAGCCGTCTACCTCGGTGGCGCGGCGCTCGCGGGCGGTCGCACGCGTGCCTGAAACGAGGAAGCCGGCGCAGAGGCCGGCGGCGAGGAAGTCGGCCGCGACGAAGCCGGCCGCAAGGAAGCCAGCCGCAAGGAAGTCGGCCGGCACGAAGTCGGCAGGCACGAAGCCGGCGGCTGGGAAATCGGCAGCGAAGAAGCCGCCGACTCCCGAGGCGGTGCGTAGGCGGCGCGTCCACCTCGTGCGCGGCGCGCTGGCCGCGGCGCTGCTCGTGGGCGTGCTCTTCGTGTTCGTGTACCCGACGCGCTCCTTCCTCGACCAGCGCAACCAGCTCCACAAAGCGCGCGCGCAGCTCGACGTCTTGCAGCAGCAGAGCGAGAAGCTCGCCAACCAGGAGAAGCGTCTTCGCAGCGACGCGGAGATCGCGCGGATCGCGAGACAGCTCTACGGGCTCGTGGAGCCGGGAGAGCAGCCCTTCGTGATCCTCCCTGCGCCGACGACCTCGACGACGCCGCCCGCGGCCACGACCGCGCCCCCGACCGCCGCGAAACCCGCCCCGTAGACTGGGGCCGATGACCGGTCGCGACGACGTCGCCACCCTCACCCGACTGCTGGGGCGGGAGCCGCGCGCCGAGTTCACGGTGGTCGTGCGCGACGCGAGCGGCAACCCGGTCGTCATCCGCAACGCGCCTTTCACCGCCGACGGCGAGCCCATGCCCACCCGGTACTGGCTCGTCGACCGCGACCTCGTCGTCGCGGTGGCGCGCCTCGAGGGCGCGGGCGGTGTGCGCGCGGCAGAAGCCGCAGTCGATCCCGACGCGCTCGTCGCCGCGCACCGCGCGTACGCAGCCGAGCGCGATGCCGCAGTGCCCTCCTCGCACTCCGGGCCGCGTCCGCACGGGGGCGTGGGTGGTACTCGTACCGGCGTGAAGTGCCTGCACGCGCATTACGCGTACTTCCTCGCCGGGGGTGACGACCCGATCGGCCGGTGGACCCACGAGCAGCTCGCCCCGTGAACCGCGTCGCCGCGGTCGACATCGGGACGAACTCCACGCGGCTCCTCGTCGCCGACGTCGACGGTCACGGCCGCGACGCGAAGCTGGTGCCCCTCGACCGTCGGATGCGGATCACCCGCCTCGGCCAGGACGTCGACCGCACCCACCGGCTCGCCCCCGACGCCATCGGCCGCACGGTGGAGGTGCTCCGCGAGTACCGGGTCGCGCTCGACGACCTCGGCGTCACCCGTGTGCGCGCGACGGCTACGAGCGCGGCGCGCGACGCCTCCAACCGCGACGACTTCTTCTCCCCGGCGCGCGACGCCCTCGGCGTCGAGCCGGAGCTGCTCTCGGGCCAGGAGGAGGCCGCGCTCTCCTTCACCGGCGCAACCTCCGATCTCGACGCGCCGGCTCCGTATCTCGTCGTCGACATCGGCGGGGGCTCCACCGAGTTCGTGCTCGGTGCGCGCGAGCCGGTCGGCGCGGTCTCGGTCGACATCGGCTGCGTCCGCATCACCGAGCAGTTCCTGCACTCTGACCCGCCCGCGCCCGAGGAGCTCTCGAACGCGATCGCGGTGGTGCGTGACCACCTCGCCGACGTGCGGCGCGCGATCCCCGGCGTGGCCGAGGCTGCGACGCTCGTCGGCCTCGCGGGTACCGTCACCACCGTCGCCGCGGTCGAGCTCGGGCTGCCGGAGTACGACGGCGCCGTCCTGCACCACTTCCGCCTCACGCGGGCGGCCGCCGAGGATGTGTTCCGTACGCTCGCCACCGAGAACCTGGCCCAGCGTGCGCACAATCCGGGCCTGGAGCAGGGCCGGGTAGACGTGATCGTGGGCGGTGCCGCGATCCTCGTCTCCGTCATGCGCGCGTTCGAGTTCGACGACCTGCTGGTGTCGGAGGCCGACATCCTCGACGGCCTGGTGCGCAGTCTCGGGTAGCGGTCCGAGGTCTCCGGTGACCGGCGCCGTGTGACTGGCGCCACCGCGGGTGCCCGGAGAATTCATCCTGCGGAACCCGGATATCCCCCAACTCTTTGTCCGGTTGTGCCGAGAATACGGGTCATGACGCCGGCCCAGCTGTCCGAGGCGCTCCGAAGCCTCACGCCCGAGGACCTCGCGCGCATCGCGCGGTCCCTCGCAGCCGACACCGCGGCGGACGAGGTCGACGCCTGGCGCATCACGATGACGATCGACCGCTCGCTCCGTCACTCGCACCACACGCGCCAGGCGGCCGGCGCGGCGCGTGCGGCGGCCCAGGCGGTTCAATTCGCGGCCGCGAGCCACGGTGTCGCGTTGCCCGACCCCGACGTCACGCGGGTTGCCCGCGCCGCCGCCGAGCTGGCGCGTGCGTTGGTGGCCGGCGATGAGTGCGAGCGCGAGCTCCTCCAGCTGCTCGACCACTGGGTGCCGCTGCTCGCACGCGTTGCCTAGATTCCTGGTCGTGCCGCTGACCGACCGTCTGCTCCTCGGCCCCGGGCCGTCCAACCCGTACCCCGAGGCGGTGCTCGCGTTCAACCGCCCGCTGCTCGGGCACATGGATCCCGAATTCCTCACGCTGATGGACGACACGATGGCGCGCCTGCGCACCGTGTTCCGTACCCGGAACGAGCTCACGCTCCCCATGAGCGGCAGCGGGTCCGCGGGCATGGAGACCTGCTTCGTGAACCTGCTCGAGCGAGGCGACACCGCGATCGTCGGCGCCAACGGCCTGTTCGGCGATCGCATGTGCGAGGTGGCGCGGCGGTGTGGTGCCGACGTCGTGCGGGTCGCGGCGCCTTGGGGTGAGCCGCTCGACCCGCAGCGGCTCCTCGACGCGCAGCGCGCCCACCCGGACGCGCGCCTCGTCGCGGTGGTGCACGCGGAGACGTCGACCGGGGTGGAGAACGAGATCGCGCCGCTCGCCGAACTGCAGGGCACCGACACGCTCCTGGTCGTCGACACCGTCACGTCCCTCGGAGGGATACGGGTGGAGGTCGACGCTTGGGGCGTCGACGCGTGCTACTCCGGAACCCAGAAGTGCCTGGGCGTGCCGCCGGGTCTGTCCCCTGTCACGTTCTCGCCGCGCGCGCTCGCGCGGTTGGCCGCCCGCGTTGACTCGCCCCAGTCGTGGTACCTCGACCTCTCGCTCATCGCGAGCTACGTGGGTGTTGGCGGCGCCGGGCGCGTGTACCACCACACCGCGCCGGTGGCGATGGTGTTCGCGCTGCACGCCGGCCTCGGCGCACTGCTCGACGAGGGCCTCGAGGCGGCTTGGGCCCGCCACCGGGCCGTGGGCGAGCGCCTGCAGCGCGAGCTCCCGGAGCTGGGCTTCCGGCTGGTCGTCGCGGAGGGGCACCGGCTGCCCGAGCTCACGACCGCGTGGCTCCCCGAGGGCGTCGACGACGCCGCGCTCCGCAAGGCGCTGCTCGAGACATACGGCATCGAGGTGGGCGGCGCCCTCGGAGAGTTCGCGGGGAAGGCGTGGCGGATCGGGCTGATGGGCCACGGCGCCCGCGACCGTTCGGTGACCACGCTCGTGGGCGCGCTCCGAGAGCTACTCGGCTGAACGGTCGCCCGCGGGACGCAGCATGTTCTCGCGGTAGAAGCGCAGCTCCGCGATCGACTCGTGCACGTCGGCGAGAGCGCGGTGCTGCTCGGCCTTCGCGGGCCGGCGCTTGTACACGTCCGGGTACCAGCGCCGACACAGCTCCTTGAAGCTCGACACGTCGATGTTGCGGTAGTGGAGGTACCGGTCGAGCTCCGGGAGCTGGGCGTCGAGGAAGCGGCGGTCGACGCCGATCGAGTTGCCGCACAGCGGCGCCACTCCCGCGGTGGGCACGTGGTGCCGCACGTAGGCCAGCGTCGTCGCCCCGGCCTCCGCGAGCGTGACCGTCGAGGAACGGATCGCAAGGAGGAGTCCCGATCGGGTGTGCATGGAGCGCACGAAGTCGTCCATCTCGGCGAGAGCGTCCTCGGGCTGGTGCACCACGATGTCGATGCCCTCGTCGAGCGGTGTGAGCTCGATGTCGGTGACGAGGGCGGCGATCTCCACGATCACGTGGCGTGACGTGTCGAGGCCCGTCATCTCCAGGTCCAGCCACACGAGGCGGCCGGCGTCGTCGGCTGCCGACTCGGCCACCCGGTCACCCTAGGCATGTGGCGTCGCTTGCGCCATCTCTCTAAGGTTCGCGATGTGACGCAGGGTACGCGGGTGTGAGAGGCCGGCGGGACACATCGCTCGTCGGTCCGCGCGTGATGCTCCGCCCGCTCGGCGTGTCCGACTACGAGGCGTGGCGCACGATCCGCATCCGCAGCAAGGACTGGGCCGAGCCGTGGGAGCCGCTGCCCGAACCGCACGCTCCCGACCCGGTCGCCGACCGCGAGGCGTTCCGCTCGCGCTGCGGGGCGTGGGAGCGCCAGCGGCAGTTCGACACCGCCTACGGCTTCGGGCTCTTCCTGCGCGACGGCGGGCTGGTGGGCGAGATCAGCCTGGGCAGCGTCCTCCGCGGGCCGTTCCAGTCGTGCTTCATCGGCTACTGGATCGACGTCGACCACGCGGGCCACGGCTACGTCCCGGAGGGCGTGGTGCTCGTGATCCGGTTCGGGTTCGAGGCGCTCGGCCTGCACCGCATGGAGGCGGCGATCGTGCCGCGCAACGGCCGCAGCCGCCGGGTCGCCCACAAGATCGGCCTGCGCGACGAGGGGACGGCCATCCGGTTCCTGCAGATCCGAGGCGTGTGGGAAGACCACGTTCGCTACGCGATCACGTGTGAGGAGTGGAACGCACGGAAGGGGGAGCTGGAGCGTGAGTTCCTGACGTGACGCGCGCGTCGGCGACGAGGCTCGCGCCGGTGACCTCCCACCGGTCGTCCAGATAGCGCGCCGCCATCCCCACGAACCGGGCCGCCATCCAGGCTGCCAGCGTCGCCCAGAGCCAGAGCACGCCGGCATCGACCGCGAGCACGACGAGCGCGAGCGGCAAGAACACGGCGAACGTTGCGACGATCATAGCGAGCGCGAGGTAGCCCAGGTCGCCGGCGCCGATGAGCACGCCGTCGAGCACGAACACCACCGCCGCCACCGGCTGCATCGCCGCCACGATCAGCAGGAGCTCCTCGGCGAGGTGTTGCACTTCGGCGTCCGACGTGAAGATGCGGACGAGCCACGGCGCGGTCAAGGCCACGAGCACGCCCACCGCGATCCCGACCACGACGCCGAGCTCGTTCATGCGGCGGGACGCTGCGCGCGCCTCCCGCGCGTCGCCGGCACCCAGGAATTTGCCCACCATCGCCTGCGCCGCGATCGCGATCGCGTCGAGACCCAACGCCAGGAACAGCATCACCTGCATCGCGACCTGGTGGGCGGCGACCTCGTCGTCGCCGAAGCGCGCCGCGATCGCGGCCGCCACGAGGAACGCGAACAGCAGGGAGCCGGTGCGCACCACCAGGCGGCTCCCTGCCGACGCGTTGGCGCGGATGCCGTCGACATCGGGCCGGACCGACGCCCCCTCCCGGCGGACCGCGCGCGCGAGCACCGTGAGGTACGCGGCCGCGGCGGCGAGCTGAGCGAGCACCGTGCCCCACGCCGAACCGGAGACGCCGAGGCCGAGGCCGTAGACGAGCAGCACCTCGAGCACGAGGTTGAGTGTGTTGGCGCCGACCGCGATGACGAGGGTCGTGCGGGTGTCCTGCACGCCGCGGAGGTACCCGGCTCCCGCGAGGGTCAGCAGGAGCGCAGGCGCGCCGAGGATGCTGATGCGCAGGTACGTCACGGCGTACGGGTGGGCGCGCGCCGATGCGCCCATGACGTCGATGACGGCGGGCGCCGCGACCAACCCGAGCACGGTGAGGCACACGCCGAGACCGAGCGCCAACCAGAGCCCGTCGACCCCGAGGTGGGCGGCGGCTCGTCGGTTGCCGGCGCCCAACTGGCGTGCCACCGAGCCGGTCGTGGCGTACGCGAGGAAATTGAACAAGCCGAACGCGGCGGTGAGCACGCTGCCGGCGATCGCGAGACCGGCCAGCGGTCGAGTGCCGAGGTGACCGACGATGGCGGTGTCGGCGAGCACGTACAGAGGCTCGGCGACGAGCGCTCCGAATGCGGGGATCGCCAGGCGCGCGATCTCCCGGTCGTGGGGTGTGCGACGCGCAATCCACCGCATCGGGGCGACCGTAGACGCGAGTGCAACAGACGTGGGTCGGGACGCTCCCCGAGGCCGACGCCGCGATGGCGATGATCGGCGACTGGATCCGAGCCCGTTCGGCGTAGCTGTCACACCCCCGGGCGATGATGGCGTCCGTGGAGAACCTGCCCGCGCTGCGCTTCGCCGAGGCCGCCCGGCGGCTCGGCGCGGCCGCGCGGGATGCCGGCCTCGCGGTGCCCGCGTTCCGGTGCCCGCCCCGGGTTGCCGACGCCAAGCGCACGATCCGCCGCTACCCGGGAGGCACGGTGATCTCGGTCCGGCTCCGCGGGCGGCCTTTCTCGAACGCGGTCGCCGACATGGTGGAGGGCGTCCTGGTCGCCAACCGGGTCGGAGCCGACGCGGCGCCGCACATCCGCGCCGCGCTCGAGCGGGCGGTGGCCGACGACCCGGCGCCGGGCGTGGCTGCGCCCGAGGCCAAGGCTGCGTAGCGGGGCGGCCTTCGGCGCGGCGTTACCCTCGACCGGCGCCCGGGTGGCGGAACGGTAGACGCAGGCGGCTTAAACCCGCCGGCCCTTCGGGGTGTGCAGGTTCGAGTCCTGCTCCGGGCACCGCTTCGAACAGGAAAGGCACCGCGTGCACGGCGTCAGTGATCGGCCGATTGACGGCCGCGTAGAACGGATCAGTCTTCGGGGAGGTCGGCGAAGCCGCGCTTGGCAGCCCGATACCAGCCCATCCCGGAGACGGGGTGCTTCCACCTCCCCTTCATCTCCTCGAGCGCACTGGCGTGGGTGTCGTCGCCGCCTGCGACCGCTTCTCTCAGATGACGATCCTGTGCCTTGATGACGGCGTCAGCCGTGTCTCCCTGCAGCGGATTGTCACACGGCCCACCCAGTTGCTTGCATGTCATCGTCTTCATCGGTTCACCGCCTTCTCTTTGCTGGCCTTCGCTCCGGCTGATCTTCGAATGATAATCACACTCTCGAATCGAGAGTGATACTATCGTTACGTGAACGCTCCCGTCAAGCGCGACCCACCGAGCAGGATCGGGCGTGGCCAGGCCCGCACGCGGCTCGCCCGTCGAGCAGTGGTCGACGCAGCCCGCACGCTCTTCCTCGAACGCGGCTACGCGACGACGACCATCGAAGCAATCAGCGAGCACGCCGACGTGCCGTCCGCGACCGTGTACCGGCTCTTCTCCTCGAAGCTCGGGATCCTCAAAGCCCTGCTCGACACGTCGATCGTCGGTGACGACCAGCCGCTGGCCGTGCAGGAACGGCCAGCCGTTGCCTCGCTGTTCACCGAAACCGACCCGCGCTCGCTCCTGGCCGGGTTCGCCGGTATCACGACGGCGATCAACCAGAGGACCAACGACGTCTACCGCGTCCTAACGAGCGCGGCCGGGTCCGATCCGGCGGCAGCGGAACTTCTCAGCGAGCTCCGACAACAGCGGGATCGAGGTCAGAGCCAGATCGCACGCTCACTCGCCCGCGCCCGCGCACTCAAGCCCGGACTGCGAGAACGCGACGCAGCCGACCTGATCCACACGCTGATGTCCCCCGAGGTCTATCGCCTGCTCGTCGGCGACCGAGGGTGGACGGCCGAGCGATACCAACAATGGCTCGCGACCACGCTGGCTCAACAACTGACCTCAACGATCGAGGCAGTAGACAGGTAACGCATGGTGATGGCGTCCTCGGCGCCGAGAAATCGCCGCCGGCGATGTCGAGAATCCGAACTCTGCTCCGTCCCAGGGTGAACGCGGCCAGCACGCCGCCATCACACAAGGAGGACACCATGGCCAAGTACCTGTTGCTCAAGCACTACCGAGGCGCGCCGGCGCCCGTGAACGATGTCCCGATGGACCAGTGGACGCCCGACGAGGTCGAGGCGCACGTGCAGTTCATGAGCGACTTCGCAGCCCGGCTCGAGGACAGCGGTGAATTCGTCGACGGACAAGCGCTGTCGCCCGAGGGGGTCTGGGTCCGCTACGACGGCGAGGGGCGACCGCCGGTGACCGACGGCCCGTTCGCCGAGACGAAGGACCTCATCGCCGGCTGGATGATGATCGACGTCGACGGCTACGAGCGAGCGATCGAGCTCGCCGGCGAGCTGTCCGCAGCGCCGGGGGCCGGCGGCGAGCCGATCCACGAATGGCTGGAGGTCCGACCCTTCCTCGCCGCACCGCCCACCGTCACCGAGTGACCGTGGACGACGTCGAGCTGCGCGAGCTCGCGCCAGCGGTCCTGAGCGTCCTCGTCCGTCGCGGTGCAGACTTCGCGACGGCCGAGGACGCGGTGCAGGAGGCGCTCGTCCGGGCACTCTCCGCTTGGGAAGACGAGTTGCCCTCCGATCCCAAGGGCTGGTTGGTCACGGTCGCCTGGAGAGCATTCGTCGACCTGGCACGGTCAGACGTGGCGCGTCGCGATCGAGAGCTCCGATACGACACCGGGCCGCCGACCGGTGTGGTGCCGAGCGCCGACGACACCCTGTACCTCTACTTCTTGTGCGCGCACCCCGCGCTGACCTCGTCCTCAGCGGTCGCTCTGACCCTGCGGGCCGTGGGCGGGCTCACCACGCGCCAGATCGCACAGGCATACCTCGTGCCCGAGAGCACCATGGCGCAGCGCATCAGCCGAGCCAAGCGCACGGTCGGTCGGGCCGGCGTCGATCGTCCTGGCGACGTGCGCACGGTGATGCGCGTGCTGTACCTCGTCTTCAACGAGGGCTACTCGGGCGACGTCGACCTGGCAGCCGAGGCGATCCGACTGACCCGGCAGCTGGCGGCGAAAGTGGACGACCCCGAGGTCGACGGGCTGCTCGCACTGATGTTGTTGCACCACGCTCGCCGCCGCAGCCGCACCCGAGCGGACGGAAGGATCGTGCCGCTCACCGAGCAGGACCGGACCCGGTGGGACACCGAGCTCATCGCCGAGGGAATCGGAGTCCTGCGAGCCGCGCTCGGGCGCGACCAACTCGGCGAATACCAAGCGCAAGCGGCGATCGCCGCGCTCCACGCCGACGCACCAACTGTCGAGGACACCGACTGGGTCCAGATCGTGGAGTGGTTCGACGAGCTGCTCCGGTTCGCCGACACTCCCATCGTGCGGCTCAACCGTGCCGTCGCCGTCGGCGAAGCGGACGGCGCCCCTGCGGGACTGGCAGCACTGGCCGAGGTCGATGAGCACATCCCGCGGAGCGACGCGGTCGCCGCATATCTCCACGAGAAGAACGGCGACCTCGAACTCGCCGCCCGCCTCTATGCGCAGGCAGCCCACAACGCGCCGAATCTCGCCGAGCGCGACCACCAGACGCGCCAAGCGGCGCGACTCAACCAGATGCTGCGCCAGCACCGATGACCGTGGCCCGTCGCAGATGACGGCGGCCACGTGCTCCGCCGTGGCGACGACTTGCTCGGTGAGTTCGGTCGTCGACCGTTACTCACCCCGGCGACCCACGCGAGCGCGGTCAAGACTTCGGCACGCAGAACTGCCATGCGTCGTGCAGGTGTGACGTCAGGAGTGGCGCCGCGCACAGATGACGGCGTCGACGCCGGTCCGTGCCATGGCCCTTCGGCGGTCCTCTGCGACGAGGAGTGTCCAGCGGTTGGGATCGAGCGCTGCGGTCGCGGTGTCGACCGAGACCTGGAGCTGACCGGCTGCAGCCGTTTCGGCTCCGGTCGTCGGGTCGATCGGGCGGTGGCCGACCATGAACAGGGTTCCACCAGGGGCGATTCCTGCTGCCAGCCGCTGCACCATCGCTTCCACCGAGTCCGCCACGCGGACGTACAACGATGCGCTCGGCGACGTCCACGCCCACCGTCTCGGCTGTCGAGCGGGCGTGGGCCAGCGCGTTTGCCGAGAAGTCAACAGAGAGGGCTTGCACCGCGTGTGATGATGCGTGATGAAGGCCCACATCCAGCACCCGGAAGGGCGGTGTCCGTGCACGCTCAGGTTGTCACCTATCAACTGGCCGACATCAGTGATCCCGAGTTCATCGAGGCCAACCGGGAGTTCGCCGAGATGATGGCCGCGGTGCCAGGTCTTCTTGCGAAGGTGTGGCTGAAGGACCCTGATGGGAGCACCTACGGCGGTGTCTACCTCTGGCAAGATCGACAGGCGTGTGAGACCTTCCTCGCTGGTGAGCTGTGGGGAGAAGTCCTCAAGGACGAGTCGGTGATGGACCTTACGTCCCGCGACTTCGCAGTCAACGACGAGCTGACGAAGGTCACGCAACCTGGATTGAAGGTGCTCTAGGCGCGAGCCCGCCCCGATCTGCCGCGCTGTGCGGGTGATGTTCTGTTGCTGTGAAGTCCCTGGCAGCAGGAGCGCGGAGCAACGCAATCTGTGTGTTCACGTCATGGCTGCCCGCCGGAGCACCGTCGGGCGGGAGGGAGGTTTGTGACATGGCCGTCACGGGATCGACAATCCAGCAAGGTTCGAGTGGGTTGGAAGTGCGCCGTGTGCAGCGTCTCCTCGTCGAGATCAAACTCCTCGACTTCACCGGAATCGATGGCAGTTTTGGTCCGAACACCAAGCAGGCCGTGCAATGGGCGCAGCAGATGGACGGACTCACGGTCGATGGAATCGTCGGGCCGCGCACGTGGGCCGCGCTGCCTCAGGATCCCAACACGCCGATGCTGAAGCAGGGGTTCAAGGGCGCCGCGGTGATGGCTCTACAGCGAGGACTCACCGCATACAGCATGGGCGGTAATGCTGCGGTGAACCCTGGGGCCATTGACGGCGACTTCGGCCCGATGACCGCGTCGGCTGTTCGGGCGTACCAAGGCGAACGCGGCGTGACTGTAGATGGAATCGTTGGGGATCAGACGTGGTGGGTACCAGTGGGAGCTGCAGGCGCGACGCTCGCGAGCATCTCTGGTCTCCTCTGATCCAACCCGGGAGCGAAACGCCGGAGATCGCGGCCGCCATCACGCGCACGGCCGAAGCCCGTTCACCGTTCTGACTCGGCCGTCTACTGCAACGTCTTCTGAGCGACGGATCTGCCGCTGGGTGCGCGTGACGTTCTGTCGCCTGAACTCGCTGGCCGAGCTGCGACGCATCGGGCAGTATGAGCGCGTCAGCATTTGGTTGTCCGCCGGCGACTATGAGGCGATTGAGGCCAGGCAATGAAGTTCAACCACCTGGGTATCCCGACCGTCGACTCGTTCGACGGAGAGATTCCACTGCCGAACTTGAAGGTGACCGTCAGCGATCATCTGAACAACCCCTTCGGGATCCAGTGGCAGCGATACTGGGACGATGCCCCGTATCCCGATCTTGTCAAGACCGTGCCGCACGTTGCGTTCGAGGTCGAGGACCTGCTCCAGGCGCTCGAGGGTCACCAGGTGATCATCGAGCCGAACAGCCCCAGCCCCGGCGTGATGGTCGCATTCATCGAGGTGAACGGCGCGCCGGTTGAACTCTTGCAGATCGACCACGCGACTCGACCCGACCTCTGATCTCCGAGTTCGCGCAGATCTGCTGTCACGGGCTCGCCGAGGTGCTCCTGATCGGGCATACGGGGCGGAATAGACATGCGTGGGCAATAGAGTTCAGGCGTCGGGCTGCCTGCCGCGGCCTCTTTGGACAGGAGACGTTCCCTTGAGCGCAACCGAGGAGTTCGTCGCGCGATGCTCCGCCGCACTGAAGGAAGACCCCGGGGCCGGTGCCGCGAAAGACCCGATTGGACTGAGGAGCCGTTCGATTTCTTTCACGTGATCGGGTCATAGGACGCGCCAGATCCGGGCCCTGCACCAGACATGCCGGCAGGCCGAGCCCGGTGCGACGGCAGCGCTCGTCATGGCGGTTGCAGCCGGGACCGTGCTCGCCGCGGCGGTCGAACCCGGCGAGACGAACCACCGCGCCGTCGCCGCTCAATTCGCGAACCTGCTCCTCGCCGCCGCGACCTCCCGATCACCCAGTCCATGACATCGCGGATTCATTGTCGAATTCGTGCTCTCTGCGAGCGCGTATCCGACAATGAATGGGATGGACCCCAGGGAGTGTCGCAAGGCTCGGTCCCCGGAGCGCCCACGCGCAGGCGGCTCGTGAGCAGCGATGGGCGCGGTTGTGCAAGCCTCTCCGTCGAAAGGCGTCAGCTCGGCCGACCAAGGAGTGGCTCATGCCGGTAGAGGTTCTGCAGACCGGGGTGTCGGTGGGCATCGTCGCCCGTGACGCCGACCGGCTCGTCGCGTTCTACCGCGATTTCCTCGGCCTCCCGCTGGATCACGAGGTCGACGCGCCCGACGGCGCCCACCTGTGGTTCTTCCAAGTGGGAACCGGCGAGGTGAAGATCGTCCGCCCGGCGGCGACGCCCGACGCGGCGAACCCCTCCGGTGGCATCCGCGGCGCCACCGGGATCCGCTACTTCACCATCCGCGTCGCCGACCTCGACCCCGTCGTCAACGGGATCGACGCCGCCGGGGGGCGCCTCTCCGGCGGGCGCGTGATCGAGTTCGGCGGCTCTCGCCTCGCGATCTGCTACGACCCAGAGGGCAACACGGTCGAGCTCGCCGAGCGACGCGACTGACGCCGCGCGTCTCCGCGTCAGCCGGGAGCCGAACCGCCGAGCGCGATCGTGTCGCGCGAGGACCCGGTCGTGGGATCGGTTCCGCGTGCGGCCGGCACCGCGCCCAGGCGATGGCTCGCACGCAGGAGCGGCACGCCGCCCACCACGGCGACCATGCCTCCGAGGACTCCGAGCCGCACGCCGACGACGGTGAGCGCGAGCGCCCCGAGCGGCGTGGCGACGATGCCCGCCGCCGGGCCGACCACGATCGCGACGTCCTGGGCGCCGGCGAGGAGCGCGTTGGCGGCGACGAGCTGGTCGTCACGCGCCAGGCGTGGCGGGATGGCGCCCCGCGGTGGATCCTCGAGCGCGTCGTTTCGCCCGAATGCTGCCACTCCACGCGGACGCGGTCGCGCCGTTGTCCTGGCCGATGCCCCGCGCGCGATCCGCTGCGGGTGGGGCGTACGGTGAAACGTGTGGCGAGCGTTCGTCGTCGCTATGGGTCTCGTGGTCGCCGCAGGATGCGGGAGCGCCACCTCGGGATCGGCCGCGTCGACCGAGCTCACGATCGAACGGCAGACGGGTAGCCCGTCGACCGTGCTGCAGCCTTCGACGGCGACGCTCCGCTGTGGCAGGACGGCCGCCGGGACCGGGTTCCTGCGTGACGCGGCGAAGCCCGCGTGTGGGCTCGTGGGGCGCGGCGCGGTCCAGAAGGTCGCGGCCGCGCAACGCAACCCTGGGTTCTGCACACAGGTGTACGGCGGCCCGCAGACGGCGCGGATCACGGGGACGATCCACGACCGGCGGGTCGACGTCACCGTGAACCGCACCGACGGCTGCGGCACCGCCGACTGGCGGTCGCTCGCCGAGCTGCTCGGCGACCCCGAGCGGGTCGGCACGATCAGCGCGAGCGAGGCGGCGAGCTCGGCGACGACGACCACCGCACCTCCGATCACTTACGTGGTGAAGCGCGGCGACACGCTCACCTCGATCGCGCGGCACTTCGGCATCACTGTCACCGCGATCGTCAACGCCAACCACCTCCCGAACGCGAACCAGCTGACGGCAGGGCAGTCGCTGACCATCCCGCCGGTCCCGCCGCCGCAGATCGTGGTCACGCCTGCGGCCGCGCCGGTGGGCGCGGACTTCGCGTTCACGTTGACCGGGGCGCAGCCGTCGGAGGTGGTCACGTTCGAGATCGACTCGCCCGACGGGAAGTACACCGGTCCTCCCCACGCTGCTTCTGCGCAGGGCGAAGTCACCGCGACCTACCAGAACTCGATGGTCAGCAGCGCGGGCACCTACACCGTTGTGGCGAAGGGCAATCGGGGGACCACGGCACGCGCCGACTTCCAGGTGCAGTCGGCGACGACGTCCTCCACGACCGCGCCCGCCGGCGCGGCGGGGTCGACGCCTTCGACCGGATCGACGCCCTGAGCCTTCGGGCGCGCGAGCCTTTCCGGGCGCGCCGGGACCGCCGACGGTCGTCCCGCACGGACCCCTTCCGTCGGCGGTACCCGACGATCCGGGAGCGCGGCCGGCGGCGTCAGCGGGCCGCGCTCGGGGGGACGAGGAGACGGTCTCCTGCAGGGACGGTGCTCGCGACCACCGCGACCCGCTTCACCGGCGGACAGGCGGCACGTCGGTCGCCCCTGACGCAGGGGGAGGGTCTCCTCTGATCGATCGACCGAAGACCGCCTCGCGGAGGCGGCACGGTCGGGCCGGCAGCTAGCCGGGCCGCTCGATCAGGGAGGCGAAGGCAGCTCGGGGCGCGACGGCACCGAGCCGGAGCGCGCGGCGGCCGCGCGGCACCAGGAGCGCGGCGAGCATGGCGACGATCGCGTACACGACGAGCTGGAACGACGGCGCAAGAGGACTGCTGCTCGCCGTGCCCGGTACTGGGCTCGCGGGCGCGGGCGGCAACGGCGCGGGTGTCGGCAGCGGCGACGGTGCGCGGGCATCGGCGTCAAGGGATGACGCGGCGCGGTGCGTGCCCGCGGTCGACTCTCGTGGCGCCCGCACGCCCGACGGACCGGTCGGTTCGGCGAGCGCGGCGGTGGCGGTCGGCGGTTGCGGCCCGCGGGGCGGGTCGCTGCGCTCTCCGAGCAGTGTGACCAGCGGTGCGGCGGCGCTCGGCCCACCGACCACCGGGCCGAGCGCCGGTCCCACCGTGCCGAGCACGGGAGCTGTGACCCCTGTCAGGGGCCCGGTCACCGGCTCGGCGACCGGTGCGAGCGGCGTGGTGACGGTCTGGACCACGGGTGCGAGGGGCGCCGTGACGTCCGGGAGGACCGGGACGAGTGGTCCAGTGACGTCCTGGACGACGGGTGTGAGGCGTGTGGTGGTCTGGGCGACGGGTGTGAGGGGTGTGGTGGCGGTCTGGACGGCGGGTGCGACCGGCGTCGTTGCCGAGTCGGCGATCGAGGCCTGGGGTGTCGGTGGGCCCGGCAGGACGGGCGACATGGCGTTGACCACCGGTGCGAGCGGGCTCCGGGTGTCACCGACCGGGAGGTCCAGCGCGTGGGCGCGACCCTCCGAGAGGACGAGGAGCAGGGTACCCACCACGAGCACCGCGGCGGCCGCAGCGAGCCCGATCAGAACGTGCCAGACGCGCAGCTCGAGCCGTCCGAGATGCACCACGAACCCGCGCTACCCATCGCGCGACTCGCGCAATCCTCCGCGGGTCGAAGTCGCTGCGCCTTCCATTCGCGTGCGATTGACGTCCGGAAACAGCGGCACATAGTGTCAACCTCCATCGCTTCGAGGAGGTCCGATGGCTGCAACTGTTCGCCGGTTGGACGGGCCTTCACCGGTTCCCGCGGGCGCCTACGACCTCACTGCGCTCGGGTACGCGGAGGAGGAGTTCGTGCTCGAGGGCACCGCCCACTCGTACGAGATCGCGGGCGAGCGGGGCGAGGACGGGCGCTGGGAGGCGACGCCCGCGGCCCGCGCGCCGTTCGTGACCCGGATGCTGGTACGCAGGCCCGCCGACGCCGCCCGGTTCAGTGGGACTGTCGCCGTCGAGTGGTTCAACGTGTCGGGCGGGCTGGACGCGGGCCCCGACTGGACGCTCCTGCACCGCGAGGTGATCCGGCGCGGCCACGCATGGGTCGGCGTGTCGGCGCAGAAGGCCGGTATCGACGGCGGTGGGCTGGTCGAGGGCATGCACCTGAAGCAGGGGTTTCCGGACCGGTACGGCGTCCTCGCGCATCCCGGTGACGCGTGGTCCTTCGACATGTTCACGCAGGCCGGGGCCGCGCTGCGCGGCGGAGACGGCGGGCGGCTGCTCGGAGGCCTCGATCCGGCTCGTGTCATCGCGCTCGGCGAGTCGCAGTCGGCGGCGTTCCTCGTCACGTACGTCAACGCGGTCGATCCGCTCGTCACCGTGTTCGACGGGTTCCTCGTCCACGGCCGTGGCGGCGCCGGTGCCGCGCTCGACGGATTCAACCTCCGGGCGTCCGACGACCTCGAAACGACCGCGCGGACGATCGCGGGGCGGGGCGAGCGCATCCGCGACGACGTGCGCGTGCCCGTGCTCGTGCTGCAGAGCGAGACCGACGTCGCGCTGCTCGGCGGCGGGCGCGCCGACCAGGCCGACGGTCCGAACCTCCGGCAGTGGGAGATCGCGGGCGCGGCGCACGCCGACACCTACATCCTCATCGCCGGGGCCGAGGACGACGGCCGGCTGCCCCCGGCGCGCCTCGCCGAACGGCTCCGCCCGACGACCGACGTGCTCGGCTTAACCACCGGCACGCCGATCAACGCCGGGCCGCAGCAGCACTACGTCGGCCAGGCGGCGTTCGCACACCTCGAACTGTGGGTGGCCGGCGGGGATCCCGCGGCGGCGGCACCGCGACTCCGGGCCGACTCCGACGGCCGCGACTTCGTGCGCGACGGGCACGGGATCGCGGTGGGAGGGGTGCGGACGCCATGGGTCGACGTACCCGTCGCCACCACCTCGGGTCTCGGCCAGACCGGCGAGGTGTTCTCGATCCTCTTCGGCACCACCGAACCGTTCGACGCCGCCACGCTGGCGCGCCTGTATCCCGGCGGGCGCGCCGACTACGCCGAGCGCTTCGCGGCGTCCCTCGACCAGACGATCGCGGCCGGGTTCCTGCTCGAGGCCGACCGCGCCGAGATGCTCGCGGTCGCCGAGGCGTCGTATCCCGCTTCCGGATGACGGGCGACCACCCGTCGCCGTCGACGAATCAACGGAGGTATCACCATGTGGGAGTCCAAGTACGGGTTCGGCGAGCCCTTCATCGACGTCGACGAGTGGCGCGACACGCCGAGGCGGCACCGCTACGTGCACGGCGGCTTCGAGGGCACCCACACGTTGTTCTCCTTCTACTTCCCACCTGAGCAGCACTACCGCGGCCGCTTCTACCAGTACCTGGAGGGCGGCGCCGGCGGTCACGAGTCGCTGATCGCGGGCGGCGGCTACCCCGGAATGGGCTTCGACTGGATGTACGACCTCGTGTTCGACGAGCTCGGCGGGTACCTGATCGAGTCGAACCAGGGGCACCTCCACAACGAGGGACTGGGGTTCGCCAACGACGTCGAGCTGTTCGGCGCGAGCGCCGAGTGCGCGCGGTACGCGAAGCAGCTCGCGGCCGAGCTGTACGGCAGCCCACCCCATCACGGCTACGTGTGGGGTGGGAGCGGCGGTGGGTCGCGGTCGATCTACTGCATCGAGAACGAGCCCGAGGTCTACGACGGCGCCAGCCCCCACGTGATCTGGAGCGGCGGCGCGCTCGGCATGTGGTCGTCGTGGGGCTACTGGTGGACGTACGCGCGTGACCGGCGCGCGGCGATCATCGACGCCACGTCACCGGGTGGCAGCGGCGACCCGTTCGACGACATGAGCACCGACCAGCGCGAAGCGTTGGCGACGCTGTACCGACACGGCTGGCCACGGCGAGCCGAGAGCCTGCTGTGGTCGTTCGGGCCGTGGCTGTTCACCATGTACGAGATCTGGAACCTCGACCCCGACTACTACTCCGACTTCTGGACGGTGCCGGGCTACCTCGGTGCCGACGCGCCCGAACGTCTCGCGCCCTACCTGGTCGACGAGACGTACAAGGTGCGCAACACGGTGTCCGCGGGCGGCGGAGCGATGATGGCCGGCATCCGCATGGCGACCGCGGGCGCAGCCGGTGGCGAGAGCGGCAGTGCCGCGATGCAGGGCGATCGGTTCGCGCTCGTGCTCGACGCCGACCTCGACGACCCTCAGCGGATGTGCATGGCCAAGGTCACGGTGCTGTCGGGCAAGGCCAAGGGCCGCGAGCTGTACATCTCGCAGGTCGAGGGGAACGAGCTCGCCGGGTTCGGCGAGATGGCGCCCGACCTGTTCGACGACGTGGAGCCCGGCGACGAGGTGCACCTCGACAACCACGACTTCCTCGCGTTCTGCTACCTGCACCGGCACACGGTCGACATCGACGCCGCCTCCGACGTCGACCCGCGGTCGGGACGGGTCACCTTCTCGCCGGAGTTCGGGGGCCTGCGCGCGAGCGCCGTCGACCGTCGCCCCATCTACCCGCAGCGCGAGGTGCCCGAGCCGGCGGGTGCGAACCACACCGGCCGCTTCGAAGGGAAGATGATCCACGTCAACTGCGCGCTCGACTCGATGGTCTGGCCCAACGGGGTGGTGGCCTACCAGCACAAGGTGCAGAAGGCGCTCGCCGACTCGATCGACGAGAAGTACCGGCTCTGGTTCGTCGACAACGCCCCGCACGGCGCACCGGAATTCCTGGGCGTGTTCGCGACCCCTGACAAGGATCCGGCACTGTGGAGCAGCCGCATGGTCGGCTACGACGGCGTCACCGCGGAGGCGCTCCGCCAGCTCACCGAATGGGTGGAGGAGGACCGGGCGCCATCACCCACGACTGGCTTCTCGATGACCGACGACTCCGGGCTCGCACTGGCCGGCACCGCGGCCGAACGTCGCGGGGTGCAGCCGCTCGTGCGCGCCACCGCCAACGATGCCGCGCGCGCCGACATCACCGCCGGCGACACCGTCCGCTTCGAGGGCGTTGCCGAGCAGCCGCCCGGCACAGGCGGGATCGTGGTCGCGGAGTGGGACTTCGAGGGGACCGGCGCCTGGAGCGACAAGGAGGAGCTCGACGGCATGTCGGAGTCGGCGCGGGTGACGGCGACGCACACCTACGACGCACCCGGCACGTACTTCGCGGCCTTCCGCGTCGGCGCGCACCGCGACGGCGCCAAGGGGCAGGGTCCGTTGGTGCAGAACCTCGCCCGGGTGCGGATCGTCGTGACCTGACGCCCGCCACGCGGCGTCGGCACCAAGAACCGTGGAGTGGAGTCGGCCGCGGCCAGGTGCGACCATACGGCCATGGATCTCGGACTCGAGGGACGCGTCGCGATCGTGACCGGCGCGAGCGCCGGGTTGGGTCGCGCCACTGCCGCGACCCTGGCGCGGGAAGGCGCGCGGGTGGCGATAATGGCGCGCGGCGAAGAACGGCTCGCCGCGGCGGCGCGCGGGCTGGCCGCCCAGGTGGGCGAGGGATCGGTCATCTCGGTCGTCGGCGACGTGACCGAGCCCGACGACGTCGCGCGGCTGGTGCACGACGCGGTTGACGGCTTCGGCGGCGTCGACATCTTGGTGAACAACGCAGGGACCGCCGCGGCCAATCCTTTCCTCGACGTCGACGACGACGCGTGGCGCGCCGATCTCGACCTGAAGCTCCACGCCGCCATCCGATTGTCCCGGCTCGTCGTGCCGCTCATGCGCGAGCGCGGGGGAGGCCGGATCGTCAACATCCTCAACATCGGCGCCAAGCAGCCGGGGGCCCGCTCGCTTCCCACGAGCGTGTCGCGCGCCGCCGGTCTCGCGCTCACCAAGGCCCTGTCGCAGGAGCTCGCCGCGGACGGGATCCTGGTGAACGCGGTGCTGATCGGGTTGGTCAAGAGCAACCAGTGGGAGCGTCGCTGGGAGGCCGGTGACCGGCGCGTGTCGCTCGACGACTGGTATTCGCAGCTCGGGGCGTCGGTGCCGGTGAAGCGGGTCGCCGAGTCGGAGGAGCTCGCCGACCTCGTGGCGTTCCTCGTCTCCGACCGGGCGCGCTTCATCACCGGAACCGCGATCAACTTCGACGGCGGCCAGAGCGCAGTCGTGTGAAGCACGCGGGCGCGGAGGCGCTGGACGGTCTCGACCCGTTGCTCGCCGAGCTCCGCTCCTTCCCGGCACTGGTCGAGCGCAAGCGAGGCGTGTTCTACCGGGGCTCGCGCGCGTTCCTCCACTTCCACGAGGACCGCACGGGCATGTACGCCGACGTACGGCTCGAGCGGGACGACGACTTCACGCGCCTGCGGGTCAGCACACGCGCGGAACGAACCCGGTTGCTGCGCGCAGTCCGCGCCAGCCTCACAACCTGAGGTCCCTCACATGGAGCAGCGCGTATCCCTCGTCACTCTCGGCGTCGCCGACATCGAGCGCGCTCGCCGGTTCTACGAGGCGCTCGGCTGGTCGGGCGAGTCCCCCGACGGCGAAGTGGTGTTCTTCCAGGCCGGTGGCATGATCGTCGCGCTCTGGGGTCGCGACCGGCTCGCCGACGACAGCGCGGTGACCGACGGCGGCGGGTGGGGCGGCGTGACCCTCGCGTACAACGCCCCGTCACCCGAGGCGGTCGAGGCGGTGCTCGCCGAGGCCGCCGCCGCGGGCGCCACCATCGGGCGCGCAGGGGCGGAGACGTTCTGGGGCGGCTACTCCGGGGTCTTCATCGACCCCGACGGCCATCCGTGGGAGGTCGCGCACAACCCCGGATGGGTGTTGGCGAGCGACGGCTCGGTGCACCTGCGCTGAGCCGCCGATCGACGGCCGAACCCGCCCGAGGACATCAGTGCTCGAGCAGCCGCTCCCGGAGCGCGGTGAGCGAAGGCTCGGCGACCCCGAGGTGGGTGAGGAGGTCGCGCGCGCTCCCGAACTGCACCCGCACCATGTCGAGGAAGCCGAGGATCACCTCGGGCCGCAGCACACGGAGCTCAGGCGGGATCTGTGTGAGGAAGGCGTGGAACTCCGGCTCGTTCGCCTGGATCCACGCCGTGCTCCTCGCGCGGGCGCGCTCGGTGAGCACGTAGTCCTCGGCGATGACGTCGTCGGCCACGCCGAGGACCTCGAGGAGGAGCGCGGAGACGATCCCGGTGCGGTCCTTGCCCGAGGTGCAGTGGTACACGGCGGGCAGGGCGTCGTCGGCGGCCAGGAGCTCGAACACCTCGGCCACCGAGTCGCCGAACTGCTCGACGATGCGGAAGTAGCCCTCGCCGGGCTCGGCGGCCAGCGGAACCGGCGTCGGCTCCTCCGGGTCACGCGGCGCCAGCTTCACGTTGTCGAGCATCGCCACGTTGTGCCACACGGTGCCGTCTCCGGCGACCCCGAGTTGCCCGTGATCCTCGATCTCGGTGCGCGAGCGGAGGTCGATCACGGTGCGCAGGCCGAGCGCCGCGAAGGGCTCGGCATCGGTCCCCGTGAGCCGGTGGAGCGTGTCGGAGCGGTACAGCACGTTCCAGCGCACCTGGCGACCGTCGGACGCCGGGTAGCCGCCGAGGTCGCGGAAGTTGAAGCAGGCCTCGAACTCGATGTGCCGCGCCGCGTCGCTCATGGGCCGATGGTACGGCGGCGGGCCGCCGGCCCGGCAAGCCCGTCTCCCGGTGGGATCGCGCGCCCATCGTGGCCCGCCGGCGGGGGCGACGCACGCTCTGCCGCGCCCCAATAGTCTCGGCCCGTCGGCCCCCCCGGGCCGGGAGAGGGGTTACCCACGTGGACCACGTGGAGGTCATGGCCATCGCCCGCGACACGCTGCACACGATCCTCGACCCGTCCGACATCCTCCTCACCGGGCAGGGAGCAGTCGTGACCGGTGGTGGCGGCGGGATCGGGCAGGGGATCGCGCTCGGGCTGGCGAAGTTCGGCGCCAACGTGGCGGTGCTCGACATCGAGCCCGAGCGATGCGCGGCGACCGAAGGCGCCATCCGCGAGCTCGGCCGGGAGGGCATCGGCATCCCCACCGACGTGATGGACGCCGATCAGATCCGCGCCGCGATCGCGCGTGCCCACGAGGCCTTCGGAAGCATCGACATCCTGGTGAACAACGCTGGTGGCGTCCGGGGAGGACGGTTCATGACCCAACCCGAGCGGAGCATCCGTCGCCACGTCGACATCAATCTCTTCAGCATGCTCTTCGCCACCCAGGAAGCGGCGCGCATCATGATCGACGCCGGACGCGGCGGCTCGATCGTCAACGTGTCGAGCATCGAGGGTTCACGCGCCGCGCCGATGTTCGCCGTGTACTCGGCGTGCAAGGCGGGCATGAACAACTTCACCCGCACCATGGCCGTCGAGCTCGGTGAGCACGGGATCCGGGTGAACTGCATCGCGCCCGACCACACCGTGTCCCCGGGTGGGCGCGGCAACCGCAACGGCCCCGTCGACCCCGACTCGTGGGCCGACTCCTCTGAGGAGTGGGCCAAGCTCGTACCGCTCGGGCGGGAGGGGGTGGTCGAGGAGTGCGCCAGCACTGTCGTGTGGCTGTGCTCGAAGATGTCCGAGTACGTCACCGGCATCACCGTGCCGGTCGACGGCGGCACGTGGGCGTCGAGCGGGTGGCTGCGTGACGAGCGAGGCGGCTGGACCCTCAACCCCTGACCGTCTCGGCGGGCGCCAGCCATCGCAGCACCTGCGCGATCACGACCGCGCCCTCCCCGACCGCGGACGCGACGCGCTTCACCGACCCGGCGCGGACGTCGCCGACCGCGAACACCCCGGGAACGCTCGTCTCGAACGTGTACGGCAGGCGGTCGATCGGCCAGGACGCCGGTGCACCGGAGGCGACGTCCGCCTCGACGACATCGCTCCCGGTGAGGACGAAGCCGGCGTCGTCCCGCGCCACCGCGTCGGGCAGCCAGGCGCTGTTCGGGTGCGCGCCGATGAGGACGAACAGAGCGTCGGCCTCGGCGCGGTGCTCCGCTCCGGTGTCGAGGTCGCGGAGCACCACGTGGTCGAGCACGCCGTCGCCGCCGCCGCCCACGACCTGCGTGCGCGTGTGGACGTCGACGTTCGGCGTGACCGCGAGCTCGGACCGCAGGTACTGCGACATCGAGTGCTCGAGCGTCGCCGCCCGCGCCAGCACTGTCACCCGCCCGGCGAACTTGGCGAGGTGCAACGCGGCCTGCCCGGCCGAGTTCCCTGCTCCCACCACGAACGCGTGCCCGCCCGCGCTGCTCCGCGCCTCGGACACGGTCGCGCCGTAGAACACGCCGCGTCCGATGAGCTCCTCGAGCGCGGAGATGCCGAGCCGGTTGTACGACGCTCCACTCGCGATCAGGACCGCGCGCGCGTCGACCGCTTCGTCCCCCGACAGCTCCACCCGGTGCATCGAGCCGGTACGGGTGAGGCCGGCGACCGTTCGCATGTGCAGGAACGACACGCCGAACACCCACGCCTGTTGGTACGCGCGTTGGGCGAGCTCGGCACCGGTGACGCCACGTGAGAACCCCAGGTAGTTCCGGATCCGGGAGCTCGTCGAGGCCTGCCCGCCGACCGACTCCCCCTCCACGACGAGCACGTCGAGCCCTTCGCTGGCCGCGGTGACCGCGGCCGCCAGGCCCGCGGGTCCGCCGCCCACCACGACGAGGTCGAACGTCCGGCGCTCGTCGAGCGTGGTCGTGACCCCGTACGCGCGGGCGAGCTCGTCGTTGGAGGGATCGAGCAGCACCTGGCCGTCGAGGAGCAGCACCACCGGGACCTCGGGGTCCGTGATCCCGACCGACGCGAGGAGCGCCGCGCCGCGACGCGAGCTGGAGTCGTGGAAGACGTGCGGGATCCCGTTGCGCACGAGCAGGTCGTGGAGCTCGTGTCCGCGCGTGGACCCGGGCGGAGAGAGCACCGCGAGCTCCCGCGCCTCGGCGTCGACGTCGGCCCGTGCCCACTCGTGGAGGAACTCGCTCACCGTCCGGTGGAACAGCTCGTCGTTGCGACGCCAGGGCTTGAGCACGTAGTAGTCGATCTCGGACCGCGCCATCGCGCCCCGGATCGCATCGGCGGTCGGACCGTCGCCCCACGCGCCGAAGTCGATCAGGAGCCCGCGCTTCGTCGTGGGGAGGTCGCGTGCCACACGCGCCAGCAGCTCGGCGCCGGTCAGGCCCGGCATCCACTGGTCTGCGAGCACCAGTGCCACCGGTGCGCCCCGCTCGCGCGTGCCGGTGAGCCACTCGAGCGCGGCCTCCGACGTCGCGCAGCACACCACGAGGTAGTCGCTCGCATAGCGCCGTTGGAGCTCGGACGCGAGACGATCCCGTGCGTACGGGTCGTCGTCCACCGCGACGATCGCCGGGCGCGGTCGTCCGTTCGCGTCCTCCACGGCATGCATCATGCGTGCGAGGACCCGCCGGGCTCCAAACGTGGCCGCGTCGCCGGTCTCGGTCCGGGGGTCGAATCCTGGCCGCACGGGTACAACCGCGACGGATTCGACCGACAGGAGGCCTGCATGCCACCCAACGCCTGGAGCGAGAAGCGCGAGCGCCAGTACGAGCACATCAAGGAAGGGCTCGAGGAGCGGGGTCAGTCCGAGGACACGGCCGAGGAGATCGCGGCACGGACCGTCAACAAGGAGCGGGCGCGTCACGGCGAGGCGGCGACCGCGAGCCGGACGTCGACCGACGACATCTCGTCTTCGCGGCGCGGCGGGCTGCGCTCCCACCGCGGGCCAGGCGGGCGCACCAAGGAGCAGCTCTACAACGAGGCGCGGCAGAGGAACATCGCGGGGCGGTCGAGGATGAGCAAGGCGGAGCTGGAGCGCGCCGTCGGGCGGTGAGCCCGGCGGCGCCGCCCGTCGCCGTGCTCGCTCCCTTCACGAGCTCGCTTCGCTCGCGCCGTCCGCTGCGCGCGCCGACGGACGGCGCCGCCTGGTCGGGGGCTCAGGGTTCGCCGATGGGGGTGCGGGCGCGTTGGGTGTCGATGAGCCCGACCTGGCTGGTGAGCAGGAGCGCGAGCATGGCGGCGAGGATGGTGGTCGGGAGGAGGCGGAGGCCGCCCATCTCGGTGACGACGAGGGTCGAGCCGAGCGGGGTCTTGGTCACGCCGACGTTGGCCGCCGCCATCAGCGAGCCGATGAGCACCGCTTCGTTGCTCCCGGGGAAGATGCCGTGCAAGGCGCGGGCGATGCACACACCCATGAAGAACAGCGGGATGATGAACCCGCCCCGCCACTCGGACGCGAGGGTCACCGACGTACCTGCGAGCTTGGCGCCGGCGGCAAGCGCGAAGAACGCGATCGCGCCGCTCGGGTGGCGGAGGATGTTGTTGATCTGCACCTCGCCGTAGGTGAGCGAGTACACGGATGCGAGGCCGAGCGACGCGAGCACGAGCCCGCCGATCACCGGCCGGAGCTCGGCGCGCACGAGACGCGCGACGCGGCGGAGCAACGTGCAGAGATAGGTGAACGCCACTGCGATCAGCGCGCCCGCGAGGCCGGCGAGCGCCGCCCACCCGAGGTCGGCCACGTGGATGTTCGCGGGTGCGGGGATGTGCCACACGGGAGCAAGGCCGGCACCGGTCGTCGCGACGTACACGCCGTAACCCGCGAGCGATCCGAGGACGGCGGGCAGCAGCGCCTCGTAGTACTCGAGGCCCCGGCGGTGGAGGAGCTCGAGCGCGAACAACGCCGATCCGAGCGGCGCGCCGAACAGCACGGTGAAGCCGGCGGCCATCCCCGTGATGGTCAGCACCCGTCGGTCGATCGCGTCGTCGGTCGTGCGGGCACCGACCGCGGCCGCCAGCGAACCGGTCGTCTGGACGAGCGGCGCCTCCGGGCCCATGGCACCGCCCGACGCGATGCACAGCCAGGACACGGGAAGCAGGGACCGCAGCATCCGGAGTCCGGGAGCGGTGCCCGAGACGTGCACGTTGTCGACCATCAGCTCCACGTCGCCCGGGCTCCCGACGAACCGTACGACGAGGCCGGTCGCGAGGCCGACGCTGCCGAGCACCAGGAAGCCGACTGCCCCACTCCACTCCGTCGGCCAGAGGCCGTGCTGGAGGATGTGGAGCACGAGCAGATAACCGGCGCCGACCAGCCCGCCGCCGAGCCCCACGAGGAGGACGAACCCGAGCATCCGCCGCGACAGCCCGAGCGACATGCGGTCGATCCACTCGGGGTGGAAGCGGAAGCCTCGGAACACGATAATATCGTACTACGATTGAGCTGTGGCTTCCCGCAAGGACCTGACCGGCGCCCAGTACCGCCAGCTCCTGGAGTTCCGCACCGCGCTCCGCCAATTCCTCCACTGGAGTGAGGAGCAGGCGCGCGCCGAGCACCTGACTCCGGCACAGCACCAGCTGCTCCTCGCGATCCGCGGCGACGGCGGTGAGCCCACAGTGGGTGAGGTCGCCGAACGCCTGCTCCTCCGGCACCACAGCGCAGTGGGACTCGTCGACCGGGCCGCGGAAGCCGGGCTCGTGCAACGCGTGCGCGACACCTCCGACCATCGGGTCGTGCGCTTGCGCCTCACGCGCGTCGGCGCCGCGAAGCTCGCGCGTCTGAGCGCGCGTCACTTCGAGGAGCTCAGGCGCCTGCGCAACCTCGGCTTGACGCTGTGAGGCGTGTCGCTCCGGCGGCCGTGCCGCGTCGCGGATCGGCCTACGATCCCGTGCGTGCGAGCCGCGCGTTGTCACGAGATCGGCCCGGTCAGCGGTGTCGTGGTCGAGGACGTGGCCGACCCCGTCGTCGGACCGGGTGACGCCCTCGTCGACATCGCGTATGCCGCGGTGAACTTCACCGACGCGCTCATGGTCGCCGGTGGGTACCAGGTGCCGGCTCCGCCGCCGTTCACGCTGGGGAGCGAGTTCGCAGGCACGGTCGCGGCGGTCGGCGACGACGTCGACGGGGTGCGACCGGGGGATCGCGTGACCGGTTCGACCCTCGTCGGTGCCTACGCGGAGCGGATCGCGGTGCCCGCGTCCGGGCTCACACCGGTGCCCGACCACGTCGGGCTCGACACCGCCGCCGCCTTCGGAGTCGCGCACGCGACCGCGTACCACGCGTTGCGCAGCGCGGCCGACGTGCAGCCGGGCGAGCACGTCGCGGTGCTCGGTGCGGGCGGCGGCGTCGGTCTCGCCGCGGTCGAGATCGCGGTCCACCTCGGTGGCCATGTGGTCGCGGCGGCGTCGAGCGACGCCAAGCTCGGGGTGTGCCGCGCGCAGGGGGCCGAGGCCACCATCAACTACGCGACCGAGGATCTGAAGACCCGCCTCCGCGAGCTGACCGACGGCGGCGCCGACGTCGTGATCGACCCGGTGGGTGGCCCTTACTCCGAGCCCGCGCTGCGGAGCTGCCGGTTCGGTGCGCGCTACGTGGTGCTCGGGTTCGCGTCCGGCGAGATCCCGCGCATCCCCTTGAACCTCGTCCTGCTCAAGGGGGTGACCGTCACCTCGTTCGAGTTCTGGAATTGGGGCCGTTACGCCGCCGACCGGCTTGCCCGCGACCGGGCCGAGCTCCGCGCGTTGCTGGCCGACGGCACCCTCCACCCGTACGTTTCCGCCGTGTACCCGCTCGCCGACGTCGCCGACGCGCTGGCCGCGATGAGCGGACGCAGGGTCACCGGCAAGATCCTGCTCGACGTCCGGGATGCGCGCGCGGGGCAGGCGGAGTAGGAGGAGCGCGTGGGACCGCTGACGGGGGTGAAGGTGGTCGAGCTCGCCGGGCTCGGTCCGGGGCCGTTCTGCGGCATGCTCCTCTCCGATCTCGGGGCAGATGTGGTGCTGGTCGACCGCCGCGACTGGGCGAACCGCCCGACGCGTGCCGTCACGTCCATCGTGACCGCGCGCGGGCGGCGCTCGATCGGCGTCGACCTCAAGCATCCTGACGGGGTCGAGTGCGTGCTTCGGCTCGCGGCGCAGGCCGACGTGCTCATCGACCCGTTCCGGCCCGGGGTCGCCGAGCGGCTGGGGGTCGGGCCCGACGAGTGCATGGGCCGCAACGAGCGCCTCGTGTACGCCCGGATGACCGGGTGGGGGCAGACCGGACCGCTGGCGTCGACCGCCGGACACGACATCGACTACATCTCGATCGCGGGGGCGCTCGCGCACTTCGGTCGCGCCGGTGCGGCCCCCACGCCGCCGCTGAACCTCGTCGGCGACTTCGGGGGCGGCGCGCTGTACCTCGCGCTCGGGATCGTGTGCGGGTTGCTCGAGGCGCGCACCAGCGGAAGGGGACAGGTCGTCGACACCGCGATGGTCGACGGCGCCGCGTCGCTGATGGCGATGACGTGGGGCTACCTGGAGACCGGCAACTGGGAGGAGACGCGGGGCGTGAACATCCTCGACACCGGCGCACCGTTCTACGACGTGTACGAGACGGCCGACGGCGAGTACATGGCCGTCGGTGCGATCGAGCCCGAGTTCTATGCCGAGCTCCTCGAGCAGCTCGGTCTCGGCCACGAGGATCTGCCCGCGCAGATGGATCGCGATGGCTGGCCGACGGTGCGGCGGCGGTTCACCGAGACGTTCGCGACCCGGACACGCGACGAGTGGTGCACGGTGTTCGAGGGCAGCGACGCGTGCGTGGCGCCGGTGCTCCGGATGACGGAAGCGTTCGTGCACCCGCAGATGGCGGCGCGCGAGACGCTCGTCCGTGCGTTCGGCATGCGCCAACCCGCGCCCGCGCCGCGCTTCTCGCGCACGCCCGGCGAGATCCAGGGGCCCTCACCCCGTTACGCCGCCCACACCGACGAGGTGCTGAGGGACTGGGGCTTCGACCCGTCCGAGGTCGAGCGTCTCCACGACGTCGGGGCGATCGCGAGCGCCGGCGACTGACGGTACGTCACGCGCGCGTCGTGCGTGCCTGCTCTCTCAGGAAACGTCGTCGGGTCTTACACGGCTCTTAGCCGCGGTTCGTTTGAATGCGGTCTGCGTCCCGCATGGCGAAGGGAGGTGATGACGTATGAATGGACTGCTGCGGAAGAGCCTGGTCGTCGGTGCGCTGACCGCGTCGCTGGTCGGCGGTGGCGCGGCGATCGCGTACGCCCAGACGAGCGGCTCGGGCAGCTCGAGCAATTCCTCGGGCAGCTCGAACAGCTCCTCGGGCAGCTCGACGACGACACCGTCGAGCGGGAATTCGGGGAGCCAAGCGAACTGCCCGAACATGTGACCACCGTCCCCCACGGCAAACCTGCGTCGCTCGGGTCGAGCATCTCGCCCGAGCGATGCAGGTTTGACCGGTAGCGTCAGTTGCGGGGAAGCGTCATGGTGAGGTCGGCCTTGGCCATCGTCTCCCCGATCGGCTCCCCGAGCTCGATGACGCGGTCAACTCCCTCCTGGCCGATCGGCGCGTACGCGGGCAGGGCCAGCTCGTTCGTGCGGTCCTCGATCGCCTGCCGCCGGCGCGCGCCCTCCGGGGTGAGGGCGAGCTCCTCGTCGTCGGTGAGCCAACCGTCGGCCCGCAGCGAGGCCAGGGTCGCCCCCCACTCGTCGTCGGTCCACGCGCGCGACTGGCGGAACACGGGTCCGATCGCCGGCAGCATCGCGACGTGGAGCGCGAGGGCCTGGTGCCCGGTGAGGCCTTCCGCCACGAGCACCGCGATGTGCCCGTCGCCACGGAATTCGCGCAACAGGTAGTGCGCGTGCCAGAGCGCGAGGTGTGGTTCGTCGGGCCAGGACAGTGACGCGTAGCCCGCGAACAATGGGCGGCCCTCCGGCCGCGTCGCCGCCGCTTCCGCCGCGGGGCGCAACAGCGAGAGCAGCTCGGTGATCACTTCGGGGTCCACGTTCTCGAACGCCCTCGCGAGCGCGCGGTCGATCCCGGAGAGCTGCGCGGCGAGGATCTGCTCGGGCGTCGCCTTCGTCCAGGCGCCGGGGATCGCGCGCGCGACGGCGCGCGGGCTGAAGTTGAAGAACGTCGCCACGACGAGCTCGAGCGAGGCCTCGCCCAGCGGTGCGGCGCGTGCGGGGAAGTAGCGCTCGCTCGGATCGAGCCCGAGCTTCTCGTACTCCTCCTGCGCCTCGGGCGCGCGCAAGGACGCCAGCCACAGCGGTGCCATCGCCCGCTCGGCCCTGCTCGTGCTCGCGGGCACGACCGCGCTCATCGCGCCGCCTTCGAGACCGCGTTGAGGGTCTTGACCGCGTCCTCGGGGAGCTGCAGGTCGAAGCCGGCGGCGTTCTCGTCGTACTGCGCGAGCGTGCGCGGCCCGATGATCACCGACGTGACGTTGCGACGTCCGAGCACCCACGCCAGCGCGACCGCGGTGGGCGTGGCGCCGAGCTCGGCGGCGATCTTTCCGACCGCGTCGGCCACGTCGAGGTGCTTGTCGGGGATGCTGGCACCCGCGGTGCGGTAAGCGCTGTTGCGCCCGAAGCGGGTGTCGGGCGCAGGCTCCTCGCCGCGCCGGTACTTGCCGGTGAGCACGCCGCCACCGAGCGGGCTGTAGACGAGGGTGCCGAGCCCGTGGCGCTCGCACGCGGGAAGGATGTCGTTCTCGATGTCGCGCGCGATCAGCGAGTAGCGCGGCTGCAGGCTGACGAACGGAGTCCCGTTGATCTTCTCCGCCGTCCACTGCGCCTCGACGATCTGGCTGCCCGAGAAGTTGGAGCACCCGATGTAGCGGACCTTCCCGGCGCGTACGAAGCCGTCGAGCGTCGCCATCGTCTCCTCGATGGGCGTGTCGGCGTCAGGGAAGTGGCACTGGTAGAGGTCGACGTAGTCGGTGTCGAGGCGGCGCAGGCTCGCCTCGAGCGCGCGGGTGAGGTGCACGCGCGACAGACCGATGTCGTTCGGGCCGCCGCCCTGCGGCCCTCGCGCCTTGGTCGCGACCACGACCGAGTCGCGGCGGTCCTTCACCGCGCGTCCCACGATCTGCTCCGACTGTCCGCCCGTGTAGATGTTGGCGGTGTCGATGAAGTTGTTGCCCTCGTCGAGGAATTTGTCGATGATCCGACGCGCTTCCGGCTCGTCACACGGTGATCCGGGCGCGGTGCCGAAGTTCATCGCGCCGAGGCAGTCGCGCGAGACCTTGAGGCCGGAACGTCCCATCGTCACGTAGTCCATGTCTCCTCCTGGCGGAACCCGCTCACGCGAAATCGCTACTATCTCGATATATCGCGGGAGGCTAGCGTCGTGAGTGGAACCCGGCAACCGGTCGATGGGTAACGTCCGCCGCGGCGACATCCGGCGCGCGATCCTCGCGTTCCTCCTCGAGCGGCCCGGGCACGGCTACGAGGTGATCCAGTACCTCGAGGCCAGGACCAACGGCGTGTGGCGCCCGAGCGCTGGGTCGATCTACCCCGCGCTGCAGCTCCTCGAGGACGAGGGCCTGGTGCGCTCGGGCGACCAGGAGGGCCGCCGCGTCTACCGGCTCACCCCGGCCGGGCGCCGTGAGGCCAAGGCGACCCTGGCCGAGCACGGGGCCCCGTGGGAGCACGTGACCGAGGAGGCGCCGGAGGTCGCGCACATGCGCCGGGCTGTGGTCGAGCTCCAGTCGGCGGCGACCGAGGTGCTCAAGCTGGGCGGGCGCACCAAGATCGAGAAGGGCATCGGCATCGTCCGCGACGCCCGCAAGCAGCTCTACCGGCTCCTCGCCGAGGACTGACGCCTCAGACCGTCCTCGCTCATCAGGAACTGTGCCGACGCGAGCGCCAGCAAGACGATCCCGGTGGCCTGGTGCACGCCTTCGTCGGTGGCGGCCGATCGCGTCCCTCGGCCTCGACTGCGGGGTGACGCGCCGCTACTGCACGGAGTCGCGGAACGTGATGGACTCGCCCGCGATGCCGGGGATCTGGTCCATCGGCACGATCGGTGTCATGGTGAACGTCATCCACGGGAGGAACGGGCCCGCCGTGCGGGCGAGCGTCTCCGGGCTGTCGGCGTCGATGATCGCGACGCCGCCGCTCCCGTCGGCGAAGGAGTAGAAGGCCTGGAAGTCGGCTCCCGCAGGAGGCTGCCAGCTGGTGAAGACGGCGAGTGAGCGCTTCTCGCTCTCCTCCGACTGGTCGGTGAATTCCCATGTCACGTGGAAGAGCATGGCCACCCCTCTCCTTCCGTTGGTGAGGTCGGCGCGTGAGCATAGGCAACCGGTTCGGGCGCCGCGCCATGATGGCCGGATGCTCGACGGGTTTGTGACGTACACGGTCGGCGAGTGGGCGGCCGCGGTCCCACCCGCAGCGCCGCCGCGGTCCGCCGCTCACGGCATCCGCGAGGCCGACGTCGTCCGGATCTACGCGCCGCTCGCGGAGCGCGTGCGCGACGCGGTCGGTGCGGCAGGCACCCGGGTTCCTGTGATAGCGGTCGTGGGCAGCGTGTCGGTGGGCAAGAGCACGACCGCGCGCGTCCTCGCCGCGCTGCTCGGCGCGCTGCCCGACGGCCCGCGGGCCGCCGTGGTCAGCGCCGACGGCTTCCTCTTCCCCAACGAGGAGCTCCGGGCGCGTGGCCTGTTCGACCGCAAAGGGTTCCCCGAGTCCTACGACGAGCCCGCGCTGGTGAAGTTCCTCTCCCACGTGCACGCCGGCGAGCGGGGCCTGCGCGTCCCGGTCTATTCCCACGAGCGCTACGACGTGCTCGAGGAGACGGAGCCGCTCGACGACCACGACGTCCTCGTCGTGGAAGGCCTGCACCTGCTCCGCCCGTCCATCCGGGATCGGATCGACTTCGGCGTCTACCTCGATGCCGACGAGCGCGACATCCTGGCCTGGTTCACCGATCGCATGCGGGCGCTGCGCGACGAGGCCCTGCACGACCCGACGTCGTTCTTCACCATGTTCGCGGACTACTCCGACGACGAGCTGGTGGCACTCGCCGACCACACCTGGAGGACGATCAACGGGCGCAACCTGCACGAGCACATCCTCCCGACGCGCCCGAACGCCGACGTCGTGCTCGAGAAGCAGGCCGATCACACCGTCCGCCGGATCCTCGTGAGGTCCGGAGCCTCACCGGTCTGACTCCGCCGCCGGCGTGTGCGGCGCCGCGGCGGCGCGTGCGACGATGGGTGCGTGCCGACCGATCGGGAGCTGGTGGACTGCCTCGCTGAGGTGTGGGCGTCGATCGACGGCCTGGGTTCAGCGCTCACCGAAGCCGAGTGGAAGCGACCGACCGAGTGTCCGGGATGGTCGGTCCAGGACAACCTCGCCCACCTGTCGAGCGTCGAGGGGATGCTGCTCGGGAGGCCGGCGCCCGAGCACGAGCTCCCGGCCGACCTGCCGCACGTGAAGAACGACGTGGGGCGTGCCAACGAGGTGTTCGTCGACGCGCGGCGCTCGTGGACGGGCGCCGAGGTGCTCGCCGAGTTCCGCGCCGTCACCGCGGAGCGGCTCGGCGTGCTGCGCGGGCTCGACGAGGCGGGCTTCGGTGCCGACTCGTGGACGCCCGTGGGCCCGGGGACCGTGCGCGACGCGCTGCCGTTCCGCATCTTCGACTGCTGGGTGCACGAGCAGGACATGCGCCGGGCGGTCGGCCGTCCCGGAGATCTCGACAGTCGCGCCGCCGAGCACACGCTGGGAATGATGACCGGGCGGATGCCGTTCATCGTGGGCAAGAAGGTCGGCGCGCCCGACGGCCTCTCGGTCGTCTTCGCGTTGTCGGGCCCGTTGGCGCGGGAGGTCGTGGTGGAGATGGTCGACGGAAGGGCGGGCATGGTGCCGAACGCTCCCGCGTCGCCGACCGTGCGCCTCGCCATGACCACCGAGACGTTCGCCCGCCTGGCGACGGGGCGCGTCGATCCCGACGCGGCGAGGAACGCGGGCGATGTCACGATCCAGGGTGACGTCGAGCTCGGCGCGCGCGTGGTCGACAACATGAACTACCTCTTCTAGATCGGACCGCTCATGGCGACGTTGGTGACGAACGTGATCGAAGGGAACGGCGCCGACCGGCTGCTCCTGCTCCTCCACGGCTACGGCGCCGACGAGCGCGACCTCGGGGCGCTCCTCAGCTACCTCGACCCCGAGGGCCGCTTCGTCACCGTGTTGCCCCGCGCGCCGTTCGCGGCCGGCCCCGGGTTCTCGTGGTACGACATCGAGGCGGCTGAGGGCGGCGACGGGCGTGACGCGTTCACCGCGGCCATCGATCTCGTCGACGACCTGCTCGACTCCGAATGCGCTGCACGTGGCCTCGACCGCTCCCAGGCGGTCGTGGCGGGCTTCTCCCAGGGCGGGGGTCTCGCGCTCGCGTTGGCGTTGCGCCACTCCGAGCGCGCGAGGCCCGCCGGTGTCCTCGCCATGAGCGCGTTCGCCCGCTTCGAGCTCTTCGACGTGGACTGGGACGCGGCGCGCGCCGTCCCCGTGCTGCTGCAGCACGGCACCGAGGACCCGATGATCCCGGTCGCCCGGGCGCGCCAGGTGGCGGAGACCCTCACGGAGCACGGCGTGCCGCTCGTGTACGCGGAGTTCCCGATGGGCCACCAGGTGGCGTTGGAGAGCGTGGAGCAGGGACGCGACTGGCTCGAGGCCGTGCGTGCGGGCGAGAAGCCTTCGGCGCCCCTCCCGGAGCCGCCCCCCGAGGGCCCCGTGAGGGCCGTCACCACCGCCACGTTCACCGCCGAGGTGCTCTCCTCGGAGATCCCCGTGATCGTCGACTTCTGGGCACCCTGGTGCGGCCCGTGCCGCCAGGTCGCGCCGATCGTCGAGCAGATCGCCCGGATGCGCGACGGCGCCTACAAGGTGGTGAAGGTCAACATCGACGAGGAGCCCGCGCTGGCGCAGCAGTACGACGTGCAGAGCATCCCGCTCATCGGCCTGTTCCGGAACGGCCGCCTCGAGCGGGCCTCACTCGGGCTCAAGCCGCGGCCCCAGCTCGAGGCCGAGCTGGGCATGCTCGTGATCCCCTGAATCCGGTCTGCGCAGAGCGGCTCCGGATCAGGGCCGGACGGCGCCGATCACGCCCGGCCAGATCGGAGTGATCTGGACGACCGTGCCCGTGTGCGGGGCATGGAGCACGGCACCACCCCCCCAGTAGATGCCCACGTGGCCGTCCCAGAAGACCAGGTCTCCGGGCTGGAGCTGGCTCAGCGGGACGTGCGGGAACATGGCGAGCTGCGCGTCGGAGCCGTGCGGCATCGAGACGCCCGCCTGCGCCCAGGCCATCATCGAGAGGCCCGAGCAGTCGAAGCAGCTCGGGCCGGCACCGGCGTAGCAGTAGGGCTTGCCGAGCTGGGCGGCGGCGTAGGCGAGCACCGCGCCGACGTTGCCGCTCGTAGGCGGCGGCGTGGCGAAGGTCCCTCCACCGCCGGAGCTGCGGCCGCCGATCGTGCCGCCGCCACCTCCACCCGCGCCCGCGTTGGTGTTGGCGGCGGTGAGCTTGAGCTGGGCGGCGGCGGCAGCCTGGTCGCGCGCCTCGCGCTCGGCCTGTGCCTTGGCCACGAGATCCGAGATCTGTCCGTTCACCTGTGAGAGCAGGTCACGCTGCTTCACGGTGCCCGCCTGAAGATCCGTCTGCGCGGCGACGATCTGATCCTTCTCGGCCTGCGCGGACGCGCGCGCGGTCTCCGCGTCGGCCTTCTTCTGCGCGAGATCTTCCTTGGCCTGCGCGAGCTGCGCGACGATCAGCTTGTCGCGCTGACCGGCGATGCTCGTGTACTTCTCGCGCGTGCTGAGCTCGGACGCGCTCGTGGTGTCGAGGTTGTCCACGCCACTCGTCGAGCTCGATTGCACGTACGCCGTCGCCGCGCGCGCCGCGACCTCGTTGCGCAACGACTTCATGCGCGCGGTCGCGGCCGCCACCTGTGCATCGGCATCCGCGATCGCAGCGTTGGCCGCGTCGAGCGCGACCTGTGCGTCGTTGACCTTCTCGTTCAGCGCGTCGAGCTTCATGCCGTTGGCATTGATCTGTGCTTCGAGCGCGCTCGCCTGGCCCTGGAGGTCCGAGATCTGGTCGGCCTGTGCCGCGGGAGTTGCGAGAAGGGGAAGCAGGAGCGACGTGGCCACCGCAACTGCGATGGTCCACGGGAGCAAGCGTGGCGCCCGGTAGTTCAAGTGGGGACTCCTTGGCTCTGTCGAGATGGCTCGGCCTCGGTGGTCCTTGCTGAACACGGTCGTGAACAACACTGACACCCGTTGGAACAAACGAGTCCGCACCCCAATCACCGAGGTGCGGACCGTGGCACCATAGCGAAGTCTGCTCGCGAGGTTCCACCCGGGCGCGGACCCTCGCCGATTTTTCGCGAAAGTGCAGGTCAGACGGGCCAGCCGCGGGTGGCCGGTGGATCGCCCGGTCCCGCGACCTCGGGAACCGTCCACGCCATCGCCTTGCCGATCTCGCGGGCGACGCGCTGCCACTCGGCCGGGTCCCAGCCCTCGGCCGCGGCCACGAGCGTCGCGTTCTGTCGCAGGTGCACGAACGCGGGGAGTCGCGTGAGGCCGAGGCTCTGCACGAACGCGCCGTCGGGATCGACGAACGTGAGCACCGAGTCCTCGACGGCACCCAGCACGCCGCTCGCGATGAACTCGTTGCCGACGACGCAGAACGCGGTACGGCAGTCCGCGTCGCCGAACACTCGGAAGATGCGCTGCGCGACCGGGATGAACACGGACGCCTCCGGCCGCGGCGGCAGGACCACCACGCAGAGGTGGAACATCGTGGTCCAGTCGTCGAGCGTGCGCGTGACGCCCTTGCTGCTCGTCAGCTTGATCGCGGGGTCCGGATTCTTGGCCAATGCCCTGCCTCGTCGGGTGCGGACCGCAGAAAGGTAGCGCGCGCGGGCCTCAGGCCATGCCCATGGCGCGCAGCATCGACGGCGGGATCTCGTCCGCGCCACGAGCGAGGAGCTCGGCCCGCTCCACGTTGATGGCGTCGCGGTCGCGCTCGAGCCAGTGGTCCCACGTACCGGGCGGGATCGCGCGGGCGTCGCCGCGCGCCGCGACGCAGTGACGGAGGTAGACCTGGAGATCACGCACCTCCGCCGGACCGCCGATCGGTCCGTGGCCGGGCACGATCACGTCCGCGAGCTCGCCGACCGCGTCGAGCATGTCCGCCCACACGGCCGGGTTGCCCTGGAACGCGAGCGGGGTCACGCCGAAGAAGCAGAGGTCGCCGGCGAAGCACACGTCGGCGTCGGCGACGAGCACGAGGAGGTCGCCTTCGGTGTGGCCCTCGGCGGGGAGCACCTCGACCCGGGGCGTGAGCAGCGCGGCACCGGTCACGATGTGGGTGACCGGCCGGGTGCCGTGCTCCTCGAGATCGTCGAACTCCTCGTCGAAGGCGGGCATGAAGGCCTTGTAGGCGTCGACCGGCATGGTCTGGTCGAGGGCGCGGCTCGTCTGACGCGACCCGTAGACGGCGGCGTGGGGGAAGGCCTTGGTGCCGCCGACGTGGTCGACGTGCGCGTGGGTGAGCACCGTCCGGCGCACGGGCCGGTCGAGCTCGGCCACCGCGGCCGCGAACGGCTCCCACTGCGAGCGGACCATCAGCGTGTCGACGACGGTGATGCCGTCGTCGTCGACGACCACGCCCGCGTTGGCGACGCCCGATTCCCCGCCGGCCTGCACCCATGCGAACACGCCCTCGCCCAGCTCGGTGAGCTCGGGCTCGGGCGGCGTGGTCACGCGACGAACGTTACGCGCCGTTTTCCCGTCTACCCTCACGGCCATGTCGGAACGCTCGCGCGACCTGCCCCGGCGCACGTGCCTGTCGGTTCCGGGGTCGAGCGAGAAGATGCTCACGAAGGCGCCCGGGCTCGGTGCCGACATGGTGTTCGTCGACCTCGAGGATGCGGTCGCGCCGCTCGAGAAGGACGACGCACGCGTGCGCGCGGTGTGGGCGATCAACGAGCTCGACTGGGGCGACACCGTGCTCGGCGTGCGCGTGAACGCCTGGGACACCGAGTGGACGTACCGCGACGTCGTGCACGTCGTCGAGCACGCGTCCGAGCACCTCGACGTGCTCCTGCTCCCGAAGGTGCAGCGCGCGTCCGAAGTGATCGCGCTCGACCTGCTGCTCACCCAGATCGAGAAGACGATCGGCCGTTCCGGCACCGTGGGCATCGAGGCGCAGATCGAGACCGCGCGCGGCCTCGTCGAGGTCGAGCAGATCTGCGCGGCATCGCCGCGCACCGAGGCGATCGTGTTCGGGCCCGCGGACTTCGCCGCATCGGTCGAGATGCCGGTGCTGACCGGCGGTGTGCACGTACCCGAGTACCCGGGCGACCACTTCCACTACGTCTTCGAGAAGATCCTGGTCGCCGCGCGCGCGAACGGGCTGCAGGCGATCGACGGCCCGTACCTGCGCATCCACGAGCTCGACGCGCTGCGCGACTACGCGATGCGCACGCGCATGCTGGGCTTCGACGGGAAGTGGGTGCTGCACCCCGGACAGGTCGGAGTCGTCAACGAGGTCTTCACGCCGACGCAGGAGCAATTCGACCGCGCGCAGCGGGTGCTCGCCGCCTATGCGACCGCGATCGGCGGCGACGACTCCGGCGCCCGGCGGGGCGCGGTGATGCTCGACGACGAGATGATCGACGAGGCGAGCGCGAAGATGGCGAAGAAGTTCGTGACGCGCGGCGAGCGCGCCGGCATGAAACCCTCCGGCGGATAGCTCGGGCGCGGTCAGCCCTGGGCTGCGGCGACCTGCTCCCGCACCCAGGCGATGCTGTTCGCCTCGGGCATCTTCGCCTGCCATCCGTCGAGCGCCGTGTCGACCTTCTCGCGCAGAGTGAGGATCCCGAGCACCTCGACGGTCAGGAGCTTGGTGGGCAGCTCGGGCACGAACTCGTCGCCGACCGGATCGGTGATGATCGGCTCCTCGGGCTCGCGCATCACGTAGAGCTCGCCGGTTTCGACCACCCACGACACCTCGCAGCGGACGCCCTTCTCGTCGTGCCAGTCGCGGCCGAACTCGAATTCCTCCGACGACCGCCGCCGCGGGTCGGCGTCGTAGAACTCCTCGATGTCCACCGTGTCGTGCTCCTGCTCGGCGCTGTGACCGCCGGACCCTACCGCTCGCGCCGACGCGGGCTCGGCGCCGAGGTCGGCGGGCCGATGGAGTGGGCTACGCGAGCGCCTGCTCGGCGAGGCGCCGCGCGATCACCCGCAGGCAGAGCGTCTCGTCGGCACCCTCGAAGATCGAGAGCACCCGTGCGTCGACGAAGTAACGCGACACCGGGAACTCCTCCGCGTAGCCCATGCCGCCGTGGATCTGCATGGCCTCGCGCGTCACCCATTCCGCGGCGCGGCAGACCGACGCCTTCACCATGCTCGCGGCGAGGGCGCCCTCGCCGCGGCCCATGCGGTGCGCGACGTCGTAGGCGAACTGGCGGCCCGTCTGGACGAGCCCGGCCATGCGGACGAGCTTGGCCCGGGTGAGCTGGTAGTCGAAGACTGGCCGGCCGAACACCGTCCGCTCCTGCGAGTACGCGAGCGCGGCGTCGAACGCCGCCTGCATCACGCCGACCGCGCGTGCCGCGGTCTGCAGCCGTCCGTTCTCGAACCCCTCCATCTGGAGGTAGAAGCCGCGACCGAGCCCGGCCTCGAGCCCCACGAGGTTCTCGGCGGGCACGAACCAGTCGGCGAACGCGAGCTCGAAGGAGTGCATGCCGCGGTAGCCGAGCGTGTCGATGGCGCGCCCCTCGAGCTTCCCGCCCTCGGCCTGCTCGAGCACGAACGCGTGGCCCGGCGCGGGTTCCTTCTCGACCACGAACAGGGACAGGCCGCGGTGCGCCGCGGCGCGGTCGGGGTCGGTGCGGGCCAGGAGCATGAGGAGGTCGGCGCGCCCGGCGAACGTCGCCCACGTCTTCACCCCGTTCACGCGGTAGCCGCCGTCTACCGCGATGGCGGTGGTGGCGATGCCCGCAACGTCGGAGCCGTAGTCGGGCTCGGTGACGGTGACGCCGACCATCTGCTCGCCGGATGCGATCCGGGGCAGCCAGCGCACCTTCTGCTCCTCGGTCCCGCCCGCGAGGAGGGCGCGCGTCAGGATCTCGGGCCGGGTGATGAGCGATCCGCCGACCCCGAGCGAGCCCCACGAGAGCTCCTCGGTGGCCACCACCATGCCGAGGTAGTCGGCCTCGCCGCCGGTGGCGAACCCGCCGTAGGCCTCCGGGACCGACAGGCCGAACCCGCCCAGCCCGGCGAGGCCGGCGATGACCGGCTCGGGGATGTCGGTGTTACGGCGGTGCACCTCGTCGGCCACCGGCCGGATCTTGTCGGCGGCGAAGCGGTGGAACGTCTCGGACGCCAGCTCGAGCTCCTCGGGCAGATGGCGCGGCCCCGTGCCCGTGTCGACGAGCGCAGTCGCGGCGGTGTCGAGGAATGCGGGGGACCGGTGCGCCTCCACGAAGGGCAGGGCGGCGTCGAGCGCGAGCTCCTCGGCGCCCCACACCGCCTCCCGGCCGATGAGCCGGGCCCCGATCTCGGCGACCGCGTCGGCGATCGCCGCGCGCGCGAGCACCGACTCGACCTCGCCCCGTGCGCCGTACTCGAGCATCACGCGGGATCCCTCGACCGCGCTCGCGGCGTGCGCGAGGTCGTAGGCGAGCACCTGGTGGCCGTCGAGCGCCTGGGCCGACACCCTTCCGTCAACGGTCGACGAGCGCGCGAGGTGCGCCGCTGCGGCGTCGACCACTTCCGCGGCGCAGTCGATCGCGAGCGCCGCGGCCGCGAGCTGGTCGGGCATGCGCGCAGCCTACCGAGGAGCCCTTCGACGCCCGGCCTGGGTCACGCCGGCGGTTGCGAAGGAGTCGGAGCCGTCGTTGTCGTCGGCGTGGTGTCGGTAGGGGTGGTCGCGGGCGCCGGCGCCGCCGTCGTCACCGGCGCGGTGGCCGGCGGTGTGGTCTGGAGCGGCCGACCCGAGCCCGATCCCGACCCGGATCCACCCGAGGTGCCGCCGATCACCTGGGTGCTCCCCGGGGTCTCGATGGTCGGCTTGGTGACCCCGCTCACCGCCTGGGCCGCGATCCCGCACTGGGTGTCGATCTGCTGGAACACCGCGCGGGCGAGCATGTTCGCGCCGTCGGTCGTGAAGTGGATGCCGTCACCCGCCCGCGCGAGCACCGTCTTGCCGGTGGCGTCGGTGAGCGTCGACTCGTACTTGCCGTCGGCGTCGGCGAAGAAGCTGTAGGTGTCGAACCACTCGGCCTCGGGGTGGCGCGACACCACGCTCTTGGCCACCTCGTTGACGGCCTGGACGGCCGTGTTCTTGGTGTCGTCCCGCAGCACCGGCGCCCCCAGCCACAGCACCGTGCGGCCGTCGCCGATCAGGACCTGGAGCATCTGCTCCACCTCCTGCGCGTACTTCTCCTTCCACGCCGGCTGGCCGGTCGCGGGGTCGGTCGTGGTGTCGAGAGCGGCGGTGTAGTCGTTGGTCCCGATGATGAACACCGCGACTTCCGGTGAGTACGACGTCATCTCCTTCGCGGCCTGCGCGGGCCAGTCGACGAACTGCGGGTTCGACAGGCCGCTCGACACCCGGGAGTGGAAGTAGGGCTGCACCACGCCGGTGGCGCCGGCGATGGTCCCGAGCGCGGGCCCGAGCGAGCCCGCGAGCGAGTCGCCACCCACCCAGACGCGGAGCGGGTCGTCGACCGTGAGCGGCGCCCGGCAGGGGCGCGACGGGAGCGTCGTCGACGGTGCGCTGGTGGTCGTGGGCGACGGCGCGATCGCGCGCGCCAGTCTCGGTTGGTTGCCGCCGAAGCGCACGGTGTCGGTGGCGAACGCGGCGACGCCCGCGACGACGAGCACCGTGACCACGACGGTGACGACGACGCGGCGCCGCCGGTTGGCGCGCGCGCGGCGACGGTGGCGACGAGACGGGGCGGGGAGGGACACGATGCCGGGTTCCGGTTCGGCCATGGGGTCCGGCCAGGGTAACCCCGGGTCCCTGTCACCGGGCGGGCACGTCGGCCGCACGTAGGCTCGCCGCGGTGCCGGCGAGGTGCACCATCTGCGCGATCGTCGCGGGCGCGGAGCCTGCGTTCCTGGTGCTCGACACGCCGCGCGTCGTCGCGTTCCTCGACCACCGCCCCTTGTTCAAGGGCCACACCCTGGTGGCGCCCCGGGCGCACGTCGAGACCCTCCGCGACCTCGAGGGCCCGCTCCGTGACGAGCTGTTCCGGCGCGTCCAGGAGGTGGCAGCCGCGGTCCAGGACTCGGTCGCGGCCGCCGGCTCGTTCGTGGCGATGAACAACGTCGTCAGCCAGAGCGTGCCCCACGTGCACGTGCACGCGGTCCCCCGCAACAAGGGGGACGGGCTCCGCGGCTTCTTCTGGCCGCGCCAGCGCTACGAAGACGAGGCCGACGCTGCGTCCCACGCCGAGGCGATCCGCCGCTTGCTTCTCGACTAGCTTTGTAATACTGTAATCAGCATGACATCGAGCACCTCGCACACCACCCTCGCCGCCTGGTTCGCGGGCCGCCTGCCGGCCGACTGGTTCACGACCGCCCCCGAGGTCAGCGCCGACCGGGACGAGATCGTCGTCGTCGGCACCCTCGCGGAACCCGACCTGCCCTCGGGCGCCGACGGCGAGGCGGCGGCGGCGGCGCGCGACGCCCGCATCCAGGGTTTCCGCGAGGACACCCGGGCCGCGCGCATGCGCGTGGCCGACGAGGCCGAGGCGCGCTTCGGGCGCAAGGTCGCGTGGGGTGCCCGCTGTGGGGACCGGGAGGAGCTCTTCACGAACCTGAGCGTGCCGGTGATGACCCGGCTCCGGCTCCCGGAGCGGCAGGTGCTGGACACCCTCGTCGACGCCGGCGTCGCGCGGAGTCGCAGCCACGCGCTGGCGTGGTGCGTGCGCCTCGTCGGCGACCACGAGGGCGACTGGATCGCGCAGCTGCGCGAGGCGCTGGTGCACGTCCACAACGTGCGCGCCGAGGGCCCCGACCAGCGGGACTGACCGCTCCGCCCGTTCCGGCGGCGGGGCCGGTGAGGGGCTTGACAGGAATTCGTTAGGTGTCTAATGATTAGGTACCTATGGAACCGCCCCTCGGTCGTCGCCTCTACCTCGGGCACCGCGCCGTCCACGACGTCCTCGACGCCCGGCTGTCGGACGAGGGCGCGAACCTCTGGAGCTGGATCGTGCTCCGCGAGGCTGCGCTCGCCGGGGGCGTCTGCCAGCGTGAGCTGGCCGGGCGGATCGGCATCGAGCCGCCCACGTTGGTGCGCCACCTCGACCGGCTGGCGAGCGACGGATACGTCGAACGTCGTCCCGACCCCGCCGACCGGCGGGCGCTGCGCATCGTGGTCACCGCGTCGGGGAAGCGCCGCCTCGCCGCGCTCCAGAAGGTGGCGACCGATCTCGACGCCGAGCTGAGGTCGCTGCTCACCGAGCCCGAGGTGGAGCTGGTCGGCAAGGCGCTCCTGCGGATCGCCGACCACTTCGACGTGGTCGGGGCGCACGAGGACGCGATGCGGCGCATGCGTCGCAACCCACCGTCGGCACGGACGCTCCGTGCGCGACGCGACCCGAACGAAGGCAACCACGAGGAGGCAGCCCGTGTCCGTCGAAGTTGACGCGCATGCACCGGTCGCCGCGAACGGCTCCGATCCCGACGAGGTCATCCGCATCGAGGCGCTGTCGAAGCTCTACCCGGGCGGCGTGCTCGCGGTCGACGAGCTGACCCTGTCGGTCCGCCGCGGCGAGATCTTCGGCCTCCTCGGGCCGAACGGCGCCGGCAAGACGACGACCGCGGGGATGCTCACCACGGGCGTGATCCCCACCGGCGGTCACGCCTTCGTCGGCGGGATCGACGTCGTCGCCCACCCGGTGGCGGCCAAGCAGGTGATCGGGATCGTCCCGCAGACCAACACGCTCGACCGGTCGCTCTCGGTCTGGGAGAACCTCTACTTCCACGGCCGGTTCTTCGGCATGTCGACGCGCGTCGCGAAAGAGGAGGCCTCGGAGCTGCTCGAGCGGTTCTGGCTCGCCGACCGGGCCGACGCGCCGGTCGCCGCGATGTCGGGGGGGATGGCGCAGCGGCTGATGGTGGCGCGGGCGGTGATGCACCGCCCCGCGATCCTCTTCCTCGACGAGCCGACGGCCGGGCTCGACCCGCAGAGCCGCATTGCGCTGTGGGAGATCCTCGGCGAGCTCCACACCGACGGCCAGACCATCTTCATGACCACGCACTACATGGAGGAGGCCGATCGCCTCTGCGACCGGCTCGCGATCATGGACCACGGCCACCTGCTCGCGCTCGGGTCGCCGACCGAGCTCAAGCAGTCGATCGGGGCCGACACCATCGTGTCGGTGTCGGCGTCCGGCGATCTCGAGCAGCTCGGGGACGCGTTGCGTGAGCGGGTGCCCGGCGTCGAACGCACCGACATCATGGACGGCACTCTGCAGCTCGCGGTGCGCGGCCAGCACGGACTGCTGCCGGCCGTGTTCAGCGCCGCGGAAGCCGCCGGCTACGAGCTGACCGACGTCTCGTCCGCTGAACCGACGCTCGAGACGGTGTTCATCAACCTCACGGGGAAGGATCTACGCGAATGACTGCTGTCACCGCCCCCGACGTCGTCAGCCCGTCCGAGCTGGTGCCCCGGCGCAGCCCGCCGCGCGCGGCTCGCGTGGCGTTCGGCGCGCTCCTGCTGCGCGACCTCGTCGTGTTGCGCAAGACGCTGAAGGAGTTCATCCCGCGCACGCTGTTGCAGCCGTTCCTGCTCGTCTTCGTGTTCACGTACGTGTTCCCGAAGATCGGCCAGGGAGTCGGGGGCGGCGGCGCGGCGGCCGGCGACTTCTCCACCCGTCTCGTCGCCGGGGTCGTCGGCCTCGCGATCATGTTCCAGGGCATCCAGTCCACCGCCCTCCCGATGGTCCAGGAGTTCGGCTACACCCGCGAGATCGAGGACCGCGTGCTGGCCCCGTTGCCGGTGGGGTTGGTGGGGATCGAGAAGGCGGTGTGGGGGGCGTTCAGCGGGCTGTTCTCCGCCGCGATGGTGTTCCCGATCGCCGCGGTCGTCCCGGCGACCCCGGTGCACCTCGCGATCAACTGGCCCGTGCTGCTCACCCTCACGCCGCTCGCCTGCTACATGTGCGGCACCATCGGTCTCACGTTCGGGACGCGGTTCGAGCCCCGGACCGTGCCGATGCTGTTCGGCATCATCGTGCTGCCGCTCACGTTCCTGGGCGCCGTCTATTACTCGTGGTCGTCGCTCCAGGGGATCCACTGGCTCCAGGTGCTCGTCCTGTTCAACCCGCTCGTCTACATGTGCGAGGGGTTCCGGGCGGCGCTGACCAACGTCCCGCACATGAGCCTCTGGGCGGTCTACCCCGCGATGATCGGGTTCTCTGCGCTCTTCACCTGGGTCGGCATCCAGGGGTTCAAGAAGCGCGTCCTCACGTGAGCCGCGCCGCATCTGGGTAACCTGAAATCGTGGCTCGAGGTGCCGAGGTCACCTTCTGGGGCGTGCGCGGGTCCACTCCGTGCGACGGCCACCAGTTCGACCGGTACGGCGGCAACACGTCGTGCGTCGAGGTTTCGGCGGACGGGCACCCGCCGCTGATCCTCGACCTCGGCACCGGCCTGCGGAACTACGGGGAGCAGATCGCGCGAGCCGGCCGGCTCCGGGGCTACGAGGCGACCGTCCTCCTGTCGCACCTCCACTGGGACCACATCCAGGGGCTGCCGTTCTTCGCGCCGCTCGCAGCGGGTGGCGGGTCGGTGCACGTGATCGGGCCGGCGCAGGCGGCAGGACCCCTCGACCGCGTGTTCGAGGGCGTGATGCGACCGCCGTACTTCCCGATCAAGCCGCACGAGCTTCGGGGTGACGTCACCTTCCAGGGGGTCGACCGCGACGACTTCGCGGTGAACGGTGCGAAGGTGCGCACCCGGTGGATCCGCCACACCGACCCCACTCTCGGGTACCGCGTGGATCTGGAGGGCGTCTCGGTCGCGTACCTCCCCGATCACGGCCCGGGGACGGTGCCCGACCACCCCGACGACTACATCCCCGCCGACGTGCTCGAGCTGTGCGACGGCGTCGACCTGCTGATCCACGACGCGCAGCACACGAAAGAGGAGTACGAGCACAAGCGCAACTGGGGGCACTGCACGATCGAGTACGCGCTGCACGTGGCGAACGAATCGGGCGCACGCCGGCTCGCGCTCTTCCACCACTGCCCCTCGCACGGCGACGATGCCATCGACGAGATCCTGCGCGGCGCGCAGGATCTCGCCTCGCGGACGGGCGGCTTCGAGGTGATCGCGGCGGCCGACTCGATGCGCGTCACCGCCACCCCACGCGATGGCTGAGGAGATCGTCACTCCCGACGATCGTCGCTTCCGTGACGTCTTCGGTCACTTCGCCACCGGGGTCACCATCGTCACCGCCATGGACGGCGACGAGCCGGTCGGCATGGCGGCCAACTCGTTCACCTCGTTGTCGCTCGAACCGCCGCTCGTGCTGTTCTGCGTCGCGTACTCGTCGACGACCTGGCCCCGCATCGAGCAGGCGGGGAAGTTCGCGGTGAACATCCTCGGCGAGGAGGGCGAGGATCTGTCGCGGCTGTTCGCGCAGCGGGGTGCCGACCGCTTCGGGCGCATCCCTTGGCGCTCGGGGGTGTCGGGCTCGCCGGTGCTCGACGAGGCCATCGCCTACATCGATTGCGACTTCGAGGCCGAGTATCCCGGCGGCGACCACAAGATCGTGGTTGGTCGCGTCATCGACCTCGACATGCGCGAGGGTGCACGCCCGTTGATCTTCTTCCGCGGCGCGTACACGCGCATGTACGTGTCGGAATGACTCGCCCAACGCTCGCGGTGGTCGTCGGCGGCGACACCGAAGCGGCGGCCGCGGTCGCGCAGGCGGCGGAGCAGGCCGGGGCGCGCACGGCGGTGTTCGTGGGCGACCTGTCCGATCCCACCGACCGCGCCGCGCTGGTCGAGCTCATCGCCGAGTTGGGCTGACGGAGCCCGGCGGGCTTCAGACCAGATCCACGACCGGCTCGAGCCGGTGGGCGAAGCGGCGGAGCGTGCGCAGCAGCGCGGCGCCCGTCACCAGGACGAGGAGGGCGTTGGTGACCGCGCCCGCCGCGTCCCATCCGAGCGAGGTCGCCACGTAGAAGCTCCAGTAGCGCGCGAGCGTCGCGGTGAAGCCGAGGCCCGGGTGCCAGTCGAGGGCGCCGCCGCGGGCGAAGGGCCAGAACCAGATGTTCATGATCGCCCCGTAGAGGAACGCCCACACCCAGCTGTAGGCGGCGAGCACGACCACCTCGACCCGCGGCGTCACGCGTGCGGTCCAGAGCCCGACCGCGCCGGCGGCACCGCCCATCCAGCCGAGCGCCAGCATCTGGAACGGCAGCCACGGACCGATCCCGCCGGTGACGATCGCCGACACCGCCATCGCGCAGATGCCGAGCAGGAGCCCGAACCGCGGGCCGAACGCGGTGCCGGCGAGCACGACGAGGAAGAAGATGCCACTGCCGCCGCCCGGGAGGTCGATGAGCCGCAGCAGCCCTGCCGACGCCGAGAGCACGCCCAGGATGGCGACGGTCGCACCGTTCATGGTGCCCCGGCGAACCTCGAGCACGACCGCGGCGACCACGAGCGCGCCGACGAGCGCGGCGACGAGTGGCGCATCGCCGCTGTGCGCCTCGCTCGTGAACGACGTCGACGGCAACCAGAACGGGTACAGGAACGCGGCGGCGCCCACCACCACGACGAGCACGTACACGAGCACGGGGCGGAGGGTCGCGAGCGCTCGCCGCGCCGGCACGCTGGGGGTGGTCGGCGTCGTCGTCGCCGCGGTCATCGGCGGGTCATCTCCGCCTCGACCTCTTCGACCGTGAGGTAGGGAGGAAGGACACGGAGCACCTGGGGCGCGAACAACGAGCCCGCCAGCACGCCGCGTGCGTCGCCCTCCGCGACCACCTCGCCGTCGCCCAGCACGACCGCGCGGGTGGCGCACCGCGCCGCCAGCTCCACGTCGTGGGTGGCGAGCACGACCGCGCCGCCTCCTTTCGCGTGCGCGTGCACGGCGTGCTCCAGCGCGTCCCGTGAGCCCGCGTCCATGCCCCGGGTCGGCTCGTCGAGGAGGAGAAGGGGCGCGCCGCCGACTGCCACCGCGGCGATGGCGACGCGCTGGCGCTCGCCGCCCGAGAGGCTCCGGGGGTGGTGGTCGGCGAGATGGGCGAGATGGAGGGCGTCGAGCCATCGCGCCACCGCGGCGCCGTCGCTGCGTCCGAGGAGCCGCAGCGTCGCCTCCACCTCCCGGCGCACCGTCGGCTCGAACAGGAGGGTGTTCGGGTTCTGGGGCACGTAGGCCGCGCGCGCGTCGCCGGACACGGTGCCGCGGGCGGGCGCCAGCAGGCGCGCCAGCACGCGCAGGAGCGTCGTCTTCCCCGCGCCGTTGCGCCCGAACAGCGCGACCACGTCGCCCTCGGAGACGGTGACGCCGACGTCGCGGAGGACGGCGCGGCCGCCGAGCTCCACGCGGATCTTCTCCGCGGAGACGAGCGGCGCGCCCGGCTCCCGGGCGACCGGTTCGGGAGGTGGCGGGAGGGCGGTCGCGTCGCGAGCGGCGAGCGCGCGCGCGTCGCGGACGGTGAGCGGCAGCGGATCCCAACCGAGCACGCGGCCGAGCCGGGTGACGCTCGGCGCGCCCGGGTAGGTGGCCAGCGCGGCGCCGGGCGACTGCGGCGCACCGACGCGGCCGGCGTCGACGAGCACCGCCCGGTCGGCGAGCGGCGCGGCGCGGTCGAGCCGGTGCTCGGCCAGCACGACGCTGGTGCCGAGGTCGTGGTTGAGCCGGGTGAGCGCCGCGAGCACGTCGTCGGCGCCCTGCGGATCGAGCTGCGAGGTCGGCTCGTCGAGCACGAGGGCCGACGGCGCGGCCGCCAGCGCGCCGGCGATCACGCAGCGTTGGCGTTCACCACCGGACAGGGTCGACGGGTCGCGATCGCGCAGGTGCGCGATGCCGAGCGCGTCGAGGGTCTCCTCCACTCTCCGGCGCATTGCCGCGGGTGAGAACCCGAGGTTCTCGAGCACGAACGCGATGTCGCGCTCGACGTGGTCCACCACGAACTGCGCTTCGGGATCCTGGGCGACGAAGCCCACGACGTCGGCGAGCTCGCGGGGGTGGTGGGTCCGGGTCGAGCGCCCGAACGTCACGACGTCGCCGCCGAACGCGCCGCCGCTCGCGTGCGGTACCAGCCCGTTGATGGTGCGCAGGAGCGTGCTCTTGCCCGATCCCGACGAACCGATCACGAGCAGGAGCTCGCCCGCTTCCACGCCGAGGTCGACGTCCTCGAGCGCGCGACGGGCGGCGTCGGGGTAGGCGAAGGAGACGCCGCGCACCTCGATCGCGGTCATGCCGCTCCCGGGTTCCGCGCCAGCACCGGCACGAGCAGCGGCAGCAGCGCGAGCAGCGGGAGCACGTGGAGCGCCGGCCACCGCAGGGGGCTCGCGTACCAGACCAGGCTCCCGTCACCCACGATCGCGATCACGGCCATGGCGGCGGGCGCCGCCAGCGCGGCCAGCGCCACGAGCCAGTCGGCTCCGGTCATCCGCCGCGGCCGGTAGCGCGCCCGCCGCGTGCCCGACGAAGCCAGGAGGACCGCCACCGCGAGCCCGAGCGCGCCGCCGAGACCGAGCACCGCGGCCGCGATCTCGGCCCGCCCGATGAGCGCCACGAACGCTGCGCCGAGCGCGAGCAGCGACGCCAACCCCGTCCAGCCGGCGACGTGGTCGCGCGTGCCGCCCCCGGAACGCGCGAAACCACGGGCATCCATCGACTCCGCGAGCGTGACCGCGCGCTCCATGCCGAGCTCGAGCACCGGGACCACCTGGCGCAGGAGCCGCCCGCGGCGGACGACGTGACCGCCGGTCCGAGCGCGGTCGGCTTCGCGCACGTCGCCGATGGCGACGAGCGTCGACGGGACGAAGGCGAGGCCGACGACGACCACGAGCCCGACCTCGTAGAACGCGCGCGGCGTGCTCTGGACGAGCTCGGAATGGGAGACCACTGCGTTGAACGCGCCGAAGGCGGCCATCACGCCGACGATCGCGAAGCCCTCGGCGAGCGACTGCAGGATGACGTCGAGCTCGATCGATCCGCCGACCGTGAACCCGCCGAGCAGCTGCGGGAGCGTGGCCTGCGGCAGCGTGAACAGCACGTGGCCGAAGCCGTGCGTCGTGATCGCGGTGAGCAGCATCCGCACCACCGCGAAGAAGACCCCCACGCCCACGAGGAGGGGGAACGCGCGGGTGTACGGGCCCGGCCGCGCGTGCGCGCCGACCGCGAGCGCGGCGATGCCGATGACGAGGGCCACGTACAACGGGCTCGGCGCGAGCTGCACGGCCGCGGCGGCGGACAACGCCCACACCAGCCACACGCCCGCGTGCCACGGCGCGTCGAGTGCGATGCCGGCGCGAACCTCGCCGCGCGCGTGCCCACCGACGGGCGCGGGCACGGTTTGCGCGGTGCTCGTCACGTCTCTAGGGTGCACCCTCGACAGCGGTTGCGCGCAACCCGGATGTTGCGTGCGGTCCGGTGGAGGCTTGGCCGTCGCCGGACGGGGGAAGTCGGTGCGAGACCGACGCTGACCCGCAACTGTGAGCGGCACTGCGGTCCGAATTGACCCGCAGACCGTGAGCCAGGCTACCCGCCGTTGTCCACCGGGCCACCGGTGCTCCGGTAGGAGGGCTGCCTCCGGGCAGTCGACGACAGGCCCTCGTGGACCAGGGGCCACACGGAGGTTCACCATGTCACGCTCCCCCCGCGTGCTCGCCCTCTTGGGCGCGTGCGCGCTCGTTGTCGCCTCGCTCGGCCTCGCGTCGCCGCCGCCGCTGGGCGCGGCCGACGCCGCGTCGACCGCGTCCGCCGCGGTCGCGTGGCTCGTCACCCAGCAGCAGAGCGACGGCGGCTTCGAGGTCGCGCAGTTCCCCGGCTTCGAGACGCGCGACGCGTCGCTCGCGATCGCCGAGAACGCCCAGACGTCCGGTACGTGGAGCACCGGCGAGGCGCGCGCCGCGCTCGCCGCCATCCACTTCGGCGGGGGCAGCGGGCCGACGCCGCTCGACGCGCTCGACGCCGAGGCGGCGAGCGACATCACCGCCGGCGCCGCGGCCAAGACCATCGTGCTATCGGCGTTCCCGCTCGGGCTCGATTCGTCGGCGTTCGACGCCAACGGCGACGGGAACCCGGTGGACCTCGCATCGAAGCTCGACTCCGGCTGTGGTGCGAACACTCCGAGCTTCGGGGTGTTCAACGACACGCTCTACGGGATCCTCGCCAAGACGCTCGTGTGCGGGGCCGCGCCGCCCGCGGCGCTCGCGACGGTCCGGGCGGCTCAGCAGGTCAATGGCGGGTGGAGCTTCAGCGGCAAACCCGACGGCAGCGACCTCGACATCGACACGAGCGCGCTCGCGATCGAGGCGCTGGTCGCGGGCGGGGCGAACGCGTCGGACGCGAACGTGCACGCGGGCCTCGCGTTCCTCGCCGCGCAGCACCAGCCGAGCGGCGCGTGGCAGGCCTTCGGCGCCGACGATCCCAACTCGACCGCGCTCGCCGTGCTGGGCATCACGTCGGCCGGGTTCGACGTCACCAGCTCGTGCTGGCGCGACACCGTCGACCCCGCGGCTGCGGGAACGCCGTACACGAGCCCCGACGCGTGGACCGAGTCGCAGCAGCAACCCGACGGCCACATCGCGAGCCCGAACGATGCGTTCCCGCCCGTCAACACCTTCGCCACCGCACAGGCCGTCGAGGGTCTCCTGCGGTCGTGGCTACCCATCGTGCGCGCGCCCGCAGAGACGTGCGCGGTGACGCCGCCGTCTCCCGCGCCGCCGACGTCGAGCACCACCAACCCTGCGCCCGGCGACGCGGTGACCCTCACCGGCGGCGGGTTCGCCGCGAGCACCACCCTCACCGTGACGCTGCGCAGCGACCCGGTCGTGCTCGCGAGCACTACGACCGACGCAACCGGCAGCTACTCGGTGACGGTCACGATCCCGCTCGACACCCCGCCCGGCGTGCACCAACTCGTGGTCAGCGGACTCGATCCGAACGGGCAGGAAGTGAGCACCAGCGTCGACATCACCGTGAGCGCCGCCGCGGCCGGTCCCGTCGCGGCCGACGGGGCGAACCTCCAACCCGCGTTCACAGGATGACCCGCGTCGCACGCGCGCTCGCTGCGATCGTCGGCTTCGCGACGATCGCAGCCGGCGCGACGGGCGCGGCCACGCTGTCGACGGCCACGCCCGCGGCCGGGAGCACCATCGCCGTCATCGTCATCGACTACGGCTCGCACGTACGCACCGCGCAGGTCGACGTCGGCAGCGGCGAGAGCGGGCTCGCCGCGCTCCAGCAGGTCGCATCGGTCACGACGCAGGGCTTCGCCGGGCCCGGCGCCGCGGTGTGCGCGATCGACGGCGTGGGGAACCCGGCCGGCCCGTCGTGCCTCGAGGGCCCCAACGGCGAGTTCTGGTCGTACTGGCACGGACGCGGTGGGTCCTGGAGCTTCTCGTCCGTCGGTGCCGGCGGCTCCACGATCCGCGCCGGCGACGTCGACGGGTGGCGCTGGCAAGCCGGCCAGAGCCCGCCGCGAGGGTCGGCCGACTTCTGCAGCTACGTCGCGTGCGCACCACCTCCGACTGCCGCGCCGCCGCCGGCTCCTCTCCCAACCGCAGGGAGCTCGCCGGGCGGCGCCGCGGCCGCAACACCAGGCGCCTCGGGCGCGTCGGGAGGGACGTCGGCCGCAGCGGGCGCCACGCGGGACCCAGGCACGACACCCTCGACTGCGCCCGACGCCTCGACGCCGACCTCGTCGACCCCGGCCGGCACGACCGGCGGCGCCCCGGCGACGACGCGCCACGGCACGGGCGTCGAGGCGGCCGCCGCCTCGGCGGGTCGGCCCGACCACGGCTCGCCCACGGGCGTCCTTGTCGCTGCTGCCCTCCTCGCGGTCGCCGTCGCCGCCGCCGTCTGGGTCCGCCGCCGCAAACTTGCGTCGCTCGAACGGAAATAACCCGTCCAAGCGACGCAAGTTTGCAAGGGAGTTCGGCGGGGGGCATGGCCGTACCATCTTCCACACCACTATGTCCGTGCTCGGCGCCGACGTCGGCGGCAACCTCTATCTCCTGACCGCGTTCGGGGGCGGCGTGATCTCGTTTCTCTCGCCGTGCGTCCTCCCGATCGTCCCTGGCTACCTCAGCCTCGTCACCGGCCTCTCCGTCGGCGAGATGCAGGACGGCGACCGCCACTACCTCGGGCGGATCGCGCTGAACACCGGCCTCTTCGTGCTCGGCTTCACCGCGGTGTTCGTGCTGCTCGGGCTGGTCACCACCGCGGCCGGCACCGCTCTGTTCAAGAACCAGGACACGCTCACCCGCATCTCGGGCGGGCTCGTGCTGCTCATGGCCGCTTACCTCGCGGGGTCGCAGCTGCTGACGACGCCGCGGCTCTACCAGGAGTTCCGGTTCCACCCCCATCTCGAGCGCTTCGGTCCGGTGGCGGCGCCGGTCGCGGGTGTCGCCTTCGGTCTCGGGTGGACCCCGTGCATCGGCCCGGTCCTCGGCGCGGTGCTCGGCTTCGCCGCCGCGGGCCAGAACATCGGGCGGGCCACCGCGCTGCTCGTGTCGTACTCGCTCGGCCTCGGCGTCACGTTCCTCGCCTGCGGCCTGCTGATGGGGAAGCTCACCCATGCGCTGGCGTGGTTCCGCCGCCACTCACGCGTGATCACGCTCGTCTCCGCTGCGGTGCTCGCGGTGTTCGGCGTGATCCTGCTGACCAACCAACTGTCGCAGGTCACCGCGCGCCTCACCAACGGCCTGCGCGACATCGGCATGAGCTGGCTGGTCGACGCGGGCTGACCGGGCCGACGCACGTCGCTGCCGGGCCGCCGCCGGGTGACGGCCGGATGGCACGACGGTACGCTCCCGGCCCATGGACGTCACCAGCACCCTCGACCCCGAGCTCGCCGAGGCGCTCGCGGCGGTACCACGCGCCCTCGACTTCTCGACGCTCACGCTCGAAACCATCCCGAAGGTGCGCGAGGCGATGGCGACGGCGAACGCGATCGAGCAACCGCCGACCACCACAGTGCACCGCGACGTGACCATCCCCGACCCCTCGGGCGCCTCGGCCGCGCAGGTGCGCGTCTACTCGCCACCTTCGGACGGAACCGGCCGGCCGTGCCTCTACTGGGTCCACGGCGGGGGGTACATGTTCGGCTCCGCGTTCGGCGTGGACACGCGCCTCGACCACTGGGTCGAACGGCTCGGCTGCGTCGTGGTCTCGGTCGAGTACCGCCTGGCCCCGGAGCACCCGTTCCCGGCACCCCTCGACGACTGCTACGCGGGCCTCGTGTGGACGGCCGCGCAGGCCGACGAGCTCGGCATCGACCCCGGCGGCATCGTCGTCGGCGGCGCGAGCGCCGGGGGCGGGCTCGCGGCGGGGTTGGTGCAGCTCGCGCGCGACCGGGGCGAGGTCCCGGTGTCGTACCAGCTGCTCATCTACCCGATGCTCGACGACCGGAACGTCACCCACTCGAGCCGGATCGTCGGGGCCCCGATCTGGCCGCGCGACGCCAACCAGCTCGGCTGGCGCGCGTACCTCGGGCGCGAGCCGGGAGGCGACGACATGCCCGCGTTCGCGGCACCCGCCCGTACCGTCGACCTGTCGGGCCTCCCACCCGCGTTCATCGGCGTCGGCACGCTCGACGTCTTCCGCGACGAGGACATCGACTACGCGTTGCGCCTCCTCGCGGCGGGAGTTCCCACCGAGCTGCACGTGTACGCGGGCGCCGTCCACGGTTTCGACATGATGGTGCCGTCGGCCGCGATTGCGAAGCGCTGCCGCCGTGACGTCACCGACGCGCTGACCCGGGCGATGGGTCTCGGCGCCGCCGAGAGCGACGCCTGACCATGTGCGGCTGTCTTGTCGCGCTCGCCGCGATGCTCTCGCCGCGCCTCGCGATCTTCCTCGTCTGGCTCTTCTCGGACCGGATGAGCAACGCGTTCAATTCGTTCTGGATCGCCCTGCTGGGATTCTTCTTCCTGCCGTGGACCACGCTCGCGTGGGCGGTCGCGTACGCCCCGCGGGCCGGCGTCACCGGGTTCGGTTGGTTCATCGTGATCTTCGCCTTCATCGTGGACGTCGGGACCCACGTCGGAGCCGCGCAGGCCCGGCAACGGCGGCGGGCCGAGGCGGCCTACTGACCTGCCGCACCTGCCGCACCTGCCGCACGGTTGCGGCCGTGGGTGATCGCGCCACCATTGGACACGGCGGCTTCGGATCGAGTGCGATAGCGCCGTGGATCTGAACCTCACCGACGACCAGGATCTCCTCCGGGAGACCACGGCCAAGTTCATCGCCGCCGACTGCCCGCTCACGAAGGTGCGCGAGCTCGCCGAGAGCGAGACCGGCATCGAGGCCGACTATCTGCCTAGGACGGCGGAGCTCGGCTGGTACGCCATGCTCGTATCGGAGGAGCACGGCGGCGGCAGCATCTCGGGCGAAGGCCTGCGCGACGCGGCCGTGGTGGCCGAGGAACGGGGCCGCGGGCTCCAACCCGGTCCGTTCGTACCGGCGAACGTGGCGGCGTTCGCGCTCGCGGAGGCCGGCAACCCCACGCAGCAGGCCGAAGTGCTCCCATCGATCGTGGCGGGTGAGACCGTCGCAACCTGGGCCGTCGCGGGGGAGCACGGCGGCTACGACGCCGGCGCCGCGGCGCGGGTCACGACCAAGGGCATGGGGTTCGTGCTCTCGGGCAGCGCGGGCCTGGTCCAGGACGCGCACCTCGCCGACTGGATCCTCGTCACCGCAGGCTCGGACCAGGGCGTGAGCCAGTTCCTCGTGCCGGCGTCGGCCTCGGGCATCCGCGTCGAGCCGCTCGACCGGCTCGACCTCAGCCGCCGCTTCTCACGTGTGCACTTCGACGACGTCGAGCTCACCGAGGCCGAGCTGGTGGGAGAGCTCGACGGCGCGGGCGCGCTGGTCGACCGCCAGCTCGACATCGCGGTCGTGCTGACGGTGGCGGAGACGGTCGGTGCGATGAACGAGCTCTTCGGGGTCGTCGTCGACTACGCGAAGGCCCGCACCGCGTTCGGCCGTCCGATCGGGTCGTTCCAGGCGGTGAAGCACCAGCTCGCCGATGCCAGCATGCTGCTGGAGGCGAGCAACGGCGTCTCGGTCGGGGCGGTGCGCGCGGTCCAGAAGCCCACCGACGACGCCTCCGAGGTCGCGAGCATGGCGAAGGCGTTCGTGGGCGATGCCGGTATCGACGTCGCCCAGACGTGCTGGCAGGTCTTCGGCGGCATCGGCTACACGTGGGAGCACGACAACCATCTGTTCCTGCGGCGCATCACCACCGACGCCGCGCTCTACGGTCAACCCGCGTGGCACCGCGAGCGCATCTGTACGATCCACGGGCTCTGAGGGAGACGAGCGACATGAGTGACCAGGCCACCACCGCGCTTCCCGACCTCGACGTGTATCGCGCGCAGGCACGCGAGTGGCTGGAGGCAAACCTCGAGCGGCGCGACCCGAACGCGCCGATGCGCATGCGCGGCACCGAGCACCGCACCCGTGAGACCACGAAGGCGGAGAAGGCGATCCAGGCCAAGCTCTACGCGGGCGGGTACGCGGGGATCACCTGGCCGGTGGAGTACGGGGGGCAGGGACTGCTTCCCGCGTACGAGCGGGCCTTCAACGAGGAAGCGCGCGCCTTTCGCACCCCCGACCTCGGCGTCGCCGGCGGCACCACGTTCGGCGTGTGCGCGAACACGATGCTGGCGCACGCCTCGCCCGAGTTCCTGAAGCGCCACATCCCGAGGATCCTCGAGGGCGAGGAGCTCTGGGTGCAGTTCTTCTCGGAGCCCGGCGCCGGTTCCGACCTCGCCGGCGTCACCACCCGCGCCGAGAAGGACGGCGACCGTTGGATCCTCAACGGCTCGAAGATCTGGTCGAGCGGCGCCTTCTACGCCGACTGGGGCATGTGCCTCGCCCGCACGAACTGGGACGTCCCCAAGCACCGCGGTCTCACATGGTTCGCGGTGGAGATCGCCAAGCCGGGCGTCGAGGTGCTGCCGGTACGCGAGATCAACGGCGACGCGGAGTTCTGCCAGGAGTTCTTCGACAATGTCGAGCTCGACGACGACGACGTCATCGGCGAGGTGAACAACGGCTGGACGGTCGCGCAGACGATGCTCGTGTTCGAGCGCGGTGGGAACCGCGGCGAGAGCACGATCGCGCGTCCGTCGGGGCCGCGCCGCCTCGCCCCCGACCTCGTGAGTCTGGCGCAGCGGGTCGGGCGCGAGAACGATCCCTACGTCCGCCAGCTCATCGCCAAGGCGCACGTCTACGACTACGCGAGCGGCCAGCTCGGCGCCCGCATCGTCGACCACATCCGGACGGGCACCGCCAACGCCGCAGGGATCGCCGCGTACGGGAAGCTCTTCAGCGGCACCATCGGCCCGATGCGTGCCCGGATCGGCATGGAGGTCGGCCAAGGGGCCGCGCTCGCATGGGACGAGGGCGACCTGTCGGGCATGGCGCCGTCGCTCAGCTACCTCAACGGCCGGGTCATGTCGATCGCGGGCGGCACCAACGAGATGCAGCGCAACGCCATCGGCGAGCGGGTGCTCGGCCTGCCGCGCGAGCCGAGCTTCGACACCGACAAGCCCTTCCGCGACGTCGTGCGCGACGCCGCGAGCTGGACCGGCAAGACGTCCTAGCGCGCGTTCGCGCGTCGCTCGGTGAGGAACGCGCGCTCGGCGCGGTTCTGTGTGCGCGCGAGCGCGGCGTCGTAGGCGCGTCGCGCCTCCACGTGACGCCCCGCGCGCTCGAGCGCGTCGGCGCGCGCCGCGTGCAGCAGGTGGTAGTCGTCGAGGTCGATCTCGTCGAGGAGCTCGAGCTCGGCGTCGGGGCCGTGGAGCTCGCCGACGGCGATGGCGCGGTTGAGCGCGACCACGGGCGTGGGTGTGTACACGAGGAGCTGGTCGTAGAGCGTGACGATCTGGGCCCAGTCGGTCTCGCGCGCGACGGCCGCGTCGCTGTGGACCGCGGCGATCGCCGCCTGGATCTGGTAGGGCCCCGGCAGGTTGCGGCGCAGGCACGCGCGCACGATCGCCTGGCCCTCGGCGATCAGCGCGGGATCCCAGCGGGAACGGTCCTGGTCGGGGAGCCGCACGAGCGCACCGTCGGCGTCGGTGCGGGCGCCGCGGCGCGCCTCGGTGAGCAGCAGCAACGCGAGCAGGCCGTGGGCCTCGGCCTCGTCGGGCATGAGCGCGACAAGGAGGCGCGCGAGCCGGATCGCCTCGGTGCAGAGCTCCGCGCGCGTCAGTGCGTCGCCCCCCGACGCGAGATACCCCTCGTTGAACACGAGGTAGACGACCGCGAGGACGGAGCGGAGGCGGTCGGGGAGCTCCTCCGCCGACGGGACGCGGTAGGGGATGTTGGCGGCGCGGATCTTGCGCTTGGCGCGCACGAGCCGTTGCGCCATCGCCGCCTCCGGCACGAGGAACGCGCGCGCGATCTCGGGTGTCTGGAGGCCGGCGACGAGCCGGAGGGTGAGCGCGATCTGCGCGGGCGGCGCGAGCGCGGGGTGGCAGCACGTGAACACGAGCCGGAGCTGGTCGTCGGGCACGGCGCCGGTGTCGGCTCGGAGGTCGCCGGGCTCGTGCATCCACGTGGCCTGCCGCTGGCGGTGCTCCCGCGTCGACTCGCGCCGGATGCGGTCGATGCCGCGGTTGCGCGCGGTGGTGATGATCCAGCCCGCGGGGCTCGGCGGGGTGCCCGTCACCGGCCAGCGCTCCATCGCGACGACAAAGGCGTCCTGGACCACTTCTTCGGCGAGGTCGATGTCGCCGAAGAAGCGGACCAGGGTCGCCAGTGCTCGTCCCGACTCGGAGCGGAACACCCGCTCCACCTCGCCGGTGTCGGCGTCGCGCATCCCGGGCTCAGGCGTCGGGCTCGTCCTGGAACGGCCGCACCTCGACGACGCCCTTGCAGGCCGTGCTCCCCTCGGCGGCCCACTTCAGCGCCGCGTCGAGGTCGGGGGCTTCGATCACCCAGAACCCGCCGATCTGCTCCTTGGCCTCGCCGAAGGGGCCGTCGGTGACGATCACGTCGCCGCCGAGCGCGTTCACGACGGTGGCCGTCTCGGGCGGGTGCAGGCCGCCGGCGAACACCCACGCGCCCTGGTCCTGGAGTCGGGCGTTGAACTTGTCGACGTCGGCGTACGCCGCTTGCATCTCCTCCTCGGAGAACTCGTCGTCGCCCCGGAGCATGTGCACGGAGAGCAGGTACTGGGTCATCTCGATCCTCCTCGGTTCCGGGCCGTCCTCGTCGCGGCCTCGACCACTACACGAACGGGGACGGCCGGAATCGACACGCGGATTCGAATTCTTCCCGAGACCCGGCCGGGCGGGAAGGGAGCCGGTTTTGCTATCGTCGATGGTCCGCCGCGGGGTGGAGCAGTCTGGTAGCTCGTCGGGCTCATAACCCGAAGGTCGTGGGTTCAAATCCCACCCCCGCCACCATGTAACAGCAGGTCAGGGCCCCTCCTCGCTGAGGGGCTCTCTGCTGTCCGGGGCCAGTGTGCAGACCAAATGCAGACGCTCCGGCGGGCCCCCCCGCGCAATGTGACGAGGGTGCCGGGTCGTCAGACCTCGCCCGAGATCTCGACGGTGCCCGGCATGATCTTGCACTCCATCGCCCCGGGGTAGGTGGCGTGCTCGGGACCGTTGCGCTCGGTGGCGTGCCCGAAGTGGTTGATCGCCACCCCAGTGGTTGCCATGTGCTCCGGCGCCCAGCTGATCTCCTTGCCGCCGAAGTGGAAGGTGGCCTCCGAGACCGCGATCTGCGAGGGGTCGTCCTTGTTCTGGACGTACGTGGCGTCGATGTCGACCTTGTCGGACACGACGGGGTCCTCTCCGTCCTTCCAGTAGATCGCGGCGGACCGGCGGGCGCTGCCGATCTGGTACACGACGCCCATCTCTCGGGTCCCGTCGACGCCGAGGGCCGAGAACACGAGAGCGGTCGTGGGGACGGTGATCATGTACTCGGTGGCGCCCGCGCCGTACATCCGGTCGAAGCCGCCGGTCTGCTTGAAGGGCTGGCCGTGGTAGGTGCCCTCGATCGTGGCCGCCCAGGTGAAGTAGGGGCCGATCGGGCCCGGCGGGTCGATGCAGATGGCGTAGGGCATGTAGGTCCAGGTCGCGTCGAAGAAGTCGCGCTCGACCGTGCGTGCGTACCGCGACGACGCGCGGTAGAGGAACTCCTGCGGGGGCGTTGTGAGCACGAGGCCCTCGGGGAGCATCTCGAGCGGCAGGTCGTCGAAGGTCATCCCCTCGGCGAGCATCCCAGCGAGCTGTGGACCCATGGTGAGGCCCGGACCGAGGTTCGCGGCCGCCCACGTCACCGGGTCGTCGACCCGACCCTCCGGATCCCCCGCGACCGGGAGGATGGGGCCGGGCCCGTCGTACGGGTCGTCGAGGCGATCCTCGGTGAGGTGCCAGAAGCCCTCCGCCACCTCGTGGTGACCCAGCATCGTGCCCCCATTCGCGAAGGTGCGGATGAGGAGGATGGGACGGCGGTTGGGGACGCGCAGGTACGTCCACCAGAACGCCATGGACAGCGGCGCCTCGATCCCTCGGTCGTTCCAACGCCGGGGGGCAGGGCCCAGGTCGTCCCAGCTGAACTCAACCGCGCGTACCACCGTTTCCGGATCGCTGAGCAACGCTGCTACCCCGGCTGTGTGCGCCGATAGCGACGGTCCGCCGCCCACCGTGTCCTCACTCACCATCACCCTGTTCCCCTCATGACGTCAGACTTCGCTTCCCCTTGTGCGCAACGTATCCCGCAAGAGGTCCGATCAAGTAGTCGATGCGTCTGCTGCACGGTTGGCAGGTCACACCGTCAACCGAACGTGCAGCAGACCCGGGCGCATCCGGGGTGGAGGCCGCGCACGATCTTGTTCGGGCTCGATGTCGGAACATCGCGGTGACCAACTCGAATGTTTCCGTGTCCGCGCGTGTCCTCGGCGCGGCGCTGTGAGGAAACTCGACCTCGCGACACGACGGTCGAGGTCCCGGACTTGCCCGCAGACAGAAGGCTCGAGCGGTCAACGAATACATGGATACACGGAGCTCGCCGACCTGGCTGTTCGCCCAATTCCGCGCGAAGTGCAAGCGCTCAGCAATCTCCGGCAACGGTGAGGTGAATCTGGAGCAGCGGGCCGAGTCGCAGTTCCGCGGTCGTCAACGACGACCCGCGCACGGTGCACTCTCGCGTCGCGGTCGATCTGCGCTTCGAGCGCGTCGAGCTGCACCGGAACTGTTGCGAGGTGCGGCCGCCGTTCGAGGATCTCACGTGGCTGACGCAGCATCTCAGCGCACCACGGAATGTACTCACTTGCAGGAGATAGTGAGGCGCAGCGCGGTTGAGCGACCGCACGGCTGATCACGCGCCCCGCGCGATCGCAGCCGCTTGCGGGCGCGCTCGACGCTTCGTAGGCTGCGCGGCGTGGGGACAGGGCGGCCGCGCGCAGGTGCCCGCCGGCGTTCGAGTCCGGGCACTTCTTGCAGGTCGTCGGGCACGCCAACGTGCGAGGTGGCAGCAATGCACGCTCGGAACCCGGTCCCCTGATGCCACCGCGCCGCCCGCGTGCACCGCGCGGCGCGATACGTATCCCGATCGCTCCGAGCGCGTCGGTCCTCGCAGGGCAGGCCCTCCTGCGCGCCGCCGATCTGGAGCGAGTGCTCGACCCCAAGACACTCGAGCTCGTCGAGGCGCACCTCGCACCGCTGCTCCCGGGGACCGTGCTGCAACCGGGCGTGGTCGCGCCGCCGCGCGCGCTCGCACCCGACGCGCTCCAACTCCTCGTGCGGGCCGCGGCAGTCACCGCGGCTGGCCTCGACCCGGCCCGCACGCCGAGTCCGGCGCCACCGGTGCTGTGGGAACTGGGTGGCAATCAGTTGCTCGTCGACATCGCGAACGTGCGCGCTCAGCCCGGCGACGGGCTCATCGACGTCGTCGTGCCGGTCCAGTGTGACCAGACCGGCGCGGTCGAGATCACCGCGACGTTCGTGACCGGATCAGCCGATCGCCCCGCGGGCGGAATCGCGGTGACCGAGAGCCGGCCGCGCGGACCCGCCGCCGTCGTCGACGCGTGGGCCGAACCCCTGATCGCGTTCGCTTGGCACGCGTTGGTGAGCGCACTGGCCGCACTCAGCAGCACCGGCGCGACCGACCCGGCGGGCCAGCCCCTCGTCACCGTTGAGATCGTCGCGTCGCCCAACGGTGTGTTGCTCTCACCGATGGCCCGCCACCAGTTCGACCGCTTCGGGCAGCTGGAATGACGGCGATTCCGACGCTCGATCCGGAGATCGCTGATCTCGGCCTTGCGGTCGGGGTGCTCGAATCGGGCGACAACGGGGTCGAGCTCGACAGCTCGTGGTTCAACGATCCGGGCGGCCGCATCGCGGACGTGCTCGCCGTCGACGCGCGCCGCGCCGCGCTCATGCGATTCCTCGAAGCGCTGCTGGCCGGCGGCAGCCACACCGTGCGCGACGGCGTCACCCTCATTCCGATCGTCGACGTCCGCAAACTGTCGGGCGATTCCAGCCTGCCCAACGTCGTCGTGCAGCTCACGGTCGACGACCGTCCCGCCGATCACGTCGAGATCGGGATCGCGGCCCAGGTCACCACGACACAACCGGCGACAACCACCGACGTCGAGATCCCGCTGTTCCGCGCGGCCAAGACCGGGCACAGCGTGGCGCAACCGTTCGCGTTGCTCGACGGAGGCGTCGTGCGGCTCGCGTCCGACATCGAGTTGCAGACCACTCCGCCCGCCGCCGACGAGTTCGGGCTCGCGGGCGTGTCGGTCGCGGTCGCAGTTGCATTGGCGGGCGGCCCGCCGCCGTCGTTCCAGCTGCAGCTCAAGGGGCTCCAGCTGCCCGGCGCCGCGGCCGCCTCCGACCTCACGATCGGCGATCCCAACGTGCCGATCGTCGACTCCTTGTTGTCGCTCGTGCTCGGGCTCGTACGCCAGGCCGCCGAAGGCATGGCGGGGGGCGCGTCTGCGGAAGTCAAGGCCGTGCTCGACCTCGTGGGCTTGGGCGACAGCACCGCGATCCCGATGTTGCCGGTCGAGCAAGTGCTCGCCCAGGGGGCGGCCGCATTGCAATCGTGGTTGCACGCGCTGATGACCACGCCCGCGGCGCGCACCGCGTGGCTCGGCGCGATCGGCGACCTCCTCGGTGGTACGGCGTCGGGCGATCAGGTCGACATCCCGATCGGTTCAGGTCCGGTGAGTGCCCGCGTCGGTGTCGCCGTCGTCACCGGCCCGGACGGCCACATGCGCGTGACGCCGCAGCTCGGGCTCTCGGTCGGCGCCGACGTCGCGGGATCGATTCATCTCGGCGTGGAAGCGAGCGCCGACGTGTTCACGCTCGACGCCGACCGAGGCACGATCGACGTGCTCCCGCGCGTCGACGTCGCGGTGACCACCGCCGGCAACGGCTCGGGCCCCGCGGCCAAGCTCCTGCACACCACGCCGCTCGACGTCGGGTCGTTGCGGCTCGGGTTGTCGGTGCGCGCGGGCGCGGTGAATCCGCTGCTCGAACTGCTCGATGTCGACTTCGAAGGCACTCCCCACGCCGTTGTCGACCTGTCGAGCCCCGACGCGGTCGCGGCCGCGGCCGGGCAGCTCGCGGGCGACCTGCTCGCCTCCGCGCTCGACGCGCTCGGCGCGAGCGGCGCCGACCTCAAGGCCCTGCTCGGGTTGGATCCGCCAGGCGGCGTGGCCGCGATCGACGCGACGCACCTGCTCACCGATCCGCTCGGCGCGCAGGCGGCATGGTGGTTGACGCTGTTGCAGTCGCATGCGTCCGACGTGCCGACGGTGCTCGGCCACTTGCGCGACCTCGTTGCAGAGGCGAGCGTGGTTGCGGTCCCGATCACCGGCTCGGGCACGCCTGCCTCGCCGTGGTCGATCAAGGTCGCCCGCTTCGTCACGATCGACTCCTGGCTCGACGGCACGCGCCTCGTCGTCGCGCCGACGTTGTCGCTGCGCGTCGACGATCTTGCGGGCGGGTGCACGGTCGTCGAGACCGATCTGCGGCTGCACCTCGCCGAGCTCGACCTTGCCGCCAAGCACGCGACCTTCCTGTCGAGCATCGAGGCCTCGACCGCGTTGCGGGCGCGCGGCGCGTCGGAAGCGCGGCTCGCGCTCGGTCCGGTCGCGATCGTCGCCGATTCGATCGGCCTGCGCGCGGGCTGGACCGTGGCGGGCGGCTTCGCGGTCGACTTCGCCGCGCCCAACCTCGGAATCGATACGGGCGCCGCCCAGATCCCGCTGGTGCTCCCCACCATCGACGGGGCCGGCAACCTCACCGTCGCGGCCGACGCGTGGGGAGGGGTCGAGACGCTGTTCGCGGTGCTCGGCGCGAACTCACCGCACAGTTGGCTCGCCGATCTCGTCGACCTCGCGGGCTGGACCGTCACGGGCACGTCGACACGGCCGCATCTCGCGCTGGGCGAGCTGGTCACGAACACGTCGACCGCGCTGACCGACTGGCTCACAGCGCTCGTCACCGACAGCGACGCGCTCGGCAGCATCCTCGCCGCGGCCGCGCGCCTCACGTCCGGCGCGCGCGCGGGCTTGAGCGGCATCTTCACCGGCTCGGGCACGCCCGACGAGCCATGGCGTGCCGGGCTCGGTACCGGCGCGGGCGCGCCCTCGATCGTGGTGTGGCTCGGCCCGAGCGGGCCGGTCGTCGCCGCCACCCAGGCCGGCGACGCGATCCGCGCCTGGCTGCCGGGCGCAGCCGGGCTCCCTCCCGCCGGTCTCGCCCGCGCGTTGTTCGACGACGCGCGCGCCGCGGCCGACGTCGCCGCGCTGGCGGCGGGGCGCGACAGCCTCGGGGCGGGGCTTGACGCGTTGCGCACCCGTTGGCTCGCGACTGACGGTCTCGTCGCGGCGCCGCCGGCGCCGATCGACGGACTCACGATTGTCAACGAGCCCGACCTCCCCGCGTCGCAGCTCCCAGGCCTGCGGCTCGAGCTCCTGCTCGATGGTCCGTTGCCCGCCGGCGCGGCAGTCGTACGTGTCGCGGTCGGTGCGGTCCACGACTTGCCCTGGACGCCACCCTCACCGGCGCGCGTGCTCGACCTGACGACACCGAACGTGAGCCCGTCGTCGTTCACCGTCGACGCGCCGGACGCGGGAGAGTGGTACGTCGCGCTCGCTCCCCGCGCCGACGCGTCGCTCGGCGCGGGCGATCCGAGTGGCGTGGCGGGCCAGGCCGCGCGCCTCGTGCAAGTGCTCACGCTGCTGGCGTCGGGCCGCCCGGTCGTGCTCGTTGCGTACGGCGGCACGGGCCACGCGGCGCGCCTGGCGGCCGATGCCGTCGCGGGCGTCACGCACCTCGTGACGCTCGGCACGCCGTGGAGTGCGGCCACGTTCGACACCGCGCGCACGGGCGCGCCCGCCGACGCGCTCCGCTTGCTCGCCGCGCTGCTGCCGGCGGTTGACGAGAGCGAACCCGACGACGCCGACCTCGCACTCGGCCGGGCCCTCGTCGGCGGCTTCATGCAAGCGGCCCGGGGCGCGGGCGCCGTCACCGAGCTGGAAGCGCCGCGGCCGACCATAGGCGTGCGCGTTGGCCTCACCGCAGTGGGCGTGTTCGGCGCGTTGACCGAGCCTGCGATCGACCGCGCCCTCACTGCCGTGGTCGCGGCCGGGCTCTCGGGCCGCGCCCAGGCTCGGGCCGAGGCGGCGAGCGCGCAGCCGGCGAGCGCAGTCGTGGCGCTGCGGGTACCGGTCGCGCTCCTCACCCCGCCGGGCGGGCACGGCACCACCGTTGCCGGCTCGATCGACGTGCAGCTCGCGTCGGCGACGCTGACGCCCGAGCTCGAGTTCAGCGCGGCGCCCGCGCTGACGGTGGCCCTCGAGGTGGCCGACACCGACGCGTGGCTCGTCGGCGGGCCGGGCACTACGCCGGTCGGGGGCGCGCTGCCGATGGAGTTGCGGCGCGTGAGCGCCCGCATCGACGTCGGACTGCACGGCGGTCCGTCGCACGCCCGGATCGTGCTGCACGAAGGCGCCGCGCTCGGCGCGACATGGGATCAGCTCGTCGTCGAGCCGCCCGCGACGCCGACGGGCGACCTCGAAGCGCAGCCGTTGCTCCCCGAAGCCCAGGCCGTGCTCGCAGCGTTGACGACGCGCCTGCACGACGTCGCGGTCACGGGTAGCCCCGCGGCTGCGTTGTTCGCGCTTCTCGAAGCGGCCGGCTGGAGTCAGGCCGACGGTTCGCTCGTGCCCAATGCGGTCACCCATCTGCTGCACGATCCCGGCGCCCACATCCGAACTGTCATCGGCGTCGCACCCGGTCGCGACGCGTTGCTCGCCGCACTGGCGGGGCTGGTGCCGGGCGTCACCGCGACCGGAGCGCAACTCCACGCGGTGCTCGGGCCGTGCACGATCGACGGCGACATCGAGCACGGCACGGTCGCGGTCTCGGCGAGTGGTAACGAAGGATTGGTGGCGTGGCGGCTGAGCGTCGGGTACACGCCGGGCGCGGCGCCGTCGTTCGAGGTCGACCTGGGCGACCTCACCACCGACGCGTTCGGACTCGCGGTGCGGAACGGCCCGTGGCGCGCGGACCTGACCCGTGCTCACGGCAACGTCGCGCTCTTCCCGACGCTCGACATCGGCGGGCTCGGCCGCTTCGTCGCCAGTGCCGTGCCCGCCGAGGCGCTGCGCCTAGTGCTCGAAGGCCTGCGGTCGGTCGACCTCGGCGTCGGCACGATCCTCGACGATCTCTGCGCCGCGCTCGGCCTGCTCGGTCCGCCCGACGGATCGGGCCACCGCGCGGTGCGCGCGCCGGTCGCGCTGTTCGACGACCCCGGCGCGTGGTTCACCCGCGCCGGGGTACTCACAACGAGCGACGGCGGTCCGCTGCAACTGAACTCGCTGGTCGACTTGCTCGAAGCGGTCAAGCCGTTCGTCGGCCTGTCCGGCACGCCCCACGGAACGTGGCCGATCGTCGCCGGCATCGACGTCGCGGTCGCGGCGTCGGCGGCGGGGCCGACCATCACGCTCGGCATCGACCCCACCGTGTGGCTCGCGGGCGACGGCGGCCGCGCCCCGTTCGCCGCCGGGTTGCGCGCCGGCGTCGCATTGCAGACCGGTGCGGCGCCGACGCCGACGGTCGAGGTGTACCTCGGTGTGCCCGAGGAGGGCGGTGCGACGCCGCAGCATCGGCGCGCGGTGCACGTCGTCATCGACGCAACGGGGTTGCTGGTGTTCCTCCGTCCTGCGACCGGCGCCGACGTCGAGCTGGCGCCGCATCCGGCCGGACTCGGCGCGATCCTGGCCGCGGGTGTCGACGAGGTGCTTCCATTCGCGCTGAACCAACTCGCGACCATGAGCGGCGACGCGGTCCGCGACGAGATTGCCGCACTCGTCGGCGGCGTCGGTCGCGGCCTCGCGGTCGCCAGCGGTACGCCGGCCGTCTTTGACTCGACCGCGTTGCATGCACTCGCGGCCGATCCGGTCGCATACCTGCGCGCCCACCTCACGACGTTCCTCGGCGAAGTGGTCGACGCGCTCGATCCCGTGATGCAACGACTGCTCGGGCTCGGGCCGTCCCAGCACGTCGCGGCCATGTCAGGCCAGATGCTCACGATCACGGTCCGTACAGCGGTGATCCACGTGCAGCCGTCGCCGTTCGTCGTCACCGTCGAGGTGTCTGTTACCGGTCTGCCGGTGGTCGGTGGGGTCGCGCTCGGTGTTGCCGCGGGCGAGACGGGCCTCGACGGCTGGTCCATCGAGATCGGCCCCGCGATCATCGACCTCGCCGGCCCGGTCGTGCGGCCGTTGTTGCGCGCGGGCCGGGCGACGCCGGGTGGGTGGAGCGCTGAGCTCGGGTTGGCGCTCGACGCGCTGGGCCCCACCGACGACGGCCACCACGAGCTGTTCGCGCGCTGGCGCGAGGCCGAGGGCGACGTCACGCTGGTCGCAAGCGCGCGTTCGGGTAGCAGCACGAACGAGGACACCACGCCCGAAGGTGTCGCGCTGGCGGCGATCACCGCGGTCATCGACCTCGTCGGCGGCTGGGTGCTCGGCGTCGACGACGTCAAGACGATGTTGGGCACGGCGGTCGGTAGCTCCACGGTGCGCGCGATCCTCACCGGCCCGATACTCGACCCGGCCGCGCCTGTGGACGCGCCCCGGCTCGTGCCCGGCGCGCTCGAGGGCTGGCCGGGCAAGTTGCTCACCCTCGCGGTCAACCTCGCGGGTGCGAAGCCGACGGTGACGATCGATCAGTTCCAGCTCGGCCTCACGAGCAACGCGGGCGTGCTCGGCGTCTCGCTCGACACGACCAACGCGGCCGGTATAGACGTGAGCGGCAGCGGCGAATTCTCGCTGCGCATCGAAGCCGACGCGTCGTGGATCGACCCGCCGAGCGGGACGCCGCCTGCGCCGGGCATCGTGGTCGATCTGCTGCGCGTGAGCGGTGAGACGATCACTCCCGCGCCCGGCATCGAGCTGAACGGCGTCGGGGTCCGGCTCGGCAAACAGGCAGGCCCGCTCATCGACGCCGGGCTGCGGCTCGACGCCGTTGCGGTGTATCTGTTCGGCAGCGTCGTGCTCGGCGTCTCGGACACGCTCGAGCTCGCGGGCGGCATCGAGTTGGAGCTCGAGGGTCTTGCGGTGCCGCTCGGCGCGGGCGGCGGTGACAACGCGGTCGCGCAGGGGGTGATGCACGACGCGGGCGGCAGCGGTGCGCCGCCGCGGCCCGCCTTCAGTCCCGCGATCGCGGTGCAGTCCCACGGGCAGGGTGTCGAGGTGACGTTGCGCGCCGGGTCGGGCGACGGCCCGTGGTTCCTGCCGATCCAGCGCGCGTTCGGGCCCGTCTATCTCGAGCAGATCGGCCTCGGCACCACCTACGTCGCCAGTGTCACGCCCCGCCAGCTCGAGACGATCAGCATCCTGCTCGACGGCAGCGTGTCGCTGCTCGGGTTGATCGCGAGCGTCGACAAGCTGCGCCTCGGCTACCACGTGTCGCGCCCGTTCTTCGATCCGTCGTCGTGGGAGGTCGATGTCGACGGCTTCGCGATCGCGGCTGACATCAGCGGCCTCAGCCTCGCGGGCGGCTTGCGCAAGGTGCCGCTGGAATCGCCACTGCAAGGCGTTGAGTACCTCGGCATGCTCAAGGTTGCATTCGGGTCGTACGGGCTCGACGTGTTCGGCGGCTACGCCCACCCGACCACCGCCGACGGCCAGGGCTTCGCGTCGTTCTTCGCGTTCGGCGTCTTGCACGCGCCGATCGGCGGGCCGCCCGCGTTCTTCGTGACCGGCATCGGCCTCGGGTTCGGCATCAATCGCGAGCTCGAAGCGCCGGACATCACCAACGTCAACAAGCACCCGTTCATGCAGGCGTTGCGCGCGCTCGGACCGCCGATCGACCCGATGGTGCAGCTCGAAGCGATGCGCGAGATCGTCAAGCCCGCGCAGGGCCAGTACTGGGTCGCGGCCGGGATCAGCTTCACGAGCTTCGTGCTCATCACGGGCGAGATCGTCGTGACCGTGCAGTTCGGCGACGGGCTCGACATCGCCATCCTCGGGCTCGCGCGCGCCGAGCTGCCCGCGCCAGAGCTCACGCTCGTGTCGATCGAGCTCGCGTTGCTCGCCCGCTTCTCCACCAAGGAGGGGTTGCTCTTGGTGCAGGCGCAGCTCACGGAGAACTCGTGGCTGCTCGACAAGAGCGTGCGCCTCATCGGCGGCTTCGCGTTCGAGACGTGGTGGAAGGGTCCGAACGCGGGCCAGTTCGTGGTGACTGTCGGCGGCTATCACCCGCGCTTCCACCACGATAGGTATCCGGTCGTGCCGCGCGTGGGGCTCACTTGGCAGCCCGCCGACTTCATCAGCGTCAAGGGCGGCGTCTACTTCGCGCTGTGCTCCGAAGCGTTGATGGCCGGTGTCGGGATCGAGGTCGCGGCCCACATTGGTCCCGCGCACGCGCGGCTCGCGTTCGGTGGCGACGCGATCGTGTTCTTCGACCCGTTCTGGTTCTCGGTCGAGGTCTACGCCGAGGTCGACGTCGGCATCACGATCTGGCTGCTGTTCGGCAGCGTCGATCTCGAGCTCAGCTTCGGCGTCGACGTCAAGGTGGAGGGTCCGCCGATCTTCGTGACCGGCCACTTCAGCGTGATGGGCGTCGGCATCCCGTTCGAGTTCGGCGACCAGAGCAACCCGGCTGACAAGGCGCTGACGAACGTCGAGTTCGCGCAGAAGTACCTCCGGGGCGACAAGGACGCGCAGGTCGTGCAGGCGGCCGTGATCCGCGGCGCGCTGGTGGCGGGAAAGGCGAGCGGCTCGGACGGCGGCGGGCAGGACAAGCCGCCCGACGGCAGCGTCGACCATCCGTTCCGGGTCGCGCCCGAGTTCCAGCTCACGATGGTGAGTACCGCGCCCGCCGAACAGCTCGTGCTCGCGCGCGACGGCGAGTCGAAGTCGGCGTCGGTGCCTGCCCCGGACCTCGGGGTCGCGCCGATGTACAGCGCGACGCTGGACACGACGCTGACCCTGACGCTCGCGTCGGTCGAGCCGCAGCCGTTCACGCTGCAGTTCGTCACGCTCGGGGCGCGGCCGCCGGCTGCGTTCCCGAAGGGCGTGTGGGGTGAGGCGCCGAATCCGAACGCGCCGCGCGTTCCCGAAGGCGAGACTGTCAACGCGAGCGACGGCCTGACCGTCGACACGGTGTTGCCCGAATCGATGTTCACCGGTGCGCCGCCGATCGACTACCACCAGATCGAGCTGCCCCTCAACCGGCAGCGCAAGCCGTTGCCGTTCGTCACCAACAAGGCGAACACCGACGCGCGCGTGACCGAAAGTGCGCAACTGAAGGACGCGGCCGCGTTCCTCGAAGCGGGCGACCCCAATACCAGCGTGCGGTTCGAGCACGCGGCGCGCCTGCTCGCGGCGGGCGGCACGGGCGCGTCGACCGTGGCCGCGTTGCGGGGCGAGCGCGTCGCCGCGCCCCGGTTCGGATCGCTGGCCGACGACCTCGTGGTCACCCCGGCCGCGGTGTCGCCGATCGTTACCCCGGTGGTCGTCGAACGAAATCCGCCGCCGAAGGCGCGCTATGCGCCGCTCGTGCAAGCCGTGTTGGGCGCGCCGCTCGCGCAGCAGCTCGCCGCGGCCGCGGGCACGTCGGTGGCCGACACGACCGGCACGGTCGCGAGCGCCGCGCCGACGTTCGGTTCGGTGCGCTCGGCGACGTTGGGCGTTGGCCCGCTCGCGCTCGCGGTGCAGCCCCCGATCGCGGCGCAGTCCGGGCGCACGGTCAGCGCGGTCGGCACCCCGCCCGTGACGCGGCTCAGCTCCGGCCCGGTCGGTGCGGTCGCCAACGCGAGTCCGGCGCTGCCCGCCACCGCCCGGCTCGCGACGATGAGCGACGCGTTGGTGGGCACCGGGGCGTCGCCGGGTCCCGCGCGCGCCGATGCGAGCGAAGGCGGTGCGGCGTTGCACGAGGGCGAGCTCGCGGTGATCACGGTGCCGACGCGGCCCCGCGGCGACGTGCCCGACACGCTGACGGTCACTGGTGGCACGACGCGCGTCCTCGCGCTCGCGGCGGGCGGCAAGGTACTCGACGACCGCGTCATGGGTGCCGACGGGGCGAACGCGGCGGTCGAAGTGCCGCGTGCGACGGAACGCGTGGTCGTCGTCGCCGAAGGCCCCGACGCCGCCGTCGGCGGCGCGCTCGCGGGCTGGTATGGCGGGCAGTCACTGCCGACGATCGGGTGGGGGATCGCGCTCGCGGGCGGCGCAGTCGTGCACGCCCAGGGTTCGCGCATGGGTTGGAACCGCGAGCGCGCCGACGGGGGCTGGGCTCTCGCGCGAGAGCTGGTCACCGCCGCCCAGGTGGTCACCACGTTCGCCGACCCGGTCGACGCGGTCGCGGTCATCATCGACGACGCGGCGGGAACTGACGCGGCCGCGACGGTGTCGATGCGGCTGCTCGACGCCGAACGGGTGCTCGACGCCAAGGGTGATCCAGCCGCACCCCAGGTGCTCATCGACGGGGTCCGCACGATCTTGTTGTACGCGGTGGCCGCGACCGGGCCCGAGCCCGCGGTGCTCGTCGACGGCTGCGGGCAGGGCCATCTCGGCGGTGTGGTCGGTGGTGTGGCCGGTGTCGCCGCGCTGGCGGCGGTGCTCACCGCGGCCGGTGTCGAGGCCGCGGTCCTGCCCGTGCTCGCGGGCGGTCCCGGCATCCGCCAGATCGCGTGGACCCTGGGCGACGGCCCGATCGCCGGGCAGGGGCCGCGCATGGTTGCACCCCGACGCCCGACGAAGCGCGCGCCCGGGAAGAAGCAGCCCGGGAAGAAGCAGCCCGCGAAGAAGCCGCGGGGGAACTAAGGAGACGAGCCGGTGCCCCAACCCGGATTCTTCGAGATCTATCCGTCGGCCCGGCCGCCGCTGCCGGCGGGCAAGTACACCGCGACCGCGAACCTCGCGCTGCAAGGCGCGCCCCCGAGTGGCGCGCCGGGCGCGGTCCCGGTCGACGACGCGCAGTTCTTCGTCCACATCGTATCGCCGCGTTACGTGATGCCGCCTGAGCAGATCCTGTCGACGTTCCCGCCCGCCGGCTCGCAGGGCGACTGGCGCGAGCGCCTGCCGCAGATCGTGCTCAAGCGGCGCACGCTGCCCTGGGAACGAAATCCCGACCCTGCGCACGAACAGCCGCAGAGCGCGCCGCCCTGGCTCGCGCTCGTAGTGCTGGCCGAGGGCGAGGGTCAGCTCAGCGCCGATGTCGACGTGGCGCAGTGCGTCACACCTGGCGTCGACCTTGGCGCCGACGCCGATACACCGCGCGGCAAGTACCTCGAGGTGAGCCAGGACGTCATCAACAAGGTGTTCCCGTGCCGCGACGAGCTGGACCTGCTCGCGCATGTGCGAAAGGTCGACCTCAGCGACACCGAGCTCGCGCTCGGCGATGACGACGGCTACCTCGCGGTCGTGCTGTCGAGCCGGCTGCCACAGCCCGGTCCGCCGGTGACCGAGGGCGGCGATCCCACGCCGTTGAAGTACACCGCGTACCTCGTGAACCTGGAGGAGCAGCTCGACGCGCTGCTGCCGACCGAGCCGCAGCCCTCGCCCTTCTTCGACGCGACGGCCGTGTTCACCCTCGTCGACTCGACGCTGCTTGCGCGCCCGCCCGAGCTGCCGCTCGACACCGTTGCGATGAGCCTGCACACCAGCGAGGTGATCGGGCCGTTCCACGCCGCGGGAGTCGTCGCGCAGTCGGCCCAAGCGCTTGCGCCGTTCTCAACCGCCGCGGGCACCGAGGTCGCACCGGCCGCGTGGGCTACCGGTCCGGTGAAGGCGCACGCGACCGTCGCCGACGACCTCAGCCCCGCGCGCGACTGGAAGCTGGGCATCGGCGATGCGATCGGCGTGTTCCCGATCGTGCGGACGTTCCGGTTCCCGGTCCTCGTGTCGTGGGACTTCGTCTGCACCGGCGACGGCGGGTTCGAACGGCTCATGAACAAGCTCGAAGTCGGGCTGCTCGGCACGCTCGCGCCCGACCAACCGGAGCCGTTGCCCGACGTCGCGCCCACGGGGCACGTGTCGCTTGCGCACCGCTCGCGCCGCGGTGACGAGACGACATCGTGGTATCGCGGGCCGTTCAGCCCGCAGCCCACGGTGCGCTCGGGTCCGGTTGACGGTGTGTTGCCGATCGCGTACGCGGCCGACCAGTTGCGCAAGGTCGTGCCCGACGGCACTGAAGACGTGTCGCTCGCGGCCGCGTTCGAGATCGGCCGCCTGTTGACGTACTCCAAGTCGGGCATCGTCGCTGCCCTGATGGCGTGGCGGCGCGAGCTGTTCGGCGCGGCCCGGGCCCGCACGTTGACGGACTTCCTCGCGGGCTCGGTCGTCGGCGGCTTCGGCACCGCAATCGCGGGCGGACGCTCGACGCTGGAAGACCTGTTGCGCACCCACATCGTGCTGCCCATCGCGCAGACCGAGCCCGACCGGTTCGCGCCGCGCGCGGGCGGGGCGGCCGCGCGCGTGCCGAACGAGCTGGCCGACCTGACGGGCACCGCGGTGCTTGCCGGCCTCGCCACGAGCGCGAGCGAGGTCCGGGCCGCGACCAAGAGCGGAGGCGTGGACGGGTTGCGCAGGGTTTCGGTGCCGATCGCGCCCGCGCCCGACGCGCCCGTTTCGCAAGACGCGGTCGCGCTCGCGGGGTTGCGCTCCGCGCTCAGCGATCGGGTCGAACAGCTCACGATCGACGCGCTGGGTCTGACGGTACCGCCTCCGGCACCGCCGATTCCGCCGCCTATCCCCACGCCGGTGCCTCCGCACATTCCCGTGCCGATCCCGCGGCCGCCGGTGAACACGCGTGGTGCCCGCGCGCCGCGCCGCCGGCGCGACGGGCTCGACGAGCTGATCGCCCGCGCCGAACGGCCCGAAGGAGGGAAGTCGAAGTGAGCGAGCTCACCGCAGCCACGCACTGGGCCGCGATCCAGGTATCGGCGCTGCAGCTCACGCAGATCGTCGACATCGTGGGGGCGCCGAGCGGCGTCGAAGACGGCGTGCCGCCCGACGGTGTCGTCCCCGCCGACCTCGTTCGATTCCTCGCCCGCCTACGGCTGCTCGAAGGGGTGCCGTTCGACTATCTCGTCGCCGACGCGAAGCTGTTGCCCGCGGAGACGATCCGCTTCTTCTATCTCGACCGCAACTTCACCGACGCGCTCGTCGAAGGTGCGCTCAGTGTCGGCACCGTCAACTCTGCCGACCACGTGCAGCTCGCGCAGCTCTACGGGATCGTGCGCGACGAGGTCGACCGGGCCGAGCGCCTGGTACGCATGAAGGACTCCGACGCGCCGCAGGTCGACGCCCAAGGCCGGCCGATCGGCGTCGCCGGTCCGATTACCGGCTTCGTGATGCGCTCGCGGCTGGTGTCGGGCTGGCCCGGCATGCACGTGCGGGCGTATTCGGCCGACACGCACCCCGACGACGCCGACGTGCCCGAGATCGACACCAGCCCCGATCGCGTCCGCCTGTTGCGCATGGAGCGGCTCGCGCCGGCGGTATTGCTCGTGCTGTTCGACGGGGTGCCCGCGGTGGTGCACATCGAAGAGCCGCGGGCCGGTGTGCAGTTCGGTGTACGGCTCGACGCGGCGTCGGACCCGACGCAGCAGAGCGCGGTACTTGGTGTGCGCGACGTCACGCACCCGGCCGCCGAACCGCTCCAGTCGGGCGGGCAAGACGTGACCGTGCCGGTGCCGTTCCGGGCCGGGTCGCCGGGCGTCATCAACATGCGCGTGCTGAACCAGCGGCTCGTCAGCCAAACCGCTGCTCACATGACGGGTCCGGTCGACGCGGCCGAGTTCGCGATCGAGATGTTGCGGTTCCCGCTGCGGCAAGTGTTCGGCGACACGACCGTGCCGCCCAATACCGACGCATTCGTTGCCACGCTCAACGTCGCTCAGCTCGTGCAGAAGTTCGCGCTCGCGAAACAGGTCCTCGAACCATGACCAACGTCACCAACGACCAGATCCTGCAAGCCGTGCAGTCGAAGCGATGGACCGCCCTCGCCTCGCTCGACGCGGCCGCCGCAGACTTCAACAACTTCGACACCGCGCTGGTGCGCGAACCCCGGCTGCTCGTACCGGTCGACGTACAAGCCGTGGTCGTGCCGGCGAGCGGCCCCGCGGAGCCGATGCAGCGGCTGCCGTTCCGCGACAGCGAGACGCTGCCGACCCTCGACGTGCACGATCCGGGACTGGCGCGGGAGCCGGGCGTGCACCTGCTGTGGACGGTCCCGGCCGCGCTCGGCACGGGCACACTCGTCGACGACCCAGCCGCGCCCGGCGACGCGATCCGGCGCCGCCTCCAACTGCCGCCGCTGCCCGACCGTTGGGTGGTGCTCCGTCTCGCCGTCGCCACGGGTGCCACCGACCCGTCGGTGCGCGGTTGGGTGATCGAGTCCGACGCCGCGTCGGTCACCCCGTTGACCGACTGGCCGACGACGACCACGAATACGCAGTCGCTCGGGCAAGCGATCGAGCGTGAGCTGCTCACGATGCACGTCGGCGGGCCCGCGTGGGCGCAGTGTTACGACGCCGCCCTCGGCCGGCTCGCACTACACGATCCCCTCGACGATCTCGCGGGTGTGCAACTCGAGGGCGACGCGGTGACATATGTGGTCGCGGGCTGGTGGTCGGAGAGCAGCGACGATCCGCTTGACGGCGTCGGCACCGACGCCGCCTATCACGCGCGCCTCGCCGAGCTGGGCTGGAACGATCCCGACCATCCCGCGTCGGCGCAGGATCGCCGCGACGACGCGGTCGCCCGCGACCGGCTCGGCGCCGCGTTCGGGGTCGCGTCGCCGTCGCGCTACACGCAGCCGATCGAGCTTGCCCCGCCCGCGAACGCGCGTCGCGGCGGGGCCGTCGGCACAACGCTCGCGGGCGAGGTCGCGCCGACCGCCGAGGTGTTCCAGCCCGCGTTCAGCGGCTTTCTCGCCGAAGCGGTCAGCGCCGCGCTCATCCCGCCCGCGCCGACCCGTTCGACGTTGCTGCACGGCCGGCTGCATGGCGTGCCGTTGCACGGCGCGGCCGCGCCCGACGCCCGCCCCGGCACCGATGCTTTGCGCGTCGTGCTCGGTTCGAACACGCCCGACCTCGCGGCCACACTCGCGGCGGCCGGCACGGGTATGGGGCAAACCGACGATGACGAGCGCCGCTCGGCCGAGCGGCTGCTCGGGGCCTTCTCGGCCGGCCTGATCATGCGGTTGCAGGACAGCGACGTGTGGGCCGACGTGGAGGAATACGAGCACGCCCAAGGGTTCGGGTCGTTGCCGGGCGGCACCGAAGCGATTGACCGGTTCCTCGACCGGCCCGGCGCACCTACCGATCCCGGCGCAGGGTTCCGGCCCGGCGCGGTCGGGTCGACGAACCAACGGGCGTTGCTCGCGCCCGCGCTCGGCTTGGGCAGCGCCACGGTCCTCTGGAACGCGATCGAACGGCCGGTCGCGACGATGACGTCGGCGTTCGGCGCCGCCGACCTCTCGCAACGCGTCGCGGCCCACTTCGACGCGCGCCCCAACGCCGTGCCGCCGACGCCCGACGCGACCGTGCGCGAGGTGCCGCGGCCCGCGCCACGCTTCCAGTACCCCTCGGCAGCGGTGGTCGCGGTCGCGGGCGGCGGCCGCCAGCTGAGCGCGGTCGAGCGCGAAGAGGCGAACGGCGTGTTGATGTGCCGGCTGTCGAACCAGGTGACGAATGGTCTCGCGGGCGTGCTCTCGGCGAAGGACCTGCTGACGACGATCGGGAGCGGTGCTGTTCCGCCCGAAGCACTCGACCTCGCCCGGGAGGCGCTCGCGGAAGATCCCTACCTCACAGCGTGGCGCACCCGCCGCGCCAGCCCGCCTGGGATCAACCCAGCGCTGATCAACAGCCGCTTCGTTGCCGAGGCCGCGGTGTCGTACTCGTACTACGCGGCCGACAACACCCGCCTGACGAACATCGTGAACACACCAGTCACGACAGCCCCCGACCGCCAACGCGCGGTCGAGGGACTGCTGCGCCTCTCGCTCTCGGACGGCGTGTGGTCGCATCCCGAAGGCGTCACGATGTGGAACCAGCCGTGGCGGCCGTTGTTCTGCGACTGGGAAGTGACGCTCGAGCTCGGACCGCTCCTAGGTTGGGATCTCGGCGCCACCGACAACGACCCCACGACTGACCCGGACGCCCCGCCGGTCACCACGCCCGACACCGTCACGTACACCGGGCGGAGCCCGCTCGTGAACGGCGTCGCCCGCACGCTGGCCGCGGGCATCGGGTTGTGGCTCACCCAGGAGCGGCAACGCAGTGGCGACGCGCTCGCCGACCCCAACACTGAGGCCGCGCTCGCGGCGCTGCAACAAGACCTCGCCGAGCTCGACCTGCTTTCGCTCGCGCTCGACGGCGTGCGCGAGCAACTGCTCGGGCTCGCCTACGACCGCGGCCTGCTCCACAAGGACGACGACCAAGCCGCCGACGGCACCCGGCGCCCGACCGTCGACGAGTTGCCGCGCCTGCTCGCGGCCGGGCACGTCCAGCTCACATCCGCGCGCCTCGTCGACGCGTTCGGCCGTACCCTCGACCTGCCCGCGAGCGCCGCGCTCGTGCCGACGCGCGTCGCCGACGGCGCGCCCGCGACGATGCGCGCGCGCCCTCGCATCACCGCGCCCTGCCGGTGGCGCTTCGACCTCGTCGACGCCACGACCTCGGCACCCGACGCCGCGCTTGCATGCGTCGATCAGTCCGATGTGACGAAGCAGGTGAACCCGGTCGCCGGCTTCTTGCTGCCCGACCATATGGACGAGGCGCTCGAAGTGTTCGCGACCGACGGCACCCCGCTCGGCCAGTTGTTCCACGATCCGTTCAGTGACGCAGTGTCGTGGGAGATCGCGCCGGGCCGGGTCGATGTCGGGCCGGGCGCGGGGCCCACCGATGATCCCGACGTCACCAGGCACCGCGTCGGCTGGATCGCGGCCGGGCTCGTCGCCGCCGACGCAACGGCGCGCCAGGGCCGCCCCGACCGGCCCGAGACCGAGTCGGCGCTCTCCGCGATGCTGCGGGCCATTGACACCACGTTGTGGAACGTCGACCCGTTTGGCACGCTCGGCAACGAGCACATCGCGGGACTGGTTGGCCGGCCAATTGCGGTGGTCGCCGCCCGGCTCGCGCTCGACGTGCAACGCGATGTCGACGCCGTGGTCTACGCCGCGCCCGAACTCCAAGCCGGCCGCGTCGCGGCGTACGACGCGCTCGCCGCCCTCGATATCACCGTCCGGCTCGGCGAGCTGACCCGCGCCGACGACAGCCTGCTCGGCTACTTCGTCGAGGACGACTACTTGCACTTCCACGTGGTCGATCGCGTCGTCGTCGCGAACGCGTTGCCGAGCGGGCGGCTGCTCGGCGTGCTCGCGCTCGACGGCTCGTCGCCGGTGACGCCCGTGCCCATCGACCACCCGTACGTCGACCCGGCGGGCGTGTTGCACATCCACCCCGGCCAGACCGTGCGCATCACGTTGTTGATGCATCCCGGCGGCTCGGTGAACCTGACGTCGGGGATCCTGCCTCGCACTGCGCACGCGCTGGCACGCGACTGGGTGCAGCCCGGGCTGGCCAAGCTCGCGCCGTCGCTGCGCACCGGGCCGCTCCTGATCGACCCCGACAAGGTGCGGTTGCCGAAGGTCGCGTCGTTCCCGGCGGAGCAGTTGTTCACGCGCCGGGACACCCCGTCGTCGTGGCGCGACGATCCGATCCTTGCGGCCACGCAGGCCGCGCTGTTGGCCGACACCCCGCCCGAGGTACAAGAGGGTTGGGTGCGCATCGACCCGAACCCGCCCCCCGCGCCGGCGCCGGGGGGATAGGAGCACCGTGAGTCGCTACGAATGGCCCGCGCCGCCGCGCCGCCGAGACGATCCCGCGGGGCGCGGCGTGCACCTCGACCGGGTCCGGCCCGTGCCCAACGTGACCGCGCCCGACGGCGTGCCGCCGGAGCCGCCGCCGAGCCCGCATGCCGCCCGTCAGGTGTTCGGCGACGCGCCGGTCGGAGGAGACCACCTGTGGTTCCCGATCGGACCGTCGGTGATGGTCAACGGGCAGGCCACCGGCACGCCCGAAGTCGCGGGCCGCATCCGCGATCTGCAGGTCGAGCCCACGAACGGTTTGCGAGTCTACGCCGCGTCGGCGTCGGGCGGCGTGTGGTACTCGCCTGATCGGGGCGCGTCGTGGCGTCCGCTCGACGAGTTCGTGCAGTCCCCGAACCGCGACACGTTGACGCCGGTCGGCAATGCGCTCGCGTGCGGCGCGATCGAGGTGTTGTGGGGCGCGGCGACCGACGGCTCGCAGGACGAGGTGTGGGTGGGAACCGGTGAGCTCACCGGCGGCGCCGGCGGCCTGCCCGGCGGCCAGCTCAGGGGGATCGGCATCCTCCACGCGCTCGGTCCCGCCGCCGGTGCCGGGTGGTCGATCGCCCCCAACCCGACGCCGCCACGCGGGACCGCGGTGTTCCGCATCGCCGACGATCCCGGCCGGCGCGACCAGCTTGTCGCCGGCACGACCGACGGGATCTACGTGTGGCCGCCACTCGGACCGTGGGCCAAGGCGGCGGTCGCGCCATGGACCACCCCGGCCGGCACCCTGTTCCCGGTCGACGTCTTGATGACGAGGCCCGACACGGGCCACGTGCGGATCTGGGCTGCCGGGTGGGGGCAGCTGTGGGTCGCGGAGTTCACGGGCGACGCGACCGTCCCGATCACGCCGGGAACGCTCACATTCCAGTCGGTGCAGCTGAACAACATCGAGAACCGGCGCGTGCAGCTCGCCAAATCGGCCGACGGGGCGAAGTTGTACGTGCTCGGCCAGCGCAAGCCGAAGGACAAGGAGACGGTGCCGTCGGCTCACCTCTGGGTGGTCGACCCGACGGTCCCGACGGCCGCCCTCGCCACGCTGCAGGGCACGGAGCTGCCCGGACTGCCGGCGCGCCTGTTCATGTCGACCGGCGACCAGTCGAGCTACGACATGTGCATCGCCGTGCATCCCGACATCTCGTCGCGCGTCTACGTAGGGGGCGCGGCGGTCTCGATCGGCGGGGAGTACAACGGCGCGATCTACCGCTGCGAGACGACCGCGTCGGCCGTGACCGCGGAACTGATCGGTGAGGGCGTGCACCCCGACGTGCACGTGCTGCGCGTGGGTCCCAAGGCCAACAACGCCGCCACCGATCGAACGGTGTGGGTCGGCTGCGACGGCGGCGTGTTCCGTTCCGACGCGGGGGGCGACCCAAAGAGCTTCCGGAGCCGCAACGACGGGTTGGCTGTGCTCGAGGCGGGTTACGTGGCGTCGCATCCGACGAATCCGGGGATCGTCGTGGCCGGCTTCCAGGACAACGGCACCGCCGAGCGGATCGGCGACAGCTTGTGGCGGCAGAAGTTCCGTGGCGACGGTGGCGGCGTCGTGTTCGAGCCCGGCACGACCAGCCGCTACTACCGGCAGTACACCACGGCGCAGTGGGACAACAGCGACGAGGACGGCATACAGCCCGTGTTCCGTCGGCACCCGCCGCACGACAACGGCGTGAAGACGTCGGAGACCGTGGAGAGCGACTACAACAACGGCGGCGCGCTCTTCTACTCGGGCGGCGACGCGGTCGTGCACGGCGGCGACACCCATTTCGCGATGGGGACGAACCGCATCTGGTACACGCGTGATTGGGGCCGGTCGTGGGCGACGTTGCCGACCGCAACCGATCCGCGCGCGAGCGACAATCCCGACCTGCAGCAAGACCTGCTCGACCCGGCCGCGCCCAACGGCACGTACGCAGACCAGGTGCCGACGTTCCTGTGCTGCACGAGCACGTATCACGGCACGATCTTCACCGGCTCGGGCGGCGTGCTCGCGGTCAAATTCGCGGTGCCCGCCGACAACGGCGACAATCACATCTTGCGGATACTCGCGCTGTATCCCACCGGCTTGGTGTGGCTCGAAGGGACGCGCGCCACCAGTGGCACGGGACCGTTTGCGTGGACGCGCCGGACCGCGCAGCTCTTCCGCGACCCCAGCACAACGGGCGAAACGACCAGCTTCACGAACGGCGACTCGCTGCTGTTCCTGCCCGCCGCCGGGAAGGTGAGCGACGTCTGCGTGCACGACCCTGACCACGGCCCCCTCGGGTCGTGCTATGTGGCGACGGTCGGCGACGCCTCCTTGACCGGTACCGGCGCCCATCGCGACACGTTGTGGTTCTTCGACGGCGACAGCACCTGGGTGCCATGCGGCCTGCGCGTCAACCATCCCAACGGCATGTGGACAGGGACGCGCGTCACCGCGCCCGCGCTCGCCGTCGTGGTCGATCCCGCCGACCGGGCGACGGTCTATGTCGGCACGAGCGTGGGGGTCGTGCGCGGCCACCTGACGATCGGCGACGACGGCCACGGGAATGCGACGTACACGTGGGCGTGGGACCAGTTCGTGAACGGCCTGCCCGAGGCGGCGGTGCAGGATCTGTCGATCCACCGCTCCGACGGCGCCGGCCTGTTGCGTGCCGCGCTTCAGGCGCGGGGCGTCTGGGAGACGGATCTCGTCAACACGACGTCGAGTCCGTTGACGTTCGTGAGGGTGTTCCCGAGCGACACGCGCCGGCGTATCCCGACACCGCTCACCGGTCCGCCGACTGCGGGTGAGAAGGGCGTGGTCCGCTGGGACGACAGCCCCGACATCGTGATCGACACGACCGGTCGGGCGTGGGCCGAGCCGCCGACCGAGGCGGATCTGTTCGTGGTGCGGGGTGACGACCACCCATCGCCGCGCGCCGCAAAGCGGCTCGACACGCGTGTCGCGAAGGTGCACGTTCTGGTGCACCAACGCTGGTTGACGGCCGCACCGGCGAGTGACGTTCATGTTGCGCTGGTGCGCCACGCGCTGCCCGCCGACGGAAACGTGCCGCTCGGTGGGTTGTGGCCGGCGTTGGTGAGCGCGGCGGGTTCGGGGACGCCGCCCGCGTCGCTGCCGGACGGCTGGACGGCGGCCGGGAGCGCGGTGTGGTTGGGCCCGTTGGTCGACGTTGACTCCCGTATGCCACGCCCGGTGACGTTCGACGTCGACTTCACCGCGGACGCCGACGGCGCGACGTTCGTGCTCATAGCGGTTGTGATGAGTGGGACGAACCAGATCGGCCCGGCCGATTTGCGTGGCGGCGTCGGGAGTGACGCGACTCTTGCGAACGACCTGGTGCTGCGGTCGCCGCACGTGGCGGCCCTGAGCGTGCAGCTCGTCTAGGTCGTGGCCGAGCGCCGCCATTCGACGCGTGCGGCGACGGCGAGTCCGATCGCGACGAGTGCGAGCACAATGACGATGGCCCATTCGAACGCGCCGCTGCCTTCGTCCGAATCGACACGGAACACGGTCTCGATCCAGTCGTGCCAGAACAGAGTGACGATCGCGAGCACGCCCGCGAGTACGGCGAGCCCTCCCTCGATGTAGAAGCGCCGTCGCATCACAGTCCCCCTCAGAGCCGGGTCCTGTGTATGACAACACGTGGGGCGGCGTCGGGTCCAGATCGGTTCGCCCGCGTCCGGATGAAGGCGGCCACCACGTGCTCACCCTCTGAACGCCGATCGGACGCAAGGCGCGCCCGGGGTTCGTCTCGCGCGCGACGCCGCTCATCCGCGTGAAGCCGACGGACCTCAGCGACGCCGGCGTCGCTCGAGTGGGCCGTATCGTCGAGGTGCAGGACGGGCTGCCCGTGACCGCCGACGGCGAGACACTCGATGTTGCCAACGTGATCTCTGGTGCACGGGATACGGACCGGCTTCTCGTGGATCGATCTGCCGGTGTTCGGCGACGGGCAGGAGCCGATCCATGAGCGCGGTTTCGTGCGCGACCAACCGGGCCTGTAGTTCGTCGGGTTGCTGTTCCAATACTCGGCGACTTCAGAGACCGTCACCGGCGTCGGGCGCGACGCGCGCCGCGTCGTCCGTCACGTGATCAGTCGACGATCGACCGGTTCAGTCGACCGCTCCCGTGATCACGCCCGGGTGAGGGCAATCTGCCGATCAAGGGAGTCCCGATACCCTCCATGTCGATGAGTGACGCGGACAGCTCGATCCCGACCCTCGATGCGGCTGACCTCGCCCTCCTCGAGCCGTTGGGTACCCGCCGAGAGGTCGACGCCGGCGACTACCTCTACCGGGCGGGCGACACGGGCTACGACTTCTATGTCGTGCTGTCAGGGCGGGTGGAGATCCTGCTCGATGCCGACGGTGAAGGTCGCGTCATCGCGACCCATGTTCCCGGGCGGTTCCTCGGTGAGCTGAACCTGTTGACCGGGCTCCGGGTGTTCGTGAGCGCCCGCATGGCTGAGCCGGGCGAGGTGCTGGCCGTGCCGGTCGAGACCCTCCGCAGGATCATCGCGGCCCAACCCCGGCTGAGCGACAAGATCCTGGCCACCTTCATCGCGCGGCGAGCCGACCTCATCACCGGCGCGGCCGCAACGACGCGCGTGATCGGTTCGCGGTATTCACCCGAGACCCTCCAGATCCGGGAGTTCCTGGCGAGAACGCGCCTGCCCTACCAGTGGCTCGACCCCGACACCGATCCGCAGGTGGAGTCGTTGCTCGAGCAATTCCAGATCGAACCGACCGACCTGCCGGTGGTGATCTCTTCCGGCGAGGTCCTGCGCCGGACCAGCCCGGGCGCACTCTCCGAGTACCTCGGGCTCACCGTCGCCAACGTGCCGGAGCGGTGCGTCGATCTCGTCGTCGTGGGTGGTGGGCCGGCCGGCCTCGCCGCCGCCGTCTACGGGGCATCCGAAGGGTTGCGCACGATCTGTGTCGACATGGTTGCCCCGGGCGGTCAGGCAGGAACGAGCTCACGCATCGAGAACTACTTCGGCTTCCCCACCGGCATCTCCGGGAGCGACCTCACCCAGCGCGGGCTCGTGCAGGCCGAGAAGTTCGGTGCCTCCCTGAGTGCCCCCTGCGCAGTGGCGGGCCTACGGGAACTAGCAGGCCATCTCGTCACCGAGCTGGCCGATGGCACGGAGCTCGTGGCCCGCGCCGTCATCGCGGCCACCGGTGCGCGCTACAGGCGACTGGAGGTGGACCGGCTCTCCGAGTTCGAGTCCAGCGGGGTGTACTACGCCGCCACGGACCTCGAGGCGCGCCAGTGTTCCGGTGAGCCCGTGATCGTGGTCGGGGGCGGCAACTCGGCCGGGCAGGCGGCAGTGTTCCTGGCAGAACAGGGGAGCCAGGTGACGGTGGTGATCCGGGGTGCGGACCTGAACGCAGGGATGTCCCGCTACCTCGTCGACCGGCTCGACAGCCACCCGCACATCGAGGTGCTGACCCGAACCCAGGTCGTCGGTCTGGAGGGCGAGCGGTCGCTCCGTGCTGTGCGCCTGTCTGGGGCGGGAGGGGAGAGGTCCGTGCCGGTCGCCGGACTGTTCTCCTTCATCGGTGCAGAGCCCGCTTCCGGCTGGCTCTCCGGATGTGCCACCCTCGACGACCGCGGGTTCGTCCTGACCGACCGATCTCTTCTCGAGAGCCAGCTTGACGGCCGGTGGAACGACCTGGGCCGACGTCCGCTCGCCTTCGAGACCAGCCACCCCGGGTTGTTCGCGGTCGGCGATCTTCGCTCCGGATCGACCAAGCGGGTGGCCGCAGCCGTTGGTGAAGGATCGGCGGCCGTGAGATCGGTCCACGATTATCTCCGGTTCGGGAGCTGATTCCCCGATCCGAAGCAAGGTCCGAACTCGCACCTCGTCCACCGGGACCATTTGCGTGCAGGAGGTGATGAAGGTCGCGATGACCGAGGCCCATCCGACTTTTCACCCGATGATCGGCCTCTTCCCAACTCGTCGGTAGCACCGCGAAGCTCGTCGGTCAGCCGATCGTGATGAAGGACGTCAAGAGCAACCCGTACACCGGTCTCCCGAACACGGTCTCGAAGAAGGGCGTCGCCGCCAGCTTCGAGAACATCGAGGACATGAACGGCAACATCCTTCCTACCGATCCTGACGGCTACGACCCCTGCCCCGCGCCTCTCCCCGGGTCACCTCGGGCAGCACCGCGCCCGTGTCCAGCAAGCCGACGAACCACCCCGGGGTGGCCCCGAGGTAGAGCGCGTTGCACATCACCGCACGCATGGCTGCGTCGGCGTCGCCCTCGAGCAGCGCGACGAATGCAGCCATGCCCGCGGCCTCCATGCCGAAGGTCAGGATGGAGCTCCAGCGGATGGTCTCCTCCCAGTACGTGTCGGTCCAGCCGTCCTGGGAGTCGCCCCCCCACGTGACATTGCCGAAGGCCACCGCGTTCCGCCACAGCTCTCGGAGATCGGGATCGTCCTCGCCCCCCGCGAGCAGCTGCTCGTAGGCGTCGGGGTGCAACGCCACCGACCGCTCGAACGCCGAACGCCACTCCTTCAAGTAGGAGGGCGTCGGCATGTCGTAGTCCACACGCAGGAAGTCGCGCCCGTTGATCCGGACGGCGCCCGGCTTGGGCCGGCGGTGGGGGCGCCGCTGCCCGATCGGCGGGTCCTCCGTCTTCACTACTTGGACGCCGGCGTTGTAGCCGACGCCGTGGATCGGGCCCGACGTCGAGGCTTCGCGCAGGATCGACGGCAGGAGTCGCAGGCTCGCTTCGCCGCCCGCGCGCAGCGCCCCCATGCGCTCGGTCATGAGCGCGACGACACCCTGCTGCACGTCGGCGAACGGGGGCTTCGGCGCGTCCTCACCCATGGCGGCGATGACCGGCGGCGTGCCCCAGTGCTCGCGCAGCTCCATGCCGCCCCAGGCGCTCGTGGCGTAGATCGCCCACGCCTGCGCACCGACCTCGTCGGGGGCGACGGTGCCCTGCATGATCGAGCCCGAAAGCCGGTCGGTCATCCAGCCGTTGAAGCCGACCCAGTAGGCCTGCGGGGTCGACAACGTGGAGGCTGTCGGCCCGAATTCGCTCGCCAGCCGGTCGACGAGTTCGGGCGACTCCGGCATCAACGCGGCGAGCTCGGGGATCAGCGGCGGCATGGCGCCGCGGACGTGCACCTTGACGACGTCGGTCTCGTCGCCCATTCGACACCCCTCCACGGCCACCGCTGCAGTCAACGGCGTTGAAACATAGCATCGTCGCAGCCGACTCACGGAGGGAGTCCTCGTGGACGACGTCGCGGCGCACGGCACCGCCGGCTACCCGATCGCGGATGCCGACAACCACCTGTACGAGACGAGGGACGCCTTCACGCGCTATCTGCCGCCCGAGCGGGCCGACATGATTCGGTTCGTCGAGATCGAGGGTCGCGTCACGCTGGTGGTCAAGGAGAAGCTCGCCTTCATCCTGCCGAATCCGACGCTCGAGAAGGTGCCACCACCGGGCTACTACGACGACATCGACAACAAGCCGCGCATCATCGTGAGCCCGCCCGAGTTCTTCGAGCCGGAGCCGCGATTGCGGTGGATGCGCGAGACCGGCATCGACCGTGCGGTGCTGTTCCCCACACTCGGCTTGTCACTCGAGGAACGCCTCCGCGGCGACACGGAGGGTCGCCACGTGATGGTGCACGCCTACAACCGCTGGCTGCTCGACCAATGGACGTTCGACTACGAGGGCGCGCTGTTCCCGGCGCCGCTGGTGACGTTGAGCATCCTCGACCAGGCGATCGCCGAGCTCGAGTGGGTGGTCGACCACGGCGCCCGCATCATCTACGTGCAGCCCGGGTTCGTGACGACCGACCGCGGCCGCAAGTCGATGGCGCTCCCCGAGTTCGACCCGTTCTGGGCCAAGGTCGTGGAGGCCGGTGTCGTCGTGGGCATGCATTCCGGCGACGGCGGCCAGGACCGCTACGTCAACGAGTGGGAAGGCACACCCGACGCCGAGGTCGAGCACTTCAAGCAGCGCAGCAAGGGGTCGATGGCGTTCCGCATGTTCGTGATGGGCAACGGCTACGAGCGGATCACCGGCGACCTCGTCGCGTCGCTCGTGTGCCACGGGCTGCTGAGCCGGTTCCCGGAGCTGCAGATCCTGCCCGCGGAGCAGGGCACGGGATGGGTGCGGCCGACCATCACGCGGCTGGGCGAGGTGTACGCGGCGGGTCGCCCCTACTTCGAGGAGGACCCCGTCGAGCAGGTCAAGCGCAACGTCAAGGTCCACCTCTTCCGCGATCGTGATCCGGTCGAGCTCACCCGGCTGGTGGGCGCGGACGCGGCAGTGTTCGGGTCCGACTTCCCGCACCCCGAGGGGCAGGCGAACCCGCTCGACTTCGCCGACCATCTCGTCGGGCTCCCCGAGGCCGACATCGCGAAGGTGATGGGCGGCAACCTCGACCGTATCCTCGGCACCGACCACGGTGCGGCTGCCGGAACCGCGACGAGCGAGAGGGCGCGGGCGTGACCACGGAGCTGACCTGGCTGCCTGCTCACGAGATCGCGGCGCTCATCGCGAACCGCGAGGTGTCGCCGATCGAGGTCACCGAGCACTTCCTCGGCCGGATCGAGGAGCTCGAACCCAGGCTGCACGCCTTCCAGGTGGTCGACGCCGAAGCGGCACGCGTTCAGGCGAAGCGCGCCGAGCGAGCGGTGCTCGACGGCGACGAGCTGGGGCCGCTGCACGGCATCCCCGTGTCGATCAAGGACCACATCTCGGTCGAGGGCCTGCCCTACTTCGACATGGCGACCCAGCGGCACGTGCCGGTGGCGCCGCGGGACGACATCCAGGTCGAGCGGTTACGCGCCGCGGGCGCGGTGATCGTCGGCACCAACACCGAGATGGGCTCGGGGATGCGCGAGGCGCGGAAGCGGGGAGAGGTCTTCAACTGGGATGTCGAGGCGCGCAGCGCGTGGGACCAGACCCGGGTGCCCGGGTGGTCGAGCTCGGGGTCGGCGACCGCGACCGTCTCGCGCATGGTACCTCTCGCGCTCGGGTCCGACGGCGGTGGGTCCACGCGGTTGCCCGCGGCGTACTCGGGCGTCGTCGGTGTCGCCGCCACCCCGGGTCGCATCCCGTGGCGGTATGCGCACGCGCCCTCGATCGCCCTCACCGCGAGCACCGGACCGCTCACGCGCGAGGTGCGCGACGCGGCCGTCATGACCCAGGCCCTCGCTGGACCCGACGGGCGCGACTTCTTCAGCCTCCAGGACTGGTCGTTCGACTGCGTGTCGGGGATCGGCGACGGGGTCGACGGCATGCGCTTCGCCTGGACCGACGACTTCGGGTTCGCCTCCATGTACGCGTTGGAGGAGAGCCCGCGGGTGATCGCGGCGGTGCGTGACGCGGCGCACGGGTTCAGCTCGCTCGGTGCGACCGTCGAGCCGACGGACACCGTGTGGGAGGACTTCTTCGACCACTTCCAGACGACGTCGCGCATGTTCGGCAGCGGCGGTCGGATGATGGGCGAGCGTCCCGACGAGGACGAGTACATCACGATGACCGACGCGCGCGGCCGCAACCTCGACCGCTTCCTGCGCGTCTTCGACAGCCATGACGTGTTGCTCGCACCAACTGCCCAACTCACCGCGCGTGCGGTCGACGACTGGAACGCGGCGTGGACCACTGACGGCGAGCGGTACACCCACGGCACGTTCGCGGCGACGTACGTGAGCCACGCCATGCTGCAGAACTGGTGCTCGCTGCCGGCCTTCAGCGTGCCGTGCGGGTTCGTCGACGGCCTGCCAGTCGGGCTCCAGATCATCGGGCGTCCGGGCACCGACGCGCGCATGTTCCGGGTCGCGCAGGCGTTCCAGGAGGCCTTCCCGCGCCCCGAGCGACCGGTCGACTGAGGGCTCGGTGTCCGGGGCGGGCGTCGTGGCGGAAGGCCTGGACGGGTTGCAGGCCGAGGTCGCGACGTGCCTCGGGCTTCGGGCGGTGGAGCTACGGCCCGCGCCCGCCGGCGGCGCCGGACACCTGGCCTACGAGGTGTACGACACCATCGGCACTCCGGGCGCGGTCGCCTTCCTCCGCTGCGAGAGCGGCTTCGCGGGACGCCGCTACGGTCTCCGCCGCGAGGCCGAGGTGCTCGCGGTGGCCGACGCGCTGGGCTGGCCCGTTCCCGCGTTGCTCGGCACGCCCGGCGACCCTCCCGGCCTGTTGATGAACGTGGTGCCGGGCACCAGCCGGCCCGACCCCGACGAGACGGAGGCCGTCGCGGCCGAGTACCTCGCGCTGGTGGCGAGCGTGCACGCGGCCGACCCCGGCGCCTTTCCGGTCGAGCAGTTCGCCACCACCACCGACGCGCTGGGCGACGAGCTGGCGTGGTGGACCGCTTACGCTGACGAGCGCGGCGCGCTGGAGGAGCCGCTCCTGCAACTCGCGGCCCGCGTGCTGGCCGCGACGCTGCCCGCGAGCGACGAGCGGCCGGTTCTCGTGCACGGCGACGTCGGGGCGGGCAACTTCATGGTCGAGCACGGCCGGGTGACCGCCATGCTCGACTGGGAGCTCGCGCACGTCGGCGACCCGCACGAGGACGTCGCGTGGCTCTGGATGCGCGGCGCGCACACGTCGTTCGGTGATCCACGCTTGCGGGTGGCCGAGTACGAGACCGCAGCCGGGCGCCGGATCGACCCCGAACGACTCCGCTGGCACCTCGCGCTCGTGATGTTCAAGAGCTGCGTCGGCATGTACGCCGACCTCCACCGCCCGCCCACGCCGGCCGCTCTCGTCCAGTCGATCGTGATCCTCACCTACGACGCCCTGCTCGGGGCACAGCTGCTGCGACTCCTCGGCAGCTCGCTCCACCTGCTCGACCAGGTGCCGGTGCGCCGGGTCACCCCGGCGACGCAGCCGGCTGAGCATCTGTTGGCGACGACCGACCTGTCGAAGGAGTCGGCCATCGTCGTCGGCTACCTCCGTGAATGCGCGGCGCAGGACGAATGGCAGCGCACCGAGTTCGACGACGACCTCCGCGCCCGCGCCCTGCCCCCGCGAAGCGAGCTGCCGGCGCGCATCGAGCACGCGGAGGGTGACGAGCTGCTCGCCGTCGCGACGGTGCTGGCGCGCGCGGCGGACCGCGCCGCCATGGCCCTGCCCAATGCAGTACGCCGGATCGAGCGCGCCCAGCGCATCGGCCTGGGCGCGACCGAAGAGCCGATGACCGGCGATCCGATCACCGAGTCGACGAAGGGAGCCCGATGAGCTATCTCGACGAGTGGGGCCTGAGGCCCGAAGACGACATGTTCCACCCTCGCACCGACGACCGGTGGTGGACCGAGACCTGGTGGAACGCGTGGTTCGTGCCCGAGAAGAAGATGATCGGCTACTTCTATCCCGTCTTCCGGCACAACATCGGCGTGCAGTTCGGCGGCGTCGTCGTCTACGACGACCGCGGCGACGTCGAGTGGGAGGTGCCGGTGTTCGACTACGACTGGCACCAGGAGATCCCCGACGGCCTCGACCTGCGCGACGCGGCGTTGGCCAACGGGATGACGATCAAGTGCCTCGAGCCGGCACGCCGCTACGAGCTGGGGTACACGAGCCGTGACCTCGAGCTGCACCTCGAGGTCGAGGGCGTGATCAAGCCGCTCGTCACCAACGGCACGCCGCCCTTCAACAAGGGCCACATCGACCAGATCTGCCGTTTCACGGGTGAGATGACGCTCGAGGGCGAGACGACCGCGATCGACTGCCTCGCGATGCGCGACCGGTCGTGGGGGCCGCGTCGGGACGGCCGCCAGCCGACCGTCGGCTACAACTACGCGGCCGCCGATGCCGACAGCGCGTTCCTCGCGGTGACCCAGTGCAAGGCGACCGACGTGTGGAACGTCACGACCGGCTTCTTCGTGCGCGACGGCGTGTGGGCCGAGGTGCACGAGGGCCACCGCTCCGTCGTGCGCGACGACGAGGGCCACCCGATCACGGTCGCGATCGAGGCGACCGACGACCTCGGCCGCACGTTCGCGGCCGAGGGCACCGCGGTCAACAACAACGTGTTCAAGACCTACCCGTCGATGCTGTGCTGGAACAGCCTCATGGACTGGCGCTGCGACGGGTGGCAGGGCTGGGGCGAGGATCAGGACTGCTGGTTGCCGCGCCGCTGGCGCGACTACCGGGCCGCCCTCCGCGCCTGAGCGCCCGGACTCCCGGCACACGCCGGTCGAGTGTGGCCCCGCTCAGTCGTGGCGCATCCCCTTGGCGGCGATCGCCGACATGGGCGTCGAGACGCCGCTGGCGAAGTCGATGAGGTCGGCGAGCGGGCTGCTCGCGACGCGCATCCGCGGCCCACGTAGGTGTGCGTCGAGCGCGGCCTGGTCCTTGTACATCTCGATCACGCTCCAACGCGAGAGATCGTCGACGTGGCGGAACCACGCGTACACCAACGTGCCCGGCTCCTCTTCCTCGGCGGTGGCAACGAGGTTGGCGACGATCGCGTCGATGTCGTCGGGAGCGTCCTTCATCTGGAAGTCGGCACGCACCACGATCGTCGAGCTCGCCATGGGTCCTCCCGGATGACAACGCCGTTGAGTCAACCTACCCTGTCGTGCTCGACGCCCGGGGCGGCGCGCAGGGTGCGACGAGGGGAGCATGCGATGACGGATCCGGTGGTCGAGACGACGTCGGGAAAGATCCGCGGCGACGCGCGCGACGGCGTGTACCGCTTTCGCGGGATCCCGTACGGCGGGACCACAGCGGGGCGCAACCGCTGGAAGGCTCCCGCGCCGCCGTCGCCCTGGAGCGGGGTGCGTGACGCAGTTGCCTTCGGGCC
>CAZDJK010000007.1:0-50054 GCA_964505725.1 uncultured Bifidobacteriaceae bacterium | reverse complement strand
CGAGGCGGGCGCGGCGGGGGAATCCTCCCTGCCCCCGCGCGCCCTCGGCGTGATCTACCTCAAGGACATCGTGAAGCCGGGAATCGCCGAGCGCTTCGCCGACCTCCGGCGCATGGGCATCCGCACCGTGATGATCACCGGCGACAACCCGCGCACCGCGGCCGTGATCGCCCAGGAGGCCGGCGTCGACGACTTCCTCGCCGAGGCCACCCCCGAGGACAAGATACACCTCATCCGTCAGGAGCAGCGCGGCGGCCGCCTCGTCGCCATGACCGGCGACGGCACCAACGACGCGCCCGCGCTGGCGCAGGCAGACGTGGGCGTCGCGATGAACACGGGGACCCAGGCGGCGAAGGAAGCCGGGAACATGGTCGACCTCGACTCCGACCCCACGAAGCTCATCGACATCGTCGAGATCGGCAAGCAGCTGCTCATCACGCGCGGCTCGCTGACCACGTTCTCGATCGCCAACGACGTCGCGAAGTACTTCGCCATCATCCCGGCGATGTTCGCGGGGTTCGCGAGCGTCAGCGTGCTCAACGACCTGAACGTCATGGATCTCCAGTCGCCGCGCTCGGCCATCCTGTCGGCGGTGATCTTCAACGCGCTGATCATCGTGGCGCTGATCCCGCTCGCGCTCCGCGGTGTGAAGTTCGTCCCTGTCGGCGCGGCCCAGCTGCTCCGCCGCAACCTCCTGATCTACGGAGCCGGCGGGGTGATCGCGCCGTTCATCGGCATCAAGCTCATCGACATCATCGTGACCGCCCTGGGGGTGAAGTAGATGCGCCGCCAGCTGTTCCCGTCGATCATGTCGATGATCCTCTTCACGGTCATCCTCGGCATCGGTTTCCCGCTCGTCGTGTTGGGCATCGGCCAGCTCGCCTTTCACGACAAGGCCGACGGATCGCTCGTGCAGCAGAACGGCCGGACGGTCGGGTCGTCGCTCATCGGCCAGTCGTTCACACGTGCCGACGGCACGCCAGTCCGCAAGTACTTCCAGTCGCGGCCGTCGGCCGCGTTGGGCGCTGACGGCACGACGAAGACCGGCTACGACCCCACGTTGAGCAGCGGCTCCAACCTCGGGCCGACCAACCCGACGTTGCTGAAGCTGGTGTCGCAGCGGGTGAAGGCGTACCGACGCCTCAACGGGCTCCCGTCGTCGACCGAGGTCCCCGTCGACGCGGTGACCGCGTCGGGCTCGGGCCTCGACCCCCACATCTCGGTGGCGAACGCTCGGCTGCAGGCCGACCGCGTGGCGAGGGCTCGGGGCATTCCGGTGTCGAAGGTGCGCCAGCTCATCGACGAGCACACCACGGGCCGCGCGCTCGGCTTCATGGGCGAGAAGGCGGTGAACGTGCTCGAGCTCAACCTCGCCCTCGATCGGCTTCGCTCGTGATCACCCCGGTTGGCGTCACACCGGTCGAGAGCAGGCAGATCGAGAGCACATAGGCGAGACTGGGACCATGGCGCGCGGCAACCTCCGCATCTTCCTCGGGGCGGCCCCCGGCGTCGGGAAGACCTACGCCATGCTCAACGAGGGCCGACGGGCTTTCGAGCGCGGCACCGACGTGGTGGTCGGCTACGTGGAGACCCACGGCCGTCCCAACACCGCGGACCAGGTCGGCGAGCTCGAGATCGTGCCCCGGCGGCGGACTGCCTACCGCGGTGCGGAATTCGAGGAGATGGACACCGACGCCATCATCGCCCGCCACCCGGAGCGGGTCCTCGTCGACGAGCTGGCGCACACCAACGTGCCCGGCTCGCGTCACGAGAAGCGCTGGCAGGACGTCGACGACATCCTGGCTGCCGGGATCGACGTGATCTCGACCGTCAACGTCCAGCACCTCGAGTCGATGAACGACGTGGTCGAGCAGATCACCGGCGTGAAGCAACGCGAGACCATCCCCGATGCGATCGTGCGCGCCGCTGACCAGATCGAGCTGGTCGACATGACTCCGCAGGCCCTCCGCCGGCGGATGGCCCACGGCAACATCTACCCCGCCGACAAGGTGGACGCGTCGCTCGCCAACTACTTCCGGGAGGGGAACCTCGGCGCGCTCCGCGAGCTCGCGCTCATGTGGGTGGCGGACCGCGTCGACGAGGCGCTCGAGGAGTACCGCGAGACCCACGGGATCGCGCAGCCGTGGGAGACGCGTGAGCGGGTGCTCGTCGCGATCACCGGCGCGCCGGGTGGCGACGACGTGATCCGTCGCGCCGCGCGGATGGCGGCCCGGTCGCACGGCGAGCTGATCGGCGTGTACGTCCGCTCGTCCGACGGGCTGCGCGGCCCGTCGGGTGACGAGCTCGAACTCCAGCGGCGGTTGCTCGACGAGCTCGGGGGGGAGTACCGCGAGCTGTCGGGCGCCGATGTCGCCGCTTCGCTCGTGCACTTCGCGCACACGCAGAACGCCACCCAGATCGTGCTCGGCGCCAGCCGGCAGTCGCGATGGACGCACCTGATCCGCGGGTCGGTGATCCAGAACGTGATCCGGGCGTCGGGTCCGATCGACGTGCACGTCATCTCGTCCGGAGGCGAGGAGGAGCACCGCGAGCCCCTGCGGTCGCGGCCCCGGCGGCTGGCGCCGGTGTCGCGCCGGCGTCTCGTCATCGCGTGGGCGCTCGCGATCGCAGGCCCGCCCCTCGCCACGCTCATGCTCTCGAACCTGCGCAGCACGCTGACCCTGCCGAGCGACCTGCTCGTGTTCATGCTCGTGGTCGTGGTCGTCGCGGCCCTCGGCGGGTTCGTCCCCGCATTCGTGTGCGCGATCTCGGGCTTCCTCTTCGCCAACTGGTACTTCACGCCGCCCTACTACGAGTTCACGATCTCGGAGGGCGAGAACCTCGTCGCGCTCGTGATCTTCCTGCTCGTCGGTGGCGTGGTGAGCCTGCTCGTGGCCACCGCCGCGCGGCGCACCGCGGAGGCCGCCCAGGCGCGCGCCGAGGCGGAGACGCTCGCCGCGCTGAGCGGCACCATCGCCGGGGTCGCCGACCCGCTCCCACAGCTCGTGAGCCAGGTGCAGAACGCGTTCGAGGCCGACGCGGTGGCGGTGCTCACCCGTGACGAGTCGGACTGGGTCGTCGCCGCCGCCGTCGGGACGATGGTGCCCACGAGCCCGGAGGGCGCCGACCTGGTGATCCCGTTGCAGGGGGAGGACCTGCTCGTACTCCGTGGCGCGAGCCTGCGCCAGGAGGACCTCGACGTCCTGCGCGCCTTCTCCGGCCAGCTCTCGATCGCGGTGCGCCAGCGCGAGCTGCGCGCCGACGCCGACCGGGCCACGACGCTCGCCGAGGCGAACGCGCTCCGGACCGCGCTGCTCGCCGCGGTCTCCCACGACCTCCGGACACCGCTGGCATCGATCAAGGCGTCGGTGAGCAGCCTGCTCCAACGCGACGTCGACTTCACGCCGTCGGCCACGCGCGAGCTGCTCGAGAACATCGACGAGGGTGCCGACCGGCTCAACCACCTCATCGGCAACCTGCTCGACATGAGCCGGCTCCAGACGGGCGCCCTGGAGCTCGTGATGCGCGCGGTCGCGCTCGAAGAGGTCGTGCCCCTGGCGTTGATCGGTCTCGTGCACGCGGAGCGCATCGACGTCGACGTGCCGGAAACCCTGCCCCGGGTGCTCGCCGACCCCGCGCTCCTCGAGCGCACCATCGCCAACGTGGTCGAGAACGCACTGGCGTGGTCGCCGCCCGACAGCCGCGTGCGGGTCGAGGCGTGCGTCGACCGCCACCGCGTCGACTTACGCGTCGTCGACCGCGGTCCGGGGATCCCGCGGTCGGAGCGCGACGAGGTGTTCCGGCCGTTCCAGCGTCTCGGCGACCAGAGCAGCGGCACCGGCGTCGGCCTCGGGCTCGCTGTCGCGCGCGGGTTCGTCGAGGCGATGGGCGGGGAGATCGCGGTGGACGACACGCCGGGCGGCGGCGTCACGATGGTGCTGAGCCTCGAGATCGCCGTCACATGACGCGCGTCCTCGTGGTCGACGACGAGCCGCAGATCCTCCGCGCGCTCGGAATCAATCTGCGCGCGCGCGGGTACGAGGTCGACCTCGCGCCCGACGGCGAGCACGCGCTCGACCTTGCCGCGCACCATCACCCCGACGTCGTCGTCCTCGACCTCGGCCTCCCCGGGATCGACGGGGTGGAGGTGATCAAGGGGCTGCGCGGCTGGAGCATGATGCCGATCGTGGTGCTGTCGGTGCGCGACGCAGAGGCCGACAAGGTCGCTGCGCTCGATGCCGGTGCCGACGACTACGTCACCAAGCCCTTCGGGATGGACGAGCTCATGGCCCGGCTCCGCGCCGCGCTGCGGCGGAGCACGCCGGAGGGCGAGGAGGCGTTCGTGGAGACCCCCGACTTCACCATCGACCTCGCGGCCAAACGCGTGCAGCGCGAGGGCGCCGAGATCCGGCTGACGCCCACCGAGTGGCACCTGGTCGAGGTGCTCGTGCGCAATCCCGGGAAGCTCGTGTCGCAACGCCAGCTCCTCCAGGAGGTGTGGGGTCCCGAGTACCACGACGAGACCGCCTACTTGCGGGTGCACATGGCGAACGTGCGTCGCAAGCTCGAGCCGGAGCCGAGCCGGCCGCGGTACTTCCTGACCGAACCGGGCATGGGCTACCGGTTCGAGGTGCCGACATCCATCGCGTGACGGAACTTTTCGCCGCGTCGCGACGACCAACCGACATCCGCTTCGCACCCGGAGGTCGCGCCATGCCCGTACGTCGTGCCCTGATCGTCGCGTTCGTCGCAGTGGTCGGGTTGACCCTGTTCGCGACATCTGCGAGCGCGCACGTGACCGTGTACCCGTCGTCGCTCCCGAAGGGCTCGACCGACGTGCTCGTCGGGTTCCTCGTCCCGAACGAGAGCACGACCGGCGCCAGCACCACGAAGCTCGAGATCGACCTGCCCACCGCGACGCCGCTGATCGGCGCGACCGCGGAGGCGATCCCGGGTTGGACGGCGAGCGTGACGAGCACGACATTGCCGTCGCCGGTCACCACCGACGACGGCCCCATCAGCCAGGTCGTGTCGACCATCACCTGGACCGCGGGCACCGGGTTCGGCATCGGCACCGACCAGTTCATGCTGTTCAACGTGCTCGTGGGGCAGTTGCCGTCGAAGCCGAGCAAGCTGGTGTTCAAGGCGATCCAGACCTACAGCGACGGCACCGTCGTGAGCTGGATCGAGCCCATCGTGAAGGGGACGCCCGAGCCCGAGCACCCGACGCCGATCCTTCGGCTCACCAAGAAGGCGAAGGGCACGTAGCGCGAGAACGGGTGACGGCGGTCAGGCGGGGTAGACGGAGACGTCGGTCGCCTTCACCGCCGCCCACACCTCGGCACCGTCGGCGAGCGCGAGCTCCGCCGCCGCCGCGGGCGTGACCTCCGCGACCAGTGGCAGCTCGCCCTCGAGACGCACGCGCACGCGCTCGCCGAGCGGCTCGACGCCGTTCGGCCGCACGCGCCACACGTTGCGGGGGCTGCCGGCCGGTGCGCTCGGGTGCAGGGCGACCGCGCGCGGGTGGATCAGCACGAACACGTCGCCCTGGTGCGGGTCGGCGTCGACCACGTGCGCGCCGCCGTCGAGGTGCACGTCGTTCGCGTGCGCGACCCCGTGGAACAGGTTGACCCCGACGAGCTCGGCGACATAGCGGGAACGCGGGCGGGCGGTGATCGCAGCCATCGAACCGCTCTGCACCACGCGTCCGTCCTCGAGGATCACGAGACGGTCGGCCAGGGCCGCGGCGTCGACGGGGTCGTGGGTGACCAGCACCCGTACGGCGGGGAAGGAGGAGAGATGCGCGCGCAGCTCCTGGCGTAGCTCGACCCGGCTGCCGGCGTCGAGCGCCGCCAGCGGCTCGTCGAGCAGGAGGAGCTGCGGCTCTGTCACCAGGGCGCGCGCGAGCGCGACCCGCTGCTTCTGGCCGCCGGACAGCTCACCCGGCTTGGTCGCGCTGCGGTCGCCGAGGCCGACGCGGTCGAGCCACTCGCGGGCCCGAGCGCGCGCCGCGTCGCGCTTCATGCCGCGGCTGCGGAGACCGAACGCGACGTTCTCGAGCGCGCTCAGGTGCGGGAACAGGAGGTAGTCCTGGAACACGACCGCCACGCGTCGCCGCTCGGGGACGACGTACGTGTTCGTCGACGGCTGGTCGAGGGTCTCGCCGTCGAGCACGATGCTGCCGTCGTCGATGGGGGCGAGCCCGGCGAGCGCGCGCAAGAGGGTCGTCTTTCCCGCGCCGTTGGGCCCGAGCACCGCGACGGTCTCCCCAGTGTCGACGGCGAGCCCGGCTTCGAGGTCGAGACGGCCGAGGCGGAGGCGGACGTCAGCCGTAAGACTCACGGAGGCCCCCGAACCAGCGATCGCGCAGCGCCACCAGCACCACGATCGACACTGCCAGGAGCACGAGGCTCAGCACCAGCGCGGCGCCGATGTCGTTCTCGAGCAACAGGTACACGGCCAGGGGAACCGTCTGGTTCTTGCCCTGGATGTTGCCGGCGAACGTGATGGTCGCGCCGAACTCGCCGAGCGCCCGCGCCCACGCGAGGGCGGCGCCGGCGAACAGCGCGGGGCCGACGAGCGGCAGCGTCACGCGCCGGAACACGGTCCACCGGCCGGCACCGAGGCTGGCGGCGGCGTCCTCGTACCGGCGGTCCATCGTGCGCAATCCCGCTTCGACCGTGATCACGAGGAAGGGCATCGCCACGAAGGTCTCCGCCATGATCGTGCCTGCCTTGGTGAACGTCAACTGGATCCCGAACCAGTCGTAGAGCGTCGGGCCGATCACGCCCCCGTTGCGTTGGAACGCGGCCAGCAGCGCCACGCCGCCGACGACGGGCGGCAGCACCATGGGGAGCACGACGAGCGCGCGCACGACAGCGCGCCCGGGGAAGGCGACGCGCGCGAGGAGCCAGGCCAGGGGTACCCCGAGCAGCAGGGAGATCGCGGTCGACCACAACGAGCACTCCAGCGAGAGTCGCATCGCGTCGCGCGCCTGGGGTGTGCTCAGGTCGTCCCAGAGTTTGCTCCACGGCACCCGCACGACCAGACCGACGAGCGGCAGCACGAAGAACGCGATCCCTACGGCCGCGAGCAGCACCGCTAGTGGCGGCACCGCCCGTCGGCCGCGTCGGCTCACTGCTGCGGGGGGACGGGCAGGAAGCCGAAGGACTCGAGCGTCTTCTGGCCCTTCGCCGAGAGGACGTACTTGACCCACGCGTCGGCGAGGCTCGGGTTCTGCGAATTCGCGACCGGTGCGATCGGGTAGACCGCGAGCACGTTGAGCGAACCCGGGATCTTCACCTGCGCCACCGTCTTGCCCGCGCTCTTGGCGTCGGTGACGTACACGATCGCCGCGTCGGCGTCACCCGTCGACACCGCGGAGAGCGTCGCCTTCACGTACTGGCCGAGTGTGATCTTGGAGGAGGGGATGGTCACGCCGTCCTGGGTGAGCGCCTGCGTCGCGTACTTGCCGCAGGGCACGGCCGGCGCACACAGGGCGATCGTGTTCAGCTTCGGGAGGTCGGTGAGTGACTTCACGTTGTCGGGATTGCCCGGCTTCACGACGATGGTGAGGAGGTTGGCGGTGAAGTCGACGGGGTCCGCGGTGACCTGCCCGGTGTTCTGGACCTTCACCATGTTCGTGCCGTCGGCCGACGCGAACACGTCCGCCGGGGCGCCGCCCTGGATCTGCTGCGCGAGCGCCGACGACGCCGCGAAGTTGAAGGTGATCGTGGTGCCCTTGTTGGCCTTCCGGAAGTCCTTGCCCATCCGGGTGAAGGCCTCGGTGAGCGACGCCGCGGCGGAGACCGTGATCGATCCCGACAGCTTCGAGCTCTTGGCCGCGCCCGCCGGCGCGGTCGTGACGAACGCGGTACCGGCGAGCGCCACGACCGTCAGCGCGGCCAGGAACGGGAAACGGGCACGGAGACGCATGGTCACCTCGGCTTCGGGATCTCGATGACGACGTTGGTGGACTTGACCGCCGCGACCGCGATATCGCCGGGCTCGAGCCCCAGCTCGTCGGCTGCCTCGCGCGTCATGAGCGAGACGACCCGGTGCGGCCCGGCCTGCACGTGCACGACCGCGGCGACCCCGTCGCGCTCGACCTTGGTGACCACGCCCGGGAAGCGATTCCGGGCCGACTGTCCGACGATGGCGTCGGTCTCCGCCGGTGGGGTGGTCTCGGTGAGGAACCGGGCGAGGTCGGCGCCGGCGATCACCCGCTGGCCGCCGTCGCCCCGCGCCACCGGCAGCCGGCCGGAATCGGCCCAGCGTCGGACCGTGTCGACGCTGACTCCGAGCAGCTCCGCGACCTGCCCCACCTTGTACTCGCTCACGCGAGGAACCTATCCACTTTTCGCCACGAAATGCCAGCCCAAAGGCTCTGAACCCTGGCTTCTGCGCTCTCGTCTTGTCCGCACAGTCCTGCATCACCCCAACCAACTTGCGTCACTTGAACGAAATAACCCGTTCAAGTGACCCAAGTTGGCGCGGGAGTCGGCGCTGGTACGGTCCGCGGCGACGGAGGAACCCGGCGCGGAGGCGGAACCATGCCGACGGACCTGCACGACAAGACGGTGATCGTGACCGGCGCGAGTCGGGGCGTCGGCAAGCAGACCGCGATCCGGCTCGGCGGCCTGGGTGCCAACGTGGTGATCGCGGCGCGCACGGCGGAGCCCCGGCGCATGCTCCCCGGCACCATCGGCGAGACGCTCGCAGCGATCGAGGCCACCGGAGCCAAGGCGCTCGCGGTGCAGGCCGACATGGCGAACGCGGACGACCTCGAGCGTCTGGTGTCGTCGACAGTCGACGCCTTCGGCGGCGTCGACGTGCTGATCAACAACGCCGCGGCGACCGGCGGGCGGTCCTGGGGCGCACCGTTGCTCGAGCTCTCTCGCGACGACTGGTTGTGGCAGTACGCGGTGAACATCCACGCGCCGTTCTCGCTCACGAAGGCCGTCGTGCCGATCATGCAGTCGCGCGGTGGTGGTCGCGTGATCAACGTCACGACCGGCAGCCCCGAGGTCCTCGCGCAGTCGGGACAGGCGCCGCCGCCCGAGCCGCTCCCGCGCCAGGAGGCACTCGGGACCGCCCCGCTCGCCTACACGTCGAGCAAGGCCGCGCTCGACCGCTTCTGCGCCCTCGTCGCGCCGCAGCTGCGCCCGCTCGGGGTGTCGATCGTGAACATGCATCCCGGCGGCGTGCACACCGAGCTCGTCGACATCCTCGTGGAGCGCGGCTTCGACGCGAGCAACATGATCCCCATGGACGTGCCCGCGCGGGCGCTGGCCTTTCTCGCCACCTGCGACGACCCGATGCAGTTCACCGGCCGCCTCTTCACGGCTGAAGGACTGGTCGCCGAGTACAGGCTGTAGGCGCGGCCGCCTGTGGGGCGCGGCCGCCTAGGGCGCGAGGCCGCTGCAGGTCCGGCGGTTCTGCCACTCGGCGACGTCGGCCGCCGCGGCCGCGCCCGTCTCCGACTGCGGGATGCCGTGGGTGATGCGGGCCGGCACCCACGAGTACGCGTCGACGTCCCGGCCGGTGGCGGTGACGAGGAGCACGCCGCTCCGGCCCGATTCGCCGTCTTCCCGCCAGTACACGAAGTTGCCGAGGCCGTACGCCACGAACGCGTTGCCGAGGTGCCCGGCGCCGAACACGCGGTGCGCGTGGCTCCCGACCACGATGTCGGCGCCCGCCGCGATGAGCGTCCGGGCGAGATCCTCCTGCTCGGCCGACGCGCAATGCGTCTCCTCGGTGCCCCAGTGGAGGAACACCACGAGCGTGTCCACCGCGGGACGCGCCGCCTGCACCGCGGCGACGAGACGCGTGCGGTCGATCGAGAACGCGAGCCCCGGTTGCGTGTCGGTCGCCGACCACGCCGACACCAGCCCCGGCTCCAACCAGTCCGTCGCGGCGAAGATCGCGATGCGCTGTCCGTGCACGACGGCGCGGTACGGGCGGTAGGCCTCGGCCGCGTCGCGCCCGATGCCGAGCACGGGCAGCTTCGACGCCTTGATCGCGGCGAACGTGTCCTGCATGCCGACCGGCCCGTAGTCGAGCGCGTGGTTGTTGGCCATCGTGACCACGTCGACGCCGGCCGACTTCAACGCGGTGAACGCGAGCGCCGACGAGCGGAAGTGGTACACCTTGCCCGGCACGGGGTCGCCGCGGTCGGTGACGGCCGTCTCCAGGTTCACCATCGCGACGTCCGCGTGCGAGAGCACCGGCGCGATCGGCGCCAGCACCCCCTTCGGGTTCGCCGCGAGCTGCTGCGCGAGGTCGGGGGTGCCGGTCGACACCGCACCGGGGTCGACGGTGTCCTGTTCGTCCGGGAACTGCACGTCGCCCGCGAACGCGAACGTGACGGCCTGCCCGTCCCCGCGTGGGCCGCGCCCCGCCGCCGCGGCCGTGGCCGTCGTCGCCGGTGCGGTCGCCGTGCCCGGACCTGGCGCCGTCGGCGTGGAGCCGGTCCCGATCGAGGTCGCGCGCTCACCCGTCCCGCCCGAGCGGTGGGAAGCGCCGATGACCACTGCCGCCGCGATGACGACGACGGACGCCGTGAGTCCCGCCAGGATTCGGTGCTGCTTGTTCACGCGTCGGGTGTGAGCTCCTCGAGGCCCTGGGTCACGAACGCGCGGAGCTCGTCCGACGCGGCGAAGGGTGCGCCCTCGGCGTCGGCGCGTGCAAGCACCTCGTCGGAGGACGCGCCCGCCCGCAGCCCGGCGTAGAGGTACACGACGGCGGACGAGCGCGGGCCGGTACGGCACGTGACGAGCGTCGGCCGCGGGAGACGGTCGAGCGCGGCGAAGTGTTCACGCACGAGGTCGAACGTCATCTCGCGCGGAGGGTCGGAGACGATGTTCTCCGCCTCGGGGACGGCCTCCTGCACCTGCTCGAACGACATGCCGCCGTCCATCGCCGCGAAGTCGCTCCCGCACAGGTACAGCCACGACGCGGCACCGGCGTCGCGTGCGAACGCCTGTGGGTCGGCGATCAGCCCGCGGTTGAACGTGAGGTCCGTCGGCGCCTCGAAGTCAGCCATGCGCGAACGGTAGCGGGCCGGCTCGGGCGGCGCTCTGCGACCGCCGTCGGTAGGCTCCGCGGGCAAGCCGAGGTGGAGGACTGCTCGATGGGTGTGCTCGACGGACGTGTCGCGTTGGTGACCGGCTCGACTCGCGGCATCGGCCGCGCGATCGCCGAGCTGTTCGCCGCCGAGGGCGCGGCGGTGGTCGTCAACGGTCGCCGGCAGGCCGACGCGGAGCAGGCCGCGGGCGAGATCGAGGGTCGGACGGTCGGCCTCGGCGCCGACCAGTCGTCGCTCGACGAGATCCGATCCTTGTGCCGTCGCGCCGAGGAGGCCTTCGGCCCCGTCGACGTGCTCGTCAACAACGCCGCCATCGCGCCCCGCACCGCCATCACGCGGGTCACCGACGAGGAGTGGAACGAGACACTGCTCGTCGACCTCACCGCGCCGTTCTGGTACATCCGCGAGCTCGTTCCGGGCATGAAGAAGCTCGGGCGGGGCGTGATCGTCAACGTGACGTCCGGTGCCGGCATCAGCGGCACCATCGGGTTCTCGTCGTACGCCGCGGCCAAGGGCGGGATGAACGGGCTCAGCTACACGCTCGCCCAGGAGCTGCAGGGGTTCGGCATCCGCACCAACCTGCTGTCCGCCGGCGCCATGACCGACATGATGCGACAGCTCCCGCCCGAGATCTTCAGCCCCGACACGCCGCTGCCGTCGGTCGAGGCCAATGCCCGCACCACGCTGCGCCTCGTTGTCGACGAGTCGCTCAACGGGGTGTGCTTCCACCCCGGCCAGGAGTCGGAGCTGCCGCCGCTCTAGGCCTGCGACGCCAACGTCGTCGCGAGCTCGTCGAGGAGCCGCTGCGGCCGGCGCGTCACCTTCTCCCACGTGGCGAGCACGATGCGGTATCCGTGGCGCCCGGGGACGCTCCACTTCTCGTGGTCGTGCTCGTAGTCGGCGGGGTCGTCGTGCCAGCGGCGCCCGTTCGTCTCGGGGATGGTCCGCTCGCGCTCGAACGCGAAGTCCTAGAGATAGGCGCGGCCTCGCCACTCGAGTGGGAACTCCCGGGCGAAGCCGGTCATGCCGTGGGCGGTGAGCAGTCGGCGCGTCTTCACCTCGAGCACCGAGCGCGCCGCGTGCGTCGGGTCGAGCTCGTGGAGCAGTGCGCGCAGGGGCGCGACGCCGGGGAGGCCCGATCGCGCGAAATGCTCGAGGTAGGCGTCGAGGGCGGATACCGATGTGAGCCGTCGGCGCCGGGCATCCTCGCACGCGATCTCGAACGCCTCCTCGTCGAGGGTCGCGGCGAGACGGAGCAGAGTGAACTCCAAGCCCGTCGCCGGAATGCCCCGCACCCGTCGGACCATGAAGGCGGCGCGGCTTCCGTGCACGACCCCGACCCGCGTCGTCCGGGCACGGTTGGCGAGGGGCACCGCGATCTCGGGAACCGCGGCCCGGACTCCCTCGAGCCCGTAGAGCTCCGCCGCCGACCGCCCGGTCGCCGCCGCGTCGGGGCCGGCCCACAGGAGCGCGGCGCGCAGCCGTTGCTCGGACGTCGCCGGCGACGACGCGATCCGGCACGTGTCGGGGAGCACGCGCTCGATCACCATGCTGTCGGCGAGGGTCCGGAGCTGGTTCCGGCTCACGCCGAGCGCGACGGCCGACCCGCCGCGGAACACCCCGCCGGTCTTCGCCGCGAGCGTCGACACCGTCGCGACCGCCCACTTTGTTGGCATCCAATCCTCCTCACGCGTATTCACGGCCATCAAAAGGCCGCGTGATGGCGGAGGAAGTCGGGCGGGAGGTGCGCCGGTGACGGCGGAGGAAGTCGAGCGGGGAGGGCCAGGAGCTCCGGAAGCGGAGGGCGGGGAGGCCGAGCGGGGAGCGCGGGCAGTGGGCGAGACCTGAGACGGCAGGCGGGCGCGCTGCGATGCCGTGCGGATGCAGGACGACGACCTGCTCGCCGAGCAGCGTGCCTCCTACCGGGCCCGCGCGCCCGAGTACGACGACTGGTGGCTCCGGCGGGGCCGGTACGACCGCGGCGAAGCCGACGCACGTGAGTGGGGGAAGCAGGTGGCGACGGTCGCGGCCGCCCTCGACGGGTTCGGCTCGAAGGGTGACGTGCTCGAGCTCGCGGGCGGTACAAGCTGGTGGACAGAGCGGCTGGCACGGACCGCCACCCGCCTGACCGTGGTCGACTCGTCGCCCGAGATGCTAGAGCGGAACCGGGCGCGTGTCGGGCGCGCCGACGTCGAGTACGTGAACGCCGACCTCTTCGAGTGGCGCCCGCCACGCACCTATGACCTCGTGTTCTTCTCCTTCTGGATCTCGCATGTGCCCCGAGCTCGCCTCGCTTCGTTCTGGGCGCTGGTGCGTGCGTGCCTCGTGCCCGGCGGCCGCCTCCTCCTGGTCGACAACCGCAACGACCCGGCGCCGGCGCCCGACGCCGTGCCCGATCCGTTCGTCGTGCGCTACGAGCCCGACCTCCACCGTCGACGGCTCGGCGACGGGTCCGAGTACCGCGTGGTGTAGGTGATGTACGAGCCCGACGACCTGCGCGCGCTGGTCGATGCCGAGGGCTTCCACGGCGTCTTCGCCGCCACCCGCTGGTTCGTCTACGGCTCTGCGGTGCGACGGCCGTCACCCCTCACCGCCGACGCGCTACTGCACGATCCAGGGTCCGTGCCAGCGGCCGTGCCCGGCGAGGAGTGAGGCGCCCTCCTCGGGCCCCCAGCTCTCCTGGGCGTAGGGGTGCACGGGGGGCGGGGAGTCGAGGAGGGGCTGCATGATCCGCCACTGCTCCTCCACGCTGTCCTGGCGCGTGAAGCGCACGCTGTTGCCGGTCATGGCGGCGTGGAGCAGCACCTCGTAGGGCGTCGCGCCCTCGCCGCCCTCCTGTGCGAACTCCATGTCGAGCGTGATCGGCTTCGACGTGATCTCCTCGCCCGCGTGGCGCGCCTCGAGCTCGAGGCGGATGCCGGTCGACGGGTCGAGCTTGACGACGAGCTGGTTCGGTTGGGCGTCGCGCCCGCGCAGGCCGAAGCCGAGTCGCGGCGGGTGCTTGAACACCAGGCGCATCTCGGTCTGGGTGACGGGGAGCCGCTTGCCGGTGCGGATGAAGAACGGCACGTCGCACCAACGCCAGTTCTCGACGTGGAGCTCGAGTGCGGCGTACGTCTCCGTCGTCGAGTCCTTGGCCACGCCGTCGATCGACCGGTAGCCGTCGTACTGGCCGCGTACGTAGCGAGCGGGGTCGGCGGTGACGACGGCACGGAACGCGGCCGTCTGCGCGTCCTTGAGCGTCTGCGGGTCGCCGCCGGCGGGCGCCTCCATCGCTGCCATCGCGAGCACCTGCATGAGGTGGTTCACGACGACGTCGCGGAGCGCGCCGACGGGATCGTAGAAGTGGCCGCGGTCCTCGACGCCGAAGTCCTCGGCCATCGTGATCTGCACGCTCTCGACGAAGTTGCGGTTCCAGATCGGCTCGAGCATGGTGTTGCCGAACCGCAGGTAGAGGATCTCCTCGATCCCCATCTTGCCGAGGTAGTGGTCGATGCGGAAGAGCTGCGACTCGTCGATGTACTGGTGCAGCTCGTCGGCGAGCGCCTTCGCCGACGCGAGGTCGTGCCCGAAGGGTTTCTCGACCACGACGCGAGCGTTCTTCGTGAGGTCGGCCTCGGCCAGGCACTGCACGACGCGGCCGAACAGGAACGGCGGGATCTCCAGGTAGAACACCGGCCGGCGGGCGTCCTTGATCGCGGCGGCGATGCGCGTGTACGTCGCGGCGTCGTCGAAGTCGCCGGCCACGTACGAGAGCCGGGCCGCGAACCGCTGGAACACTTCCTCGTCGATGGTCTCGCCGGTGGCGACGATCGAGGTGCGCGCCCGCTCCACGAGCTGGTCGACGGTCCAGTCGTCGACCGCGACACCGACGATCGGGCAGTCGAGCAGCTTGCGCGCTTCCAGTCGGTAGAGCGACTGGAAGGTCATGACCTTCGCCAGATCGCCCGTGATGCCGAAGACCACGAAGACGTCGCAGCTCGTTGGTTCGCTCATGACTCGGCTCGTCCTCCTCGGGCCCGTCGGCGTGACGGCGCGCCGTACCCCCGCACGCTACGTGCGGTGTCGACGCGGCCGCGCCCGAAGGCGTCGACGCGGCCCCATCGGCCCGGGATGTCGAGCAGCTCGACGCGCCCGATGGTGTCGGGGAGGGCGGCGTCCACGACGAGGCGCTCATCGACGGGATCGAGCCCGAGCATGGTGCGCAGGAGCAGGAGCGGCGCGCCGGTCGACCAGGCCTGGGGGCTACAGGCCGTGGGGTACTGCACCGGGTACTTGGTCATCTCGCGCGGATACCCGCCGAACGCCTCCGGCAGGCGGCCGTCGAAGAACTGGGCCGCGTCGAGGATCCCGCTCGCCACCGCCGCCGCTTCGCCCTTGAACCCGTAGCGACGGAGACCCCACGCAATGAACGAGTTGTCGAAGGGCCAGACCGTCCCCACGTGGTAGCCGATCGGGTTGTAGCGCCCCTCGCCCTCGGCCATGGTGCGCATGCCCCAGCCCGAGAAGAGCTTGGTGCCCATGAGGTGGCGCACGACGGCCTTCGCCTTCGACCGGTCGACGATCCCGCTCCAGAGCAGGTGGCCGTTGTTGGACGTGAGCGAATCAACCTGGCGTCCGTCGGCGTCGAGCGCGATCGCGAAGTACTCGCGGTCCTCGACCCAGAAGTCGCGGTTGAAGCGACGCTTGAGGTCGGCGGCCTCCTTCTCCAGCCGATCCGCGTACGCGTCGTCGTGCCACACGAGGCGTGCCAGTCGCGCCCCGCGCATCTTGGCGTCGTAGGCGTAGCCCTGCAGCTCGCACGTCGCGCGCGGGAAGCCGGGGAGCGCGCCGTCGTGGTACGAGATCGAGTCCCACGAGTCCTTCCAGCACTGGTTCTCGAGCCCGGTGTTCTCGTTGCGGCGCTTGTACGCGATGTACCCGTTGCCCTGGAGGTCGGCGTACTCGTCGATCCAATTGATCGCCGCCCGGGCCTCGTACTCGAGGTCGCGCACGAGCCTGGTGTCGCCGGTCCACCGCTCGTACTCGTCGAGCAGCACCACGTACAGCGGTGTCGCGTCGGCGCAGCCGTAGTACGGCGAGTGCGGCCGCTCCTCGAACGCAGTCATCTCGCCGAAGCGCATCTCGTGCAGGATGCGGCCGGGGTCCTCGTCGCGGAAGTCGTCGATGCGGGAGCCCTGGCGTTCGCCGAGGGCCCGCAGGGTCGTCGCGGCGAGCTCCGACGCGAACGGCAGGGCCTGGAGGCTCGTGAGGATGCTGTCGCGGCCGAACATGGTCATGAACCACGGGAGCCCGGCGGCCGGGAGCGACCGCCGGGCCTGGGTCAGCGGACTGAACCGCAGTGCGGCGAGGTCGATCAGGCTGCGCCGGTACGTCGCCCTCAGCGAGTCAGAGTCGGATTCCAGGCTGGGCGCGGCGGCGAGCCAGGTGTCGAGCTGGTGTGACATGTCGATCGGTCGCCGCCGTGCCGGCGCGCTGGCACCGCGGCGCGACGCGTCCGGCGAAGGGAACAGGATCGCGGCGACCTCGATCGACGTCTCCCACTGGCCGTGCGCCGGAATGTGGACCGCGAACGTGAACCCGCCGTCGTCGATTGCGGCCGGCGCCGAGGGCTCGAACCACGTCTCCCTCACGTAGGTGTCGCGCCGGTAGCCGAGCACGAGCCGTCCCGGCTCCACGCGGCTGTCGTAGGTCCCCTTCTTCGGGAGCGCGTCCTTTACCTCGAACAGGTCGGCGAAGTCGCTCGCAGCGTCGAGTCGCACCTCGAGGTCGACCGGTTGCTCGTCGTGGTTGAGGATCGCGATGCGCTCGTGGAACCCTGCGGCCACGGCGCGCTGACGGATCACCGAGAGCTTGGCGTCGATGTAGACGGTGCCGGTACCCGGGACGAGGAAGAACCGGGTTTCGTAGTACTGGAGGTCGTCGGTCGAGAGCGCGTTGAGCCGGTCGCCGTTCACCGTGAGCACCCACTTCGACAGGAAGCGGGTGTCGAACGAGAACAGGCCGGTGGGATCGGAGAGCGACGCCTCGATGTCGCCGCGCCGGTCGCTCACGACGAAGGTGTTGCCGTCGAGGATCTGGATCAGGTCAGTGCTCATCGCAGCCTCCTCGCGTACCCGGCGGCGGGGACGTCGGGTCGTGCCGGTGGTCCGGGGAACAGTCGTTGGAACTGCATCAGAATCGACAGGTCGCCCTCGATCATGAACGCGCCGCGGAGCAGGCAGGCGGTCGCGTTCTCGCGGCCGCTCAGGATGGCGTCGGAGAGCGGCTTGTCGAGCCGGACGACGGCATCGGCGGCAGAGCGCGCGTGCGACACGCGGACGTCGCCCTTGTCGATGGTCACGTACCAGTGCTCGGTACGGTGACCGTCGCCGACGTCGAAGCGCAGGGTCCCCGACGTTCGGGCGAGCACCGGCTCGTGACCGTGCTCGGCGAGGTTGCGGAAGAACTCGGCGGTCGGGTCGCGGTCTTCGTCGGTGCTCATGGTCACGCTCCTCGTGGTGTGGAGGGGCATCGCACCCCTCAGCAGCGTCGGACGCAAGTTCATCACGAACCGCGTAGCCGCGCGTGACCGTTGCGCCCGTCCCTACGAAGTGTTGCCGGTGCGGATCGTTCGCCACGCCTGCAGGGTGACGCGGAGAATGAGCGCGGTGATTGCGAGTCCGACCATCGGGTCGGCGCGCGGGATGCCGACGGCAACGGCCGCGGCCGCGACCACCACACCCAGGGAGACGATGCCGTCGACGCGCGCGTGGTGGCCGTCGGCCACGAGCGCGGGGCTGGCGAGGCGCTGCCCGGCGCGCAGGCGGACGCGTGCGGTGAGCTCGTTGCCCACGAACCCGACGGCTCCCGCGAGCGCGAGGGGTACGAGGTAGTCGAGGTGCTCGGGGTGAACGAGTCGCTCGACGGCCTCGACGCCGGCGACGGTCGCGCTCACGAAGATCGTGAGCACGACGACGTACCCAGCCCGGCGCTCGCCGCGTTCGCTCCGGAGAAGGAACGCGATACCGAGCGGGATCGCGGTGAGCGCGTCGCCGCCGTTGTGGATGAGATCGGCTAGCAGCGCGACCGAACCCGACATCATGAACACCGCGGCTTGGAGCAGCGCGGTCACCGCGAGGATCGCGAGGCTCCACGAGACGGCCCGCACTCCCTCGCGTGAGCGGACGATCGACGGGTCGATCCGCCCGTGCCCGTGCCCATGGTCGTGCTCGGCGTGCGCGTCGTGCTCGTCGGGCGCGTCGTGATGGTGCGAGTGGTCCGTGGGCTCGCCGGACCGGAACGGGTAGCGGACGTGGCGGTGGGGGCCGTGGTGCCGATGGGTGTGGGTCCACGGGCCGTGTCGGTGGGCGACGGTTCCGTTCACGCGATCAAGGGAGGTTAGGGCGGCTCCGTGGCGACCGGACGCCACCACGCGTCCCGGTCGGTCGGCCGCACGGTGTCGAGGAGGTCCGGTGCCCGGAGGACCTCGTCCCGACCGCGGCCGGGCACGACGACGTAGGCGATCGAGTCGTGCTCGCACACCAGTGCGAGCACCTGCCAGAGGCTGCGGGCGTAGCGCTCGGCGCGGTCGGCGCCGTCCCACTCGTAGACGCCGCGGTAGACGTCGTGGGCGTCGTGCGCGAGCCACAGCTTCGAGACGAACCCGTCGAAGCCGACGAACAACGGGGTGTGGAGGAGACTCTCGGCACGGAACGCGGCGTGCGCCGAAGCGCCGCGCACGAACCGCAGACGGAATTTCACGAACAGCGCGCAGGGCGCCTCGACGCGAGGCAGGTCGACGACGGTCTCGCGATACACGCGACCGCTCGTCCCATCTCCGAAACGGATGACCGTCCCGACGCGCGCACGGGGGAGGTGCACTCGCTGGCGAGCCAGGAGCCCAACTGTGTTGACCGCGCACGCGGCGATGGCTCGCGCGGCCACCGGGATCGGGAGCGGAGCCTGGACGTTCGGATGCCCGTTCGCGCCCGTCGCGGGATCCCGAGGCGCGTCGGTCACCCGCACACAATGCCCGCTCGTGGCGAGACCGTCGAACGGTTCCCGTGCCAATGGGTCGCGCGTCGGTACGGTGTGCCCGTGGTGCGCGATGCGTACGCGATTCGCGCCTGCGGCCTCACCAAGGATTTCGGCAGCGGTCGCGGGCTGTTCGACCTCGACCTCGAGGTCGAGCGGGGTGAAATCTTCGGATTCCTCGGCCCCAACGGCGCGGGGAAGTCGACGACGATGCGCTTGTTGCTCGACCTCATCCGGCCCACTTCGGGGCAGGCAACCGTGCTCGGACGCGACTGCCACCTCGAGAGCCTCGAGACGCGACGCCGGGTCGGGTTCCTCCCGGGCGACCTCGCGCTCTACCCGCGGGTCACCGGTGCGGTCGTGCTCGACTACCTGGCGAAGCTCCGCGGTGGCGTCGACCGAAAGGTGCTCGACGGTCTCGTCGAACGCTTCAGCGCGGAGCTCGACCGGCCCGTGCGCGAGCTGTCGACCGGCAACCGTCAGAAGCTCGGGCTGATCCAGGCGTTCATGCACGAGCCCGAGCTGTTGGTGCTCGACGAGCCCATCGCGGGGCTGGATCCGCTGGTACAGGAGCGGTTCCATTCGCTGCTGCACGACGTGGCGGCGGAGGGGCGAACCGTGTTCCTGTCGTCGCACACCCTGTCCGAGGTCGAACGCGTCGCCCATCGGGTCGCGATCCTGCGGCAGGGGCGGCTCGTCACCGTCGACTCGCTGGAAAACCTCCGTGCGATCGCGTTGCAGGAGCTCGAGATCGAGTTCGCGGGCGACATGCCACCGATCGAAGACGTCCGTGGCATCTCGGGGATCCGGGACGCCACCGAGGAAGGTCATCGGCTCGTGGTCACGTTCGAGGGGTCGGTGAGTGAGCTCGTGAAGCTCATCGCCGGCTACGACGTTCGTTCGATCCGGAGCCGCGAGTCGGATCTCGAGGAGATCTTCCTCCGCTTCTATCGGGAGACGGGTTCCGAGTGAGCGGCCCCGTCTTCGTCATGGCGTTGCGCCTCCGCGCGCTCGCCGCGTGCCTCGCGGCGGTCGGGATCGCGGTCGTGATCGTGATGGTCGGCGCGTTGTTCCCGGCCGTCGGCGGCTCGATCGGCAAGCTGTCGCTCCCGCAGGGCGTCGCCAACCTGCTCGGGGGCGCCGACTACGGCGCGATCGCCGGATGGATGCGCAGCGAGATCGGCGCGGTGTACGGGCCGCTCGTGATCGCGGCCATCGCGATCACCAGCGCGGTCGGGTCGACCGCGGGCGACGAGGAGGACGGCGTCCTCGGCCTGGTGCTCGCGCACCCGGTCGAGCGGCACCGCCTGGTGCTCGCGAAGGCCGCTGCGGTCGCGGTCGGTGTCTCGATCCTCGCCCTCGGGACCTGGCTCGGGCTCCTCGCCGGTGTCGCCATCGGCGGCGGCGGCATCGCGGTGTCCGACCTCGGCGCGGTCGCCCTGCACCTCGCCTTCTTCGGCTACACGATCGGCGCCCTCGCGCTCGCGCTCGGCACGACCACCGGGCGCAAGACGGTGGCTGCCGGCAGCGCCGCCGCGGTCGCGCTGGTCGGGTTCCTGATCAACGGCTTCGTGCCGTTCGTGAGCGGGATCGCGTGGCTGAAATACGTCTCGCCCTTCTACTACTACGCCGGCAACGATCCCATCACCAACGGAGTGGATGTCGTCGACCTCCTCGTCCTCGCGCTCGTGACCGCCGCCCTCACCGCGGTCGCGGTCGCGGGGTTCGCCCGCCGCGATCTGCGCAACTGACCGACGGACGGGTGAGGCGGTCCACGACCTTCTTCTTGACAGTGCTTTCCGATATAGGAAACTATTGGGAGACCCGGACAGGGAACGAGGGAGGGTCGACATGGCACGGGACATCCGCCAACGCGTCGGGCCGGTGCTCGTCTACGACGATGCGCACGCCGCCATCGAGTACCTCACGAAGACATTCGGCTTCGAGGAACGCGCGGTGCACGAGAACCCGGACGGCTCGGTCGCGCACGCCGAGCTCGAGTACCTCGGGAGCTACATCGGGCTGTCCCACCGGGGGAAGGCAGCCGACGGGGAGCCGTCGATGTTCGACCTCGGTCCGTGCTGCGTGTATGTCGTGGTCGACGACCCCGATGCGCACCACGACGCCGCGTCGCAGCGGGCGCCGACGTGATCATGGAGCTCGAGGACCAGGACTACGGCTCGCGCGACTACGCGGTGCGGGATCCGGAGGGTTTCGTGTGGGCGTTCGGCACCTACGTGATGGGCCAGGACGCCGGCGCCTGAGCAGCCGCCATGTCCGCCGGACGGGCAGAACGGGCCATCGGTAGTGGTTGATGCTGTCGCGTCGCCCACGCCGCTAAGAGATACCTGATGTTCTCCCGTCGGAAGCGCGCTGGCTGACGGCGCGCCGTGGGGCACTCTGTGCAGGTGACGCTCGACGCCCGGTCGGGGTTGCCGGGGAGATTCGTAGGGTTCCTCTGCGCGTCCTTGATAACGGTCTTCGTTTCGACGGTGTTCTCACCCGTTGCCCGAACGCAAGCAGGGTTGTGCGCGTTGCCAACGTTTGGTCCAGGTGCTCGATACGAGCCGCTGATCGATCCATCGACGTTCACGCCCAACGTCGACAATCCCTGGTTCCCACTCGAGGTCGGAACCACGTTGGTGTACACCGGTACCAAGGATGGGAAGGACGCGGTCGACCTGGTTGCAGCTTCGGCGAAGACACGCATGATCGACGGCGTGGAGACTCGGGTCGTGGAGGATCGGCTTGTGCTCGGTGGTCGCCTCGAAGAGCGGACGGCCGACTACTACGCGCAGGACGCGTGCGGCAACGTCTGGTACTTCGGTGAGGACACGGCGGTGCTCGACCGGAAGGGAAAGGTCGTCGATACGTCCGGGTCCTTCCATGCCGGTGAAGCGGGCGCTCGGCCTGGGCTGTTGATGCAGGCACAGCCCGAGCTTCGCCGGAGATTCCGTCAAGAGTGGCTCGAGGGCCAAGCGGAGGACACCTTCAACGCCGTGGACCTCTCCACATCGGTCGTGGTTCCGTACGGCCCGTTTGACCACGCGCTGCGTACCGAGGAACGAACGGCGCTAGAACGCGGCGTGCTCGACAACAAGTACTACGTACTGGGCATCGGTGAGGTCGTCGAGAAGTCGGTCAAGGGACCACGCGAAGAACTTCGCTTGATCGACGTCATCTCTTAGAAGGCGCCACATTTGCCGCCGAGCATGCTGCCGAATCGGGCGCCCGCCAAGGAGACAGCGAGTGCCCGCCGGCATCCGCATGCCGGCTCATCTTGGGTCCTTGCCGTCGCCGCGACGGGCGTAGCAGTGTCAGGTCCCTAGGGGTGAGCCGCACGCCTCGGTCGACATTGGACCTTCGAGACCATGCGCCGACACCGCAGTAATGGCGTAGCAGCGGGGTGGGGGGCCGTTGCCACCGGACGGCCAGGGCCAGAGGTCAAACGCATCAACCAACCCGAGCCGACCGGGAACGATCTCGCCGAGCGCGTCGTCGGTTACGACCGCGAGATGCCACCAGAGGCCTGCGCCCTTCCGCTCGTATACACGGTAGAAGGCCACCTGGACAGAAGCTGGTAGCGGGTCCCAGGTGACAGTCACCTCCCCGCTGCCTCCGCCCGGGCCTGCGGTGACACCGGTCACGCGCGGCGGCGGGGGGCAACAACGAAGCTTGTGCCAGCGATCCAGGGCTCGATCGAGCACGCTCGGCATCGTCAGTGCCTCCTCGGAGCTCGCAGTTGACGAGAGCGTACCGGACATGGCATGTGGCGAAATCGTCCCGCCGTAATGTCCGCGACGCGCGTCGTCGCTGCGCTCGCTGACGACTCGATGCGGCGGTCGCGCTGTCACTGTCCTCCGCGCTGCGCAGATCGCGCTCGGCGGCGTTGTCGTGCCGTGTATCAGCAGTAGTTGTCGAGCATGAGGTCGTGGGAGGCCACGACGGCGTGACGGTGCTGAGCGGCTGACTATCCGAGGAGCTGTTGGCGGATCTCGCCGACTGCGGTGATCTCAGCTTCCGGCGAGACCCCGCATGCAATCAGGTTGAAGGTGTGACATCCGGCGTCGATGTACGGCCGCAGGAACTCGGCGATGCTCTCTGGAGGTCCGGCGGGACTCCACTTCTCGAAGCGGTCATACGGAAGCTGGTAAAAGGCCTCCATCGCCGATCCGACGTAACCGCGGGCTTCTCCGGTGGACGGGCCGACGCCGCACCAGACGTTGAGCGCGTTGTGCCAGTCGACCGGGCCTCTCCCCACCTCCTGCGCGACCGAATGCATCTGTTCGACGGACTGGGCGTAGCGATCCGCCGAGACCCAGATCCCGTACCAGCCGTCACCGAGACGTCCGGCTCGGCGAATGGCTGCGTCCGAACGACCACCCACCAAGATCGGCACCGGCTCGTTCGGGCGGGGCCGAACCATTGCTTGATGAACGTGGAAGAACTCGCCGTCGAAGTCGACGGGCTCGGCATCAAGTAGCCCGCGCAGGATTACCAGCGACTCGTCCGTCCGCCGACCCCTGGTCTTTGGATCGACGCCACACACCTCGATCTCATGACGGTCCTCGCCACCGATCCCGACCCCCAACACAAGTCGTCCCGGCGCCGACGCCGAAAGATCCGCGAGCTGGCGAGCGACGAGAACCGGATGGCGCAATGACAGCAGGTACACACCAACCACGGCATCGAGTCGATCACTCGCACTGAGGATGGAAGTTGCGCCCACGAGACCGTCTGCGCCCGCACCCCCATAGAAACTGACGTGGTCACCGACTCCGAGACCATCGAGGCCGGCATCCTCCGCCAGGTCGGCCGCCCGGCGCACGTCCGCGAACGACGTACTCACCAACCTCGTCACCAGATACGCGACTCGGATCGGACTCACCGGGACCGCGGAACTGGCGTTCTCGCGCGCCGGGCACGGTTCACCGGGGGGACGAGTTGGGGTTGCGTGGCCGACTGACGGTTGGCGAGTTCCCATGGTTTGAGAAGTGCGTAGACGACTTTGCACGCAGGGAGGTCGAGATGATGGCGGTGGGCGCGTCGGAGCAGTTCGCCGTGGAGAGCGTCGAGTTCGAGTCGGTGTCCGGTGCTGAGGTCGCGGTGAAGCGATGAGAATGATCCTGGCTCCAAGGTGGTCGCGAACGCTGTCTTCTGATCGACGATGTCGTCGGCAAGCTCGACGCCTTCCGCACTTGCGACCATCGCGACCTCGCGGACGATGCGCCTGAACAGCTCTCGACTCTCGGGAACTTCGAGGAGCTTGTTGATCGGCAGCCGTGCCGCGGCGGTGACGCCCGCGAGAGCGCAGAGAAACGCGTACTTGTCCCACAGGACAGACTCGATGTTGTCGACGACCATGGCGTCGATGTCTGCTCGGTGCAGCTCGTCGAGGAACGAATCGGCTCGAGTCGTACGCGACCCGTCGAGTTCGCCAAAGAGAATCCGTCGTGGACCGCCCGTCTGCTCAACAACGCCCGGGGCAGCGATGTGCGCAAAGACGAACGCGGCGCCCCCCATGACATGGTCTGGGCTCAGTAGATCCGCGATCTTCTGTTCGTTGTCGACGCCATTCTGCAGTGACACGACCGCGCTCTCGTCGCCGATGAGTGGTCTGAGGCGCTCCACCGCGTCGATCGTGTCGTAGGACTTCACACACAACAATACGATGTCGCACCGACCGATCTCGCTCGGATCGGCGCTCGCCTCCACTCGAACGGTGAAGTCACCATCGGCATGACGGACTTGTAGACCACGGTGTCGTAACGCTCTGAGATGTTCGCCTCGAGCGACCATGGCAACGTCGGCACCGGCGTACGCGAGACGACCACCGAAGTAACCACCAACACCCCCCACACCCACAACGCCGATCCTCATAGAACAACCACCGTCTCGCAATCATCGCGGGTCACGCGGACGCACTGGAATATCGCCTCAATCGCAGGGCCGTCCGCTACCGGGCGAGGGTCAATCACGAGCTGGCGTTCAGCGTCCGTGGCCATCGCGGTCAGGGAGCGACGTGCCTGAGAGTCGCGACCTGCGCGCCCGCTGCAACGACGAGCGCGTGGGGCGGGCTTGCGAACACCTGAGTGGGCGTTCCGGCAGCGGCCCAGACGACATCGTGCGAGAGCAACGCGTCGTCGGCGAAGGATCGCAACTCCTGAGAGTGTCCAAGGGGCGGTACTCCGCCCACCACGTAACCGGTCGCGTCCAGCACTTCGGCTGCGCTCGCCTTCCGCACGTGACCTCCTGCGGCTGCCTCGAGCTTGCTTTCGTCCAGTCGATCCGAACCGCCCACGAGAACCACGACTGGTTCGTCGTCAACGATGAAGACAAGCGACTTGACGATCTCTGCCACGTCGCAGCCAATGGCAGTAGCGGCATCTTGGGCTGTTCGTGTCCCGTCAGGGAACGCACGAACCTCGACCTTCAGTCCGCGGCGCGCCGCAGCGGCGACCAAGCGTTCCGTGCTCGTCATGCATCACCTCTACGCGGTCTCACCACGGCTCAGCATCCCGAGCTTCAACGTGTGCTTGGAACTACTACGAACCAGTGTCGAATACGGATTTGTCGATCTCTGAATGGGGATGGCGTCGGGTCGGGCTCGCGGGTTGGCCCCGAATGATTGTGACTGGTCGCCACTCCACGTACGGTCCAAGGCCGTACACCGAGCTGGAGCGAAAACGTCACTCACCAACGTCGCTGAGTGACGAGCGGCCGGTCGGGCTTCGGGGCGTTGAGTGTTGCGCGTAGCGTCCTCGGGTCCTGACCGGCTGGCTCTCGAACTGCCTGCCGCTCGCTCGTCAGGTTGGCCTTCCGGATGAGGCCGCGTGTCGAATTTGTTCGATGAGCTCAGTTGACGCTCACGGGCGCGACGGCTGTGTAGCCCTGGTTGAACGCCTCGATATCGGTCGTCGATATCGGCAGTCGGTGTGGGTTCGGTTGCGATGCAGTCACCCGCGGCGGTGACGTACGCATTGTCCGCGTTCGGAGCGGTGACCGCCGCGAGAGCGGCGGGCAGGTTCTCCCTTGCCTGCGAACGCTTAACCTTCCAGCGTGGCCTACGGACTGTTCACTACGTTCGTTGCCGCTGACCGTGTGCGGGACGAACTGGTTCGCCATCTCTTGGATGCCGCCGCGACCCTCGACGACGATCCAGCGTGCCTCCAGTACGTCGTCTCGACCTCTGGCGACGATGACATCTGCGTCTTTGAAGTTTGGAGCGACGAGGCGGCGCACGATGCATCGCTAGAGCGCGAAGACATTCGAGCAATCATCGACGTTGCCCGTCCACTGATCGCGCGTATGGGTTCGCAGGCCCGTCTCGACGTCGCTGGTGGCAAAGGCGCGTAGCCAGCATCTCGACCCGGCGGAAGAGCACGTTGCCAGCGGGACCGCTACTGTCGCCGTCGAAGTGTTGGTGGGTAGTGGTGTCATGCTGTGACGGGACACGACGAGCTCGTGGGGGACGACGACATGGCTGACGATCCGGCGTTCGGGAAGCCGTACATCGATGTTGACGAGATGCGCCAGGTGCCGCGGCCGCATCGATACGTGCATGGCGGCTTCGAGAACACGCACACCCGGTTCTCCTTCTACATGCCGCCTCCCGAGCTGTACAAGGGTCGGTTCGTCCAGTACCTGGAAGGTGGGGCCGGCGGGAACGAGAACCTGCTCGAGACGAGCTGGCAGATCCTCGGTGCCGGGCCCTGGCAGTACGACCTGGCGTTTGACGAGCTCGGCGGCTATCTCGTCGAGTCGAACCAGGGGCACTTCCCCGGCGAGGGTCTCGGCTTCGAGAACGACCTCGAGAACTTCGGTGCCAGTGCTCAGACCGCGCGGTTCTCGAAGAAGGTCGCAGCGGAGATGTACGGCTACGAGCCCCATCACGGCTATGTCTGGGGCCAGAGCGGTGGCGGGATCCGGTCGGCGGCCTGCTTGGAGAACGTCTCGGACGTATGGGCCGGTGGTGTGCCCGAAGTCGGCACGGGCGTCTCGACGTTTCCCGTGTGGTCGGCTCAGGCCAACGCCGCCGAGGTGTTGCGCGGAGAGAAGCTGCGCCGCGTCGTCGACGCCCTGGAGCCCGGTGGGAGCGGAAACCCCTACGAGCACCTGACTGACGACGAGGCTGACGCGCTGGCCACGCTGTTCCGGTTCGGCTTCGAGCGCAAGATGGTGAGTCAGCTCGGACGGTTCCCGGCATGGGCGTTCACCGTCCACATCATGAACGACCTCGATCCCGAGTACGTCGACGACTTCTGGAGCAAGCCCGGCTACCTCGGTTACGAGCTACCGGAATCGCTGGCTCGCCGGTTGGTCGACGAGAAGACCACGGTCACCCGGGTGCTCGAGGCAGACGACCTCGGCACCGGAGGCATCGGGGCCCTGCGCATGGCCACCGCCGGCGCCAGCCTGCCCAGTGGCTTCGCGGTCGACGTCGACCTGCCCGACACCGATCGTCTGTTCATGTCCAAGCTCACTGTCACGACCGGCAAGGCCAAGGGCCGCGAGATGCTCATCTGGTCGGTCGACGACGGTCACCTGGTGCCGTTCAGCGAACGGTGCCCGGAGATGTTCGATGGCGTGCTACCCGGCGACGAGGTGAGCATCGACAACCGGAGCTACCTCGCGTTCTGCTACTACCACCGCCACCTGATCGGGGGCAGCCAGCCCGAGCTCACGGGAGCGCGCGGCTTGCTCCCCGAGCACGAGCATCTCGCGGTCGATGGTGTGCCGCTCTATCCGCAGCGCTACAACGCGGCCATGGTGGAACCGAATCACCTCTCCCACCGCGGCAGGTTCCACGGGAAGATGATCATGGTGATGTGCACGCACGACATCATGGTTCCCCACGCCGCGGGCGTCACCTACGCGCGCCTAGCTCAGCACTACCAGGGTGACCAGATGGACGAGAAGTACCGGATCTGGTGGGCGGAGAACGCGACCCACGCGCTGCCGTCCTTCGTCGCACCGATCACGAGTGAGACCGAGAAGGACCCGAACGTCTGGAACTCGCGCCTCATCGACTACGACTCGCTCACCGCGCAGGCGTTGCGCGACGTCGTGGCGTGGGCAGAAGACGGGGTTCCGCCTCCTGCCAGCACCGCATGGGAGCTCAACCGCGACGCGGGCCTCGTCCTCGGCGCGACGGCCGCCGAGCGACGCGGTATCCAGCCCGTCCTCGCCGCCGAGGTCGCCGGCGGCGGTCAGCGCGCCGAGGTAAAGGTCGGCGAACCCGTGACCATCGAAGCGGTGGCCACGGTCCCGCCGGGCACGGGCACGATCGTGCGCGCCCAGTGGGACCTCCTCGGTATCAACGAGTTCGGGGAGTCGGCGGCCGAGGCCGACGGGACGTCGGAATCGATCCGAGTCTCCGTCACCCACGCTTACAGCGAGCCTGGCACCTACTTCCCCTGCTTCCGGGTCGGTTCCCATCGCTTCGGTGCTGCGGGCAAGGGCGACCCCGTCTGGAACAACGCCCGCGTGCGAGTCGTCGTCCACCCGTGAACAGCGCGCGCAGCCAAGGCTCGACAGCGCGGGCGCGGCCTTTCTACAGGTAGTACCGAGCTGATGCCGCTCGGGCTGGCTGACGTTCTGTGGCAGTCAACTCGCTAGCAGGGGACACACCGACCGGTCGATCTGTGCTCGATGCCTGCGCGGTCAGCCGGGACGAACGTGTCCGATGAGCATCGTTCCGATCTCGATCTCGGCGGTTCCGCTGATCACTGCCGGGTCACTGAGAGCACGGGCGCGCAGCTCATCCTCGTCATCAGTTTCGACAACACCGAGGCCCCACGATCCGGTGTCATCGAGGACTGGACCGAAGACCACCATCTGCCCCGAGTCGAGGTAGGGCTGCCAATGTGCCGCGTGCCGTCCCATGATCTCGCGCTCCTCGTCGCTCATGTCGAGCGCGAAAGTGGGCCTGGGCGCTATGAGTCTGAAGACGAAGGTCGCCACGATTCAGGAGCATACGAGCGTCGGCCCGCAGCGATGGGCTCGCTTGCGCTCGCACGCTGAAGTGCCGAAGTGCCGCTCGGTGAGCACGAGTTGCGGCACTCGCCGGAGCCGGTGAAGTCTTCACGACGAGCACGGTCAAAGACAGTTTCATTCAGGGCAATATGGCTGGCGCTAGGTGCGCCGATCCGGGTTTCGGGTCTGTGTCGAGGACTCTCGCGAGGTTGTCAGGAACGGTGGAGTTCGGAGCTCATCTCCCGCTGATGGACTTCGGCGGTCATCCCTACACCCTGGATCATCTCGTTGCGTACACGAAGACTGCTGCGCAACTTGGCTTCGACGTGTTGTCGGTGAACGATCACATGGTCTTTTCGGTGCCCTGGCTCGACGGGCCGATTGCACTTGCCGCGGTGATGGAGCACTCGGAGCAGATGACGCTTGCGACCACGGTCGTGCTCGCGACCCTGCGCGGACCGGTGCCCGTCGCCAAGACGCTCGGCGCGATCGACCGTCTTTCGGGAGGTCGGCTCGTCGTTGGCGTCGGTCCTGGCTCATCCGCGCAGGACTACGCGGCCGTGGGTCTCGACTTCTCGGAACGCTGGCAACGATTCGACGAATCGATCGGCGCGCTCCGGGCGTTGTGGCAGCCCGATGCCCCGCCGTTCGTCGGTCGCTTCTACTCCACCGAGGGGGTGTCCTTGGAACCGTTGCCGGCACAACGGCACGGACCGCCGATCTGGGTCGGCAGCTGGGGCTCGGATGCGGGGCTTCGGCGCGTCGCCCGTCTCGCCGACGGCTGGCTGGCCTCGGCGTACAACACGACGCCCGAGCTCTTCCATGACGCGTGGCAGGCGCTTGGCTCGAGGCTGGCAGACGACGGGAAGGCAGCCGACAGGTTCCCGAACGCGCTTGCCACCATGTGGTGTTACATCACCGACCGCCGCGGCGAAGCCGAGCGTGTCCTCAAAGAACGCGTCGTTCCTACCGTGCACCGACCCGAGGACATGCTGCGCGAGCGTCTCCCGATTGGCCCTCCGGAGCTGTTCGCCGAGAAGTTGACCGCCTTCGCGAACGCGGGCGTGCAACGCGTCTTCATCTGGCCGGTCGCCGACGAGGCGCACCAGCTCGAGCGCTTCTGGAACGAAGTGCGACCGCTGGTCGCCAGCGCGTAGCCCTTCGTCGCAACGGGTCAGCCTTCGCCGAATTCTCGTGTCCGACCTCGGACCCGCTCCGAGCTGCGGGACTGGCGCGTGATGTTCGGTCGCGGATCGAATCTGCCGCTGCCCGGTCCCGCTGCAGTAGGTCTACCGACGCACTTCGGCGATGAACGCGTTGAATGCCGGTTCCATCTGCTCGGTCCACATCGTTCGCATCTCAGGGGGCATCCCGGCGAGCATGCCGTCACGGTGCTCCTGGTCGAGTTGCTCTCGCACGAGCCCGAGCATGAGCCACGGTTTGTCGGCGCGAAAGCTCATCATGTGGTGACCGGGCAGTCGCCCGAACTCTTCGGGACTCATCCACTTCGTGGCAATCGGCAGCAGCACGGTCTCCTCCTCCGCGAGGTGGGGCCGTAGCGGCTCGGCGATCGAGGCAATCGCGTCGATGACCGCTTGGGCGTTATCGGTCGAGGGTGCCGCCCGCCACGTGGCAATGGCGGACCGTCCGGTATCCATCGGTGCATGCAACAACTTGTGCTGGTCGTTGATCCGCTCGAGCTCCGATCGGCTCTCGGCACAACGTTCTTCGAGCACCGGATAGATCAGCTCGTCCTCACCGGTGTGGTGGACGTGCAGGAACTCGATCACGTTTTCGTAGAACGAACCGATCACCTCGACGCGCTCCGCGTCAACGCCGGCCTCGGCGACGTACCCCGGAGTCGCGTCCAACGCGCCAGTGAGGGCTCTGTGGACGGCGTACATGTCCGAAACGTCGGTGTTGTAGTTGCCGAGGGTTGTCATGAGAGCCTTTGGGGTCGCGGAGTCGCTCGAAGCGAGCGGAATCGGGCACCCTACGCCACGATTGCGGATCTTGTCGGTCACCCAGCGCGGCGCTCCGCGGGAGTCTCCGGGACTTGCGGGGATCAGCTCGCGCCGAGTTGCTCCATGAGATCGGTTCGATCGAAGACGATTCTGTCCTCGATCATTTTGCCGTTCGAATAGCGCGCGCAGTGCGACACGGTCCAGGACACGTTCCGGCCGGTAGGCGCGACTCCCATGAGTTCACCTTGATGCGTACCAGAGGGCGTGACTCGGGCCATCACAATGTCGCCGTCCGCGACGATCTCATCGATTTCTACGTGTAGGTCTGGAAACGCCGCCCGAAACGCCCCGACAACTTGTTTGACTCCCTCGGGGCCTTCGGAGGGGTCGCTGCTGCCTGGCATGAAGTAGCGGCAATCCACTCCTACTAACTCGGTGATTGCGTCGAGGTTGCCTCGGTTCGGCCCCTCCTCGATGAATTGGCGAAATGCCGCGACGTTCTCGGTTGATCCCATCGTTGAGCCCCTCCCACACCCTCCGACATTCAAGCCGAGCATGGTGCCGAGCCGGGAGCGCGTCAAGGAGACTCGCGTGCCGCCTGGCGCGCTCAGGGGCAGCTCCGTCGCGGTCGCGATCCTCACGGTAGGTTTCCGCCTATGGGGCGCTGGTCCCGAGGACGATTCTTCGGGAGACGACTCTCGAGGGCGATGTTCGGTGTGGTTGTGCACGCCCCAGCGACAGCGGACGACCAAGGAGGAACGAGCGATGAGCGACAACGACACCGTGGGCGAGCTGGGACCCGTTGATTACCTGGTGGTCGAGTTCCCTCCAGGTGCGACTCACTTCACCGGCGAGATGGCCGCGGAGCTCGGGGCTCTGGTTGACGCTGGGACGATCCGGGTCTTGGACATCTTGATCTTGGCGAAGGCGGAGGACGGTGCTGTCGAGGCACTGGAGATCGACGACCTCGACGCGCTCGACGAGCTGCGGGCCGCGGAGGCGACCCTCGCGACGATCCTCGCCGAAGAAGACGTCGAGCATCTCGCGGCGGCGATGGAACCGGGGACCGTGGCCGGCGTGCTCGTGTGGGAGAACTGCTGGGCCGCGCCGTTCGCCGCCGCGGCGCGTCGCTCGGGCGGGCAGCTGATCGCGACCGGCCGTATCCCGATCCAAGCCATCATTGCCTCACTCGAGGCCGATGCGACGGCCGAAGGAGACTGACATGCCTTTGATGCGTGCACGAGCTGGACGTCCTGGTGTCATTGGCCGGCCGGTGGCCCGCACCGCCGCGGTCGTCGGTACCGCCGCGGTGGTCGCCCACGGCGTCAACCGCCGCCAAGACCGCCGCGAAGACCGCCGCGACCGGCGCTGACCAACAAGGCCGTCCGGCCCGCACCGGGCCGACGGTCCGAGCACAGCGAAGCCCGATCTGACCCCGTCACGGGGAACCGAGGTCGCTCTGGGCCACTCGCTGAGGCACCCACCGCCTCTTCGACGGACGGCGATACCGTGGCGACATGGCGTGCGTGCGGCCGCTGAGCACTCCCAACCCGGACGCGATGAAGTTCGCCCTCGATGTCACCTTGCCCGCACGCGTTCTCGCGGATCGCGGGGATGAGGTCGACGACGCGTTCACGTGTGCGGTCCTCGCGATCGAGGGTGTGGCATCGGTGTTCGGCATGAACGACTTCGTCACCGTCACGCGTGTGCGCGGTGCCGACTGGACTCCCATCCTCGAGGCGGTCGAGGACGCGGCGGCGAGACACTTGCCCGCGTGTCCTGCCGACCCGTCGACCGCTGCCGTTGAGCGGGCCCGTGAGCTGTTGCGCGAAGCGGCGAGACGGCCCTCGACGACCGCGGTCGAGATCCAGCGCCGTGCGCAGTAAGACCGCGTACGCGCCTGCCGTGAACCCTGGGCCATCTGATCACGAAGGGCTGCGTCACGTGCGACTCTGCGCGGAACTGCCCCGCCCGTGTGATGCTGCTCAGGCGTCGGCCACGCTCGACGCCCCCGACGCCAGCGGCACGGTCATCGAGCCGATTACGCCATCCGATCGGGCGCCGTCGCTCTCATTGACGACGTCGATCCGGGCTGCCTTCGAGGTTCGGGCGACGCGCACGGTGATGGAGCGCGTCGGTCCTGCGACGGCGACGGCGGACTCGATGAGCGACGCGAACTCCCGTTCGAACCCCACCGGATCGGCGAGCACGCGCACCCGAGACATCTCGATATCGACGATTCGGCCGGCAATGAGCGGCTCGATCCCATCGAGCGCAGCTCGAAGCTCTTCCAGGAGGTCGACGGACATCAATGACATGCCATCGGCGGATGCTTCAGTCAAATCACAGCTTGCCTTTCGCAATGCAGATCGCGAGGTGCGCGTCCAACACCGATTGGCGAGTGGCGTCCGTCACGCCGGTGTCGGCTTCGGCGGCCGCCTTGGCGCTGTCGCCGGCCTGTTCGAGCTCGATGACCGCCGCCCGTTCGTCATCGGCGCGCGCGGCTTTGTCAGCCTTCATCGCGAACTCGCCCACCACCGCGATCAACACAGGAGATGCGCCCTGATCGGCACAGACGCAAGCGAGTGCATGGTCGGCCTTCGCACGAGCGTCGCGCAGCCTCTCCGCGGTAGTCGTCACGAACCAAGCGTACGTCTCGAACACAGCAGGCGCTACCTACTCCCCACTGCCGACAAGCCGACGCGAAGCTGACGAGTCCAGCCAGTGCGTCTAAAGGCGCGCACCGAAACGCGCACTCAGCGAGGGAGGCGGCAATGCCATATCGGCATGTAGGTGCTCGGTGCGGTGGGATGGGGACCGGGGCCGCGTAAGAGGATTTGTGCACGAACGATCCGAAGCCGGAGTGCCCCCGTGGTTCCCAGTCGTTCGAGGCCACGGAGGTGCTCGATCAGGGACGTTAGGGCTAACGAGCATCGGGAAATCGGTGTCGTTTGGCCCTGAACGTCGTGGCTGTGATCATGGGGCGCATGACGAAGCGGATCTTGCTGGCCGTGATCAGTGTGTACTTCCTCGCCGCCATCCTGACGACGCTGGCCGAGGGGAGTGGACTCCACCGGCAATGCGGGTGTGAACCCGACTGTTGGTGCCAGCGACCAGGGCTGCGGCTCTTTCGCTGGGTGACGCCGAAGGACAAGCACCACCGTGTGGCCGGTGCCGACAAGCAGGCGCGTGCGCAAGAAGCGAGCACATAGCTGCCGCTCTGCGCTGAGAGCTGTGCGGGTGGGGACGCCTCTGCATGTGGGCCTTCGTCGCGCGAATCAACACGTGCGCTCAGTCGCGGAACGCTGGTGGTATCGCTCGGGTGTCGCTGCTATCCGCCCGTTCGGTGTCGTGGCATCATTCGTGGCGTGATCTCGATGCTGCCGATCTCGGAGGGTCCCGTTGCCGCGGTGGTCGCGCACCCCGATGACGAAACGTTTGGCCTCGGCGCGCTCCTTGCCAATCTGGCGAGCGAGGGTCGTGAGGTGCGCGTCCTCTGCTTCACTCACGGTGAAGCGAGCACGATCGGTGCCACCGACGGGCTCGGCGACATTCGCGGCCGGGAGCTCTTCGACGCGGCTCAGGTCTTGGGGGTCGCGCATGTCACGTTGCTCGACCTCCCCGACGGGTCGCTCGACGCACTTCCCGACGCTGAGCTCGACACACGCTTCGACACCTGGCTTGCGACCGACGTCGCCGCGCTCGTCGTCCTCGAACCACAGGGTGTTACTGGACATGCTGACCATCGCGCGGTGAGCCGGGCCGCCGAGCGCATTGCCGATCAGCGCGCGCTTCCCGTGGTCGAATGGGGCATCGACCCGCTCACGGCGTCTCAGCTCGAAGCAGAGCACGGGCTGTCCTTCCAGTCGATCGGCGACGGGCCCGGCGTCTACGACGTGCAGATCGACCGAACCGCCCAACTCGCGGCCATCCGCTGCCACGCATCGCAGCTCGACGACGATCCGGTCGTCTGCAAGGTCCTCGCTCTGCGCGGCTCCGTCGAGCGCGTCCGGATCCGTCAACCTCAACGTGTTGCGGAAGGTGAGTCGTGATGGCAACCACCTGCGTGCGCGAACCGTGATGGTGATCACCTGAGCTCGGTGCTGTTCGCTCGCCCAACTGCCGTTCGGCGCTCGCTGAGGGCGCTCCCGATCAGGGCAATCCGTGCGACCGTCGACTGGGGAGGCTCGGTGCCATGGCGAAGCTCGATCATCTGGGACTGCCGGTCGCAGATCGCAAGCGCGCGGCCGACTGGTATGTGGGCATCCTCGGACTGGAAGTCGAGTTCGACATTCCGGACGCCGGTGTCACGGCCGTCCGCGACGAAGCCGACTTCACAATCTTCTTCAATGAGTCACCCGTCGCACATGCTGAATCCACGCTGTATTTCCAGGTCGAAAGCGTCGACACGCTGCACCGTTCACTCGCGGACATGGGCATGGAGTTCGTGCACGAGCCGAGGGTCAACCCGTGGGGTTATGGAGCTGAACTGACTGACCCCGACGGTCACCGCGTTCGCCTACCCGCTCATCGCGTGGGCGCTCATTCTGGGTGGACGTGCCTGGTTCGTTTACGGCCACCGCAAACCCATTTCAGAGGCGGAGCTGAAGCGCGAGATCGAGCGTCAGACCGGGACACGTTGACTCGCGCCGTATCTGCCTGATCGGCGCTTGCGGTGTCAGCCTTCCGTCCCGCTCGAGTCGGTCACGTCGACACCTGCACCCAGGGCGTCGGCTGCGTTCGCGATCGCAGCCAACTCTGTTGTGACTGCATCCGAAAGACCGGCCGACTGGATCGCGCGAGCAAGCCGAGCGATGAGTGTCGCGAGGTCAGCGACCAACGGTGCCGCATCGTTGGCCGTAACGTCGACCCGTGAGAAAGGAAGCGCGAGTGTCAGGGTTGGGCTGCCTTGCCGACCGAACACGGTCATTCCTCTGGTCTGTGCCGCTCGCACCGTCGGCTGCCCGCCCGGTTCATCCCTGCCGTCGTTCCCGACCATTCTCGGCCTCCCTTGTACTGCGCCCATCGTGACACCGACGCACCTCGAAGCCAAGGTGGACTACGCCATAGCGGCCACGCGATCCCACGCGAGATTTCGAGACAATCGGGGACACGGCAACCGACATGGCGCAGTGTCGTCCGGTGTCCGTCACGGGCCGGCTCATGGGCCGGCCGGGTGGCGTTGAGGACTCCGTTATCGTCACGGCTCTGAGACGGCGCGGGACAGGAGACATGGACCATGGCCGAGGTCGTGATCATCGGAGGCGGCCTCACGGGCCAGGCCGCGGCGATGTTGCTCGCTGGCGATGGGCACCGCGCCCGTGTGCTCGAACGTGATCCCGCGCCGCCCGCGGCCTGCGCGGCGGAGGCGTGGGAGTCCTGGGAGCGCCGTGGCGTGAACCAGTTCCGGATGTTGCACTACTTCCTCCCGCGGTTTCGCGAGGTCGTCGAGGCGGAGCTGCCCGCGGTCGCGGCGGAGCTCGACGCGGACGGCGCGCTCCGGATGAACCCGTTCGAGGGGATGCCGGTGGAGATGAGCGGTGGCCTGCGTGCCGACGACGCGCGCTTCGCGGTCCTCACCGGGCGCCGCCCGGTGGTCGAGGCCGCGGTTGGGCGTGTCACGGCCCGCACGCCGGGCGTGGAGGTGCGCCGCGGTGTCGCGGTGAAGGGTCTGCTCGCAGGCGACGACCAGGTCGACGGTGTCCGCCACGTCGTGGGTGTGGTCACCGAGGAAGGCGACGAGGTGGGCGCCGACCTCGTGGTCGACGCCGGCGGGCGCCGTTCGGCACTTCCCCGTCTCCTCGCCGGCATCGGTGCTCGCCCTCCGGTCGAGGAGCTCGAGGACTGCGGCTTCGTCTACTACGGACGCCATTTCTGCTCTGCCGACGGGTCGCTGCCACCCGCGTTCGGGCCCGCTCTCATGCCTTGCGACTCGATCTCGATCCTCACGTTGCCCGCTGACAACGGCACCTGGGGCGTGGGCCTGGTCACCAGCGCGGGCGACGCCGCGCTGCGCGCGGCGCGCGACCCTGACGTGTGGATGCGCGTGATCGCGAGTTACCCGCTCGTCGCGCACTGGCTCGACGGCGAGGCGATCACCGGCGTCGAGGTGATGGCCAAGATCGAGGACCGCCACCGCACGTTCGTCGTTGACGGCCTGCCGGTGGCGACCGGAGTGGTCCCGCTCGGCGACTCGTGGGCGTGCACCAACCCCTCGGTCGGCCGCGGCGCCTCGATCGGCATGCTCCACGCGTGCGAGCTGCGCGACACACTGCGACGAGTCGCGCCCAGCGAGGCGTTCGAGTTCGCGACCGCGTGGCACGACGCCACCACAGAGACCGTCGAGCCCTACTTCCGCGACACGCTGACTTTCGATCGCCACCGCCTCGCTGAGATCGACGCACAGATCGCCGGCTTGCCCTACGAGACCGACGATCCGGCGTGGCTGCTCGGCCAGGCCCTGGCGAACTCGACGGCCAAAGACCCCGAGCTGTTGCGCGCCTACCTGGAGATCGTGTCGCTGCTGGCCCGCGGCGTCGACGTGCTCTCGCGGCCCGGAGTCGCCGAACGGGTCCTGGAACTGGGCACCGACGGCGAGCCGTTCCCGGGGCCGACGCGCGCCGAGCTCCTGGCGCTCGTGGCGGGCTGACGGTCCGCGGGCTGGCCGAAGGGGAACGACGGGAGTTGCACCGATGAAGTTCGACGTGAACGGTGCCGGGTTCGAGGTGGACGTGGCGGGCGACGGTCCTGCCGTCGTGCTGCTGCACGGCTGGCCCGACTCCCATCGCCTGTGGCGCCCGCAGCTCCCCGCGCTCCACGCCGCGGGCTTCCGCACCGTCGCGCCCGACCTGCGCGGCATGGGCGAGTCGTTCGCGCCCGAGGCCGTCGAGGAGTACACGCTGCCGACCCTGGTGGGCGACGTGATCGGCATCATGGACGCGGTCGGTGTCGAGCGCGCGCACGTCGTGGGCCACGACTGGGGCGCGGCGATCGGGTGGGGCTTCGCGTCCTTCGTGCCCGACCGGGTCGAACGGTTGGTCGCGCTGTCCGTGGGGCACCCAGCCGCGTTCCGCGGCGCCGGCATGGAGCAGCGTCAGAAGTCGTGGTACATGCTGCTGTTCCAGTTCGCGGGCATCGCCGAGGAGTGGCTCTCGGCCGACGACTTCCGCAACTTCCGCGAATGGGCGAACCACCCCGACGCCGACGCCGTCGTCGCCGATCTCCGCCGGCCGGGCGCGCTCACCGCCGGACTCAACTGGTACCGCGCCAACGTCGGCCCCGAGTCGCTGCTGGCGCCGCCGCCGGCCTTGCCTCCCATCGCCGCGCCGACGATGGGCGTGTGGAGCAGTGGCGACCTCGCGCTCACCGAACGCCAGATGCTCGACTCGGCGGCCTACGTCACCGGCCCATGGCGCTATGAGCGCATCGACGGCGCCGGACACTGGATACAGCTCGAGGCCACCGACGCGCTCAACGCTCTACTGGTGGACTTTCTCTCGTAGCGCCGGCGGTTGAATCGGCTGCGGGACTCGGCGCCTTGTTGGCCCAGCAGCTCGTCGCGGTCGGTGAAGCCGTGGTCCATGTTCCGCCCCCGTCACTCACCGACAGCCTGTCACGAATGACGGCGACCACGGCGTCGTAACGCTGTTCCACTTTGCTGAGCTCCTTGGGCACTCGGCCACCTCCTCCGCTCCCAAGAGCGGAAGGCAGTGGGCCCGCGCTGTCAAGCATCAGCCGTTACCGTGGAACTCATCACCCGTTGCCGCGTCCCACATCAGCCGTAGCTGACCTGTGACACATCAGGCGCTGCAATACAGCAATACACGCCCGTTTGTACGCCCCCAGGGACTCGAACCCTGAACCTAGTGATTAAGAGTCCCATTCCGGCTCTCCGAGAATGCGCGGGTACATCCGAGCGCCGCAGAGTCGGTATCCCACAACGACGTGCTCACGGACACGGTTGTATCGGATTGTGTCCGAGGACGTGGTAGCAGGATTCTGCTACCAATCTGCTACCAATTCCCCGCGACTGCGCGACCGCGCCCGCCCGACGGGTGGTGGCTCAGTTTGAACCGGTCGACGGGCTCGCTTCGCCCTTGTCTTCCGACCGGCGGCGGCGGCGATCGAGGATCGTCCGCCGCGCGAGGACGAGCCAGCACAGGATGGCGACGGCGGAGAACATCGCGGGAACCGGGTGACCGAGCAGCGAGGAGGCAGCGACGGCGCATCCGAAGGCCGTGAGGTTCGCTGCGACGTCGTAGACCGGGGCGACAAATCGCTGGTTCATGACGTGGGCGACAGCAATGAAGAGACCGCACGCGAAGGTCACGGACAGGAGGAAACCCACCACGGTCGCAGTCTGGCCGAAGCGAGCCGTTGACGTTGCATTTGCCCGAGCAAGCATCATCGTCAAGGAGTATGGCGGGGGTTGCTCGCGGCCAACGCCGCGGCGAACGCGTCGCCGCCATCATCGAAGTCAGCGCGCTCGCCGGAGGCGAACGTGTGGACGCCAGCCGAGCTCGCGACCTTCCTCGAGCACAGCCGGGAGGACTACTACTGGCCGGTGTGGTGGACGATGGCGTTCACCGGGCTTCGCCGTGCTGAGGCGTGCGGGCTCCGCTGGTCCACGTCGACCTCGAAGCGCAGACCCTCACGGTCGCGGTGACCTACAACCAGGTCGAAAGCGAAACCTACGAGGACACAACCAAGAGCGAACAATCCGAGCGGACGGTCGATCTCGACGACACCACCCTCGGCGTGCTGCGCTCGTGGCGGGCACGGCAGGCCGAGATGCGGCTCCTAGTCGGCGCCGGCTGGAAGGACTCGGGCCGGGTGTTCGTCGCCCCCGATGGCGGGGCGATCCGTCCCGACACGCTCACGAAAGCATGGGTCCGCGCGGTCACCCATTCCGGGCTTCCGCGCATCCGTCTCCACGACGTCCGCCACACGCACGCGACACATCAACTGAGCGTGCACGCCAACCATCGGGAGGTAGCTGATCGGCTCGGTCACGCCGACCCGGCGTTCACGTTGAGGACCTACGTGCACACGCTCCCAGGCGCGCAACGAACGAACGCGGAAGCGGTCGCGGCACTCGTGCGCGGGTCTGCTACCAATCCTGCTACCAGTCGGCCTGCAGAGGCTGCTCGTGACGCTTCGTGACGCGCGTTCGTGCAGGTCAGCGTTTGTACGCCCCCAGGGACTCGAACCCTGAACCTAGTGATTAAGAGTCACTTGCTCTAACCAGTTGAGCTAGGGGCGCTCGGGAGCACGATCCTACCGAGAGCGAGGCCGCCGGCCGGCACCGTTAGCGTGTGCCGATGGACGTGGTCGTCACCGGTTCCCACGGGCGCCTGGGCACCGCGCTCCTCCCCGTGCTGCGGGCCGACGGCCACCGTGTCGTGCGGCTCGTGCGCGGCGAGCCCGAGGGGGCTGACGACGTCCGCTGGGATCCCGACCGCGGCACGATCGACGCCGAGGCGCTGGCAGGGGTCGGCGCCGCCGTCCACCTCGCGGGTGCCGGCATCGGCGACCGCAAATGGACGCCGGCACGCAAGCAGCTCATCGTCGAGAGCCGCACCCATGGCACCACGCTGCTCGCGCGCACGCTGGCGGCACTACAGCCCCCGCCGCGGGTGCTCGTGTCGGCGTCGGCGATCGGGTACTACGGCGATACCGGCGCCACCGTCATCGACGAGTCGGCGCCGCCGGGCACCGACTTCGGCGCCGAGGTGTGCGTGGCGTGGGAGCAGGCCACCGCGCCCGCGGCCGCCGCCGGCATCCGCGTGGTCAACATCCGCTCCGGGCTGGTGCTGAGCCGCCACGGCGGCGTGCTCGGCCGGTTGCTGCTGCCGTTCCGGCTCGGGCTCGGCGGGCGGCTCGGATCGGGCGAGCAGTACATGAGCTGGATCGCCGTCGCCGACGAGGTCGCGGCCATCCGCCATCTGATACGTACGCCTGGTGTGTCGGGCCCGGTGAACCTCACCGCACCCGACGTGATCACCAACGAGGAGTTCACTGCCGCGCTCGGGCACGCGTTGCACCGCCCGACCGTGCTCCCCACGCCGCTCCTGCCGCTGCGCGTGCTCTACGGGAGCGAACTGCTCGAGGTGCTCGTGTCGGGCCAACGCGTCGACTCCACCAAGCTCCGCGAAAGCGGCTTCACCTTCAAGTACCCCGAGCTCGACGGCGCGCTGCGAGCCGTGCTCGCGGGGTAGGCGTGCGGCTCTGGATCGACACCGACGTCGGAGACAACCCCGACGACGCGGTCGCGCTCGTCGTCGCGCGCGCCCATCCCGGCGTCGAGCTCGTCGGCGTGAGCACGACCGGCGGCGACCACCAACGGCGCGTCGCGCTCGCGGCGTCGCTCGTGGACGCGCCGGTGGTCGCCGGCTCCGAGCCCGACGTGCTCGCCCGCCGCGTGGCCGACGGCGACCTCGACGCGATGCTCGCGATCGGGCCCCTCACCAACGTGGCGCGTCTCCTGGTCCTGGGTGCGTCGCTCCCGCCGCTGACCGTCATGGGCGGTGCGCTCGCGCCGGTCCCCCATCGGGGCACCGTGTACGGGATCGAGCACAACTTCGGCGCCGATCCCGCGGCCGCGAGCGTCGTGATCGCCGCCACCGACGCGCTCGTGGTGCCGCTCGACGTCACCGCGTCGATGCGCGTCGACGAGCGGGAGCTGCAGCAGTTGCTCGACGCCGCGCCGGTGCTCGCGTCCGAGATCGAGGTCTGGCGAGCCCGCGCCGGTCTTCCCCTCGTGCTGCACGACCCGCTCGCGCTCCTCGCGTGCACGGGGGAGCCGGTCGTCGACACCGCGGTGCGCGCGCTGGCCGTCGATCCCGGCACCGGAGAGGTGCGGGTCGACGGCGACGGCCGTGAGCATGCGGTCGTGGTCGGTGCCGACGTGCACGCGGCCGTCGATCGGCTGCTCGCGCTGCTGCGGTGACCGCGACGCGAGGCGGTGAGGCATCGCGCGCGAATGGTCACCGAGCCGAGCGGAGATAGTGGTGTGGGAGTCGTTGCACCGCAACCCTGTCGGCTGAAATCGCCCTCCGCCGTCAGCGCGCCCATAGCAGCCAGCGATCCGCGCTCGAACTCGTCGCACCGAACGTCGCGAAAGAACGCGCGCAGAACCGCGTCTACTCCACGCTGGCGTGGCTGGGCGATTGCGCCGAACCGGCCATGACGCTCGGCGCGCTGTCGTCCGTGCTCGGCTGATCGCTGAATCCGCGTGCAGGACTTTGAGGCGCGCGTAACAGCTTCGTGGTGGTCGGTGACTGAGTATGGGAGGTACGCGACGCCAAGGAGCTGTGACGAGAGTGCTGCGTGTGCTTGGTTTGTTGTTGGTGGCGGCGATGGCCGCGGTTGTCGGTTTCGCGGAGACTGCGGTAGCGGATGGCCCCGCCACGAGGCTGCCGGAATCGTCACGCAGGAAGCACGCCAGGTCCCGGCCATCGCGATAACAGGTCACCGTGAAGTTGAACTCGTGCAGGGCGTGCGCAGCGCGGTTCCTGGTAGCTTCCGGCGTCGATTCGGCTGGGGGGTCAGGGGATGTCGGAGACCGTGCAGCCCGCCGCGGGTCCTACCGCGGCGCCCGATCCCGAGGCGATGTTGCGCAGCCGCAACTTTGTCGTGTTGCTCGTGTTCGCGGCGGTTATCGGGATCATCGTGTCGCTCGCGTCGTGGGGCTTCCTCGAGCTGGTGCACCAGGTGCAGCTTGGCGTGTTCAGCGATCTGCCCGATGCGCTCGGCTACGACACGCTGCCGGGCTGGTACCCGATCCCGTGGCTGGTGCTCGCGGGTCTGCCGGTGGCGTTCGCGATCGTCAAGCTGCCGGGGAACGGCGGACATGTACCCGCGGAAGGGCTGCAGGTGGGCGGGACCACTCCCGACATGGTCCCGGGCGTCGCACTCGCGGCGTTCGCCACCCTCGGGCTGGGGTTGGTGCTCGGCCCGGAGGCACCGTTGATCGCGATCGGTGCCGGGCTGGGTGCGTTTGCGGTGAAGTTGGCGAAGCGCGACGCGCCGCCGCCGCTCGTGATGGTGCTCGCGGCGGCGGGCAGCTTCGCGGCAATCTCCGTGATCTTCGGGTCGCCGATCGTGGCGGCAGTGCTCGTGATCGAGGCGAGCGGGCTGGGCGGCACCACGCTACCGCTGATCCTGATCCCCGGGCTCATCGCCGCCGGCGTTGGGTCGCTGGTGTTCATCGGCATGGCGCACTGGACCGGGCTCAGCAACAGTGCGTACGCGCTGCAACCGCTCCAGCTCCCGCACTTCGGCACGGTGACCTGGGAGGAGATCGGTTGGACGATCGCCCTCGGCCTCGTTGGTGCGTTGCTCGCACAGATCGTCCGTCGCATCGGCCTTACCGGCGCTCGTGAGGTACCGCGCAACCCGTGGCTGTTGATCCCGGCCGCCGGCCTCGTGGTAGGGCTCCTCGCGCTGCTGTTCGGCGCGACGACGACCCACGGCGTGCAGGAGGTGCTGTTCTCGGGTCAGGAGCAACTGCCCGGCCTCGTCGACAACCCGGCGGCGTGGTCGCTCGGCGCGCTCTTCATGGTGATGCTCTGCAAGGGCCTGGCCTGGTCGGCGTGCCTGGGCAGCTTCCGCGGTGGACCAACGTTCCCCGCCATCTTCATCGGCGCCGCCGGCGGGATCGCGGCGTCGCACCTACCCGGACTCCCGCTCACCCCGGCGGTGGCGGTCGGCATGGGCGTGATGGTCGCGTCGTTCCTGAAGCTGCCGCTCTCGGCCGTCGTCATCGCCACCGCGCTCACCGTCAGCGCGGGGCTCTCGGTCGACCCGCTGATCATCGTCGGCGTGGTCGTCGCCTACCTCGCGACCCTCGGGCTGGAGGGCCGCCTGGGCCGCGATGCTCCTGCGGCGCCCGCTACGAGCTAAACGATCTCGACGAGCCGGCCGGCCGGTCAACATTGCGCGACTCGACGCGGACTATGGCTTCAAGTCTCGCTCGCTGGAACTCGCTAGAGACGCGCGGGCCTGCTGAGGGGGAACCCGACCGACTGGAACCTCTGTAGAAGAATTCCACGCACAGTGCCCTGATAGAGGATCGCTCCGGACCGGTTACGCGATCAACGTTCGTTGGCCGCCGGTGAATGCAGAGGGGCCAATGGTGGTCGCGGAGGTGTGCATCGGCGAGCGCATGAGGGTCGGGCTCCGGGGCTGCTCCCCGCGGAGCGCAAGCCCGGGTCGGCGACGATGAGCAGCGTTCGTTGGCCGAGGGGTGCGCGAGGATTGTGGGGTGGCGTGGTGGGCGTGGCTCCTGATCTTGGTGGGCGCAGTGGTGGTCGTCGTGGTCGTCTACGACCTGACGCAGCGTCGCCATGCGCTGCTGCGGAACTTTCCGATCATCGGGCATTTCCGCTACCTGCTCGAGGGCGTGGGGCCGGAGCTGCGCCAGTACATCGTGGTGGACAATGATGCCGAGAAGCCCTTTAGCCGCGATCAGCGCCGGTGGATCTACACGGCGGCGAAGCAGCGGAACACTTACTTCGGGTTCGGCACGGACAATGACCTTGAGTGCTCGCCGGCTTACCTGATCATCAAGCAGTCGCCGTTCCCGTTGTCGGCACCGCATGTGGGTGCGCCGGACTTCGATGAGGACTTCCGCCTGCCGGCAGCGAAGGTGTTCGGCGGTGCGCGGGGGCGTGCCCGGGCGTTTCGGGCGCCGTCGGTCGTCAATGTCTCGAGCATGAGCTACGGCTCGCTCGGGTCGAAGGCGATCGAGTCGCTCAACCGGGGGGCCGCGCGAGCCGGGTGTCTTCAAGGGACGGGAGAGGGCGGGATCAGTCCGTTTCACCACCATGGTGGCGATCTCGTCTGGCAGATCGGCACCGGGTACTTCGGGTGCCGGGACGCCGAGGGTCGCTTCGACCTCGCTCGCTTTGGGGACGTGATCGCCGCCCATCCCCAGGTCCGCATGATTGAGATCAAGTTGAGCCAGGGCGCGAAGCCCGGTCTTGGTGGGCTGCTCCCGGCCGTGAAGGTGACGCGAGAAGTTGCCGAGCTGCGTGGGATCCCCGAGGGCGTCGATTGTTGGAGCCCGCCGCAGCACTCCGCGTTCCGTGACGCCGACAGCCTGCTCGATTTCGTCGAGCTGCTCGCGGCCGAAAGCGGCCTGCCGATCGGCATCAAGTCGGCGGTGGGCCAGCTCGACCTGTTCCGTGACCTCGCCGCGCTCATGGCAACCAGCGAACGCGGGATCGACTTCGTCGACATTGACGGCGGTGAGGGCGGGACGGGTGCAGGACCGCTCGTGTTTGGCGACCATGTCGCGTTCCCGTTCAAAGTGGGCTTCTCGCGGGTGTACCGGGTGTTCGCAGAGGCGGGCCTGCACGAGGACGTCGTGTTCACCGGTGCTGGCAAACTTGGGTTGTCCGAGAACGCGTTGCTCGCGTTCGCGCTTGGTTGTGACACGGTGAACGTCGGTCGCGAGGCGATGCTGTCGATCGGGTGCATCCAGGCGCAGCGCTGTCACACCGGCCGGTGCCCGACCGGCGTGACGACGAACAATGCCTGGCTGCAGCGCGGACTCGACCCGGCGCTGAAGTCGGTGCGCGCCGCGAACTACCTCATCCAAGTGCGCAAGGAGCTGCTCCAGCTGAGTCAGGCCTGCGGGGTGCCTCATCCTTCACTCGTCACGCTCGACCACCTCGAACTGGTGGACGACCGCTTCGGCACCCGGACCGCCGCCGAAGTCTTCGACTACGAGCCAGGCTGGGGCGTTCCCTCCACGACCGACCAGATCGAGATCGCCCGCCTCATGTCCGACGGCACGACGCTGGTCTGAAAACTCCCTTGGGCGACACGTCCCCCGCAGGCGCGGCCACTCGAGCATCCCGAGCGCGAAGTCGCGGCGAGTCAATCCGCAGCGCCCGCGAGATGCACACCGCCCACAGATCACCGCGCCAGAACGACGACGCTCGAGCTCCCCCAAAGGCGCGGACCGAACGGCATATCTCGCGCATCACGACTTCCAGCACCGAACGGCAGGATTGCGCTCCCGCCCATCGCCGGTTCGGTATGCACGGGTGAGGCTTCGGAGGCCGGTGTTCTTGTGCCTCGAGGACAGGAGACGGCTGTCCGCTTGCCTGGTTTACTTGCCTGCCGGAGCACGTGAAGAAGGGGGGCCGGGGCGGTGGAGTCGTTGTCGGGGGCGGTGACGTGCCTGTTCATAGATCTCGAGGGTTCGACGCGTCTGTGGGAGGCATGGACATCGAGGGTGGGAAGATGAGACTTCTCGGGGACCTCGCGAACAGCTTCCGGTGTGCAGGCCGCGGGTTGTGGCTCGCCGCTCAGGCACGCAACCTGCGGATCATGTTGGGCGTCTTCCTTGCCGTCATTCTGCTCGCGGCCGCCTACGACGTGTCGGTGACGCGTTGGGCAGTGTTACTCGTCTGCGGGAGTGTGGTGTTGGCTACCGAGGTGCTGAATACGTCGATCGAGGCATTGGCTGACTACGTCCAGCGCGAGTACGACGAAGACATTCGCGCCATCAAGGATCTCGCCGCTGGCGCGGTGCTGCTCACCGCGGGGCTCGCGGGAGCCGTCGGTGTGATCGTGTTCTGGCCGTATGTCATCGATTGAACGACGGAGCCACCTCCAAGAAGAACTCCAAACGACCGAAGCTCCTCGGCTGCGACGATCCCGAAACGTGAGAAGCGCGCCTGAGGCTGGAGAAGCCCACGACGAGCCGTCCCGTCGGTGGCGTCGCGGAGTCACGGTTCGGACCACCAGCAGAGTGAGGCTTGCACCGGCGCAATGTCTGCTCTCAGGGCCTCGTCGGTGCCCGGACGACAACGGTCGGAGTTGGCGCGGTCTGGATCAGCTTGCGGCTGACGGATCCGACGAGCAGGGCGTGGAAGCCGCCGAGCCCGCGGGCGCCGACGACCGTGAGTGCTGCGTCCTGGGCCGCTTGTTGGAGCGCATCGGCTGCGAGCGCGCCGACGGTTTGACGCTCGACGGTTCCGGCGTCGGCGCCGAGCACGTGGTTCAAGACCGTGTCGAGTAAGTGTTGGGCCTGTTGGTCGTCATAGGGAAGTTCGAGATCGGTAGGCCGTTGTCGCACGAGCTGGTCTATCAGCGGCCAGGCGAGCACGGCGACCAAACGGACCTTGCGCTGTCTGGCTTCCGCGTGAGCCCAACGCGCGGCCGCAGCCGCCTCGGGCGAGCCGTCTACGCCGAAGATGATCTTGCTATTCGAGCCTCCGGGCGGGTTGTCCGGGACGACGGCGACGGGACAGGCGGCGTGGTGCGCGACCTGGTCGGCGACGTTGCCGAGGAGTGGATGGAAGCCGGTGCCGTGGCGTCCGACGACCACCAGGGATGCCCGTGTGGAGCGCTCGACCAGCACGCGTGCCGGTGATCCGTGGTGCGTGTGCAGGTGCACCTCGATGTCGGGTGTGGCGCCGAGCTCGTGTTCGAGCAGCGCGTGCGCCGTGTCGTCGAGGCGTCCGGCGCGCACGAGGTCGGGTGGATAGCCGTCGGGCGTCCCCAACCGCGGCGTGTGCCAGGCGTGGATCACCTCGAGCGGACATCCCCACAGCTCGGCTTCGTCGATCGCGAAGCGAAGGGCTCGTCGGGCGTTCGGCGACCCGTCAACGCCGACCACGATCTGGCCGGGGGCGATCCCGCTGGCGGGCTCGGTCACTGAACTGGCCTCCGGGTGCTGGCGTGGTGGGTGTGTCTAGGGTCGGTTGTGTGGTCGTGCGGCTCGCCAGACCGACGAGGCGAGCAGGCTGACAATGCCGAGCGTGACCCACCACCAAGCGGTGAGCCCGGCCCGGGTGAGCAGAGCGGCGACCCCGAGCACGACGACGACTGCCGCGGCAATCGACCAGTCGTCGCCGACGACGAAGTCGTACCAGAAGCGTAGGAACGCTTTCACGGTGACGCGAGTCGTCGGGGTCGAGCGCGCAAGACGCGGACCATCACGAGCGATGTTGCGAGCACGACGACGAGGATTCCGATGATGGCAGCGTCGCTTCCGGGCCACTGCACGCCTGCGCCCTCGGCTCCCCAGAACGTCCCGAACGCGACGAGCATCAACCCGACCGCGAACTTGAGTGTGTTCTCGGGCACTCTGCTCAGCGGGGCGTGCACCGCCATGGCGACGATTCCAACCACGAGGACGGCGGTGCCGGCACCCAACGCGGCCAAGCCGATGTCACCCTGGTTGGTACCGAAGGTCAAGACGATGAACGCGACCTCGAGACCCTCGAGGAACACACCCTTGAACGCGAGCGTGAACGCGTACCAGTCCGTCCCGACGCGCGTCTGGACTCCGGCGGCTCGGGCTCGCACGAGTTCCTCGCGATAGACGGCATCTTCGTCGTGGAGCGCCTTGACGCCGCCCGCCCGAAGGATCGCCTTGCGCAGCCATTGCAGCCCGAAGACGAGGAGGAGGCCGCCCACGACGAGACGCAAGGCGTCGAGCGGCAGGCGCGTCAACGCCGGCCCGAATGCCGCGATCACCACGACGAGCGAAGCGGTTGCTGCCGCGACGCCCAGCAACGGGGAACGCCACCCACGGGTCACACCGACCGCCAGGACGATCGTCGTTGCTTCCACCATCTCGACCGCGGCGGCGAGAAACGCGGCGAGCACCAAGAACGCGCCACTCACGAGACACAGACTCCCACAGGCTGGACCTGCGCCGACGCGCGGTGTACCCGCCGCTCCGGCACGGAGGTCACGGTCCCGGCAGAACATCGTCTCCGCGACGAGTCGCTCGCAGGCTCTGCATCGGCCGCGGTCGAGCTGAAGATGTTCGAGCGGCTACTAGACACCACCTCGCTCACCGGCGGGCAATGGGTAGTCGTGATCGCACTCTCCATCGTCACGCCGCTGCTCGTATGGATTGACAAGACGCTCACCCGATCACCGCGGCGGGGAGCGCGGCACGGCACCTCGGTGTGCGCTGGACTCGAGCACGTCACGGCGGGCCCTTGCTCGTCAGAGCCCGGACCCACACGGTCAGAGGACGCGGGCGTGGCGGTCTGGCAGTGAACCTGAATCTGCACTCGAGATTCGTGGTTACCTGCCGCCGCGGTGGTCAAGCGTGAGCGAGCAGTTCGGTGGTGAAGAGTCTCGCCCGAAGCGGCCACAACGGCCCGACGTGCTCGACTGGCCGCCCGCCGCCGTTGGTGCAAAGGAGATCGCAGTATGCCGCGAGCCCGCACAGTACCGAACGTCGTAGGCCCCCTTTCGATGGCATCTTCTCGCGTGGTGAAGCCGCTCGAGGCCGCCCCCGCAGCGGGCATTCCGTGTTACTCGAGACTTCAATTGATCTTGCGTCGGCGGTCCGTCAGGCTGGGAAGTGGCCAGCCAATCAACCGGAGGCGTCCTCGTGAAGAAGTTTCTGTTGGTTCTGCTCGTATTCGGCGCTAGTGCGGCGATCGCGTATCTCTTGTTCTCGCGAGCGCGCAAGATCTCTGCGGGTGGCGCGGAGCCCGAGCTCGACCTCCGGGAGGCGGCGAGCGGCGACGCCGCGGATACCGGCACGCAGATCACCGACACCGCAGGCAGCACGATCGGCACAGCCAACTGAAGCTACGCCGCAGGGTTTGTGGTCAGCACGGGCGTTCTGGAAGATGCCCAGCGAGCTAGCCCTAGGCGGATCGGCGAGCTCGGAACCGGCAACGGTGCTCGCTGCCAGGTGTCGAGCGCTTGGTCTTGACACCGACCTGCCCCACTGTGCGGGTGAGGTTCTGTCACGTCGATGTCACTGGCGGCAGCAAGCCTGACCGGGCGATCTGCGCGCTTCTTTGGGGTGACACGCAGTCCAAGCGGCGCGGCACGGTGAGGCGACCGCCTCGCACCCCAGCGTGACCTGAGCGCGGTCGTGGGGTGGGACTGCTGCACGGTGAGGTGACATCTGATCTGTGGTGCCGGGAGGCACTGCTGGAAGGATGTGCGCCATGCCCAGGCCCTATCCACGAGAGTTCCGCGACGACGTGATCCGAGTCGCCCGCAGCCGCGAGCCCGGGACC
>CAZDJK010000006.1:0-42191 GCA_964505725.1 uncultured Bifidobacteriaceae bacterium | reverse complement strand
CGGGATCGGGCCGTCGCACCGTCGCGCGATGGAGGAGCAGTGGGGGATCTCCTACGACCGGGTGATCCACCACGTACGCGAGTACCTCTCGGTGCTGAAGCCCCTCGTCGAGGAGGGCTCGGTCGACTACTCGGGCGACGTGTACTCGGCGCGGGCGTCGTTCCACATCGACGACGGGCTCCCGTGCCCCGTGCTGCTCGGCGCGCTCGGCGCCCGGATGCTCGACCTCGCGGGGAGGATGGCCGACGGCACGGTCACGTTCATGACCGGACCGCGCACGCTCCGGTCCTTCACCTGTCCCGCGCTGCACACGGCGGCGGCACGCGCCGGGCGCCCGGTCCCGCGGGTGGTCGCGCTCCTGCCCATCGTGGTCACCGACGACGTCGGCGGCACGCGCGCGCGGTTGGCGGACGCGCTCGGCGCCATGGCCCGGGTCCCGTCGTACGCGGCGGCGGTCGAGCGCGAAGGAGGTCTCCCGCTGGTGGCGGGGACCGAGGAGGAGGTCGCCGACGAGCTCGTGGCGCTCGCCGACGCAGGCGTGACCGACTTCGTGCCCACGCGACTCGCGCGACGCGGGTCCGACGACGAGGCCCGGACACAGGCTCTCGTCGCCTCGCTCGCCGCGCGCGACTGAGCACATCAGCGCACGACGCGCCCCCGGTCGGGGACCCGCCGCGGGGCACTGCCAGCGTCGACAACGCGCACGAGCGTCAGCACGGCGACGCAGGCGCTGACGGCTCCGATCAGCGCGATGGCGAAGGTCGAGCGAACGTCCTCACCGGCGGTTGCCGCGTGCAGGGTCGCCACCACGAAGAGTGGGAAGCTCGCGAAGTGCACCGCGCGCCACATGCGTTGCGGGAGCCGCCGGCGCGCGAGCGACGTGAGCTCGACCGCGGCCACGAGGTAGAGCCCGACCACGCCCCACGCGATCGCGAGGGGCCGCCACGAGGACGCGCCGGGCACGAGCACCGCCCAGAGCGTGAAGTGCACGTAGCCGTCGGCGAGCACCGCGAGCACGTGCAGGACGGTGAAGATGGCCGCGAGCCCGCCGAGGAACCGGTGCAGGTCGAGCAGCCACGCGGAATGGGGACGTCGGCCGAGCGCCCGGGTCGACATCAGCAGGCCCCAGACGACCGCGCTGGAGAGGAGCATCCACGCGACCACGCCCGACGCCCGAGCCACGTACCACGGAAGCTGCGACACGGGCCCGGCTCAGGCGACGGGGTCGAGGGCGAACGCCGCGAACCCGGGCGTCCACGCGTGCCGGCCGGCACGTGTGGTGACGATCCCGTCGCACCCGAGACGGGCGATCTCGTCGAGCGCAGCACCCGGCGCCGCGAGCAGTGCCGCCTTCGCCGCGACCTCGGCGCCGACCGCGGTGCGCGCGAGCGCGGTTGCGCTGACGACGTCGGATACGGCCGGGGCGGACGTCGCGGGGTCGATCAGGTGGTGCATGCGCGTCCCGCCGGCCATCCACGCGCGCTTGGCGGTCGTGGACGTGGCGACCGCGCCCGCGGTGAGCGCAACGGTGGCGATCTCGTCGTCCGTCGCGGGGTCGGCGACCGCCACGATCCAGCGGCCGTCCCCGGGCGCGGTGCCCTCGACGCGGAGGTCGCCGCCGAGGTTCACGCACGCGCCGCGCGCGCCTGCGGCCACGAGCTCCTCGACGACGATGTCGGCGGCGAGTCCCTTGCCGATCCCACCGGGGTCGAATCCCACGTCCGGCGGGACCGTGACCGTCGACGACGTGGGCTCGAGCGAGATCCCGCCGCAGTCGCGGTGCTGGGCGCTCGTGCCGTGCCCGCCGCGGATGCGGACCTGCTCGAAGGTCTCGTCGTAGCCGGCGCGGACGACGTCGCCGAGGACCGTCGGGTCGAACGCGCCGCCCGTGGCGCGCCAGGCTTCGACCCCCGCTTCGATCAGCATGAAGGTGTCCTCCGAGACGCGGGTCGGCTTGCCGTCGCGCGTGTTGAGCTCGCTCAGCTCGCTCGTCGGGAGGAAGCGGCTCCAGCGCTGCTCGAGCTCCTCGATGCGAGCGCGCGCGACGCCCAACAGGTGGGAGTCGCCGTGCACGATGACGTGCGCGGAGGTGCCCATCGCGTCGAACCGGAGCTCAGCTGCCACTGCTCACGGTCATGGACGAGCCGGACGAACGCGACGACGGCGCGACCGCGGAGCCGTAGCCGGATGACGCTGAGCCGGACGACGCGTCGTCACCCACGCGCGTCGACGTTGTCGAGACCCTGCTGCTCCCACCGGCGGACGAGGCGACGGGCGCCGTCCCCGGCGACGAGACCGCGAGCGCGCCGGTGAGGCCGAGGAACGCGGTGAGGCTCGTCGCCAGGCTCGCCAGACGCGCGCGGTGTGCGCGATGGGTACGGCGGCGCGGCGGCGGTCGCCGCGGCGGAGATGGGGAAGAGGGCACGTCGGGGAGGTCCTCGGGGGGCGAGATCCGCATGTTGCAGTATGGGAGCTATGCGTTGAGAGCACGCTGAGCGGGGCGTGCGCGCGACGCGCCCCCGCTCGCGGCCGGGTGCCGTAGTGCCGATTACCTCTACGACGGGTCGGGTAGAGTCCGCCACGTGTCGCGCTCGTGGTGCGGCTCGCTGCCGTCGCCATGAGTGACGGCGGGGGGACGAGACGTGGGAGCCTGCGCGTCGACGACGTGAGCGTCGCATTCGGCGGGCTCACGGCGTTGAGCGACGTTTCGTTGCACGCCGACATCGGCGAGGTCGTCGGCGTCATCGGGCCCAACGGTGCAGGCAAGACCACGCTCTTCAACGTGGTGTGCGGCTTCGTCACCCCCCGATCCGGGAGCATCGTGCTCGACGGCCGGCCGGTGCGGCGGGTGCGGACGCACCGGCTCGCAGACGCGGGAGTGGCGCGCACCCTGCAGGGCGTCGGGCTGTGGCCGGGGCTGACCGTGCTGGAGAACGTGATGGCCGGTGCCCGGACCCGGAGGCGGTCCGGGCTGGCGTCGGCGCTGCTCGGGGTGCCCCGCTCGTCGCGCTCGGAGGCGGCGCTCGCGGGGCACGCGGTGCGCGTGCTCGGGGGGCTCGGCGTGGCCGGGTACGCCGAGCGCCTCCCGGGCAGCCTGCCGTACGCGGTGCAGAAGCGCGTCGCGCTGGCGCGTGCGCTTGCCGCGTCGCCGCGGATGCTGCTCCTCGACGAACCAGCGAGCGGGTTGTCCGATGCCGAGCTCGTGGCGCTCCACGACCTGGTGCTGCAACTTCGCGAGCGCATGGGCGTCGTGCTCGTCGAGCACCACATGGACTTCGTCATGTCGGTGTGTGACCGCGTCGTGGTGCTCGACTTCGGGCGTGTCATCGCGACCGGCACCCCCGAGGAGGTGCAGCGCAACCCCGCGGTCGCCGCTGCGTACCTGGGCCGGGCGCTGGTGGGCGCGCCGGCGAACGGGGCAGGGGGGAGCGAGGGCGATGTTCACGGTTGACGGGCTCACCACCGCGTACGGCGGCATCGAGGCACTCCACGACGTGTCGTTCGGCGCCCCCGAGGGCTCGATCACCGCGGTGCTCGGGCCGAACGGTGCAGGCAAGACCACCCTCCTGCGCTCGATCACCGGGCTCGTGAAGCCCCAGAAGGGTCACGTTCTCTACGACGGGCACGATCTCACGAAGCTCGCGGTCGAGGACGTCGTGCGCTGCGGTGTCGCGCACGTACCCGAGGGCCGGAGCGTGGTGCAGGAGCTGACAGTCGAGGAGAACCTCCGCCTGGGTGCGCTGTGGCGCTCCGGACGCACCGACCGCCAGCGGGCGCTCAGCGACGTGTACGACCTCTTCCCGTCGCTGCGCCAGCGCCGGCGTCGACCCGCGTTCACCCTCTCCGGGGGCGAGAGCCAGATGGTGGCGATCGGGCGGGCGTTGATGAGCCGGCCGACGGTTCTCTTGCTCGACGAGCCGTCGCTCGGGCTCGCGCCCCTCGTCGTCGCCCAGATCATGGAGCTGCTGCGCGATCTCAGCGCCCGTGCCCGCCTCACCGTCCTCCTCGTCGAGCAGAACGCCACGACCGCGCTGTCGGTCGCGAGCCACGTCGTCGTGCTGTACCTCGGCAGGGTGGTGCTGCTCGACGACGCGCGGCGCGTGAAGAACGACGAGACCCTCCGGCGCCACTACCTGGGCTTCTGATGCTGAACCAGACCCTCAACGGGATCACGAGCGGCGCGATCTACGCGTCGATCGCGCTCGCGTTGGTCCTGATCTGGCGCGCGACGCGGACGGTCAACTTCGCGGCCGGCGCGATGGGCATGTTCAGCGCGTACCTCGCGTTCAGCATCCTCGACGACGGCGGCGGCTACTGGCTCGCGCTCGCCGCCGCGCTCCTGTCGGGATTCGTCGCGGGAGCGGTGATCGAACGGGTGCTCATCCGGCCGGTCGAGTCGAAGCCACCGCTCAACGCGGTGATCGTCACCTTCGGCCTGCTCATCCTCATCGAGGCGATCGCGGGAATGATCTGGGGTCAGACGTCCCGCGGCTTCCCGGCGCACTTCTCGGTGCGCGGCCTGCGCGTTGGCAGCAACACCATCGCCCTGTCTCCGTTCGACGTGTTCGTCATCAGCGCGGTCGTGGTGATGATGGGCCTGCTCATCCTGTTGTTCCGCGCCACCAACCTCGGCCTCGAGATGCGTGCCGCCGCGTTCCGCCCCGAGGTCGCGCGCCTCCTCGGAGTGCGGGTCGGGCGGATGCTGAGCCTGGGCTGGGCGCTGGCATCGGTGGTCGGGGCGCTCGCCGGCGTGCTCATCGCGCCCAAGGTGTTCCTGTCTCCCAACATGATGGACGCGCCGTTCGTCTTCGGGTTCACGGCTGCGGTGATCGGGGGCCTCGACAGTCCCGTCGGCGCGGTCGTCGGCGGCCTCGCGCTCGGACTCGTCACCAGCTACGTGGGCGGCGCGCCCGCGCTCGGTCCCAGCCTCGAGGTCATGGGCGCGTTCGTGCTGCTGATCGTCGTGCTGATGCTCCGGCCCGAGGGCCTCTTCAGCGGCAGCAAGCCGCGGCGCGTGTGATGAGCGGGCCGCGCCCCGAGCCCGGGACGACGGCCGGCGCAGCCGCGCCGCCGGCGCCCGGGGTGGAGGCGACAGGCCCGTCCCGCACGCAGGTCGCCCTGGGCCGCGCCCATGTCGCCGCCACCCGGAGCGCGCCCCGGGGCCGGCGTCGGGCCTGGCTGCCGCGACAGCCGCTGCTCCGTCACCTGATCGTCGCGGTCGGCGGGCTCTTCCTGATCTGGGTGATCACGTCCCGCGTCAGCTCGTACGACAACTTCCAGATCTCCCAGATCGGTGCGTACCTGGTGGCGATCGCCGGCCTCACGGTGCTCACCGGCCTCAACGGGCAGCTCTCGCTGGGTCACGGCGCGCTCATGATGATCGGTGCCTACGCGACCGCGCTGCTGGGGCTGCACACGCACCTGCCGCTGGCGGTCGTGCTCGTGCTCGCGTCCGTCGCCACCGGGCTCGCGGGCGTGGTCATCGGGCTGGGCGCGGCTCGGCTGCGGGGCCCGTACCTCGCCGGAGCGACCCTCGCGCTCGCGGTGGCGCTCCCGGCGATCGCGTACCGGTGGCCGGGCACCCTCGGGGGAGACACCGGGTTCTACGTGAACCAGCCGTTCCCGCCGTCGTTCCTGGGCGCCGACTTCGACCAGCAGAAGTGGATCGCGTGGATCTCCGGGTTCTGTGGGGTGCTCACGCTCGTCGTCCTCGCGAACCTGATCCGCAGTCGCTACGGCCGGTCGTTCCGCGCGGTGCGGGACGACGAGATCGCGGCGTCGCTCGTCGGCATCCACGTGGCCCGCACGCAGGTCGTCGCATTCGTGGTCAGCGCGACGTGTGCCGGCCTCGGCGGTGCGCTGCTCGCGCTGTCGACGGGGACCGTCAATCCCCTCGGGTTCCCGGTGTCGCTGTCGATCGCGCTCGTCGCGGCCATGGTCGTGGGCGGGATCGGCAGCCTGACCGGCGCGCTCTGGGGCGCAATCCTCGTCGTGTACCTACCCAGGTGGACGACGTCGATCTCGAACCAGTTCGGCTTCTCCGCCGCGGTCAACTCCAACCTGGCGTTCGCGTTCTACGGGCTGGCGCTGGTCGTGGTGATGCTGACCTTCCCCGGGGGTATCCAGGGTGCTGTGCGGGATCTCACCCGGTGGGTGCGCACCCGGGCCCGACGACGGCGTGACCCGTGGCCGGGCGACGGCACTGCTACCAATGAGGAAGACCTGCGGGACGTCGAGCTCGAGGGCGTCTCGCCGGACCGTCCATGAACGGGGGGATCTCATGAGCCAACACTTCGGGAAGACCCGGTGGAGCGCGCGGACCGTCACCGTGCTCGCGGCCGCGTTCACGCTCGCGCTGGTCTCGGGAGGTCTGTCGCCGACCGCCTCGGTGGCGTCGAACACATCGGGGATCACGTCGACGTCGATCACGATCGGGAGCCACCAGCCGCTCACCGGCATCGCGGCACCCGGCTACAGCGAGATCGCGCCGGCCGAGAACGCGTTCTACCAGTATGTGAACGCGCACGGAGGTGTGAACGGTCGCAAGATCCAGTTCAAGTACGTGGACGACATGTACAACCCGGCCAACACGCCGACCGTCGTCCGCCAGCTCGTCCTCCAGGACGACGTGTTCGGGATCGTCAGCGGTCTCGGCACGCCGACCCACCAGACCGTCCTGCAGTACCTGAACTCGGGCCGGATCCCCGACCTGTTCGTGGCGTCCGGCTGCACCTGCTGGAGCGACGGGAAGAAGTACCCCTACACGTTCGGGTACCAGACCGACTACACGATCGAGGCCAAGATCCTCGGTAAGTACGTGACCGACCACTTCGGCGGCCAGAAGGTCGCGTACATCTATCAGGACGACGACGTCGGCCAGGGCGCGTTGGCCGGGCTCCGCCAGACGATCCCGAACAACGCGGTCGTCGCCAAGCAGCCGTACAGCATCAACGACCTCGTCTCGCCGTCCGGGCTCGCCAACCAGGTGAGCGCGGTGAAGGCGGCCGGTGCGCAGGTCGTCGTGCTCTTCACGGTCAACTTCGGCACCGCGTCCGTGCTGAAGTCCGCGGCGCAGATCGGCTACCACCCGCAGTTCGTGGTGTCGAACATCGGCAGCGATCCGCCCATCGTGGGCGGTCTCCTCGGCAGCGCCAACGCGTCGCTGGAGAACGGTGTCATCACCGACAGCTACCTGCCGTCGGAGTTCGACACCACCAACCCGTGGATCCAGCTCTTCAAGCAGATCCACGACCAGTACGACGCGGGCCAGCCGTTCGACGGGAACACCGTCTACGGGATGTCGGCCGGCTACCTGTTCGTGCAGGCGCTGAAGGCCGCGGGGAAGAACCCGACGCGCCAGTCGATCGTCAACGCGCTCGACACCAAGGGCTCGACCTTCAAGGGCCCGGGGCTCGTGCCGCTCGGGTTCACGAAGAACTACCACGGTGGCTACACGGGGGTGCAGATCGGCACCGTGAACAACGGCACCGTCACCCTCGGCGGCCCGCCGTACGTGAGCCGAGACGTCGGCCCGATCAAGACCTACAACGCCCAGCAGCCCGGACCGCCGAAGTTCTGACCGCGTCCCCGGCCCTGCCCGCGGTCGCGGGCCGGAGACGCTCACATGTGAAGGGGCAGGCCGTTGGCGTCGAGGGAGGCCTGCACCCGCGGCGGCGGGTTCTCCCCGGCGAGCATCGCCTCGATCCGCGGGCGCAGGCCCGCGAGCGCGTCGGCGTGCGGGAAGATCCAGAACCGGTCGTGCACGACCGCGTCGTGGACGAGGTCGGCGACCGCTGCCGCCGGGAGGCCGGACGCGGTACCGGCCGCAATGAGCTCGAGCCGGGCGCGCGCGGCGTCGGTGGGCGGATCGGACCGCACCGCCCACGCGGGCCGGCTCCGCTCGCTCCTCGCGATGTCGGTGTCGACGAACCCGGGGCACAGGCACGACACTCCCACTGCGGAGCCGCCGGCGCGGAGCTGGTTGAACGCGCCTTCGGAGATGCCGACCACGGCCCACTTGCTCGCGGCGTACGAGCCGTACGCGGGCATCAGGCCCGCGAGCGACGCGGTGTTCACGATGTGCCCCTCGTCCTGTTCGACGAGCAGGGGGAGGAACGCGCGCATCCCGTGGACGACGCCCCAGAAGTTGACCCCCATGACCCACTGCCACTCCTCGATCGTCTCCGAGCGGTCGCCCACGCCTGCGTTATTGCACACGACGTGGACGGCGCCGAACCGGTCGAGCGTGGCGTCGCGCAGCGCGTCGACCGCGCGGTGGTCGGACACGTCGGTGGGCACGACGGCGGCGTCGACGCCGGTCGCCCGTACGTGCTCGGCGACTTCTGTGAGGCGGCGCTCGTCGATGTCGGCGAGCACGACGTTCATGCCGGCGCGCGCGAAGCGTTCGGCGAATGCCCGTCCCATCCCGGATGCCGCGCCGGTCACGACCGCGGTGCGTCCCTCGAGGTTCTGCATGCCGCAATCTGAGCACGGCCGGCGGTCCCGGCGCGGTGCTCGCGCCTCAGTCGCGCCTGCTCGCCGGCATGGTGTTGTGGCGCACCTGGCTGAACGGCAGCTCGCGGTCGGGCGACGGCTCGCGCGGGAGACCCATAACCCGCTCGCTGATGATGTTGCGCTGGATCTCGCTCGTGCCGCTCACGAGCGATGCGGTCTGACGCGACAGGTAGCCCATGCCCCGCATCTGTGAGGAGGTGTCGTCCTCCTCCCACGCCACGGCCGGCGTGCCCGCGATCTCCATCGAGATGTCGGAGCGGCGGATGCTGTTCTCGGAGTTGAGGAGCTTGAGGATCGAGCTCGCGGCGGGGGGCACGAGCCCCTTCATCATCGCGGCCGTCACCCGGGGCCCGGTCTGTGTCGCCACCTTGCCGTTCACATAGGCCTCGGCGACGAGCTGGCGCACGTGTACGTCGCGGCTCGAGCCGCGGGACTCCGCGAGGTCGAGGAGGTCGTCGCGGCGGCCGCTCCCCGCGGCAATCATCGCCGCGAAGCCGCCGCCGGGCGGGAGGAAGTACTCGGATCCTCCGTTGAGCACGTTGCGCTCGTGCACCAGCAGGCGCGACGCGACGTTCCACCCGTCGTTCAGCTCACCCAGCAGCGCATCCGCGGGAACCCGCACATCGGTGAAGTACTCCTGGCAGAAGCCGGTCTGGCCGCTCACGAGGCGCAGCGGGTTGATCTCGAGCCCGGGCGCGTCCATCGGGATGATGAGCACGCTCATGCCGCGGTGCTTCGGGACGTCCCAGTTGGTGCGCACGAGGCACATGCCCATGTCGGCCCTGTCGGCGGTGCTGGTCCAGATCTTGGAGCCGTTCACGACCCACTCGTCGCCGTCGCGGTCGGCGCGCGTGATCGCGCTGGCGAGGTCGGAGCCGCCCGTGGGCTCGGACAGGAACTGGATCCACAGGTCGGTGCCGTCGAACATGCGGGGCAGGTAGTGCCGCTTCTGCTCCTCGGTGCCGAACTCGAGCATGGCGGGCGCGTTCATGCCGAGCGTCAGGGTGAACATCGTCAACGGGGTCAGGTCGTACCCCTGGACCGCGGCGTTGAAGGCCCGTACGTACGCGAACGGCAGGCCCTGGCCGCCGTACTCCCGCGGGAACGCGAGGCCGCCGAACCCGGCGTCGGCTGTGATCGAGAGGAGGGCGCGTCCGCGCGCGATCGGATTCGCAGGGTCGAGCTCGTGCTCGCGCATCCACCGGCCGACGACGTCGTCGTCGGTCCCGGTCGCGCCCGCGCGCGTGAGGTGCCCGGCGGCCCACGACCGCACGCGGTCGCTGAACTCGTCGATGGTCTCCGCTGCTTCGCGGCTGTCAGTGGTGGCCATGCTCGTCTCCTCGGGCGGTGCGGTGCCCACAGGATCGCAGGAATTCGCGCCCGCGCACACCTCGGCGCTCGGCGACCGCCGGCTGGGGCGTGCTGCAGACCGGTTTGTGGGCTCAGAGATAGGCGCGGGGCGGGAAGGCCCAGGCGGCGTCGCCGCCGACGTGCAACCGGCGTCCCGTGATCTGGTACGGCTCGATGATCAACCACGCCTCGCGCTCGTCGAGCATCCAGGGCTCGGAGTCGAAGCGCTCGCGGAACATCGCCACCTCGGGGTCGATGTGGTGCAGGGTGCCGCGTACGAGGACCGACCAGCCCTCCCGTCGCTCGGCATCGACGTCATCGATCTCGAACGCGACCATCATCGACGCGCGGTCGAGGACGTTGCCGGGACGGGTCCGGAGCGCGAGCCACCGGCCGGAGGACTGACCGGCCGATTCCACGACGCGGTAGTTCACCGGGAACACGCCCACCTGCTCGTCGGTGACGAACGCGACGCGGCCGACGGAACGGGAAAGGAGGTACGCGAGGCACTCGTCGAGTGGAAGCTCCTCGAGCCACACGTCGGAACCCATCGTCATCTCCGCACGACCGCTGTTGCGCGGCACTGTAGCCCGAGACCGCGACGGTCCCCGAGGTGCACGGTCAGCCGACGAGCGCGCGCGCGGCGCCCGCGATGCCGTCGGCGCCGAGGCCCAGCTCGGCGAGCAGGTCTACGGGGTCACCGTGCGCCACGTACTGCACGGGTACGCCGAGGCAGCGGAGGCGCAGCGCGTCGCCGTGCGGGAGCCGGCGGAGTGCGTGCGCGATGTGGGAGCCCGCGCCGCCCTCCCGCACGCCGTCCTCGATCGTGACCACCGCTGGGTGCGCGACGGCGTCGAGCAGCATGGCGGGGTCGAGGGGCGTGACCGCGCGCACGTCCCACACGCTGGCGGCGACGCCGGTCGCACCGAGGCGCGCCGCCGCCCCCTCGGCCGCCTCGACCATGCGGCCGACCGCCAGCAGGCACACGTCGGCGCCGTGCCGGATCCGACGCGCCGCGAGCCCGGCCCCGACCTCGTGGTCGGCGACGGTGCGTGCCGGTCCGTTGGGCCACCGCAACGCGGTGGGCCCCTCGCGGCGTGCGAGCGCGGTCTGCAGCATCACCTCGAGCTCGGGTGCCGACGACGGCGCGAGGACGGTCATCCCGGGAACCTTGGTGAGCAACGCGAGGTCGAGCAACCCGTGGTGCGACGGGCCGTCGGGCCCGGTGATCCCGGCCCGGTCGACGCAGAACACCACCGGCGCACGGTGGAGGCCGACGTCGAGGTTCACCTGGTCGAAGGCCCGGGTGAGGAAGGTCGAGTAGATCGCGACCACGGGGTGCGCGCCGCTCATCGCCAGACCGGCGGCCGCGGTCACCGCGTGCTGCTCGGCGATCCCGACGTCGAGGAGCCGGTCGGGGAACTCGCGCTCGAACGCGAGCAGCCCCGTCGAGCTGGTCATCGCGGCCGTGACGGCGACGATCGTGGGATCGTCGCGTGCGGCGCGGACGATGGCATCACCGAACACGTCGGTGTACCGGCGGGGCCGGGCCGGGGCGCGACGACGCCGGGCCGCCGAGGCGGTGGCGCCGACACCGTCCGCACGCGGGACGTCGTGGAGCCGGGTGGCGTCGTCGTCCTCGGCGGGCGGGTAGCCCCACCCCTTCCGGGTGAGCACGTGCACGACCACCGGCTCGCCCATCTCGGCCGCCTTCGCCAGCGCGGTCTCGAGCACGAGCACGTCGTGCCCGTCGAACGGTCCGAGGTAGCGGAGGCCGAGCGCACCGAACACCGACGCCGCGCTGATCGGGTCGAGCGCGTCGCCGAGCCGCGCCCGCGCGGCGTCGTCGAGGTCGGCGTCGACCAGCGCCTGGTCGATGGCGCGGCGGCGTCGATTGGCGGCGGGGTCGAGCGGGAGCGGGCTCAAGCTCTCGCCGAGCCGCGACACGGTGGGCGCGTACGAGCGCCCGTTGTCGTTCAGCACGATCACGACCGGCACCCCGTGGTACCCGATGTTGTTGAGGGCCTCGAACGCCATCCCACCGGTGAGCGCGCCGTCGCCGACCACGGCCGCGACCCGGCGCGTGCCCCCACCGCGGAGCCGGTCGGCGAGCGCGATCCCGAATGCGTAGCTCAACGCGGTGGACGCGTGGCTGTTCTCGACCAGGTCGTGCGGCGACTCGCCACGGTTGGGATACCCCGACAGTCCGCCGCGGCTGCGCAACGTTGCGAAGTCGCCGCGCCGCCCGGTCACCAGCTTGTGCGGGTACGCCTGGTGACCGGTGTCCCAGACGATGGCGTCGCGCGGCGACTCGAAGACGCGGTGCAGCGCGAGGGTCAGCTCGACGACGCCGAGGTTCGAGCCCAGGTGGCCGCCGGTCCGCGTGACGGTGTCGATGATGGTGCGGCGGATGTCGGCGGCGAGCTCGTCGAGATCGTCCATGTCGAGCGGGCGCAGGTCCGCGGGACCCCGGATCCCGTCGAGCCGCGTCACCGCCGCGACCGGCCCGTCATCCGAATCGCCTCGCCATGCGGTCGTACAGACGGGGTGCCGCGCCCTGCACGCGCGGGGCGACCGCGAGCCAGGACGGCGTGAACACTTCAGGGCGGTGCCGCTCGAGACAGGCCATCACCGCGTCGGCGACCCGCCCGGGCGGTACGGGCCGGGGGAAGCTGCGGTCGTAGGGCCGGCCGCGTCGCTCGAAGAACGGGGTCGCGACCACCCCGGGGGTCACGAGCGACACCCGCACCCCGGTGCCGGCGAGCTCGCCCCGCAGCGACGACGCGAACAGTGCGAGCCCGCCCTTGGCGGCCGCGTACACCGACTCGCCCGGCACGCCCACCCGTCCCGCGATCGAGCCCACGAAGACGAGGTGCCCCGAGCCGCGGTCGGCCATCGCGGGGGCCACGAGGCGCGTCAGGTGGATCGGCGCCGCGAGGTCGATCGCGAGCAGCCGGTCGACCACGTCGCCCGGCATCTCCGTGAGCGACCCGGCCCATCCCTCGCCCGCGTTCACCACCACCACGTCGAGCGCACCCAGCTGCGCCTCGGCGGCGTCGACCAGGTCGCGGCACGCGTGCTCGACGTCGGGGACCGTGAGGTCGCGCGCCAGCCACGTCGCCCCGCCCGCGTCCTCGGACGTGCGTCCGAGCGCCTCGGCGTCGCGACCCGACAGGAACACGCTCGCGCCCGACGCCGCGAGCCGCGTGGCGACCGCGCGGCCGATGCCGCTCGAGGCACCGGTGACGAGGCCGCGCAGGCCGGCTGCCGACCACTCGCTCACCCGGGCCTCACACCGCACCCAGGCCCGCGCGCACGATCTCGCGGAGCGAGTGCGACGTGGCGAGCACCGCGGTGGGCTCGTAACCACAGTGCGCCATGCAGTTCTCGCAGCGCGGGTCGCGGCCCCGCCCGTACCTCGACCAGTCGGTGGTCTCGACCAGCTCACGGTACGTCTCGGCGTAGCCGTCGGCCATGAGGTAGCAGGGGCGCTGCCAACCCAGCACCGAGTAGCTCGGGATGCCCCACGCGGTGCACTGGAAGTCGGCCTTGCCCTCGAGGAAGTCGAGGAACAGCGGCGTGTGGTTGAGGCGCCACCGGCGTCGGCGCCCGTCTGCGAATGCGGCCCGGAACAGCTCCCGGGTCTGGCGCACACCGAGGAAGTGCTGCTGGTCGGGCGCCTTCTCGTACGCGTACGCGGGCGAGATCATCATCGCGTCGACGCGCAGCTCGTCGTTGAGGAAGTCGAGCACGTCCCGCACCGTCTTCGGGGAGTCGGTGGTGAAGAAGGTGGTGTTGGTGGTCACCCGGAACCCGCGCGCCTGGGCCGTCCGGATGGCGTCGACGGCCTTCTCGAACACGCCGTCGCGACAGACCGACTCGTCGTGTCGCTCGCGCAGACCGTCGACGTGCACCGCCCACGAGAAGTAGGGCGAGGGACGGAAGCGATCGAGTCGCGAGGCCATCAGGAGCCCGTTGGTGCACAGGTACACGAAGCGTTTGCGCTCGACGAGCGCCTCGACGATGCCGGCGATGTCGGGGTGCAGGAGCGGTTCGCCGCCGGCGATGGAGACCATGGGCGCGCCGCTCTCCTCGACCGCGTGCACGGCGTCGTCGACGGTGAGCCGCCGGCGCAGGATGTCGACCGGGTGTTGGATCTTCCCGCATCCGGCGCACGCGAGGTTGCACGCGAACAGCGGCTCGAGCTCGACGATGAGCGGGAACCGCGTGCGCCCCGTGAGGCGCTGCTTTGCGAGGTAGGTCGCGACACGCAGGTTCTGGCGCAGGGGGATGGCCATCAGCGCACCTGCCCGGGAAGGGCGAACGCCACCTGCTCCGCCGCCACTGGCCGCTCCTCCACCGTGACGTCGCCGAGCGCGGCGAGCTCGTCGACGATCTCGCGTACGAGCGAGTCAGGAGCGGACGCACCGGCGGTGATGCCGACGGTGGCGGCGCCGACGAGCCACTCGAGCTCGACGTCGTGGACGTCGTCCACGAGGTGCGCGCGGCAGCCGTGGCGCCGTGCGACCTCGACGAGCCGGTTGGAGTTGGACGAGTTCGGCGAGCCGACCACGAGCAGCGCGTCGCACACCGGGGCGATGGCCCGCACCGCGTCCTGGCGGTTCTGGGTCGCGTAGCAGATGTCGTCGGCGGGCGGCCCGACCAGGGCGGGGAAGCGGCGGCGGAGGCGCGCCACGATGGCGTTCACCTCGTCCACCGCGAGCGTCGTCTGGGTCACGTACGCCACCGCTCCGCGGTCGTCGAGCTCGATCGCGTCGACGTCGTCGGGTCGCGTCACGAGGGTCGCCGCCGGGTGCTCACCCAGCGTCCCCTCCGTCTCCTCGTGCCCCTCGTGACCGACGAGGACCACGTGGTAGCCCTGGCCCGCGAAGCGCCGGGTCTCCGCGTGCACCTTGGCGACCAGTGGGCAGGTCGCGTCGATGACGCGGAGCGCGCGCTCGTCGGCTTCCGCCCGTACGCGCGGAGCGACGCCGTGCGCGGAGAACACGACAGTGGCGCCGTCGGGCACCTCGTCGAGCTCCTCGACGAACACGGCGCCGCGAGCCTCCAGGCGGTCGACGACGTGCCGGTTGTGGACGATCTGACGGCGCACGAACACCGGTGCGCCGAAACGCTCGAGGGCACGCTCGACGATGTCGATCGCACGCTCGACACCGGCGCAGAACGATCGCGGCGCCGCGAGCAGCACCGTGCGGTCGCCGGCCGCGGCCGCCCACTGCTCCATGACGGCGCCGACCGTGCGCAGCGAGCGGTAGGCGCGCACGCCGTCGGCGAGGGTCGTGCGGGACGGCAGCTCGCGCGCCGGAGTGTCGACCACGACCCGGACCACCGCGGCGGGTCGCCCGCGGGTCGCCGGTACGAGCCACGCGGACTCCATGTCGACGCCGAGCGCGCCGAACGCCGCGAGCGCGGCCCGTTCGTCGCCGCGCGCGATGTGGTCGATCGACGACAGCGGTCCGGTGTGGGTGTGGAGGCCGGCGCGGGTCAGCGCCGCGGCGAGCAGGCGGGTCCCGGCGAGGGCATGGCTCCCGCTCGGCGCGCCGAGCTCGTCGTGCGCGACGAGCGATTCGCCGACGATCACGTCGCCAGGTTGGAGGCTGTCGGTGGTGGCACCGCAGAAGCCGAGGATCGCCACCGCGTCGGCGCGCCGGCAGCGCGCCGCGAGGTTCACCGCGGCGCGGCGGGCCCGGTGCGGCCCCTGGCCGGTGGTGACCACCTCGGCGGTGCGGGCACGCCGCTGCACCGCGTTGGCCTCGATTCGCAAGGGAGAGAGCGCGAGGAGCTTCGGCCGGCTCATGTCGCTGCGTCCCGGTAGCGGCCCAACGCCATGATCGGGAAGACCTGTCGGTAGAGGTGGTAGTTGATGTAGAAGTCGCCGGGGAAGCCGGTGCCGGTGAACTGCGGCTCGTCCCAGGTGCCGTCGGCGCGCTGCGTGGCGACCAGCCAGTCCACTCCCCGCCGGGTGCACCCGTCGTCACGGCGGCTGCCCGCCAGCAACGCGAGCAACGCCCACGCGGTCTGCGACGCGGTCGACTCGCCGCGGCCGATCCACACCGGGTCCCGGTACGAGCGCAGATCCTCGCCCCAGCCGCCGTCGGCGTTCTGGTGTTGCTCGAGCCACTCCATCGCGCGGGTCACCGCGGGATCGGCGGGGTCGACGCCCGCGGCCACGAGCGCGGGCACCACGGCGCCGGTGCCGTACACGTGGTTGGCGCCCCACCGCCCGACCCAGGAGCCGTCCGGTTCCTGCTCCGCCCGCAGCCACGCAACCGCGCGCGTCACGGCACGCAGCGCAGGTCCGTTCCTGCTCGCGAGCATCTCCACGACGTGCGCGGTCACGTCCGCGCTGGGTGGGTCGATGACCGCGCCGAAGTCGCAGAACGGCAGCTCCGTGCAGAGGTCGCGGTCGTTGTCGACGTCGAACGCGCCCCAGCCCCCGTCGCGGCACTGCATGCCGAGCGTCCACCGGACCCCGCGTTCGACCGCGCGGTCTCGGGCGGCGACGTCGGTGACGGCGACGCGCTCGAGCGCGAGGACGACCTCGGCGGTGTCGTCGACGTCGGGGTAGTTGTCGTTCGCGAATTCGAACGCCCACCCCCCGGGCTCGAGACCGGGTCGACGCACGGTCCAGTCGCCGCGGACGCCGATCTCCTCGCCGAGCAGCCACTCGGCGGCGCGCACGAGCGCGGGGTCGTCGGGGGCGAGGCCGGCGTCGGCGAGCGCGGTCGCCGCCAACGCGGTGTCCCACACCGGAGACTGGCAGGCTTCGAGCCGCCGGCCGGCTCCGTCCTGCACGGTGAAGCGGTCGAGGCCGTCGAGTCCGGCGCGCACCGCCGGGTGGTCGAGCGGGTACCCGAGCGCGTGCAGCGCCAACAACGAGTAGACCCACGGGGGCTGGATCCCGCCCCAGGATCCGTCGGCCTCCTGGCGGCGCAGGATCCACGTCTCCGCCCGGCGCAGCGCCGCCCTCCGGAGCCACGCCGTCGGCGCGCGCCGCGCCGCGACCCGCTCGTAGGCGCGGAGCAGCCGGTCGACCGCCGCCCACATCCGCGGGTGGGCACCCGCGCCGCCGGGCACCGGCACCGGCGCGGCACCGGGGCCCGCGCGCAGCTCGTGGACGGGGAACGGGAGCGGCCGCACGAGCCGGTGCGCGGCGACCACCGTCAGGGGGACGATGGTCTGGCGCGCCCAGCACGCGAAGTCGTAGATGTTGAGGGGCACGCGGGGCCCGAGGAGGACCACCTCGGGGGGCAGCGCGGGGAGCGCGCCCCACGGCCATTCGCCCACGAGCGCGAGCCAGACGCGGCTGAACACGCGAGTGGCGGCGACGCCTCCGTGGTCGACCACGAACGCGCGGGCGCCGACCATGTGCGGGGCGTCGGACGGGTCGCCGGCGAGTCGCAGCGCGAGGTAGGCCTCGACCGTGGTCGACAGGTCGGGTGGGCCGCCGTGGAACGTGGCCCAGGTCCCGTCCTCGCGTTGACGGCTGCGGATCCAGTGTGCGGTGGGGCGGGCGACGTCGTCGGACAGGATGCCGAGCACATGGCGCAGCAGGAGATCCTCGGCCTCCATGGTCACGTTGGTCTCGAGCTCGCCCTTCCACCATCCGGCGTCGTCCTGCTGCGCGCGCAGGGAGGCCACCGCGCGCGCGAGCGTGCCGTCGACGCCGGTCGCGGTTTCGGGCGCGGTCGCGACCGACACGCTCAGAAGTCCCGGTCCGCCGCGAACATCGCGAGCTCCCGCAGCTCCGCCACCGGGTCCGGCTCGAGGTCCTCCTGCTCCAACGCGGCGAGCGCGCGCTCGAGCGATCGGGTCGCGAACCGCTCGGCGGCATCGCGGCCGCCGGCGTCCACCACCAGACGGGCGGCCCCGGCGCGGTCGGCGTCGGTCAGCTGCCCGTTGCCGAGCAGGCGCCGGAGGGCGTCGGACGGTACGCCACCGCGAGCGAGCGCCGCGGCGATCGGGTAGGTCTTCTTGTGGCCGTCGAGGTCGCTGCCGCGCGGCTTGCCGGTGCGCTCGGGGTCGCCCCAGATGCCGAGGAGGTCGTCCACTGCCTGGAACGCGAGCCCGAGGTGCAGGCCGTACTCCCGCAGCGCCCCGACCGCCAGGGGCGGGCCGCCGGCGAGGACGGCGCCGATGGTCGACGCGCACGCGAGCAACGCCCCGGTCTTGCGTGCCTCCATCGTCACGCACTGGTCGACGGTGACGTGGGAGGCACCCTCGAACGCCATGTCCTGCGCCTGGCCGTCGATCATGGTGTCGACCGCGGCGACCAGCTCGCGCGTCGCGGCGCGACCCTCGGGACCAGGCGTCTCGAGCAGCACGCCGGTGGCGAGGCTGGCGAGCGCGTCGCCGAGGATGATGGCGCGACCGACGCCGTAGAGCGCCCACACCGTGGGCCGGTGGCGGCGCTCGCGGTCGCCGTCGATGATGTCGTCGTGCAGCAGCGAGAAGTTGTGCACGAGCTCCAGCGCCACCGCGCCCGGTAGGGCAACCTCGGGCGCGGCTCCGACCGCCTCGGCCGACAGCAGCGCGAGCGCGGCGCGCATGCCCTTGCCGCCGGCGCGCGTCGGTCGTCCCTCGGCGTCGAGCCACCCGAAGTGGTACGCGGCGACGGGCGCGAGTTCTTCGCCGAGTCGCGCGACGGCGCCGCGGAGCGCGGGGGTGACGAGCCCGCCCGCCCGCGCGAGCACGTCCGGCGCCGCGCGCGTCGGGGTAACGGTCATGCGACGACCTCCTCGGGATCCTCGTCGGCGTCGACGCCGCGGCGAGCGCCGCCGGCCTCGAGGAGGGCGACGCGTGACGCGGCATGACCGCTGCGCACCGCGCCTTCCATCGTCGCGGGCCACCCGGTGGCCGTCCATGCGCCTGCGAGCGCGAGCCCAGGCCACGCAGTTTGCGCGCGTGGCCTGAGCCGCGCCGTCCCCGGCACGCCGCGGAACGTGGCCGCCTGCTCGCGCGTCACGACCGCGTCGAGCACGTTGGCGCGCCGTGCGGCCGGGAACAGCGTGGCCAGCTCGGCGGTGAACCGTGCGATCAACGCGTCCGCGCGCACGCCCACGATCGCGTCGGCGGCGGAGATCGAGACACCGAGGCTCTGCCCGCGGCGGAGGCCCGCCGGCTCGGTGCGGTCGAACACGAACTGGACGGGGCTGTCGACCGCGGCGGCGCACGGGAGGTCGGTGACCCTGCGGTCGTAGACGACCTGCACGTTCACGATCGGCGACGCCCCGAGCGCGGCCCAACCTCGGGGGGCGCCGGGCGCCGCGGCCTCGGGCACGAGCTGCGCGGCGACGCGGTTGGGCACCGCGACCACCGCCGCGTCGGCGTGCCACGCGCCCCGCTCGGTTCGGACCGCGAATCCCGTCGTGCCGCGACGCCGGGACACCTCGAGCGCGTGCACCCGCGGGACGACGTCCACACCACGCTCGGCGAGCGCACGGGTGGCGGCGTCGGCGTGCAGCGCTCCGAGCGGTACCCGTGCCCAGCCCAGGTCCGAGCCGGAGGCGTCGTCGAGGAGGCCGGTGCGGAACACCTTGGCGGCGAGCGCGAGCGACGCCTCGGCAGCCGGCAGGTTCAGGGTCGGGACGCAGATCAGGTCCCAGAGGCGGGCGACCGACGCCGGCGACTGGCCGTGTGCGGCGAGCCAGGAGCCGAACGGCTGCTCGTCGAGCGCGGCGTCGGCCGGGTCGAGCCGGCGCATGGCGAGCGCGGCGCGCCCCGCGGTGGCGCGCTCGTGCCAGGAGAGGTGCCGGTAGGCCAGGAGCGAGGGCACGAGGTGCGCGGGTGCCGGCAGCCGGTTCCGCCGGAGCCGCGCGGCGCGGGCGTGGGGTCGCAGCACCGGCAGGTCGAAGCGGTCCTGCAGGTGGACGTCGCCGGCGACGCCGAGGCGCTCGAGCAGCGCCCGGTACTCGTCGCAGCAACGGAGGAACACGTGCTGGCCGTTGTCGAACCACACGCCGTCGCGCTGGAACGACCACGTGGCGCCGCCCAGCCGCGAGCGCGACTCGAGCAGCGTGACCGCGGCGCCCGCGTCGGCGCAGTCGAGCGCGGCGGTGATCCCCGCGAGCCCGCCGCCGACGACGACCACCCGCCTCACGAGCCGATCCCCAGCAGTGCGCGCGTGGCGACGAGCACCTTGCCGGTGCCGGGCACGGAGACGCGGGCGCACAGGACGGCGCCGGGATCGCGCTCGATGCGCTCGAGCAGCTCGTGGTAGATGCCCGCCATCGCGCCCACGCAGGCACGGGACCGGCGATCGAGCATCGGCAGCAGCTCGAGGCCCCGGTCGTACCAGTCGCGCGCCCTCGCGGCCTCGAAGATCACGAGCGCGGCCACCGCGTCGGGCGGGCCCGACAGATCGGGCGCGGCACCGAAGCGCGCCACGTCGGCCGCAGGTAGGTAGATGCGCCCGTGGACGTCGCGGTCCTCGACGATGTCGCGCAGGATGTTGGTGATCTGGAGCGCGACCCCGAGCGCGTCCGCACGGTCACGAGCCAGGTCCGAGCGGTCGGTCCCGAAGATCGCGAGCGACAACCGGCCGATCGAGCCCGCCACCAGCCGGCAGTACCCGACGAGCTCGTCGAACGTCTGGTACCGGGCACCGTCGACGTCGCGTACGCATCCGTCGATCAGCTCGTCGAACGCCTCCATCGGCAACGAGAACCGGTGGTGGGCGTCGGCGACGGCGGCGAGCACGGCGTCGCCGGGGTCCGGTGGTGTGCCGTCACGGGCGATGACCGCGAGCGAGTCGCGGGCGGCGTCGAGCGCGTCGTGCTTCGCCGCCGCGGGGAGCTCGCCGTCGCCGACGTCGTCCAGCCGGCGCGCGAGCGCGTACACCGCGCTCATGCCGCGCCGCTTCGGGCCGGGGAGCAGGCGGATGCCGTAGGAGAAGTTCTTCGCCTCACGGCGCACGATGTCGGCGCAGGCGCGGTACGCGGTCTCGAGATCGACCGGGGGTGTCGCGATGCTCATCGCCCATCTCGGTGCTGCGTCCACAGCGCGAGCGCGTGACGGGCGGTGCGCGCCCGCGACGGCGGCGTGGCGTGCGCGAGCACGTCGAAGTCGACCGCGGCGATCGCGTCGAGCGCCGCCATCCCGCCGGCGACGTACCCGGCGACGGCGACGCGCGCCGCTCCCCGGAGGCCGGCCGTCAGCTCGCGGCCGGCGTCGAGGAGGGCCCGCGCCCGGCTGGCCTCGAAGCGAAGCAGCGCGCGGAGCGCACGCGACGCCGTCGGCGCACGGAGATCGCGCCGGTCGACGCCGAAGCGGAGCCGGTCCTCGGCCGGGAGGTATACGCGGCCCGCCGCCGCGTCCTCCCCGACGTCCTGCCAGTGCTCGACGAGCTGCAGCCCGGTGCAGACCGCGTCCGAGCGCGTGACCCGCTCGGGAGTCGAGACGCCGAACACCGCGAGCACGAGCCGGCCCACGGGATTGGCCGACAGGGTGCAGTAGTCGAGCAGCTCGTCGTAGGTGCCGTAGTCGTGCACTTGCTGGTCGCGGCGGTTGGCCTCCACGAGGTCGTGGAACGGCTGCTCGGGGAGCCCGAGCGCGGCGGCCGATTCGCCCACCCGTTGGAGCAGTGGTTCGTCGGTGGTACCCGCGAACGCGCGCTCGACCTCACGGTCGAGCCACGCCAGGGCCGACAGCCGGTCGCCCGGCGCCTCGTCGCCGATCTCGTCGCAGAGCCGGGCGAAGCCGTAGAGCGCCTCGAGGTGGGCGCGGGTGGCGCGGGGGAGCAGCCGGAGCGCGACGGGGAAATTCTCGCTGCCGGCCCGGCGGAGCACCCGGGCGCGATCGATCCCTCCGCAGGCGGTCGTCAGGTCTGATCGCACGTCGACCGGCAATCTGGCGCTCCCTGCAAGCAAATACCAGGACTGACTAGTCAGTCGCCAGTCTTGTAGGCGGCGCGGGACGCGTCAACACCGGAGGCCCGACCGGCGACTTCAGCTCGATGCCTCCGCAGGGACGACCGCCCGAAACGCCTCCGCCATCACCTGCTGCATCACCCGCACGGCCCGTTCCCGGCGCGAGCCGCGGCCGCGGGTGAGCGAGCCGACGGTCACGAGCAGCACGTCGAGGACGTGCTGTGCCACCTCGAGGCGGGCCGCGTGCCCCTGCAGGGTCTGCGCCGCGAGATCCATGAGCAGTGGCATCGCCGGGAGCGCGACCACGCCCAGGATCTCGGCGGCGGTGTCGACGTCGACGGAGTCCCCCCGGCACCGGACACCCTCCCGGAACTGGGCCACCACCTCGTCGAGGCACGTCCGCACCGCGGCGAAGAAGAGGGCGTCCTTCGACGGGAAGTAGCGGTACACCGAGCCCTTGGCGATCCCGGCGGCATCGGCGATCTCGTCGATGGTCACCAGCGCGTAGCCGGGGGACGAGAACATCACGATCGCGGTCTCGACGAGACGGGTGCGCGCCCGTTCACCGGGCAGCTCCTCTGCGGCCAGGATCACGTCCCAGGCCTGCTGGCGGAAGGCGTCCTCCTCCCCTTCCTGGAGGAGCTGGGGCAGGATCCGACGGATCACGGGCAGCGGCAGGTTGCGCTGCTCGCGGAGCAGCCGGACGAGCCGCACCGCCTGCACGTGACGCTCGTCGTAGAGGAACCGGTTCCGCGCCACGCGCCGCGGCTCGGGGACGACCCTGGCCGCGAGGTAGTGGTGGATGGTGACCGCGGGCACGCCGGTTCGGGCGACGAGCTCGCTGATCGGGAATTCGCTCTCGCTCACTGCCGCCCCACCTGGCGCGCGGACCGCCGAGAGTCTCGCGCTCCGCGCGAGGGCGTGCAGCGCGTCCGCGTGCCGCGGGCACCGTCGCCGCGACGGCTCGGGACACCGCGTGCGACGGATTCGGCCCCGACCCGTCCTTTGGGACCCAGGCTGGGCGGAATGGCAGACTCTGGCCGTAGACGACTCGCGAGGGGAGCGACACCGGGATGGACCTGGACATCAGCGCCGACCAGGAGCTCTTCGTGGAGACGACCCGTCGTTTCCTCGAGACCGAGTGCCCGCTCACCGAGGTGCGGCGCCTGCAGGAGGCGGGCGGCGGATTCGAGCCCGCCTACTGGCGTCAGGGCGCCGAGCTCGGCTGGACCGCCATGCTCGTCCCGGAGCGCGACGGCGGCGGAAGCGTCAGCGGGGACGGGCTGCTCGACCTCGTCCTCGTGGCCGAGGAGATGGGCACCCTGGTGTCGCCCGGACCGCTCGTGCCGGTGAACGTCGTCGCCGACGCGCTCGTGCGCGCGGGCGACGACGGGCAGCGGGCCGAGCTGCTGCCGTCGCTCCTCTCCGGGGAGAGCGTGATCACGTGGGCGTTCGCGGAGGAGAACGGCACCTGGGACGCCGCGGGCGTGAACCTCGGCGCGGTGGAGCGCGACGGCGTCTGGGTGCTGTCGGGCACCAAGACGTTCGTGCAGGAGGCCCAGACTGCCGAGCAGTTCCTCGTGACCGCGCGCACCGGCAGCGGCCTGACGCAGTTCATCGTGCCCGCGAACGCGTCCGGTGTCACCGTCAGCCCGCTCGGCTCGCTCGACTTCACCCGCCGCTTCGGGCGGGTCGACTTCGACGACGTGCACGCGCCCGCCTCGGCGGTGGTCGGTGCGGTCGGCGGAGCAGGCGACGACGTGGAGCGCCAGCTCCAGGTCGCGCTGGTGCTCCAGAATGCGGAGACGGTCGGCGCGACGACGCGCGTCCTCGACTTCACGCTCGAGTACGCCAAGGACCGTATCGCGTTCGGGCGTCCGATCGGTTCCTACCAGGCGCTCAAGCACCGGTTCGCCGACATGCGCACATGGCTCGAGGCGTGCCACGCCACCGCCACCGCCAGCGCGCGCGCGGTGCAATCGGGCGCCGACGACGCGTCGGAGCTGGTGAGCGTGGCCAAGGCCTACATCGCCGACCGGTCGCCGGCGATCATCCAGGACTGCGTGCAGCTCCACGGCGGCATCGGCGTCACCTGGGAGCACGACCTGCACCTCTATCTCCGCCGGGTCGCGCAGAACGCTGCGCTCTACGGCTCGGTGAGCCAGCACCGTGAGCGCGTCGCCGCGCTCATCGGGATGTGATCGGGGGATCGCCGTGAGCACAACCGAACCCGCCACCATGGAGACGGTCGAGGACTTCCGGGCGCGCGCCGCCGCGTGGATCCCGGAGCACCTCCCGAAGGTCGGCGCCCGGGGCAACGACAACCCGGTGACCCGCAGGCTGGTCGAGGAGGGCAAGGATCCCGAGAACCCGACACTGCGCAGCAAGGCGCTCCAGCAGATCCTCTACGACGGCGGGTTCGCCGGCGTCGCGTACCCCAAGGAGTACGGCGGGCAGGGCCTCACGGCCCGCCACATGCACGCGTTCAACGCCGAGTGCCGCGGCTACGACCTCGCGGGGCTCGGGGTCTACGGCATGACCTTCGGGATGATCGGTCCGACGATCCTCGAGTTCGGCACCGAGGAGCAGAAGGAGCAGCACATCCGCGGCTTCCTCACCGGCGAGAACATCTGGATCCAGTTCCTCTCCGAGCCCACCGGTGGCTCCGACCTCGCGAGCGTGCTCACCCGAGCCGACCGTGACGGTGACGAGTGGGTGATCAACGGCTCGAAGATCTGGACCAGCCTCGGCGAGGTCGGCGATTACGGGATGCTGGTGGCGCGCACCAATTGGGATGTGCCGAAGCACAGCGGCGTCAGCGTGTTCCTCTGCCCGGTGCACACCGACGGGCTCGAGGTGCAACCGCTGCGCCTCGTCACCGGCGCCACCGGCTTCTGCCAGGAGTTCTTCACCGACGTCCGCATCCCCGCCGACGCGCTCCTCGGGGGCCTCAACGACGGCTGGACGGTGGCGTCGCGCCTCCTGGTGCACGAGCGCAACTCGGTGGGTGGCGGCTCGGCGTACTGGGCGCAGCCGTTCAGCGGCATGGGCGGCGAGGGCGGCGCAGGGTCGGAGCCACCGCCGGTCGAGAGCCGCGGGGCGCGCCGCGACGACCTCGTCGCGCTCGCCGACACCAACGGCAAGGCGAAGGAGCCCTACACCCGTCAGCTCGTCGCCGAGGCGTACATCGCGGCCAGGGTCGGCAGCCAGCTCGGGCCGCGGGTCGCGCAATCGACCGCGAAGGGCGTGCTCCCGCCTCCCGCGGGCTCGTTCCTGAAGCTGTTCAACTCCAGCAACCAGGTGCGCCGCAGCGACATCTCGATGGCGATCGCGGGGACGCCGTCGGTGGCGTGGGAGACCGACGACCGCGCGTCGGAGAGCCGCGGCCTCGGTTTCCTGTTCCGGCAGGCCGGCAGCATCCTCTCGGGCACGAGCGAGATCCAGCGCAACATCATCAGCGAGCGAGTGCTCGGGCTCCCGCGGGAGCCGTCGCTCGACAGCAAGGTCCCGTTCCGCGAGGTGCGCCACAACCGGATGCCGGGCGGCACGGACCGCGTCGGCTGATCTCCCGGCCGGCGCACGCCGGCCCCGGCTACGCGCGTGTGGGTGGGGCGAACGCGTGCGCGGATTTTGCGGCTTCGACGACCGCGTCGTCGACGGGGGTGCCGTAGCGGCGGGGTGTGGTGTCGACGTCGTGGGCCTGCGCGCGCAGCGCCCCGACGGTGCATTGTTCTTTGGGGATGTGTGCGAACGGGTCGAACTTGTAGAAGCGGCAGGCGTTGGCCCAGGAGATCTGGTGGATCTCGTCGTCGGGGACGCCGACGGCGCGGAAGGACTTCATGAGCGTCTCGGGTGCCTGGGGCCAGGTGGTGTCGGAGTGCGGGAAGTCGCACTCCCACGCGAGGTTCCCGATGCCGATGCGGTGGCGCATCTCGATGCCGGTCTCGTCGTCGATGAAGCACACGAGGACGCGGTCTTTGAACACCTGGCTCGGGAGCTGGCCACCGAAGTCGGAGCCGGTCCAGCGGTGGTGGTGCTGATAGACGAAGTCGGCCTTCTCCAGCCAGTACGGGTACCAGCCGATGGCGCCCTCGGCCAGCGCGAACTTCAGGTCGGGGAACTTGGTCATCATCGGCGACCACAGCAGCTCCGACGCGAAGATCGCGGTCTGGAACGGCATCGCGTGGGGGATCACGTCGAAGGGTGAGCGGGGCATGCGCTGGAGCGCGCCGCCGAAGTGGAACACGACCGCGCTCTCGCATTCCTGGGACGCCGCGAGCGCGGGATCCCACTCGTCGCCGTGGTAGTCGGGCATGCCGAAGCGGAACGGCTCCGAGTGCCACGAGATCGCGTGGCAGCCGAGGTCGGCGACCCGGCGGATCTCGTCGGCCATCCACTCGGGACCCAGCTTGAACCCCGAGAGCGCCAGGGGGATGAAGCGGCCCGGGTAGGCGCCGCACCAGTCGGAGATGTGCCAGTCGTTGTAGGCGCGGATCATCGCCGCCGCGAAGTCGTCGTCGTCGCTCTGCACGAAGAACTGGCCGCCGTTCCCCGGCCACGACGGGAAGTTCAGCCCCGCGAGCACGCCGTTCACGTTCATGTCGCGCACGCGCTCGTGCACGTCGTAGGTGCCCGGACGGACCTGCTCGAACGTCGCCGGGTCGTAGCCCCACTCCTCGGGCACGCGCCCGGCAACCGCGTTCAAGCCGAAGGTGGCGATCTCCTGGCCTTCGATCAGCCACGCGTCGGTCCCGTTGTCGCGGCGGATCACCTTCGGCGCCCGGTCCTTGTACTTCGCCGGCAGGTGGTCGCGGAAGAAGTCGTGGAGCGACGGCGGTTCGACCGCGTGGTCGTCCACGCTGACCAGGATCATGTCGTCGATCTGCATCCGTGCTCCCCTTTCCGACCGTGCACGCCGAGGTGCAGCTCCACCCAGCTTAGGCCGACGGTGGGGGCGCGGCGCCGGGGGCCCGTCGCCGGTCAGAGCCAGTTGCGGCGGCGGAACACGACGTAGAGACCCACCACCGCGACGAGCATGATCACGGCGGAGGCGATCGCGCCCCACTGACGCGCGAACCCCGGGAAGGGGACGTTCATGCCGTAGTAGCCAGTGACCAGCGCGGGTACCGCGATGATCGCGGCCCAGCTGCTCACCTTCTTCACAATGAGGTTCTGCCGGTAGTCGCGCAGGCTGAGGTTGGTCTCGACGATCGTGCTCACCAGGTCGCGCAGCGAGTCGGTCGACTCACTGACGCGGAGGGTGTGGTCGTAGACGTCCTGGAAGTACGGGTACACGTCCTCGCCGACGGCACCCCGCTCACGGCGCATGAACGAGCTGACGAGCTCGCGCATGGGAACTACGAGTCGGTGGAACTGCACCAGCGCGCGCCGCATCTGGAACCAGTGCCGCTGGTCGGACGGCTCGAGCGGCCGCTCGGCGAAGATCTGATCGCTCACCTCGTCGTAGAACTCGTCGAACGACTGCACGACGTCGAAGTAGCCGTCGATGACGACGTCGAGCAGCGCGTACACCATGAAGCTCACGCCTTGCGCGGTGAGCTCGGGCGCGCGGTCCCAGCGCTGCAGCACCGGGTCCATCGAGAAACCTTCGCCCTTGCGCACGGTGATCAACCAGCGGTCGCCGACGAACGCGTCGATCTCGGTGGCTACGAGCGCGGCCCGCGAGACGTCGATCTGCACCGCCTGACACGACAGGAACTGGTGGGTGACGTAGTCGTCGAGCTTCGGGCGCTGATGCGGACCGAGCGCATCCTCCACCCCCAGCTCGTGGAGGCCCAGCTCACCCGCGAGGTCGTGGATCTGCTCCGCGGTCGGCGCGGAGAAGTCGACCCAGACGACGGTGTCGCGTTGCTCGAGGTGGTCGGACACGTCGGCGAGCGGGAAGTCGCGGGCGACGACCTCGCCCTTGCGGTACGTCCGCGTGCAGATCTCGCCCATCGCGGTCGGGGAGAGCTCGGCCGGCGCTCAGGCGGGGGTGGCCATCGCGAGGATGTCCTCCTCGTCCGCTTCGACCCAGTGCACCTTGAGCACGTGCTCCCGCGTGTCGCGGACGACGTCGTCCTTCGTGCCCTCGGTGTTCCAGCCGCAATGGCAGGTGAGCTGCAGGCGTTCGCTTCCGGACATGCCCCCCATCGTGGCGTACGCTCCACCTCACGTCCAGCACGGGACGCGGGAAGAGGGGGTGCGCGGTGGCAGTCACGGTGCAGGAACACGCGGGCACGGAGCCCGGGACCAAGCGGATACTCGTGTCCGCCGACGCGCACGGCGGCGCGCCGCTCGGCGAGCTCGAAGGCGTGCTGAACCGCATCCAGCGCGCGGGCGGGGGCGGAGAGGGCGTGCCCCGGGTGCCCCGCATGATGACGGTCGACGACGGCACGGGCCTCGACCGCAATCCCCAGGTCGCGCCCGAGGACCGGCTGAAGGAGATGGCGCGCGACGGTGTCTCGGCCGAGGTCATCTACGGCGGCACCGGGCTGTTCCCGGGTGAGTCGCTGGCCGACGGCATCGAGCGCTGCCGCCGCACCAACGACTGGATGGCGGAGACGTACGCGAACTACCTCGACGTGATGGCACCCTCGATCGCACTCCCGCTGCCGATCGAGCCCTACGGCGGTGCCACCGACTGGGACGCGCCGAGCGCCGAGCACATCCAAGCCGCGGTCGACGAGCTCCGCCGTGCTGCCGCGCTCGGCATCCGGCCGGGGCTGATGCCCGACACGTCGCCGAAGCTCGGGTACAACCGCCCCGACTGGAACCCGATCTGGGAGGCCGCGTGTGAGGCCGACATCCCGCTCTCGTTCCACGTCGGATTCGGCACCAACCCGGTGAGGAACCGCAATCCCGGCGGCGCGGTGGCGAACTACACGACCGTCGCCAGCAACATCATCGGCACGGTGGCGCAGCTCTGCGCGTCGGGCGTGCTCGCGACGTTCCCCGAGCTCGAGGTGGTCATGACCGAGAGCAACGCGGGCTGGCTCGCGTGGACCATGTTCCAGATGGACGAGGCGCACAAGAAGCACGGTCACTGGGCCAAGCCCAAGCTCGAGATGCCGCCGTCGGAGTACTGCAAGCGGCAGGTGCAGGCCACGTTCCAGGAGGACCCGATCGCGATCGCCAACCGTGGGTACACGGGGCTGCGCTGCCTGATGTGGGGGAGTGACTATCCCCACTGGGAGGGCACGTGGCCGAACTCCCAGGCTGCGCTCGAAAAGCTCTTCGTGGGCGTCCCCGAGGACGAGGTCGACCAGATCGTGCACCGCAACGCGGCCAAGACGTTCAAGTTCAAGCTCTAGCCAGCCTCTGATCACCGCGGCGCGGTAAGAAACGGTGGAGACGCGCGCGGACCGTGCACGCCTGACCGGGCTCGACGGCCTGCGGGGCCTCGCGGTCATCGCGGTGCTCCTCTTCCACCAGGGCTTCGCGTGGGCGCGCGGCGGCTACCTCGGGGTCAGTCTCTTCTTCACCCTTTCCGGCTTCCTGATCGCCCGTCTCCTGATCGCGGAGGTCGAGGACACGGGACGGCTGCGCCTGCGGAGCTTCTGGGGCCGAAGGCTCCGACGCCTGGCGCCGGCGTCGCTGTTCGCGCTCTTGCTCGTCTGCCTCTACGGTGCGTGGCTGGCGAGCGAGAGCCAGCGGTTCGGGCTCCGTGGCGACATCTGGAGCGCGCTCGGAGAGGTGACCAACTGGCGGTTGCTCGCGTCCGGGACGTCGTACGCCGCGCTGTTCCGCGATCCGTCGCCGGTCGAGCACTTCTGGTCGCTCGCGATCGAAGAGCAGTTCTACATCGTGATGCCACTCCTCGTCGTCGCGGTCGCGGCGCTCTGGGCGCGCGTGGGGCGCGGGCGATGGGCGTTCCGGCGGTCGTTCGGAGTGGTCGTGATCGCGCTGATGGGCGCGAGCCTCGCGTCGCAGCTCACCGCCCACGGGATCGACCGCGTCTACTACGGGACGGACACCCGTGCGTTCGAGCTCCTCGCAGGTGTGCTGCTCGCGTGTTGCTGGCCGACGATCGTGAAACGCCGCACCGTCACCGCCGGCGCGAGCGTGATCGGTGTCGGAATGCTCGTGCTCACGTTCGTGCTCTGGAGCACGACGTCGTTCGGTTCGTCCTGGCTCCTCCACGGGGGCCTGGCCGGCGTGGCGTTGGTGAGCGTGCTGGTGATCGCGGCCGCAGCGTCCGGCGGTCCGGTACGCGCGCTCGGCTCGTGGCGACCGTTGGTCGCGGTCGGGCTCGTGAGCTACGGCATCTACCTAATCCACTGGCCGGTGTACCTGGCGCTCGACCCGCCACGAACGGGCATGTCCGGTTGGTCGTTGTTCGCGCTGCGGTGTCTGGTGACGGCGGTGCTCGCGACCGTCTCCTACTTCGTGGTCGAGCTGCCGTTCCGGCGCGGGTCGCTCGGTCGCCTGCGGGTGGCGCCGCTGATGTGGGCGAGCGGCGTCGCAGTCGTCGCGCTCGCGGCGCCGATCCTGATCCCGCTCGCCGACACCCGCTTCGTCGTGACCAACCAGACGTTCGAGCGTGCTCGGCGGCTCGTGCGGGAGCAGGAAGCGACGCGGAGCGCGATCTCGGTGCCGCCGGGCGCGGCGCCGCCGCTCAAGGCTCTCGTCGTGGGCGACTCCACCGGTGTGATCTTCGCGGGGGGCCTCGCGAGCTACGGCACCCGGACCGGTGCGGTCGAGGTGCGTTCGGGCGCGGTGGTCGCGTGCCCGTTCGGTGCCGTCGACGAGTTCAAGTGGATCAACCAGTTCGGCCTGGTGACCTTCCCGGTGTCCAGCGACTGCGCGGGTGCACGGGAGCAGTGGCGTTCGTTGCTCCGGGGATGGCGCCCGGACGTGATCATCGGCGTCGGCGGCCCGACCGACGCCACCCAGCTCCACCCCACCGGCGCGTCCGACGACCAGTGGTCGCGACCCACCGACCCGGCCGGGCAGGCGATCATCGCGAACGGCATCACCTCGGCGAGCGACCTGCTCGACCAGCTGGCGCCCGGGGTGCCGCAACTCTGGCTCGAGTCGCCGTACGTCTTCCGCTCCGCCTACGCGGAACAGGGCGCGTCGCTGGGCGCCGGCCCCGAGGATCCTGCCTTCATCGACGTCTACAACAGTGTGCTGGAACGCCTGGCCGCGTCGCGTCCGTCGGTCGCCGTGGTGCCGTGGGGCGAAGCGTTCAACCGGGAGCCGATCAGTGCCGACGCGAGCCAGCGGTCCGACGGCGTGCATCCGCGGCCGTCCCTCATCGACTCCCTGCTCGACGAATGGTGGCCGAAGCTCGTCGCCGCTCGTGAAGCAGTGCTCGCCCGGAGCGACGCGCGCTGACGTGCCGCGTCAGCCGCTCGTCGCGATCCGCTCGAGGTTCTCGACCGACCGCTCCAGCATGGTCACGGGCACGATGGGCCACTCGCGGCGCGACCGGAACTCCTCGGGGATGTTCGTCCAGTCGCAGTAGTTGGTCACGTCGGTCTCGCGGTCGCTCACCGGCTCGAGCTCCCAGCCGTAGACGTGACCGAGCGGCGGCCGGTCGACGCCGCCGACAGCCCATTCGAAGAGGCGGTCGGGGACGATCCGGGTGACGGTGTTGCGCACCTTGTACTTGCCCATGTTCGGGATGTCCCCGAGGGGCTCCCGGTCCATGTCCATGTCGAAGGTCTCGCCCACCGCGCTGAGCGGGCGGGCGTCGGGGGCCGATTCGAGCATGCCCGAGCCGTCGATGTCGACGTGGCCGGAGGGGTTGGACACGATCGCGAACAACTCGCTCGCGGGCGCGGCGATACGCCGGGTGACGGACACGCGCTCGGACGACATGGCGGGCTCCTCTCGGCCGTAGCGGGGAGAAGATAGGCCACCGGGGCAGCGGCCGAAAAGGAGGACGCGCCGTCAGGTGGGACGGGGCTGGGAGTTCGGCGTCTGGGTCGCCGCGTTCACCGCCTGGGTGGCCTCTTCCTGCAGGCGCAACGCCTGTTCGCGCGCGTCCTCGACCACCTCGGTTGCCGCCGAGCGCGCGTGGTCGGCGACGCTCCTGCCGGCGTCGAGCGCCGAGTCGACCACATCCGACGCGGGCCCCCGCGCCTGGGAGAACTGCGGAGCGAAGCGGTCGTAGAGGGCCTTGGCGCCGTAAGCCGCGAGGCCGAGGATCAACACACGGAACAGGAAGCGCATCACGGCTCCTCTCCTTCTCGCCTTGTGCGGGTTGCGGGTTGCGGGGTCGCGCGCATCGCACCACACGGGGCCGCGCGCACGCCTTTCCTTCAGGGCTTCCCGTCGGCGGGCGCCGCCAAACGAGGTGGCGTCCGTTGACGGGACGTCCGCTCAGCGACGGGGTCGGCGTACTCCGGGTGGGAGTCGACGAAGTCCGCAACGTACCAACAGCGGGGTTCGATCGACAGACCCGCGCGGCGGAGATCGTCGAGCGCGCCGCGTACGAGCATCTCGGCGTAGTCCTTCCCGCGTTGGTCCGGCCGGACCTCGGTGTGCACCATGAGCGCGACGTCGCCGCGCACGACGTAGTCCGCCACGCCGATCACCTCGCCGTCGAGGTGGAGCTCGTAGCGGGACCGGGCCGGGTCGTGCACCACCTCGGGTGTCATCGGGCGGGGTGCTCCTTCGCGTCCTCGAACCGCGCTCCCAGCTCCTCGGGCTCCTGCTCGGGAAGCACGGCGCGGGCGCGCGGTAGCATCTCCGATTCCTCCATCACGTGGTGCTCGATCGCCTGCCTCAGCTCGGCCATCAGGCCGACGAGATCGTCACCGGCCTCCGCCGAGCGTACGCGTGCAATGAGGTCCTCGGCGTGGTCGTGCTCGTTCACGGCTTCGTCGATCTCCTCGGGGCCGGTGCTGAGCTCGTCCCGGATGACCGGGTAGACCTCTTTCTCCTCGGCCTGGGTGTGGATCTCGAGCTCGTCGCCGATCTGCAGCGCGAGCGCCCGATCCTTCGTGGAGTCGAACTCCGCGAACAGCACCTCGACCTCGCGGTGGTCGTGCTCGATGCGATCGACAACGTCGTCCGACATGTCATCGCCTCTCTGCCCCGCTGTCGCGTCGTGCATTCCCCGGGGTCGGGACCCCCAAACGCGCGGTTCAGTCGCGCCTGGGGCGGATGAAGCCGACCTGTGCGAACGACGCGAGCAGGAGTCCCGTCTCGTCGTGGACGGTGCCGCGGCTCAGGTAGCGACCGTGCGACTGGGTGAGCGGCATGCAGTCGAACAGCATCCAGCGGCTCGCCTCGAAGGCCCGGTGGAACCAGAGCGTGTGCTCCAACGTGAAGCTGCGCAGGCCTTCGCCCTGGCCGGAGCCAGGCTCGAAGGGGGAGTGGATCACGAGGTAGTCGGACATGAACGTCAACGCCGCGCAGTGGCTCACCACGTCGTCGGGAAGCGGTTCCCGGGTGCGCGCCCAGTAGGGATGGAGTCGCTCGCCCAGCCGGAACCGGTGCGCGTCGACGGCGCGCACTTCGAACGGGTCCACCGCCACACGCGAGCCGAATCGGACGCTCACCGGCTCGGTCTCGTCGGGGGGAGCGACGGAGGCGTCGAACGGGTCGTGCTCGTCGGCTCCCGGCTCGGGCTGGTGGAAGGTGGCGTCGGCGACCGCGACGAGCTCCGCGTCCGCGCCCTGGCGCAGCTCGACCCGGCGGATGGCGAACGAACGACTGGTGCTGACATCCTCCACGTCGAGGTCGGTGGGACCCCACTCGCCGAAGCTGAGGAAATTGCACCGCAGCGTCATGGGGATCAACCCGTCGGCGACCGTCTCGGCGGCGGCGGTGAGCGCGAGGCCCATGGTCAACCCGCCGAACAGGAATCCGCGTCCGGCAGGGTCGGCATGGAAGCGGTGGTCGCGTTCGCGGCGGACGACCATGAGGTCGGCGAAGTCGGTGGTCATCGGACCGGCATTCTCGCGCCTGCGATTGTCCCCGCCCGCACGAGCGGTTCATGATGTCGGGCGCGCCGCACCCGGTCGACGCCCAGGAGGCGAGATGGAGATCAACGGCATCCAGCTGGCGTTCCTCGACATACCTGCCGAGTACACGCAGGAGTACAACCGCTGGTACGACCTGGACCACATGCCCGAGCACGTCTCGAAGGCCGACGTGGTGATGGGCCGGCGCTACGTGGCGACGCGGGCGGTGCGCGACCTGCCGTGTGCGCAAGCCGCCGAGGTGTTCGGCGGGTACCAGCCCTACCTCACCATCTACTGGTTCGGCGGCCCGCTGGACATGACGAGCGACGAGGCGCGTGAGGGATGGCGGACGAAGGACCGCGAGATCGTCAAGCAGGGGCGCTTCTGGACGAAGGGAAGGGTGAACGGTGGTGGGATGTTCCGCATCGCCGCGGCCACCGCGCGTCCCGACGTGCACGTTGCGGAGCCGGCGATCGCGCACCTCAACCACCGCGGCGTGATCGTCGCCTACGGCAGGGCGGCGTCGGTCGAGCGTCGCGACGACGCGGTCGCATGGTGGCGCGACACGCACCTACCCGACCTGTTCGCGGTCCCCGGCGTGCTCGCGGCGCTGCGCGGCGACCCCGTCGGCTCCGACGAGGACCACGTGCTGCACCTGATCCTCTGCACCGACCCGCCGGCTGAGGTGATGCCGCGGATCGAGGCCGCGCTCCGCTACCAGGGTGCGCAGGGCCGGTGGCCGGCGTACGGCGGCGTCTACGAGCCGGTGGCGTTCATGCCGTACGAGCGCATCGTGCCGCTCGAGTACGACTTCGACCTCGAGTGAACCTCAGCGCGGGATGACCGGCAGCACGACGTGGCTGGGGTGCGCGGCGTCGTGGAACACGCGCTGGTGCGCGGTGCGGAGGTCGTCGTGGCGGTCGGTGCCGGCGGGGTTGCCGGTGTTGGCGTTCGGCTCGAACATCGGGAAGCTGCTCGACGACACCTGGAGCTGGACGCGGTGCCCCGGGCGGAGCACGATCGACGTCGCCACGAGGTCGACGGTGAAGCAGTAGACCGCGCCCGGCGCCAATGGGATCGGGTGTTGGGTCCGTGCCCGGACGATCCCGTCGCAGATGTTGTACGAGTGGCCGTCGGGACGGATGTCGACGAGCTTGGCGGTGAAGTCGGTGTCGGGCGCGTCGGTCGCGGCCCAGAGCTCTGCCGTCACCGGTCCGGTGAGCTCGAGCTCGGAGGTGAGCGGCTCGCTGGTGAAGGCGAGCACGTCGGCGCGTGACGCGACGTCACCCTGCTCGACGGGCCCGCTTCGGGCGCCGCCGGTGCCGAGGAGCCGGCCGCCGCGGGTGGGCACGGGATCGCGCGGGTCGAACGTGAAGGTCTCGGCCGCCTCGGCGGCTCCCGGGGGCTCGGGCGAGAGGACGCCGTCGGCGTGGAGGTACCAGCGCGTCCAGCGGGTACGCGCGAGCGGCCACTCGTGCTCGTCGCGCCACGCGTTCTCGCCCATCACGAAGATGCGCACCGGCGGCGCGTCGAGCAGCGTCGTGGGGAGCTCCTGCAACCAGTGCCCGAACCACTCCCGGCGCAACCCGTGGATGTCGAGCACCGACTCGGGACCGAAGTCGATCTCGCCGACGACGCGCTCGGTGATGCCCCAGTGCGTCCACGGCCCGATGACCATTCGCTGCGCCCGCCGCGCGAGCGGGGTGGCAGCCGCGTCGCGCATGCCCTCGTACGAGAGGATCGTGTTCGAGAGCTGCACGTCGTACCAGCCGCCGACGTGGATCGCGGGAAGGTCGATCTCGGTGTAGTGGCTGCGCGGGTTCGCGCGCAGCCAGGCCGGGTGATCCCGGCGCTCGCGGTCGAAGTAGTCGGCGTACCAGGGCGCGGCCTGCTCGAAGAACGGCACGTCGCGCAGCGGACGGTGGGCGAGCAGCTCGTCGACCGCAGGCTTGATCGCGAGCGAACGCCCGAGGATGTCGCCGGGATCGAGTGACGCGATCCGGTCGCGCACGCCGTCGAGGAGCGGGTCCTGCACCGTGGCGCGGCGGGCCTCCTCGAGCGCGACGAGGAACGCCCAGCCGACACGGTTCGCGAGCCGGAACGCGCCGCCGGGACCCCAGACCGGGTCCCAGTAGTCGGCGGCTGCCGTCTCGGGCAGGATCGCCACGAGCGACGGCGGGCGCGCGATCGCGGCCTGCCACTGGACATAGCCCATGTACGACGCGCCGAACATCCCGACACGCCCGTTCGACCACGGCTGCGCGGCGGCCCACTCCACCGTGTCGTAGCCGTCGTCGGCGTCGAGCTCGATCGGCCGCCAGCCCGATCCCTCCGATTCGAAGCGGCCCCGGCAGTCCTGCTGGACCACCGCATATCCGGCGTGTGCGAGCAGCTCGGCGGCGTCACTGCCGAGCATCGCGCGGTTGTAGGGCGTGCGCGAGACGAGCACCGGGACGGGCGCGTCGACGTCGGGACGCCACACGTCGGCGGCCAGGCGCACGCCGTCGCGCATCGGGATGGCGACGCTGCGCTCCACGAGGAGCGGCGCGACCGCAGCGTCGGAGACGGCCATGCCACGGAATCTATCGGGCGCCGAGGCGGTATGCGCCCGTCACCTCGAGGACGGCCTCACCCGACCTTGCCGCGCCGGAACGCCCGACCCGCGCGCGACCAGGCGCAGATCGCCGATCGACGCGACGGGACCGGTCAGGGTGGCAGCTCCGTCGCCGGTCTCGTACAGGACCATGGGTGTGCGCAGCAGGCACCACTCGCACAGCATCGCCACCAGGTCGTCGGGCACCGCGCGGTGCGAGACGAGCGCGAGCGGTCCGGTCGTCCCCAGCGCCACGTCGGCCACGTCGAGCAGCAGCTCGTCGCCGTGGGAACCCGGGTCGACGCGCACGACGACGACCTCGCGGAGGAGCAGCATCGAGAGCGGCCCAGGCCCGCAGAGGACCTCCAGGTGCTGCGCGGCGACCATCCACCGGACCCGCTGCGGCCACGAGAGCCACCGCGGGGCCAACGAATGCGCCGAGACGGCGAGACCGACCATCACGACCAGTGCGACGACGATCGCGTCCAACTGCCCACCCTCGTTGACCGTGACGGTGACTGGGCGACCCTCGGCCGCCGATGCTGTGAGTACTCGCTCGCGACGCGAACGGATTGGCGATGCATCCATGACACCACGCGCCAGGTTGCATCGAGCACGTACCTCGCGGAGGGCAGACTGGAGCGGTGCCGACCAGCGAGTCCACGCGCCGCCCGACCTTCGAACGGCTCCTCCAGCCGTTCCGCCGGCGCCGCGGTCCCTCTCCCGACCTGCCGCCGGCCGACCGGCCGCGCCTGGCCCACGAGATCGAGGCGCTCCTCGCCGAGCCGGAGACGAACGCGCAGCGGGCCGCGGCGGAGCGGCTCCTCGACTCGTACGCCCGGCTCGACGAGACCGGTCGCGCGCGCTTCCTCGAGCTGCTCGCGGAGGACTTCGGGACGGACGAAGAGGCCGTCGACCGTGCCGTCGTCGGGTTGCGGACGGCAACCGCGGGCTGGGCACGGGTGGACGCCGAGCGGGCGCTTCGCAGCGCGGTCACCCCCCGCGTCGCGGTGCTCCTCCACGTGATCACCGGCGTGCCCGACGGCGTGCAGTTCCTCGTCGAGCTGCGCGCCGACCTGCTCGCGCACCCCGAACGCGACACGCGGCTCGGTCTGCTCCAGGACGAGCTCACCGGCCACCTGCGCACGCTGTTCGACGTCGGGCTCCTCGAGCTCCGCCAGATCACGTGGAACTCGCCCGCATCGGTCCTCGAACGCCTCATTTCCACCGAAGCCGTGCACGCGATCCAGGGATGGGAGGATCTCCGCCACCGCCTCGACGGGGCCCTGCGGTGCTACGGGTTCTTCCATCCCGCGATGGCGAACGAGCCGATCGTGTTCGTGGAGGTCGCGCTGACCCGCGGCCTCGCCGAGAGCCTTTCGCCGTTGCTCGAAGGCGACTTGTCGCTCGACGAGCCCGACACCGCGATCTTCTACTCGATCACCTCGGCTCAGGCCGGGCTCGCGGGCGTGCACCTCGGCAACGAGCTGATCAAACAGGTCGTCGACCACCTCCGCCTCGACGTCGACGGGCTCAAGACGTTCGCGACGCTGTCGCCGCTCCCGGGCTTCCGGGCGTGGCTCCTCGACCAGGTCGACGAGGGCGCGCTGACGCCGGCGGAGGCCGAGCTGCTGGGTGAGGACGCGCGTCCGGTCGTCGCGCTGGAGGACCGGTCCTGGCTGTCGGACGGGTCCACGGCCGACCGCGTGCGCGCGGCGGTGCTGTCCGCCGCAGCGCGCTACCTCACGGAGACGGTCGGCGGCCGGGCCCGCGACCCGGTCGCCAACTTCCACCTTTCGAACGGCGCGTCGCTCGAGCGCCTCAACTGGCTCGCGAACCGGGCGTCGTACGGGATCGAGGAGTCGCTCGGCGTCATGGTCAACTACCTCTACGACCGGGCGAAGATCGCGGCGAACGCCCGCGCGTACCTCTCGGGCGCGGAGATCCGCACGTCGGGGCAGATCCGGAACCTCGTTAAGCTCACGAAGCCCTGAGCAAGGCCGACCGGAGGGTCTGCATGAGCCAGTTCCGAATCGGGAAGCTGTTCCACCTCACGCCGCTCGTGGACGAGCTCCCCGCCGCCGAGCTCTTCTTCAACTCGGTGTTCTCCCCGTTCTGCATGATGCGCGGGTACGCGCCGCTCCCGCTCCATCGGGATGCGGCCATCTACGTGATCGGGAGCGCGTCGATCGAACCGATGCAGTGCCACGGTCCGGGTGAGGGGGAGAGGGGCACGAGCTGGTACCGCTACGTGCAGAAGAACGGGCCGCGCGTGCACAACACCGCGTTCTATGTCGACGACACCGCGGCGTTGCGGCAGCGCTTCGAACAGATCGGGGTGCGGACGACCGACGGCGGTATGCCGGGCACGGTGTTCGCGCATCCGAAGGACACGCCTGGCATGCTCGAGTTCTCGGCACCGGACCACTGGCGCGCCACCGATCCGCGGTTCAGTGAGCACTGGGATGCGTTCGCCGCCGACTACTGGGCCCGCCATCCGCTCGGTCTGACCAGGCTCTCGCACATCACCACCGTCGTCCACGACCAGGAGGCAGCGCGCAAGTTCTTCGTGGACGTGCTCGACGCGGTGGCGCTCGACGACCAGGCCGCGTCCGTGCCCGACGCCGAGGCCGGCTTCGTGCTGGTGGGGGAGGACACGGTGATGGAGGTCGCCCACCCCACCGACCCGTCCTCACCGCTGGGGCAGGTCCTCCAGACGGTCGGCGAGGTGGTGACGCACGTGACGTTCACCGTGGGCGATGTCGACCGCGCGGCGACGTTCCTCGAGCGAGCGCCGGTCGACACCGCGAGCCGCACCGACCACATGATCGTGCTCGACGCCGCGCAGACCTGGAACACCGAGTTCCGCTTCACCGACCGGGTTCTCGCGGGCGACCCGCGCGCATGAGATGGCAGCTACTGTAACGGTGTAATCACCGACGAGCCCGAGCTGCGTGGAGGCACCGTATGCCGGTTCCGTTCCCGGGGGTGGACGCGGTCAAGCTCGAACCGCCCGACGCGCTCGAGGCGCGGGTGATCGCGGGAGGCGTCGCCGGAGCGGTCGCGGGCGCCGGGCAGCTCACGGGCCTGCAGCGCCTGGTGTTCGAGGCCGTGCTGGAGGCGATGACCGGTTTCGTGGTGCCCGCGAACGCGGTCCCGCGCCTCGGGCCCGCGGAATTCGCCCGGGCCATCGCGGCCCGCGACGAGCAGTTCCGCTCCCGCATGGTCCAGGTGATGCTGCTCGGCGCGCTCGTGATGAACCCGCTCCCGCCGTCGGTGGTCGACCGTATCGACGCCTACGCGGCAGAGCTCGGGGTGACGAACGACATGCTCCACATCGCGCACGAGCTCTCGCGGGGAAGCTTCGGCTTGGCGCTGGTCGACTTCCAGCGCAGCGGCTACATGGAGGCCTGGGATCCGAGCCGCAGCGCACCGCTCCACACGTCGCGCGAGCTGAGCGAGGCATGGGAGCAGTGCGTGCACGACGACGGGCTCGCAGCACAGTGGACGGCGCTGGCCGAGCTCCCCGATGGGAGCCTTGGACGCGCGGTCGCCGACTTCTACGTGGCGCGTGGCTTCGCGTTCCCGGGGACGATCGGCAGCGCGCCGCCGCTCCTCGCGCAGCACGACTGGGTCCACGTGCTCGCCGGCTACGGCTCGACGGTCGAGTCGGAGATCGAGGTGTTCGCGTTCATCGCGAGGGCGAACGACGACCCGCGCGCGTTCTCGCTGCTGGCCCAGATCATCTGCCTGTTCGAGACCGGGTACACCGCGACCGGGATGGGGTTGTTCCACTACGACCGGGGCCATCTCTCCCACGAGGGAATGGCGGTGCGGCTCGCCGACGCGATGCGCCGCGGCGCGCTGTGCGCCGCAGCCAATCACAGCCTCGACCTGTTCGCCCAGGACTGGTTCGAGCTCGCAGAGCTGCCGCTCGACGGGGTGCGCGCCCGCCTCGGCGTGCCCGAGAAGGGCGCGCGCGCGGTCGAGCTCGGGTCGGTGACGCCGTGGGAGCCGGGCGGGATGTCGGAGTACCAGTACCGCGCGGGTCAGAGCGCGGCCGAGGCGGCGGGACGTGAGTACCACGCGCACGGGGCAACCCCGCAGCGCGTCGGCGGGTGACGCGCGTCAGAGGTCGAGCTCGGGCCGGACGTAGAAGGCGGGCTTGTCGGGCGATCGGTGCGGCGGCCGGCGGGGCGTCACGTTCTGCTCCCGGAGTCCCCTGCGGGTGCCCGACCACGGCGCCGGCGGAGCCAGCAACCGATCGGCCCAGCGGTAGGCCAGCGTCTCGTAGTTCACGCGCCAGCCCCGGAAGTGCGGCCACGCCTCCTCCGGCGTGCGCTCGGTGGCGAACCCGACGTCCGCGAGCAGCGCGACCGCGGCTCCGAACTGCTCCTCGGTGAGCTGCAGGGGGCCGTCGGGCATCGGATCCGGGTCGTAGGTCCAGCCGATGGCCTCCGAGATGCGACGCAACGCGGTGTAGCCCATGCGGAGGCACAGGCGGGCCTGCGACGGCGCGGTCGTCGGGTTCAGCGCGAGCTGCATGGCCGCCGCGTCGAGCACGGACAGGAGGGCGATCACCCACGACGACCACGGGTCGGGGGACCGGAACAGCAGGAGGACGGGATACGTGGAGTGCGACTCCGAGAGCTCCGCGGACCACTGCTCCCACTGCCCGTAGAAAGCGGGCAGCGAGTCGACGATCGCCACGAGCTGGTGGCGGATGAGGATCTCGGGGCCCCACGACGGCTCGCCCGCCCGGCTCACCAGCATCGACACCAGCGACTCCCGCCGGTTGAACGCGGCGTAGAGGCTCGGCAGGTACGCGATCTGCAGCGCGATCACGATGAACCCGGACGCGGCGGCGAAGATGACGATGGTGTCGTTGGTCGCGCGCGGCGAGCGCGCTACGCCCAGCGTGAACATCGCGGCGCCGACCTCGCTGATCGCGTCGCCGAGATCGTGCGTGTAGGGCACCAGCATCACGACGAAGGCGGCCCAGATCAGCAGCAGCCACAACGCGAGCTGGCCGAGCACCGCGACTGCACCCGTTGGCGCGAGAATCCGGTCCTTGGCCTCGTACGACCGCACGAGGCGCGCGCACGCGAAGAAGGAGCGCCGGGTCGTGCGGTTGATCCACAGCGAGAGCCGCGCCGGGCCCGACAGTGCTCGCGGGAGCACGAGCGTGAAGACGACGCTCGTCCACGTCAACGCGAGGATGGCGATCCCGATGAGGATCCCGAGCCAGGCCGGCATCGCCCGAGTCTGTCGCGTCCGGCCCGATGGCCGCGGCGGTCACCGACTGGTGGGTGACGAGCGGGCGGGCGAGTGGTGATCGGCCTCGGCCAGCTCCCGGAACTCGTCGGGGACGCCGGCGGGCGCGCTGAACACGACCCCGGCGTAGCCGACGGCGCCGCGGCCGAAGCGTTCCCGTACGCCGTCCATGGCGCGGTCGAGCGCCCAGCGGGCAGATCCCGAAGCGGTGCCGGGCCGGTGGCGGTCGTCGCCGAGCCCGAGCGGGAGCTCGAGCTGCAGCGCGGGATCGACCACCAGGTTGGACACCGAGACCGCGACCAGGGTGATCTCGCGCTCGGCGGGATGGTCCGCGAGCGCGCCCGCCGCGAGCTCGACACCGACGTCGGCGAGCGTGAGGGTGGTCGAGATCGCAGCGGGAAGCGTGACCGAGCGCGTGACCGACCGCATCCCGGCGAACCGGACGCGTGCGGTCACCGTACGCCCGGCGAGGCCCTCGGCGCGCAGGCGGAAGCCCACCCGGTCGGCCAGGTAGCCGAGCGCGCACTGCGCGCCGACGGACGCGGCCCGTCGGCTGGTCTCGATCGCCCGTGCATCCGCGTTCACCGCCAGCGAGGCGAGCTTGGCGCCGACCGCGTCACCCAGGACGTGCTGGAGCATCGACGGCGCCACCGA
>CAZDJK010000005.1:0-2753 GCA_964505725.1 uncultured Bifidobacteriaceae bacterium | reverse complement strand
TCGTGCTGAGTCTGCCGCGGCCGGTGCTCTACGACTCGTGGCACGTGCTGAACGCGTTCAGCCCCGTGGGGAAGGTCGGCGACGTCGACCTCGTGCACGCGCCGTCCCTCGCGGTGCCGCCCACGCGGGGCATCCCGCTCGTGGTCACCGCGCACGACGCGGTGGCGATCACGGCGCCGGAGACCCTGACGCGGCGGGGAGCCTGGTTCCACCGGCGCGGCCTCGCCGCGGCGGCCACCCGGGCGGATCTCGTGATCACCGCGACGGAGGCGTCGGCCGCCGACATCTCGGCGAACACCGCGATCGCGCGGGCTCGGCTGCGGATCGTGCCGCACGGCGTCGACGTCGCACCGGCGTCGGAGCGCGAGATCCAGCGCACGAAGGAGACGATCGGGCTCGACGACCGTCCCTATGTGCTCTGGGTCGGCACCGTGCAGCCCCGCAAGAACCTGGGCGTGCTGGTCGACGCCTTCGCCCACGCGGTGGACGCGACCGACCTCCCGCACCGGCTCGTGCTCGCGGGAGCCGACGGTTGGTTGGCCGACGACCCGGGCGCGTTGCGCGGCCTGGGCGACCGCGCCCGGGTCCTCGGGCGGGTGCCCGAGGTCCACCTCAACGGGCTCTACGCCGGCGCCGCGGCCTTCGGCTTCCCGAGCCGGGACGAGGGGTTCGGGCTCCCGGTGCTCGAGGCGATGGCGCAGGACACCCCCGTCGTCTGCTCCGACATCCCGGTGCTCCGCGAGGTCGTCGGCGACGCGGCGCGGCTGGCACCGCCCGACGACGTCGATGCGTGGTCACGGGCGCTCACCGAGGTGCTGATGGACGAGCAGCTGCGCGCCGATCTCGTCGCGCGCGGCCGCGAGCGCGTCGTCACCTACTCGTGGGACCGGTGCGCCGACGAGACCGCCGCGGTCTACCGCGAAGTGTTGGACATCACCTCACGGCACTAGCCGGCTGCGAGTGGCGGCGCGCGGTCAGCGCCGCGATCAGCGGGTGAGCACGTCGACGCCGTCGTCGGTGACGAGAACGGTGTGCTCGAACTGCGCCGAGCGTGAGCCGTCACTCGTGACCGCCGTCCAGCCGTCGGGCCACAGGAGGGGTTCGATCGCGCCCATAGTGATCATGGGCTCGATCGTGAACACCATGCCGGGCTCGAGGACGGTGGTGGCGTTGCGGTCGTAGTAGTGCGGCACCTGCGGCGGGCCGTGGAACACCTCGCCGACCCCGTGGCCCACGAACGCGCGCACGACCGAGAAGCCGTCGGCGTGCGCGCGTCGCTCGATCGCGCGGCCGATGTCGGAGAGCGGTGCCCCGGGGCGCACGGCGTCGATCGCGCGGTCGAGGCACTCACGGGTGACGCGGACGAGTCGGGCCGACTCGGGGTCGATCCGTCCCACCGGGAAGGTCGCGTTGGTGTCGCCGTGCACGCCCTCGGCGTAGACGGTGACGTCGAGGTTCACGATGTCGCCCTCGACGAGCGGGCGGTCGTCGGGGATGCCGTGGCAGATCACCTCGTTGACCGACGTGCACACCGACTTCGGGAACCCGTTGTAGCGGAGCGGGCTGGGGTAGACGCCCCGTCGCACGTGCGCGTCGTGCGAGACCCGGTCGAGCGTGTCGGTCGTGACCCCGGGAGCGACCGCGCTCCCGACCTCCTCGAGCACCTCCCGCGCGATGTGGCACGCCTTGCGCATCCGCTCGATCACGTCGGGCGACTTCACCATGCTCTCGGTGCTGCGCACCGGCCGACCGGTCTCGTAGTAGTCGGGGCGCTCGATCTCGGATGGCACCGCCAGCTCGGGCGACACCGCGCCCGGCCGCAGGAGCGTGAGCTTGTGGCAGCGCTTGTACTTCTTGCCGCTGCCGCACCAGCAGTCGTCGTTCGCGCGGAGCACGGCGGGAATTCTAGGGACTGGCCGGTGCTACCAGCCCCGGTCGACCCACTCCTGCAGGTGCGGGCGCTCGGCGCCGATCGTGGTGTCGAGGCCGTGGCCCGGCAGCACCAGGAGGTCGGCGGGGAGGGTGAAGAGCCGGCGGTCGATCGACTCGATGATGCGGTCGAATTCGCCCTCGGGCGTCTTGGTGTTGCCGGCCCCGCCGGGGAAGAGCGTGTCGCCCGTGAACAGCAGCGGCTCGCCCTCCATGAGGAACGACATGGAGCCGGGTGTGTGGCCGGGGTTGTGGATCGTGCGGAGGCGCACGTCGCCGACGGCGATGACCTCGTCGTCCCGGATCACGAAGTCGTAGGCGGGGAGCATCTGCGCGTCCTCGGCCGAGATGCCGACGTCGATACCCGCGTCGCGCATGGCGGTGACGGCGCCGATGTGGTCGAAGTGGCCGTGGGTCGTGAGCACGCGTCGCACGCCGGTGGCCCGGCTGACGTCGAGCAGCAGGTCGTGCTCGTTGGCCGCGTCGATGATGACCGCCTCGCCGGTGCCCTTGCAGCGCACCACGAACACGTTGTTCTCGAACGGCCCGACGTTGATCTTGTCGACCCGCACCGTGGCGGTCTCGTAGTGCGGCGGACGGGGCACCGCGCCACCGTACCCGCCCGCCCGACGCCCAACTTGCGTCGCGAGGGGCGAACGAGCACCCTCTGGTCACGCAGGGACCGGGGACGTCGCGGACAGGGAGCTTCGCGTGGTTGATTTCGCCTTCTCGGAGGAGCAGGACCAGCTCCGCGACTCGGTACGGCGGTTCATGGAGTCGAAGTCGCCGAGCAGCGAGGTGCGGCGGCTCATGGACACCGACGA
>CAZDJK010000004.1:0-35367 GCA_964505725.1 uncultured Bifidobacteriaceae bacterium | reverse complement strand
GTCGAGCGCGACGAGCAGGAAGCCGATGACCAACGGGTTGCGGTACGGCCGGAGGAAGCGTCGCAGACGGAAGCCCGTTGCGGGCTCGGTGGACTCGGCCTCGACGTCGACCTTCGGGTCGTCGTCGGCGGGCGGGAGCGCGGCGACCCTCTCCAGCAGCTCGGGTGTGGGGGCGAGCGCCATCTGGCTGCGCATCGCGGGCCCGACCGCGCCGACCCCGGCGGGCGCCGCCATGCCGCCCGACGCGGCCATTCCGCCCCAACCCCCGCCGCCCGCCCGCGGCGGGGGGGCGAAGGCCGAGTATGCGGCCGTCTGGGTGTCGTCGTCCCGCTGCCAGAGCTCGGGCGTGATCTCGCCCACGAGCGGGCTGCCGACCACCGCGGGCTCGCCGCCTTCGCCCACGTCGGCGTCGGCCTCGTCGCCCTCGACGGTCTCGCCGGGGCCCGCGAGCAGCATGCGGTACTTCGCCGAGCGCACCATGAGCTCCTCGTGCGTGCCCTGGTCGACGACCGCGCCGTCGTCGACCAGCACGATGCGGGACGCGAGCCGCAGGGTCGAGCGACGGTGGGCGATGAGCACGGTGGTGCGGTTCAACATGATCTCGCGCAACGTGTCGTGGATCTGCGCCTCGGTGCGGGCGTCAACCGACGAGGTCGCGTCGTCGAGCACGAGGATCCGCGGATCGGTGAGCACCGCGCGCGCGATGGAGATGCGTTGGCGCTGCCCACCCGACAGCGTGAGCCCCCGCTCGCCCACCTGGGTGTCATAACCGTCGGGCAGCGAGAGGATGAAGGAGTGCGCGCCCGCGACCTCCGCCGCGCGCGTGATCTCCTCCTCGCTGGCGTCGGGGCGGCCGTAGCCGATGTTGGCGCGCACGGTGTCGGAGAACAGGAACGCGTCTTCGAAGACGACGCCCACCTCGCGCCGCAGCGAATCGAGCGTCACGTCGCGGATGTCGACGCCGTCGATGCGGATCGCGCCGTCCTGGATGTCGTAGAAGCGGGGGAGCAGCAGGCTCACGGTCGACTTCCCGGATCCCGATGCGCCGACGAGGGCGACCGTCTCGCCCGGCGCCACCCGCAGCGTGAAGTCGTGCAGCACGGGCTCGGAGCGGAGGTAGCCGTAGGTGACCGCGTCGAGCTCGACCTCGCCCGAGGTGACGGTCAACGGCACCGCGTCGGGCTTCTCGGTGACGATCGGGTTGGAGTCGAGGATCTCGAAGATGCGCTCGGCACCCGCCCGCGCCTGCTGCGCGATCGCGACCATGCCCGCGAACATGCGCACCGGGGCCGTGAGCTGGACGAGGTAGGAGGAGAATGCGAGGAACGTACCGATGGTGATGTGGCCTTCGAGCGCGAGCCAGCCGCCGAGCGCGAGCACCGCGACCTGCCCGAAGGTGGGGATGGCCTGCAGCAGCGACGACCACTTGGCCTGGATGCGGACCATCCGCACCTGCGAGCGGTAGAGGTCCTCGGCCGCGTCGGTGAGGTGCGTGAGCTCGCGCTGCTCCTGGCCGAAGCCCTTCACCACCCGGACGCCGGTGACGGCTTCGTCGACGACCCCTGCGACCTCGCCCTGGTGCTGGAGTGAGTCCCACTGGGCGGGGAACATGACGCGGCGCAGCTTGAGGGTGACGATCAGGAGCGCGGGGACGCACACCAGCGCCACCAGCGTGAGCAGCGGCGACATCGCCAGCATGAACACGATCGAGACCACGAACAGGATCACGTTGCCGGTGACGATCGGGAGGAAGCTGAGCATCACCTGGACCAACGCGAGGTCGGAGCTCGCGCGCGAGACGAGCTGACCGGTGGGGAGGTCGTCGTGGCGCGCGAAGTCGAGACGTTGGAGGCGCTCGAAGATGGAGGTGCGGAGATCGTGCTGCACGTCGAGCGCGTAGCGACCACCCACGAAGCGGCGTACGTAGCCGAACACGAACCCCGCGGCGCCGACCGCGACGAGGAGCGTGAGCAACGGCACCATCGGATCGGTCTTCGCCACGATGACGTTGTCGACGATGCTGCGCTCGATCAGCGGAATGACCGCGGTGACGAGCGTGGCGCCGATCGAGACGCCGAACGCGATGAGGACCTTGCGCTTGTGCGCGGCGAGGAACGGCCAGAGCCGCCGGACCCAGCCGCGTTCGGAGGTCGGCGTGGCCGCGTCGCTCACCGGTGCAGCTCCCGCTGGCGGGCGATCCAGTCGGCGCGCATCGCCTCGAGCGCCGCGGCCAGCTCCGCCAACGCCTGGGTGACGACCTCCGGGTGCTCGACGCGCACCAGCACCCTGTCGAGCCGCTCGCGCATCGACTCCTCCGCCGCGCGCAGCGCCCGGCGCCCCGCGGGCGTGATACCGAGGCGGACCGCGCGGCGGTCGCCCTCCACTGCGGCGCGTTCGACGAGCCCGCGCTCGACCAGCGTTTCGATGGTCGCGGAGACCGTCGGTTTCGCCAGCTCCAGCTGACCGGCGAGCTGGCTGGCCCGCTGCTCGCCGTTGACCATGAGCGCGAGCAGGCGGTACTGGGGCAGGGTCAGCTCGCCCCGCGCCCTGTCGAGGAGCCGGCTGATCGACGTGAAGGTCAGGACCTCCTGGTCCACGCCGTTGACGGTGGCGTCCACGGGAGGCAGTGTAGCGAACAGTTCGATGGGCGAACTGTTAGAAGGGTTGGGGGGCAAGTCAGGCTTCATGGGTCCGTAACCAGGATGAAACAACCCACCCGTAGGTTCGCCAGCGTGAACGACGTGATCCCGACCGACGGGCTCCGCGCCCACGCCTCGCCGGCGGTCACCGCGGTGTCGGTCGACGTGGTGCTCGTGCGCTGGCCGGAGGAGCAGCCACGGCTGGAGCGGCTCCGCGCTGCCGGCGCGCCCCGGCTGCTGCTCGTCGGCGAGGAGCTCGCGGCGCCCGAGCCGTTCGACGCGCTCGAAGACTGGATCCGCCTCCCCGCCGGGGAGGACGACCTCCGGGTGCGGGTGGCGACGCTGGCGGCCCGGGCCGGCGGGCTGGTCGCGGCGCCGGTCGTCGACGAGGACGGTCTGCTCCGCTACCGGGGCCGCTGGGTGACCCTCTCGCCGGTCGAGCGCGCGCTGGCCGGCGCCCTGGTCGACCGCTTCGGCGCGGTCGTCGGGCGCGACACCCTCGTACGCCGGGCGTGGCCCGGCGGCACGCCCACCCGCAACGCGCTCGACGTGCACATGCTCCGCCTCCGCCGGCGGATCGAGTCGCTCGGGCTCGAGGTGCGCACGGTGCGCGCACGCGGCTACGTGCTCCAACGCGCCGACACCTGAGTATTGCCTCGCTCGCTGCGGCGCAGGGCGGCGTGCGAGGCTTGACCGGTGCCGGTCGGGATCGACGTCGGGGGGACGTTCACCGACCTGGTGACCGACACCGGCGACGTCGCGAAGGTCCTCTCCACGCCGGGCGAGCCGGCGACCGCGGTACGCGACGCGCTCGCGAGCGCCGGGATCGCCGAGGGGACGCCCGACCTCCTCGCGCACGGCACGACCGTGGCCACCAACGCGCTGCTCGAGCGCGCGCTCGGCACCGTGGCGCTCGTCGCCACGCGCGGCTTCGCGGACGTCATCGAGATCGCCCGGCAGACCCGGCCCTCGCTGTACGACCCCCACGTCGACCGGCCGCCTCCGCTGGTGCCGCGCGAGCTGAGGTTGGAGGTCGCCGGGCGGCTCGGAGGTGACGGCCGCGAGGTCGAGCCCTACGACGGCCGCGTGCCGGAGATCGCGTCCGCAGTCGACGCCGTCGCCGTGTGCCTGCTCCACGCCGACCTCGACGACGCCCACGAGCGCGCGGTCGCGGCGGCGCTGGCCGCGCGTGGCCTCGACGTGGTCGTGTCCTCCGCGGTGTCGCCGGAGTTCCGCGAGTACGAGCGGATGGTCACCACGGTGGTCAACGCCGGCCTGCGCCCGGTGTGCGCCGCCTACCTGCGCGAGCTCGACCGCCTCGCGCGTGAGGTGCTCGTGATGACGTCGGCCGGCGGGCTCGTCCCGACGACGGTGGCCTCCGAGGTGCCCGCCGCGCTTCTCCTGTCGGGGCCGGCGGCGGGGGTGCGCGCCGCGGCGTCGCTGGCGACGAGCTGCGGGTTCCCCGACGCGGTCTCCTTCGACATGGGCGGTACGAGCACCGACGTGTGCCTCGTGCGGGGCGGCGTGCCCGACCCGTCGCCGGCGCTCGTCGTGGACGGCTACCCGGTCCGGCTGCCCGCGCTCGGCGTGCACACCATCGGCGCCGGTGGCGGCTCGATCGCGCGCATCGACGCCGGCGGCGCGCTGGCGGTCGGCCCGCGGAGCGCCGGGGCGCTCCCGGGACCGGTCTGCTACGGACGGGGCGGCACCGAGCCGACGGTCACCGACGCCGACCTCGTGCTCGGTCGTATCGCAGCCGACGCGGCCTTCGCCGGCCTCGGCACCCTCGATCGCGACGCTGCCGTGCGCGCGCTCGAGCGTGCAGGCATCGACGCGGCCGGCGTGGTCTCGGTGGTGGACGCGGCGATGGAGCAAGCGGTGCGGGCAGTGACGGTCGAGCAGGGCGTCGACCCCCGTGACCTCGCGCTGGTTGCGTTCGGCGGCGCCGGGCCGCTCCACGCGTGCGCGGTCGCGGGCGCGCTCGGCATGCGCGCCGTGCTCGTGCCGCCGCGCGCGGGGGTCTTCTCGGCGGTCGGGCTCGTGTCCTCGCCCCGCACGCGCGAGCTCGTGCGGACGTGGCGGCATCCGCGTGCACGCGAGGGTCTCGATCGCGCCCGCGCGCAGCTCGCACGTGAAGCCGCCGATCTCGTCGGACGCGGGACCGACGGCGGTGTCGACGTCGACCCGACCGTCGAGACCTTCGTCGACTGTCGGTACGCGGGGCAGAGCCATGAGATCACCGTGCCCACACCGTCGGAATTCCCGGCCGAGCACGAGCGGCGCAACGGCTTCACGCGGCCCGGGGCGCCGGTCGAGGTGGTGTCGCTGCGGGCGCGCGCGGCGCGCCCCGCGCCGCTCGGCATCGAGGCGCTGCCCGCAGTGGCGCGGGCGCGCGTCCGCGGCCCCCGCGTCGTGGTCGAGCCCGACTGCACCGTGTGGGTGGCCGACGGCTGGGCCGCGGAGCCGGGCCCGGACGGCGCGTGGATCCTCGAGCAGGATCGACGGTGAACCGGCCCGACCCCGCGACCCTGGCGGTCCTCGTGGCCCGCCTGACCGGCGTGGCGGCCGAGATGGGGGCCGTGCTCCGGCGCGCCGCGTACAGCCCCAACATCAAGGAGCGCGCCGACTGCTCGGCCGCGCTGTTCACCGCCGACGGCGAGCTGCTCGTGCAGGCGGAGCACATCCCGGTGCACCTCGGATCGATGGGCGCGTCGGTGCGAGCTGCGATCGGCGAGCGCGGGAGCGCCGTGCGCGAGGGCGACGAGATCGTGCTGAACGACCCGTTCGCCGGTGGGACGCACCTCAACGACATCACGCTCGTGACGCCGTGCTTCGCCGACGGTGCCCTGGTGGGCTGGGTCGCGAACCGGGCGCACCACGCCGACCTCGGGGGCATCGCGCCGGGCTCGATGCCGCCCGACGCCCTCGAGATCTCGGAGGAGGGGCTGCGCATCCCGCCGCGGCTGCTGACCGCCGACGTGCTCCGGGAGATCGTCGCCAGCTCACGCGCACCCGACGAGCGCCGCGGCGACATCGACGCCCAACGTGGCGCGAACCGGGTCGGCGCGGCGCGCTTCGCCGCCGTCGTCGGGCGCAGCGGGTCCGCGGCGCTGGCTGCGATCGTCGACTACGGGGAACGTCGCATGCGCGCCGCGCTGCGCGTGCTGCCCGACGGCGCGTACCGCTTCGCCGACGTGCTCGACTCCGCCGGCCCGCGGCCCGAGCAGCAGACGCCCACGGCGGTGCAGGTGCTCGTCACCATCGCGGGCGAAACGGCAACGTTCGACTTCACCGACACCGACGCGCAACGGCCGGGGAACGTGAACGCGGTCGAAGCGGTGACGGTCAGCGCGGTGGCGTTCGCGCTGCGCGCCGCCACCGACCCGACCATTCCCGCCAACGGCGGTGCGATGCGGCCGGTGCGCGTGATCGCACCCGCGGGCACCGTGGTCGCCGCGCTGCCACCCGTCGCCGTGGGCGCCGGCAACGTGGAGGTGAGCCAGCGGGTGGCCGACGTGTGCCTCGGCGCGCTCGCACAGGCGTGCCCGGAGCAGGTCGGTGCCGCGAGCCAGGGGACCATGAACAACGTGCTCGTGGGTGGCGAAGGCTGGGTGTACTACGAGACGATCGGGGGCGGGCAGGGCGCACGCCCGTGGGCCGACGGCATGAACGGCGTCCACACCGGGATGACCAACACCCGCGACACGCCGGTCGAGGCCCTCGAACGAGCGCTCCCGCTCCGCATCCGGCGCTACGCCCTGAGGAAGGGGAGCGGCGGCGACGGCGCGTTCCGCGGAGGCGACGGGATCGACCGCGAGCTCGAGGCGCTCGCGCCGGTGACGGTGTCGCTCGTGACCGAGCGCCGGACGAGCCGCCCGTGGGGGCTCGCGGGCGGCGGTGCGGGACGGCCGGGCGAGAACTGGCTGTTGCCCGGCGGCGACGAGAGCGCGGCGCGGCGCCTCCCCGACAAGTGCACGGTGGAGCTCCGAGCCGGCGACGTGATCCGCGTGCTCACACCCGGAGGCGGAGGCTACGGAGCCGGAGGGGCTACGGAGCGGTGACGCTCAGGATCTCGACCTGGAACGCGCGCCGCGGGCCCTCGTAGCTCACGGTCTCGCCCGGAGCGTGCCCGAGGAGTGCCTGGCCGAGCGGCGACGAGACCGAGAGCACCTCCAGGGTCTCGTGACGTTCCTCGATCGACCCGACGAGGTACGACGTGACCCCGTCGTCGCCCTCCATCTTGATCTCGACGATGACCCCGGGCGCGACGACGTCGCCCGCCGCACCCTCGACGACTACTGCGCTCTGGAGCATCTGCTCGAGCTGACGGATGCGGGCCTCGTTGTGACCCTGTTCGTTCTTCGCCGCGTCGTAGTCGGCGTTCTCGCGGATGTCGCCGTGCTCGCGCGCCCGCTCGATCCACGCCGAGATGTCCCGGCGCCGGGTGGTGCTGCGCTCCTCGAGCTCCTGCTGCAGCCGGTCGTAGGCCTGCTGCGACAGGTGCGCCTGCTCGCCGCTCCCGCTCATGCATCGAGGCTAATGGAGCCTCACTGCTCCCGGAAGAAGAGCTTGAGCTCCATCGAGCCGTGGTCGTCCACCGACGCGACGATCGGCGAGCTCGGCGCGGTGATGTTGTAATCGGCGAACGTGATGGGCAGGTTGCCGACCACCTGCACGCTCTGTCCGTCCCAGCGCCCCTGGAGCGGGACGGTCACCGACCGGGTCACGCCGTGGAGCGTGAAGTCCCCGGTGGCGTCGACGTCGACGGTCTGTCCGACCGCGGGCGCCGCCGGCAGCGTGATCGGTGTGGTGAGCACGAACTTGGCCTCGGGGAACTGGTCTGACTCGAGACCGGTACTGCGGATCCGGCCGTCGCGCAGCCCGCTGTCCGACGAGAGATCGCGCAGGTCGCCGCTGACGGTGACCCCGTCGATCCGGGTGCCGTCGCCGGAGATGGTCAGCGTGCCCTTGACGTTGTCGGTGCGACCGGTGGCGGTGGTCTGCACGACATTCGCCACGAGCTTCTCGGTGACGCGGTAGCCGACGAAGTTCTCGCTGTTCCCGGGCTTCACCGTGTAGGTGCCGTCGAGAGCCGAGGTGGACCCGGCGGAGGGCGCCGACGTGACGACCGTCGGCGTCTCGGAGATGGCCGCTTTCGGCTTGGTGTCGCCCTTCAGGAAGAAGTACCAGCCGGCGAAGGCCAGCGCGGCCACGAGGACGACCGCGATGCCGAGCCACGTGAAGATGCGTCGCATGGACGGGCCCTCCGAATGCACGTGCTGGTCAGGCTACGGGCGAGGCCCGGGGGAGGATCGGTCCGGTGCTCAGCGCCCCCTCAGGTCGAAGCGGATTGCGAGGCTCGGCCCCAGGTGGCAGACTGGTGAGCTGTATGGTGAACCGCCGTATCGTCGATCGGAAGCGCACGGCGCAGCCCGTCATCGTCATTCCGTAGCGAACGCCGAGCCCCGGCGTTCGCGTCCGACCGTCCGCCTCGGCGGGCGGTTTTTCGTTGAGGAGCCCAGTGAACTATCGCATCGGCGTCGTCGGCGGCGACGGCATCGGCCCCGAGGTCGTGGCCGAGGCGCTCAAGTGCGTCGACGCGACCGGGGTCGCGTACGAGCCGGTGGTGTTCGACCTCGGGTGGGAGCGCTACCAGCGCGACGGCACGGTGCTGTCCGACGAGGATCTCGATGCCATCCGCGAGCTCGACGCGGTGATGCTCGGCGCGGTCGGTGCCGCGGCGGGCGTCGGCGCGGGGGTCGTGGAGCGCGGGATCCTGCTGCGGCTGCGCTTCGAGCTCGACCTGTTCGCGAACGTGCGCCCGTTCACCGCGGCGCCGGACGCCCGCCACCCCGACATCGACCTCACGGTGATCCGCGAGAACACCGAGGGCGTATACGCGGGGGAGGGCGGCTTCCTGCGCAAGGGGACGCCGCACGAGGTCGCGACCCAGGGCTCGGTGAACACCCGGCTCGGCGTCGAACGCTGCGTGCGCTACGCCTTCGACCTGGCGCGCTCCCACGAGCGCCGGCACCTCACGCTGGTGCACAAGACCAACGTGCTGACGTTCGCGGGCGACCTGTGGCAGCGCACCTTCGACGACGTCGCGTCCGAGTACCCCGATGTCGCCACCGCCTACAACCATGTTGACGCGGCCTGCATCTACCTGGTGTCGGATCCGGCGCGCTACGACGTGATCGTGACCGACAACATGTTCGGCGACATCATCACCGACCTCGCCGGCGCGGTCGCCGGCGGCGTCGGGCGCGCCGCGTCGGCCAACCTGAACCCCACCCGCACCGGCCCGTCGCTGTTCGAGCCCGTGCACGGCTCGGCGCCCGACATCGCCGGCACCGGCAGGGCCGATCCGCGCGCCGCGATCGTGTCGGCCGCGATGATGTTGGAGTTCCTGGGCGAGTCCGATGCGGGCGCGCGGATCCGCAAAGCGGTCGACCAGTCGGACGAGGTCACGGGCACCACCACCGAGATCGGCGACACCATCGCAGGGAGAATCTGATGCCCATCGAGCAGACCGACAAGATCTGGATGGACGGGCAGCTCGTTCCGTGGGACGAGGCGCGGGTCCACGTGCTCACCCACTCCCTCCACTACGGGTCGGGTGTCTTCGAGGGCATCCGCGCCTATCCGACCTCGCGCGGCCCGGCGGTGTTCCGGCTCACGGACCACATGCGGCGGCTCCACCAGTCGGCCTACCTCTTCCTCATGGACATGCCGTACTCGGTCGACGAGCTCGTCGAGGCGACCAAGGAGACGGTGCGGGTCAACCGCGTGGAGTCCTGTTACATCCGGCCGCTCGCGTACCTCGGCTACGGGGAGATGGGGCTGAACCCGCTGCCGTGCCAAACGCACGTGTCGATCGCGGTGTGGCCGTGGGGCGCCTACCTCGGGGACGAGGGCGTGCGCAACGGCGTGCGCATGAAGGTGTCGTCGTGGCGGCGCATCGACCCGAACGTGAACCCGGTCGCGGCCAAGGGCACCGGCATCTACGTGAACTCCCAGCTCGCGAAGGTCGAGGCGCTCAAGGCGGGCTACGACGAGGCGATCATGCTCAACACGCACGGCTACGTGGCCGAATGCACGGGCGAGAACCTGTTCGTGGTGCGCGACGGGGTGCTGGTGACGCCTCCGTTGTCGAGCGGCGCGCTCGAGGGGATCACCCGCTCGTCGGTGATGACGATCGCCCGCGACGTCGGCCTCGAGGTGCGCGAGGAGAACCTCCTCCGCAGTGACCTGTACCTCGCCCACGAGGCGTTCCTCACCGGCACGGCTGCGGAGATCGTGCCGATGCGCTCGGTCGACGACCGCGAGATCGGCGATCCCGGCGAGATCACCCGCAGGATCCAGGAGATCTACTACGCGGCCGTCCACGGCCAGGAGGACCGCTACAAGGACTGGTTGGAGTACGTCAATGCCTGATCGGCAGCTCCCCGAGCGGGTCGAGATCTACGACACCACGCTGCGCGACGGCTCGCAGCTCGAGGGCATCTCGCTCACCGTCGACGACAAGCTGCGCATCGCCGAGCAGCTCGACTGGCTCGGCGTCGACTACGTCGAGGCGGGTTGGCCCGGCGCCAACCCCAAGGACGACGAGCTGTTCGCACGCCTCCCGCGCGAGCTGCACCTCGAGACGAGCACCCTCGTGGCCTTCGGCTCGACCCGACGGGTGAAGGGCAAGGTCGACTCCGACGAGACGCTCCGTCACCTCGTGGAGTCGGGCGCGGCGACCGTGTGCATCGTGGGCAAGTCGTGGGACTACCACGTCACCGAGGCGCTCGGCACCACGCTCGAGGAAGGCGTGGCCATGGTGGCCGACTCGGTGGAGTTCCTCCGGGGCGCGGGCCTCGATGTGCTCTTCGACGCCGAGCACTTCTTCGACGGCTACCTGCGCAACCCCGAGTACAGCCTGCGTGTGCTCGAGGGCGCCGCCGAGCAGGGCGCGTCGCGCCTCGTGCTCTGCGACACCAACGGGGGCACGCTCCCCACCGACGTGGAACGCGTGGTGCGAGAGGTCGTCGAGTACTTCGGCGGCGACGTGGGCATCGCGGTGCACTTCCACGACGACGCCGGCACCGGCGTCGCCAACGCCCTCGCCGGTGTGCGCGGGGGCGCGGTGCAGGTGCAGGGGACGATCAACGGGTACGGCGAGCGGGTCGGGAACTGCAACCTCACCACCATCATCCCCAACCTCACGCTCAAGATGGGCGTGGAGACCATCCCGCGCGACCGGCTCGAGCGGCTCACCCCCGTCGCGCACCACGTGGCCGAGCTGGTCAACATGGCGCTCAACCCGCAGGCACCGTACGTGGGGTCGTCGGCGTTCGCGCACAAGGCGGGGCTCCACACGAGCGCGATCGCCAAGCGCCCCGATGCCTACGAGCACGTGCGCCCCGACTCGGTCGGCAACGGCACCCGCTTCGTGGTGTCGGAGCTCGCGGGGCGCAGCACGCTCAAGCTGAAGGCGGCCGAGCTCGGCCTCGAGCTCGACGGGCCCCAGCTGAACGACCTCGTGGACACGCTGAAGCGGATGGAGCACGACGGCTACCACTTCGAGGTGGCCGACGCCTCGCTCGAGCTGCTCATGCGTCGTGCCGGCGGCTGGGAGCAGCCGTGGTTCGAGATGGAGTCGTTCCGTGTGATCACCGACGACCTCGCGCCCGACACCACGCCCGGCGACATCACGACCGAGGCGACGATCAAGGTGCACGTGGGCTCCGAGCGCATCGTCGCCACCGCCGAGGGGAACGGCCCGGTCAACGCGCTCGACTCCGCGCTCCGCAGCGCGATCGGGCCCCGCTACCCATCGCTGGGCCACGTCCACCTCACCGACTACAAGGTGCGCGTGCTCGACACCGCCAAGGGAACGGGTGCCGTGACCCGGGTGCTCGTGGACAGCACCAACGGCGACCGCACGTGGACGACCATCGGCGTGAGCGAGAACATCATCGAGGCCTCGTGGCAGGCGCTCTCCGACTCGCTCGTGTACGGCTTGCTGCTGGCCGAGTCGAGCGAGTAGCACGTCGTCCGGTGGCCACCGACCAGTTCGTCGCACCGGAGCTCGACGACCAGCCGCGTCAGCTCCCCAACCTCGCGCCCGGGGTGCGGATGCCGGCCGCGGGCGCGTGGCGCGCCGACCGCCCCGGCGACCTGGCGGCCGGGCAGCCGAGCGGCGCGCTCCTCGGGCGGCCTGGCCCGAACATCGGCTACGCGCTGGGGCTCGCGCAGCGGGTGCGCGACCGCCTGAAGCTCGCGCCGTTCGAGTCGGCGGAGGACGCGGTTGCGATCGTCGGCGAGCTGGCCATGCGGCGCGCCGCGTCGTTCGGCCGCGCCCCCGTGCCCCAGGACGTCGACGCCGCTTGTGTCGTGCTCGGGTACAAGGGCGACGCGCCCGAGGACTTCCTCCGGTGGCGCGCCGACGTGACCCGAGGCGCGGCGCACGAGTACTCGCGCCGCCGCGAGGTGGTGGACGCGGTGCCCGACGCCGTGCTCCGCATGCCACCCCAGGTCAGCGGGCTCCTCGACGAGCTCCGTGCCGAGCTCCAGGCCGCGATTGCCCGCTGAGCCGCGCGTCAGGTTCTCGCCCGCACCGTCGGGCTCGCTCCACATCGGCAGCGCGCGGACGGCCCTGTTCAACTGGCTCTTCGCGCGCCACACCGGCGGCACGTTCGTCCTCCGCATCGAGGACACCGACGCGGAGCGGAGCACCGACGACTCGGTGGCGAAGATCGTGCAGTCGCTCGCGTGGTTGGGCGTCGACTGGGACGAGGGCCCGGTCCACCAGAGCGGACGGTCGGAGCTCTACCGCGCCGCCACCGCGAAGCTCCTCGCGAGCGGCGACGCGTACGAGTGCTGGTGCACCGAGGCCGAGCTCGAGGCCCGCGCCGAGGTCGCGCGCGCCGAAGGGCGCACGCCCGGCTACGACGGTCATTGCCGCGACCTCACCGAGGACGAGCGCGCCGCGTACCGCGCCGAGGGGCGCGCGTCGGTCGTGCGGTTCCGGACCCCCGACACCGGCGACAGCACCTTCCACGACATCGTGCGCGGAGAGGTGAGCGTCGCCTGGTCGTCGATCCACGACTTCGTGATCCAGCGCGCCGACGGTTCGCCGATCTTCTTCCTGGCCAACGCGGTCGACGACATCGACATGCGCATCACCCACGTGATCCGCGGCGAGGACCTGCTCGACTCCACCCACCGGGTGCTCGCGCTCCGGCGGGCGCTGGGAGCCGACGCCGTGCCCGAGTACGCGCACCTACCCCTCATCGTCGACGCCGCGAGTCGCGCCAAGCTCTCGAAGCGCCACGGCGCGGTCGCATTCGAGGAGCTCCGCGACGAGGGTTTCCTGCCGGAGGCCTTGATGAACTACATCGCCCTCCTCGGCTGGTCGCCGGCGGGCGGGGGGGACGGCGACGAGGTGCTCACCCGCGACGAGCTCGTCGCGGAGTTCGACCTCACGCGCGTCACGCACGCCGCGGCGGGCTTCGACCGGAAGAAGCTCGAGTGGTTGAACGGCGAATGGATCCGCCGGATCCCGCTCGACGAGCTCGTCGCGCGCGCCGAGCCGCTCGCACAGGCGGCGTTCGGGGATCGCTACGACGCCGGCGTCGTAGCGCAGGCGGTCGCGATCGCGCAGGAACGCGCAGTGACGCTCGTGACCTTGGTCGACTCCATGCGCTTCCTGTTCGTGTCCGAGGAGGACTTCACCGTCGAGCCCGCGTCGTGGGCGAAGGTCGAGGCCACCGAGGGCGCACCCGCGCTGCTCGACGCGGTGATCGCACACCTCGAGGGTTGCGCGTGGGACGTGGAGTCGATCGACCTGCGCCCGACGATCGAGGCGCTCGGCACGAAGCCGCGCCGGGCGATGCCCGCGCTCTATGCCGCGGTCGAAGGACGGCACCAGGGCCTGCCCCTCTTCGACTCGCTCCACCTCCTGGGGCGAGAGCGGTCGGTCGCGCGGCTGCGCGCCGCTCGGGAGCGGCTCGGCCGGGCCACGCGTGATCCGGTAACCTGACTCTCCACCTTCGGGGGTGGTGTAATCGGCAACACAACAGGTTCTGGCCCTGTCATTGGGGGTTCGAGTCCTCCCCCCCGAGCTGAAGGCAAGAGGTTTCGGCCCCGTCGTCTAGTGGCCTAGGACGCCGCCCTCTCAAGGCGGTAACGGCAGTTCGAATCTGCTCGGGGCTGCCACACCACCCGCCGGCGTTTTTTCCGCCCTGCGCCAGGACCCTGCTCTGCGCACCTGTTTCGCGCCTGTCCCGCGCCATGGCTCCCGCGTGGCCGACGTCGGACCCTCCCTCCGACGCGTCGCGCGACGGCGCCCGGCAGCGTCGAATCATCGACCGCGACACGCGCGCGAGAACCGAGCACCCGCGTGTCGCGTGCGCTCGTTCGTGTGGGTTGACCTGCGCCGACGCGTGTCGAGGATGGGAAATCCACCAATTCCGTCGGGAGCTGTCGTACCCTCCTTGCGATTCGCACGCGTGGTTGTGCGTGCGAGGAAGAGCGTGGCGGGCAACGCGTGTTGGCGGTCGCGTGAAGGGTGACGCGTGCCGCGATGGCGCGTACGACAATCGACGACGCGCACGCCGACACAGTGATGTGTGTCGGCTTGCGTGCTGATAATGCTTGACGTATACGACCAAATGCGTTCAACTTCTTTGGTACACGCACACATCGGAGGCCAGCGTGAACAAGTCAGAACTCGTCGACAGCGTCGCGGAGCGGGCCGGGCTCAGCAAGGCCGACGCGGAGCGTGCGCTGAATGCGGTCATCGACGCGGTGCAGGGCTCGGTGGCGGCCGGTGACAAGGTGACACTTCCTGGTTTCGGTTCCTTCTCGGTGTCGCACCGCGCGGCGCGCACGGGGCGCAACCCGCGCACGGGGGAACCAGTTCAGATCGCGGCGTCGAAGGGCGTGAAGTTCTCTGCGGGAGCAGCGTTCAAGTCTGCCGTGAACAAGTAGGCGAGGGCGTCCGCCCCGCTTACCCGTCGAACATCCCGAACTGAAAGGTGGTGACCGTGCCTCCGGCAAAGAGACGAACCGCACGGAAGAGCACAGCGAAGAAGACGACGGCGCGGAAGCCGGCCAAGCGGCGCGTGGCGAGGAAGACGACCGCGCGCAAGACGACGGCACGGAAGCCCGCGAAGCGCAAGGCTCCGGCGAAGCGCAAGGCTCCGGCGAAGCGCAAGGCGCCGGCGAAGCGCAAGGCTCCGGCGAAGCGCAAGGCTCCGGCGAAGCGCAAGGCTCCGGCGAAGCGCAAGGCTCCGGCGAAGCGCAAGGCTCCGGCGAAGCGCAAGGCGCCGGCGAAGCGCAAGGCGCCCGCGAAGCGCAAGGCGCCCGCGAAGCGTAAGGCGCCCGCGAAGCGTCGCACGGTCAGGCGCAGGGCACCGGCCAACGCTGCGGCTCCGGCGAAGCGCCGTCGCCGTCGCGTGGTCAAGAAGGCCGGCTGACCATCGCGTGCAGCCGGCCCCGGCCGGTTCGCGATCTCGTGGAAGGGGGCCCGCAGGGGCCCCCTTCACGCGTTCGGCACCGGCGCGGTGAGCTGCGCGGGAAGACGCGCGAGGTCGTCGACGGTGTCGACGTCGAATGCCAGCTCCGGATCGCGTACGACGCGCAGACCGAGGCCTACACGGAGCGCTTCCGCCGCGTGCCGTCGGAACGAGCCCGGTCCGTAGCCGAAGCGGAGCTCGGCGTCCGCGGGCAGTGAGAACACCGGGGTGCCGTCGTCGCGGTGGCACGGGACCAGCGCTGCGATCGGGCGCGTGGCGTCGTGGAGCACGGGCGTGAAGGACTGCGCCCACGGGAGGTCCGCGTGGGCGACCACCACGCGGGCGAAGCCTCGGGATCGGCACCACTCCCGGCCGGCATCGGCCGCCAGGTTCAGGCTGCCCGGGTCGTCGAGCGTGGCGACGCCCCGGGCCGACGCCCAGCGCACGACGGCGGGGTCCGACGACACCACCACGGTCGGGAGGTCGCCGGCAGCGTCGAGCACGCATCTGGCCAGGCGCCGGGCGAGCGACGCCCGCTCCTCGGGCCCGAGGTGGTCGGCGAGCCGCGCCTTGCCCAGCGCGAACGCGCGGATGGGAACGACGACGCCGACGCGCGTCATGGGCGCGGGTGCGCGGCGAGCGCACGGACGGCGAGATCGAACATCGGGCCACGTATGCTACCGACGCGATGCAGAGCGACCGCAGAATCGCGGTGATCGGCGCGGGCTCCTGGGGCACCACCGTCGCCGCGATCGTCACCGAGCACGCGCCGACGGTGCTCTGGGGACGCAACCCGGCGATCGTGGAGGAGATCGCGACGCTCCACCGGAACCACGCGTACTTGCCTGACGTCGCGCTGCCACCCGAGCTCGCCGCCTCGACCGACCTGTCCGCGGCGTGCGCCGACGCCGCCATCGTGGTCATGGCGGTGCCGTCGCACGGCTTCCGCACCGTGCTGGGGCGGGCTGCACACGCGATCGGGAGGGACGTGCCGATCGTGAGCCTCTCCAAGGGGCTCGAACCGGGAACCCAGCTGCGCATGACCGAGGTCGTCCAGAGCGTGATCCCGGGTCATCGCGCCGATCGCGTCGCGGTGCTCACGGGCCCGAACCTCGCCCAGGAGGTCGCGGCGGGCCAACCCGCGGCATCGGTCGTCGCGTGCCGCGACGCCGAGCTCGCGCTCGAGCTGCAGACGCTGTTCATGGGCCGGAGCTTCCGCGTGTACACGAACCCCGACGTCGTGGGGTGCGAGATCGCGGGCGCGCTGAAGAACGTGGTCGCGATCGCGGCCGGGATCGCGGCCGGCCTCGGGTACGGCGACAACACCCAGGCGGCGCTCATCACGCGGGGGCTCGCCGAGCTCACGCGACTGGGTGTCGCGCTCGGGGGCGAGCCGCTCACGTTCGCGGGGCTCGCGGGTCTCGGCGACCTCGTCGCCACGTGCGTGAGCGCGCAGAGTCGCAACCGCGGCGTCGGCGTCGAGCTCGGCCGGGGTCGCGCGCTGGACGAGGTCGTCGCGGGGATGAACATGGTGGCTGAGGGCGTGAAGACGACCGCCGCGGTGCTGGAGCTCGCCGCGCGCGTCGGCGTCGAGATGCCGATCGCCGCCATGGTCGGTGCGGTGCTCTACGAGGGGCGGCAACCCGCGGACCTCGTCCCCGAGCTGATGGTCCGGGAGGCGAAGGCCGAGCTGCACGGTCTCTCGTGACGGGCCCGACGACGCGCATCGGCGTCGTCGGCGGAGCGCTCGGTGCGGTCGTCGACGAACGGGGGAAGCTCACTCCCGACCGCGCGCTCTGGCATCTCGAGTGGTGGGTCGGGGCCGACGACCGCTGGCACCTGCCGTCGCGGGAAGCTGCGGTCCGGCAGGCGCTCGTCGACGGCATGCCGGTCGTGCGCACCGCGATGCGCGTACCGGGCGGTGACGCGGTGCACCACGCGTACGGTGCGGGCCCGCTCGCGGCGGTGGAGGTCGCGAACGACTCGCCGACCCCGTTCGTCGCCGCGCTCGTGGTCGAGGGCGCTTCGCACCTGGCGGTGTTCGCCTCGACCATCGTCGTCAACGGCCGCCCGACCGTCGCGACCGGGCGGCCGCCCTCCCGGTGGGCGGTGGGGACCGACGCGAGCACCGAGCGGGTCGTGGCGTCGGGCGGCGCCACCGATGGCCCGTTCGTGCCCCGCAGCGATCGGGGCGCTCGGCTCAGCGCCGCCTTCCTCTATCCCGTGGCCCACCGCACGACGTTGCGCGCCGCGGTGGCGCTCGCGCCCCGCGACGATCTCGGCCCGGGGGACGCGGCACGCCTGCCCGCACCGGGGGACGCGGCGCGGGGTTGGCGGGCCCAGCTGGAGCGGGGGATGCGGACGGACCTCCCCGACCCCGAGCTGCAGGGTGCGATCGACTCCGCGCGCGCCGATCTCCTCCTCGCCGGTCAGGCGTGGCTCCCCGACCCCGCGGTCGTCGGGGCCCTGCACGACTGGGGGTTCGTGGCGGAGGCCGCCGAGGCCCGGAAGCGCCTACGGCGGCGGGACCGGCGCCGCCTCGACCGGCGCGCGGTGCTGCCGCGCGAGGAGGCGACCGGTCGCCTGCTGGGTGCAGCCGGACCCGCCTTCCTCGCCGGCGTGCGCGCGACGCTCGTACAAGAAGAAGGTGCGAACGTCCGCCTGCTCCCCGCTCTCCCCGACGAGTGGCGCGGGTTCCCGCTCGACGTCCGGGCCGCGCCCACCGGACCGGGGCCGGTGTCGTGGTCGGTCCGCTGGCACGGAGAGCGCGCCGCGCTCCTCTGGGAGGCGCCCCCCGGAACCGTCCTCACCGCGCCCCGGCTCGACCCGGATTGGTCGACGAACGAGGCGGCGGGCGAGGCGCTACTGGGATGAGGGGGCGAGGCGCACGGTGGCGATCTCCCAGGGGCGCAGCCGGAGGTCGCCGGGGAACGGTCCGATCGCACGGCCGGTGAGGTCCACCACCTCGCCCCGGGCGCGGTCGTCGTCGAGGCGAACCCGGGCGGTGGCGCCGTAGGCAGTGGCGTTGAACAGCCGCACCACGAGGTTGCCGGCGGCGTCCCGCGCCACCGCGGACACCTCGGCGCCCTCGACCGCGAGCGCGCTGCCCACCGGCGGGCGCCACGCGCCCGGCCAGCCCCCGCCGCGCACGCGGCCGAGCGGGACGAGGAGGTCGTCCGCGGCGCGGTGGAGCCCGGCGTCCCGCCAGTCGCCGCGGTGGGGAAGCAGCGCGTAGTCGAACGCGAGGGCGCCTTGGAGCTGCGCGCCCTCGACGGGGTCGAGCGGGCCGGCCGGGTTCGGTCGCAACGAGAGGTCGGCGCGTGACAGGTAGCCCACGGCCCGGAGGAGGGTCAGGGCGAGCTCGCGTCCGTCGTCGGTCACCTCGTACTCGAGCAGCCCGTCGTGGAGCACCGCGAGGCCCTGCTCGCCGTCGGAGCAGTCGACGAAGCGGCGGGACACGAAAGTGGGGAGGCCCGCTTCGTGCGGACCGCCCTCGGCCGTCAGCCCGCGCCCGACCACCGCGAACGCGCACTCCGCGTGCGAGCCGGAGACGGGCGCGGGGAGCGGGAAGTGCACGCGGAGCCGGTGGTCGCGCGCGCGGTTGTCGAGCTCGGTGTGGATGCGGACGAAGCGCTCGCCGGTCCGCAGCTCGAGCATGGTGCGGACCTCGACCACGACGGTGTCGGTGGTGCGCTCGGTGCAGGCGCGCTCGTCGCCCAGGGCGGCGCGGGGCCACCGGTAGTCGGCGACCACGAGGAGGCGCGCACGGACCGGGCCGCGTTCGACGGCCTCGATCCGCACCGACTCGGGGCGGTCGACGACCGCGTCGCGCGCGGGCGGCGAGTAGTTGTAGGTGTCACCGCCGTCGCCGCCGTCGACGTAGCGGTTCGCGCCGGTCAGCCGTACGCCGGCTCCCTCGAGCGTGAACGTGCCGGTGACCGGATCGACGTCGACCCGCAGGTGCTCGTTGGCGACCGCGCCGCCGTCCGCGGCAACCGCGGTGACGGGACCCGCGCCCGCCTCCCACCGGAAGCTGCGCCACCCGTACCCCGGCACCGAGGGCGCGGCGAACGCGACCTCCCGCACCGGTGCGCGGCGCTGCCGGACCCGCAGGGTCGCGCCCGTATCCCCGAGCGCCAGCATCTCCTGCTTGATCGCCTCGAGGTCGATCGCGGGCTCACCGGGCGCCGCGTCGTGGAACACGATCTCGACGGTGCCGTCGTCGAGGGTGTGCCGCTCGACGCGCGCGACGCGCGCGCCGGCGAGCTCGGGTCCCCTCATGAGCTCGAGGATCCAGCGCACCTTGGACCCGGTCACCGTGGTGTCGAGCCCGGTACCGCTCCTGGTCGCGAGGATCTGCGTGGGGCACGCGATGCCGTCGATCGTGAGCATCCGAACCGGCCCGTCACCGGGCAACGGGATCGTGACCATTCCCGCGCGCGCCGCCGGAGCCGGGTTCACGACGATCGTCGATCCCGCGGGAGCGTCGACCTGCGCCGCCAACGCGCGCTGCGCGTCGGCCGCGAGCGCGGCTCCGATGTGACGCGCCTCCTCGTAGCGCACTCGCACTGCTTCGACGACCTCGTCGTGGCTGCAGGCGCAGGCCGAGTCGTGGGCGCTGTTCGCCACCAACCGCTCCCACGCGAACGCGAGCAGGCGTTCAGAGTCGCGTTGGGGCAGGAACAGCGCGGCGAGCGGCTCGGCGACGCGTTCCACCGACCGTTCGGCGCCCGCCGCGAGCTGGTGCACGTCGACGCGGTTGGACGCCACGCCCATGAGCACGTTCGCGCGCGCACCGGACCGCAGCTCCCCGTGCCAGGTCGGGAGCCCGGCGATCGGCTGGCGGCCCACGTGCTCGGGCAGCGACGTGATCCGGAACCGGTAGCCGTTCCGGGCCGCGTTCGCGGCGTCGACGACCTTGCCGAGCCACGGTTGGGGCGGCGCGTGATCGGCGCCGTTCATGAGCAGGATCGCGCTGTCCGGGAGGTGGGCCTCGCCCAGCTCGAGCTCGTACCCGCGGGCGCGCGCCACAAGGCGCTCGGGATCGTCGGGGAGGTCCCGGCCGTTGGAGTACGACCCGTAGAGGTACTCGGCGCGCACGCGCGACCCGTCGGGCGCCTCCCACCAGAACCCGGTGCGGTCGATCGCAGCGGGCACACCCCGCCAAACGACCGCGTGCTCCATGCCCGCGAGGCGGAGCAGCTGCGGCATCTGCGCGATGTGGCCGAACATGTCGGGCAGGTAGCCGACGTCCATCGCGCCGCCGAGCCCCGCCGCCCGCGCGAGGCCGAGCTGGAGGTTGCGGACGAGCGTCTCGCCCGAGACCATGAACTCGTCCATCAGCACGGTCCACGGGCCGACCTGCACCCTCCCGGCCCGGACCAGGTCGGCGATGCGAGCTTCGGCCTCGGGACGCACCTCGAGGTAGTCGTCGAGGAGCGCGGTCTGGCCGTCGAGCAGGAAGCGGGCGACGCGGGCGTCGCGCTCGAGGAGGTCGAGGAGGTCGTCGACGACCGGCACGAGCTGCGCCCGGTAGGTCTGGAACGGCAGGTACCACTCGCGGTCCCAGTGCGTGTGGGGCACGATGTGAACGTCGGTCAGTGATGTGACCTGCGGTTCTTCGTCCATCGACACGCCCTCAGTCTGTCCCAGTCCGCGAAAAGTCCGCGGAAACCGCGAGCGTCGCGTCGACGATTGCCCGCACCCGGTCGTCGTCGGCCCGGATGACGTGCGCGTAGGTAGCGAGCAGCGTCTTGACGTCGTGGCCGAGCCGCTCCGCGACGAGCGCGGGGCTCACCCCGTGCGAGAGGAGCACCGAGGCGTGGTGGTGGCGCAGGTCGTGCCACGTGGTGCCCTCGAGCCCGGCGGCGCTCACCGCGAGCCGCATGTACTTCGACGCCATGGAGCGGCCGATCGGCCGCCCCTTCGTGTGGAACACCAACCGCTGCTCACCCTCGCCGAACCGGGCGACATGCGCCGACAGCGCCTCGACCGTGAGCGTAGAGAGCGCGACCGTCCGGTAGCTGTTCCGCGACTTCGGTGCCTTCAGGATCGGAGCGCCACGCGGCGGCGTCCACAGTTGCTGGTCGACGCGAAGCTCGCGGCGCAAGAAGTCGATGCGATCGGTCGCGAGCCCGAAGAGTTCGCCCTGCCGGAGCCCGGTGCCCGCAGCGACGACGACAGCGGCCCTGACATGGTCGGCCGCCTCTTGCGCGATCGCGCCGACCTGCTCGCCGGTCAGTGGCACGAACGGCGCCGCCTCGACCTTCGCGAGCCGGGCACCCTTCGCCGGATTCCGGGCGATGCGGTCGTCATCGACCGCCGCCGCCAGGAGCGACGAGAGCGTCTCGCATGCCATCCGTGCGCTCGACGGCGCCAACAGCAGCCCGTTGGCCCACTCCTCGACATGCGCCCGCCTGAGGGCTGTCAGAGGCCGTGAGCCGAACGTGGGGAGGATGTAGAGCCGAAGCTCGCGCTCGATGCGGTCGTGCGTCGCTGGAGCCCACGTGCGGCGTGCGAGCCACTCGGCGGCGTACTCGCCGACCGTCACACGTCCCGCCTTCGGGTCGATGTAGTCGCCGCGCACGAGGCTCGCCGTCTGGGCGTCGAGCCACTGCTGCGCGGCGGCGCGGGTCGGCGCGTGATGCGCGCGCTCTCGCCCATCGGGGTCGAGGTAGCGCGCCCGCCACTTGCCGTCAGCCCTCTTCTTGATCGATGCCATGTCAGTCCTCGTCTTCCTCGTCGTCGTCGCCGAAGAGTTCGGCGCGCTCGGCGTCTTCTCGTTCGATCACCGCGTCGTACGCGTCGGCGTCACAGAGGCCGTCGAGCGCGCTCAGGTACAAGGCCCGGAGCACGTCGGGGTCGAGCGCGTCGAGTTCGTACTGGTCGAGGTAGCCGTGCCGACCCTCGAAGCCCGCCGCGCGCGGGTCGTCCTTGAGCTTGACGACCACTTCGGGGTCCAACTCGTTCTTCGGGATCGAGTACTCGGCGAGTTGCTCCGCGTTGAGCGCCACCCTGATCATCTTGTCGAAGACGCCGACCCGCGCCACGAAGTCGCGGTCGATGTCCTCGCCGGACGGATCGTGGTCCCCGGCGTAGATGAACACCGCGGGACGGCGACGTCGCTTGATGTGACGGGCGACAAGGTCGCACAGAGTCTGCGACGCGTAGCCGCCGAGCGCGACGTGCGGGATACCGAGCGGGTTGGTGAACCACGCGTTGAGTTGCGCGCTCATCCCGGCCTTCTCGACGCCGAGGATGATCGTCCACGGCTGACCCTCGGTGCGGTCTCTCCGGTACAAGTCCCGGAACCGGTCGCGCGCAGCGTCGGGATCGGTGAACGACAGCGGCCGCTCGATGCGGCTGGTCCGGTCGAGCAGGTCCGGGAACGTGCCCTCACGACGTGCCGCGGCCGTGTAGTTCGACAGCCGCTTGTAGTAGCTCCGCACGTTGGGGAGGACCTGCCCGGCGACGAGCCGGTAGAACAACTGCCGGAGAGTGACCCCGGTGTCGTAGCTGCCGACGATCTCCGCGCCTCGCTCGACCACGGGCGCCCACATGACGCGGCTCACTGCTCCTCCAGCCCGAGCAGTGCGCGCATGCCGGCCTGATCGACGACGAGCGCGGGCGAGAGCGCGACCTTCCCGTTGGGGCCGGGGCCGAGGATGTCGAGGAGCCCGAGCGTGACATCGAGCGACGGGGTTGCCGCCGCCGCCGCGTCGTTGAAGATCGCCGGGACCGCGAGCAGTTCGGCGACGCTGAGTCCCCGCTTGCCCGACTCGATCTCGGAGATGGTCGTGCGTCCCCACGAGAACCCGCGCTCGCGCGCGGCGTCCGTGAGTTGGTCCTGGGTTAGCCCGACGAAGCCCCGAAGCTGGCGAACCCGGGCGCCGATCACTTGGCGGATGCTCATGGGCTCCTGCTCGTCATTTCCCGTCATGCTCGGCATTATTGCACCGGAGTCGCGCGCCGGCCAATCTCCTCTGGAAATCCCATCACTACACTGTATATGCTCAGAAAACTCTGAAACTACCCGAGCCCAAGGAGGCCCGCGTGGCGGCAACCCTGGAGCGACTGCTCTCCACCGAGGAGCTTGCGGATTACCTCGGTATCCCGCACAAGACCGTGTACCAGTGGGGCTACCTCGGCGTCGGGCCGCGGCGGCTCAAGGTCGGGAAGCGGATCAAGTACAGGGAGAGCGATGTCGCCGCGTGGCTCGCCGAGCAAGAACTCGACCGTTGAGCGAGTCGTCCTTCGACCAGTTGTTCGGCGACGATCCGTTCGGCGCGCTCCTCAAGAACGCCCCGGAGCCGCCCGATTCGGTGCCGCTGCGCATCCTCGGGCTCGTCGAACGGCCGGTCGGCCACACGCCGATCCACTCCGCGTTTCGGCGGCGCGTCATGGAGTTGCACCCCGACCTCGGCGCCTACCCGGCCTTGCCCGAAGTGAACGACGCGCTCGCGGTCGCGGTCAAGAACGACACGACGGTGCAGGAGGCGAAGTGGGCACGTGACGTCCTCCTCGCCAAAGTCCCCGACGTGACGGGTAGTGAATCGGAGGCGCGCTTCGAGGATACGTTCCGTAACGGCCTGGCACCGCGGTGGCAGACATCTCGGCGGGCACGACTCGACGAGTTGACCCCGATCGTGGAGCAGCGCCGCGCCGAGTACCGGGCACGATGGGGTCACGAACCCTGGGGTTCGCTGGAGTACGCCGCTGTCGAGGAACTCGTCGCGTGCGCCAACCGCGACTGTCGATGGTGTGGCCGCTGCGGGCGCTACCTCACAGAGGACGAGCCAGTCTGGCGCTCCTACGAACAGCGCCCGGGGATCGTCACGATCTGCTGCGACTGCTACGACGAGTACAGTCGGTCGCAGGACTTCTGGACCGGCCGCCGCTGTGAGCAGTGCGGTCGGCTCGTGCACAGCGTGCGCAGCCGCTTGCGCGAGTTCTGCTCCGAGACGTGCCGCGCGGAGTTCACCGCCGATCAGCGTCGCGGCGCCCGTTCCGAGGCCCGCGCCGGTCGCCGATGCGAGCAGTGCAACGAGATTCTCGACGCCGACCGATGCGACGCTCGGTACTGCTCGAACGCCTGCCGTCAACGTGCCTACCGGGCGAGGAACGCGGAACCGTCGCCCCGAAAGAGCCGCCGCCCGCGTGCAGCGCGCATCGAGAAGATCAAAAACCCATATGCGCGCTGACGACCGTGCCCCGAGCGGCGAGCGCGCTGCCGAGCGGCGGCGAGCGCAGACGATGCGCGACGCCCTGCAGCACCCGCGTCACCTCACCGTCGACGCCGACACCGCACTCGACCTCGCGCACCGGGAGGCGCAAGGCGAGACCGACTTCGACTGGCAGGAGCCGCCGACACCGCCGCCCGGAGCGGCCCTCGGCTGGTACTTCGCCCACGACCCGCGCGCCCGCGCGCTCCGGCGCGCCCGGGGGCTCGCGCTCCTCGACGACGAGGAGGCCCCGTGGTAGACGAACGGCGCCTCGCGATCCTCGACGCCGCGACCCAACGGACACGGCTCCCCGACGAGTTCTGGAACGCCCGCCCCGCGCTCGCGCACATCCGCCGAGCCGCGCACTCGCGCAACCGGTCGGCGACTGCGGTGCTGCACGTCGTGCTCGCACGCCTCGCCGCCATCATCCCCCACACCATCGAACTTCCCGCCATCGTCGGCGCGCCCGCGCCGCTGAACTATTTCGTGGTGCTGGTCGCGGTGCCCGGCATCGGCAAATCGAGCGCAAACGCCATCGGCGCCCAACTCCTGCCCGCCGATGAGCACGTCGCCGACCAACTGCCGCCCGGCTCGGGCGAAGGGCTCGCCGAAGTCCTCTTCGGCATGGTCACCGAAGAAGATGACGACGGCAAGAAGATCAAGGTGAAGCGCCAGGTCCGCTACAACGCATTTGTCTACGTCGACGAGGGGCAGACGCTCGCCGAGCTTGGGGGCCGCAAAGGGTCGACGTTGCTGCCGACGCTGCGCACGATCTGGACCGGTGGCGTCATCGGCAACACCAACGCGAGCGCCGAACGCGTTCGCGTCGTGCCCGCCGGGCTGTACGCGTTCGGCGTCGTGCTCGCGATGCAAGAAGGGAAGGCCGGACTCCTGCTCGACGACGTGGACGCGGGCACGCCGCAACGCTTCCTTTGGACGCTCGCCACCGACGCGAGCATCCCCGACGAGACGCCCGAGTGGCCGGGGCCGCTCAAGGTGTGCGTCGACCGTCAGGGGCTCGACACCTACCACGTGATCAACGGTGCGGGCTACGTGCGGCACTCGCTCGGCGTAGCCGCCGACGTGACCGTGGCGTTGCGCGCCGCCGACCTCGACCGTGCCCGCGGCGTGTCCACCGTCGCGCCGCTCGACGCCCACGCCGGGCTCGCGCAACTCAAGGTCGCGGGGCTGCTCGCGATCCTCGACGGCCGCTTGGATATCACCGACGACGACTGGCACCTCGCGGGCATGGTGAAGGCCGCGAGCGACCGGGTGCGCGACGTCGTGGCCGAGGCGGTCGAGGCCCAGCACGAGCGCATCGAGGCCGCCACCTCGCGCCGCTACGCCGCGCGCGAGGTCGAAGCTGACGCCGCCCGCCAGCGCCGCAGGACCGTCGACGGTGCCCGCAAGATCGCCGACAAGGTGTGGGCCGAACCCGACCGGTGGACCCGGCGCGACCTCTACGTCGACATGAGGCGGTACCGGGAGGTCTTCGAGGACGCCCTCGACCACGCGATCACCGAACGGTGGGTCACTGAACGTGCCGAGCCCGGCCAAGGCGACGACAAGCGAGTCCTGCGCCCCGGCGAGAAGAGACCGACGTGAGGCGTTGGCCGGCGTTGGACGGTCCAACCCCTGGGGGTCGCGCGAAAGGCCACGGGTTGGACCTCGAAACCGCCGCGGGCCCTATTCCACCACCCTCTTCTTCTTCTCTGTTTCCACGAAATCCACGCGAACCGAGGCGTTGGACGGTCCAACACGTCCAACCCCTCGCGGAGCGCCACCCCGCCCTTCACCGAGCACCCCGGAGGCCCAGCCATGACCAACCAGACCAACGACGCCGCCCCCATCGAACCGCGCGACGACGCCATCCCGGACTCGTTCCGGAAACTGAGCGCCGCCGAGCGCAAGGAACGGAAGCGTCAACAAGCCGCCTACCAGCTGACCCTCGGCGCCGAGCCCGACCACACGCTCGAGCTCGAAGCGCAGCGCGCATTCGACGACAAGCGCGGACCGGCTCAGCGCGACGCGTTTCGCAAGGAAGTGGCACGGCTGCGCCTCGACTCCGAACGGAGCCCAAGAGGGGGGCAGGGTGCCGGCGCGAGGTAGTGACATTCAGGACGAAGACCCGCCGAGTCAGGTTCCCCCTCCGAGCAGAATTGGCAACGGCCGAAATGCCCATCTCTCCGGGGAGGACGCATGACTCTTGAGCAAGCCCTCGAAGCCACCATCGACGCCCGCCACGTCGGCGGCCCCGAATACGCCGCCCTCACTGAGCACATGCGTGCCCTCGCCCGTGTCCTCGATGAGCGCCCGACCAACAGCGTGGCACTGCGAGCGTGGGCACCCGCGATGCGCTTGCTCCTCACCCTCGGCGACGATCTCCCCGACGAGGCTGCAGCCGAGTTCCTGCGCGTCGTATCGACGCCGACTGGTGGCAAATCGCGCTAGCGCCGAACGACGCTCAAGTGCTCTTCCTTGATCGCGTTGGACGCGTACGCGGAGCTCCTCGCCGAGGACGTCCGGTGGGGCGACGACGACAACCCGAACAACAAGTGCCCTAGTTGTTGTGCCTTGGGTCGTTGTTGACATCCGGTGAGTGAGCTGCCCCCTGGGCGAGTGTGGAGCTGTTGAAAGCACACGCTCACCCAGGAGGGCTTGATGCACGGTAACGCTCCGCTTACTCCCGAAGGTCGGCTCCGCTTGTGTCGTCGAATCGAGGACGGCTGGTCGGTCGCGGCCGCCGCGGAGTCGATGAACATTTCGCGTCAGTGCGCGCACAGGTGGTGGCGTCGCTACCGAGACGAAGGGGTCGCGGGCCTCGAGGATCGCTCCAGCCGACCCTGGTCGTGCCCGCATCAGACACCGGTGCGGGTGGAGCGCCGGATCGTGGCGTTACGTCAGTCCCGCAAGCTGGGGCCCGCTCGCCTGGGCGGGATCGTGGGGGTGCCCGCATCGACGGTGCATCGAGTTCTCGTGCGACACGGCCTGAATCGGCTGCGTTGGATGGACCGCCCGACCGGGCGAGTGATCCGACGGATCGAGACGAGTCGCTGCGGTGAAGTCCTCCACATTGACGTCAAGAAACTCGCTCGTGTGCCTGATGGCGGTGGTCACAAGTTCCACGGCCGGCAACCAGCGATGCGACACCGAGGCGGTGGCTACACCCATATTCACACCGCGATCGACGCGTACTCCCGACTCGCGTACAGCGAGTTCGCCGGAGTCGAGAACACCGACAACTGCGTCGAGTTCTTGGAGCGAGCGATCGCGTGGTTCGCCGCGCACAACATCACCGTCGAACGCGTACTGACCGACAACGGCGTCGGCTACCGCAGTCACAAATGGCGCGACCGCTGCACCGAGCTCGGCATCGTCCACACCCGGACCCGGCCCTACCGGCCCGCCACCAACGGCAAAGCATCGAACGCTTCAACCGCACCCTGCTCGACGAATGGGCCTACGCCCGCCTCTGGCGATCAGAAACCAGCCGCGCCCGAGCACTTGACCGCTGGCTCCACCGCTACAACCATCACCGCCACCACACCGCCACCGGCGGCCCACCCATCAGCCGAGTCACCAACCAGCCAGGACCGAACAACTAGCGCTTCCGGTATACGGGTTGAGTTTGCAGGTCCACCAGTTGGTGGCCACGGCGATGGACCCTCTTGTTTCCCATCACAGAACTGAAGGAGCCCATCACCGTGACCCCACCCGAGATCATCTACCACCGCCGTGTGCGCGTCTTGGGAACACGCAGCGAAGACCACGGGTCAGTGAAGCGAGTCGTGTGTTCGGTGTGAGCCGCACCTCGATCCATCACTGGCGGAACCAAGCCGACGCTACGGCTTGGAGGCGTTGATGCCCAAAGATCGCCGGGCGCCGGCGATGCCGAATGCGACCCCGAGCTGGGTCGTCGAGGAACTGCTGGCCGAGGCGGTTCTGCGGCCCACGCTGGGCGCTCGCCGTTACTCGGAGATCCTTGCTGCGCGAGGGTTCGAAATCTCGCGCAGCGGGGTCCAGAACCTGTTGAACTGTCACGGGCTCGGCCGGCGCCGCCAACGCGTCGGGGTGCTCGCCCAGCTCACCGCAGCGACGGCCGGCACGAAGATCGTCGCGCCGTCGACGACCGCCGAACGCTTGTATGCGGACAGGCGAGGGTCATGCGAGTCCGGCGGCGCGCTTGGGGGCGATCGACGCGGACGCTTCAGCCCACGATGCGCTCGTCTTCTGAGCGGCGGCAGCTACTGGCCCGGCAGTGCTCGAGGGCGTGGAGGCGACGTGACAGGGCGTGGATGGTCGCGCGGCCGGCGGAGTCGATGATGTCGTTGGTCTCGTTCGGGTCGGCGCGTAGGTCGAACAGTTGGCGGGCGCCGTAGTCGTACTCGACGTAGAGGTATCGGTTCGTGCGAAGGGCCCGGTAGGCGGGCACGTTGACGCTGAACGCGTTCAGCGAACTCATCGGCAGTCGCAGGCGTGCCGGCTGCCCTCCCTCGATGCCCGCCGCGTTGAACGCGTTGTCGTTGTCGGGCTCGTCGGGCGCGCGCGGGGACTGGGGGGAGAAGCGCGCGAGTGGCTCGGTCGTCGTCGCGGGGATGGGCTGGCCCGCGGTCTGACGTCCGTAGTGCTCGATGAGCACCGACTGGCGCCACGGGGGCGATGGGGGGTGCGGGTGCAGGAGGGGCATGAGCGAGCGACCGTCCACGAAAGCGGGGACTGTGGCGCCCGCGATGGCGCCGAAGGTGGGTGCGAGGTCGTCGTTCATCGCGAGTTGCCCGATCGTCGTGCCCTGGGGCACGCCCGGGCCGCGTACCCACAGGGGTACCCGGATGTCCTCTTCGTAGGCGGTTTCCTTTCCGGGCGGGAGCCGGTGCTGCCCGAGGTGGAAGCCGTTGTCGGAGCCGAGAAAGATGTAGGTGTTCTCGAGCTGTCCGGTCTGCTGCAGGGTGGTGACGACGTTACGCAGCATGTCGTCGATCCCGAGCATGTCCTGGAGGCGCCGGCGGTACAGCCGGTCGGTGTAGGCCAGCACGCCAGGGGAGAGCGCGGGGCGGGCGCGCAGCCAGTATGGGTCGTCCTCTTGCGCGGGGATGTCGAACGACGGGTTGCGCGGCGCGGTCACGCCAGGGAACGCGTTCGCGTACCGCGGCGCCGGCGTGGCTGGCTCGTGGGGGACGTAGGGCGCGATGTAGGCGAAGAAGGGCTGCTTGCCGGCGCTCTGGCGGATGAAGTCGGTGGCCTTCTTCGAGAGCACGTCGACGAGATAGTCGCTCGGCTGGTGGCCGTACTCGATCAGGTTGCCGTTGTCGTTGAGCTCGTAGTTGTACTCGGCGTAGGGGTTGCCGCCGCTTGGGCTCACCCAGGTGTCCCATCCCGGCGGCACGTAGCGACGTGACACCGTAGCCGGGTAGCCGTTGAGGTACTTGCCGAAGAGGCCGGTGCGGTAGCCCGCCCCCTTCAGCCAGGTGGCGACCGTCGACTTCTCGCGGCCCTTCGCGTGGAACTTTTGGAAACCTCCGGCTGGGGGCGCGTTGTTCAGCACGTCGGTGTTGTGCACGAGTTGACCACGCAGGATCGACGCGCGGGACGGGCAGCACAGCGAGTCGTCGACGTAGAAGCGGCTGAAGGTCACTCCCTGGGTGGCCAGGAGGTCGTGCAACGCAGGGAACTGCGCAGGGTCGTAGGTGGCGGCGTCGAGATCGTCGGTGAGGATGAAGACGATGTTCGGTCGTGACGGCGTGGACGCCGCTCTGGTGGCCGCGCTGGCACGCTCGGCAGGGGCCGCCGCGACGACGGGTACCGCCAGTGATGCGGCGATGAGCGCGGCGACAAACTTGCGTCGGAGGATCAAGACCTCGGCGTCACGGGCGGAGAGGTCGCTAGCGCCGAGCCGTCGGCGCCGACCGCCTGCACTGCGTAGTAGGGCTGGTTGCTCGTCGCGTGGATCGCGGTCTCGAAGCCGTCACGCGCCGTCGACGTCAGCGGCGTGAGGTGGGCGTAGTCGGGCCCGGCGAGGACGGTCCACGAGGCCACGTCGGTGGCGCCGTTCCAGCTCGCATACACCGTCAGCTCGTCGCCCGTGCCGCGCTTCACCGCGACGGCGGGAGGGTCGGTCGGGTGGCCCGTCCACTGGTAGCGCAGCGCCCGGTAGGAGTTGATGGTGCCTGCCGACGAGTTGGGGAGCTTCGCGTCGTAGACGATGGTGCCGTCGCCGGCGAACTCCGTGTACTCGGGTTGGTTGCCCCATCCGGCGAAGTAGTCGCCGTTGGGTTGCAACCGGAAGCTGCCCTGGCTCATGGACTCGACGTTGCCCGGTGCGGGGTATTGGTGCACGAGCATGGCGGTCAGTGCCGGCTCGTCGAGCCGGAGCACCAGACCGCGCGTCTTGTGCGTGGGGTTGGTACCGGCGGAGCCGTTGTCGAAGATCGTGAGGGTCCCGTCCGGGTTGGGGCGCACGTCGTGCTGCCATGCGGACTCCGCGCTCTTGGCGATGGTGAAGTTGTTGTCTTTGCCGCCGAGGCGCCAGTCGAGCACACCGCTGGTGTGGTCGAGGTCATAGACGGTCCACGTGTGGCGGCCCGAGAGAAGCAGGTTGCCGTCTTGGGCCACCGCGACCGAGTTTGGGTGCACGTAGTCGTAGGTGTCGCCGCCCGTCTTGGGCGCCGGCATGTACGAGTTGTCGAGTGGGATCGACGACAGACCGTGCCACTCGAACAGGAGTGTGCCCGTCGCGATGTCGATCTCTTGGATGACCGGCTCCAGCACCCGCTGCTTCTTGGCCCCCTTCACCGACGACGCGTCGACGATCACCGGGTTGTAGATGAGCACCAACGCGGTGTTCTGGGGGGTGATGGTCATGTCGTGGAGATCCGCCGCGTAGCCGTTCACAGCAGAGACCCCCGCGATCTGGTGGTAGCTCGAATCGGCGATCACGTAGGAACCCTGCCCGACGCCCGGGTTCACGACCGACCCCGCGAACCAAGTGAGCACAGGTTGGCCCTGGTAGGTCTGCTTCTCCAAGTCGATGGCGCGTGCGCCCGCCTGGGGCGACACCCAGATCGGCTGGCCCTCGTCGTCGACGATCACGGGGCCCTGCTGCGAGTCGCCCCCGACGGGCGTGAGAAAGATGTCGCCGGGCGCGACATCCTTCGGCGGGGTCGTCACGGTGATCTTGGGTGGCGTGAGGTCGGGCCGGCTCACGAAATGCAGCAGGTCGTTCTTAGGGCTCTTCTTCGACGTCGGCTTAGCGGTAGGCAGCGCCGCGTTGGGGAACGGCGCCGGCGTCGCGACCGTGAAGGAATAGGAACCGTTGCTCGCGCCGCGGACGTCGAGGGGGCTCATCACGGTGACCTCTTCTCCGGCCACGAAGGCGGTGTCGGGCACGAACGTCGTGCCCTGGCCGTCGGGATGCGGCTGGAAGCGGCCCGCGTGCGCGCCACTCGAACTCCCCGTCACCTGGATCGACGGGAGGCCAGCGGCACCCGGTCCGCGAAACGTGATCGTCGTGGTCGGAGAGGCCGTCGGCGTGCCCGGCGACGGAAACGCGCTGACCGTGCCGCTCGCGTCGAAGTCGGCCGGTCGCGGCGTCGGCAGCGGCACCGCGGTGGCGTTCCCATTCGGCTGGGTAGTGGTGGTCGAGGTCCTGGCTCCGACCGCGGCGGGCCTGGTGACGATTCCCAGCAGACAGAAGCAGGCGAGCAGCGCGACTGCCGGCTGACAGCGGCGGCCGTCACGTAAGCGAGGTGCGGCCCTCACAAGCGAAGGGTACCGAAGGCGCCGTTACCCGCGGCGTCACGAACCGATACCTCTCGCCGCTGCGAGAATCCCGTCGAGAGCAAATCAAAATCGCTGCGCAGCCAGCGGGTAGTCACCTGTGCCGGGGCAGGCAGACCACAATCCCGCCGGCCCCTCTTGGAAGACGTGAATGACTTCCCGAACTCGCTCTTCAGTCGCCACGCGAGACCCGCGGTTCCACGCGGCTACATCCTGCCAGACCCCGACTGAGCGGCATCTGTGATGGAGCGAGGTCCTGTCAAGCGTGTTCATGCGCGTGCGGGTGACTCGTGGTTGGCGGCTGTGGTTCGTTCGGGATGTTGCTCGTGGGTTCTGCACCAGGGTGTCGTGTTGCGTGGTGGCTGGGTTGCCAGGCATCTGTCCGCCCCGCTGGGGTGCATGGCGCGGTCGGGCCACGACCCGCAAGGACTCAATCAGTTCGTCGACGTCGCCACGTGGGGTGTGGGAGTCATGCCGATCCCGAGTCGCTTGGGGTGGTGTCCGAGCTTCACGCGGCGGTCCGCTGCAAATAGCGGATATCGCCGTCGCGGAGGCCGTAGTAGACGAGGGTCATGAGCCGTCGGGCAGTCGCGATTCGGGCCTTGTCGGTGCCGCGTCGTTCCGCGACGCGATGGAAGTGCTCGCGTAACGGTGGGCCGCCGTGGTAGCGGACGATCGCCTCGAGCGCCGCCCAGCGCACGAGCTTCGAGCCTTGTTTGGTGATCTTGCCGCGCACGACCTTGGTGTCGGACTCGCAGTGGCGGGGTGTGAGCTCGGCCCAGGAACACAGGGCTTCGGGAGAGCGGAACCGGTGGACGTCGCCGATCTCGGTCACGAAGATTGCGGCGATCGTGCGACCGACACCGTCGAGGGTTTGGATCGCTTGATAGCCGCGGTCGTCGCGGAGCAGCTCGTGGATGCGTCGTTCGAGCATCGTGACCTCACGGTCAAAAGAATGGGTGCTTTCTGGCCATCACCGCATGCACCTACGCCTCGAGTCCCGAACGCACGTGAGCAGATCGACCGCCCAATACCAGCCATAGGGCCTCGATCACCACCTCGGCGCCTTCGCCGGCTTGGCTCACGACCTCGAGCAACCGGATCGGATCGTTGTCGATCCGTTCGCAGAACAGCCTGTCGCCCTCGGCGTTCATCGCGTAGATCACCGAACGGCGACGATGCAGATCGATCCCGACGTAACGTCGATCCATAGGGGCCAAAGCCAGGTCGCGAGCGTCGCGTTCGTCGTTCTTCACCCGCCGGTTGCCCCAGTCGTTGCCCGACGGGTGCGCGAGATGCACCGAGAAGCCGGCATCCCCCGAGCAGGTCCACTGCCCAATACCAGCCATAGGTCGCTTCGATCACCACCTCCGCGGCCCCGCCAGCCGCGCTCACCACCTCGAGCAACCGCCACGGATCGTTCGCGATCCGCTCGCAGAACAACCGCTCGCCCGCCGCGTCCATCGCGTAGACCACCGAACGGCGACGATGCAGATCGATCCCGACGTAACGTCGATCCATAGGGGCCGCCCTTCCTCACAAAGAGGAACTGGTTTGGTGAAGCCCCGGGTCTCGACGACTCGGATCCTCACGGGGAGCGGAGGCCCCGCTCCTTCATCGCATCAGCTATGTGCGGGTCGAGCGCGTCCTACACGCGAGGCGCGGGCCGACCCGAAGGCCGACCACCGCACAGACACGCGAGCACACTCGATCAATCCGAGCCGCGTCGCCACGCAAGGCCCTCACAGGAGCAGCGGGCCCGAGCGTGCGCACAGAAATGCCCACACCGGAGCGTTCTTGCGGACCTGGGCGTACGGAGACGAGATCGCCACCAACCCGATGGACGGCGTGAAGGTCGAACGGGCCGCGCCGCCGCCGCCGCCCGACATGCCCGACGACGACGACGTGCGGCGCCTGCTGAAAGCGTGCGCCGGGCGCGGGATCTGGGAACGACGGGACCTCGCCATGATCCGCCTCGGTCTCGCCACCGGCGCCCGCATCAGCGAGCTCTGCCACCTCGAGCTCCGCGACGTCGACCTCGTAAACCGGGTGATCGTGATCCGCCACGGCAAGGGCGACAAGGCGCGCGCCGCCCGCTTCGACACTGAGACCGGCGCCGCCCTCGACCGGTACCTGCGGATCCGTGGCCGGCACCGTCTCGCCGGCGACGCGCACGTGTTCCTCACCCGGTTCGGCGCGCTCCGCCGCAAGGGCGCGTCGGCGATGCTGACCCGCCGTTGCGAGCAGGCCGGGATCCCTCATGTGCACTGGCACCAGTTCCGGCACCGGTTCGCGCCTTCATGGCTGGCACGCGGCGGCCAGGAAGGCGATCTCGCTCGTCTCGGTGGATGGTCGGACCCGGCGGTGATGCGCCGCTACGGCAGCGCGCTGGCGACCGAGCGTGCTCTCAGCGCCTATGACGAAATCGGTGGCGTCCTGTGATCATCGCGTGGCACGAACGGCCGGCACCGTGCCTGCGGGTCCACTGCGCGCCGTGTAACGACGTGCTCGGCGTCTTCGCGCTGAGCGGCGAACGTGGTGTCACGGTCGGGCTCAACCACAACGGTCGAAGCTCCTCCACGCCTTCGTCCAAGTCCGCGCCGGCGGCGTCAGCGTCGACCTCCGCCGTTTCCGGTGGGGCGCCCCGACGCCGGCCTCCCCCGACCTCTGAGGCGGGCGCCGGTCGCCGCGGCCGCGCAGGCGCACCACCTGCGCGGGATGCGCCGCGCTGCGATTCACGGTCAGGCTTCTGCTCGGGCAGCACCAGATTGCTACCGGTTTCGGGCCAAGCTCGTGTGCTGCGATGTGCAGTGCCGACGGAGCCAATGAATTTCGAGCTGTTCGGTCGCTCGACACCCGTGGCAATCGCTCAGCGTGGTCAGGGCCGACATATCCAAGTCATTCGTGCCAGAACGTACCGGGAGGACCGCGCCTTCGTGGAGGCGGTTGACGCTGCCCTACACGCACACCCATCACTGATGCCATCGATTCACAGCCGGTGTCATCGCCTCGTCAGAAGAGTCGCGCACAGCTCCTTTGGAGTGCCAGACGCACCGCGCGGGAAAGGTTCGTCGCCGTAGAACATAGGGGACTGCTGCACGGTGAGGTGACATCTGATCTGTGGTGCCGGGAGGCACTGCTGGAAGGATGTGCGCCATGCCCAGGCCCTATCCACGAGAGTTCCGCGACGACGTGATCCGAGTCGCCCGCAGCCGCGAGCCCGGGACC
>CAZDJK010000003.1:0-14099 GCA_964505725.1 uncultured Bifidobacteriaceae bacterium | reverse complement strand
CCACGGTGCCCTGGATCGCGTACTCGACCACCCGCGTGTTGCCGTCGTCGTCGGTGTAGTCGACGTAGAGGTGGCTCCCGTCGGTGGAGAACGCGAGGCCCAGGAGCCCGCGTTCTCCACCGTCCTGGCTCACCACCGACGTGAGATCGAGCACCGGCGTGGGGTCGAGCTTGCCGTTGCGCACGGCGAGGACGCGACCCGGTTGAGTGGTCACGTAGAGCGTGTCGTCGCCGGGACGGGCGGCGAACGCGGTCAACGCCTCGAGCCTCGCGATGCGCTGGAGCCGGAGGCGCGGGATCGACCGGGTCGACGCCGCGTCTGCGGGCGCGGTCGCCAGTGTGACCAGGACCACGCCCGCCAGCACCATGGCGACCACGAGCAGCGCAGTGCCGCGCCGACGCGTCCGTGCTCCTCCGGGCACCGGCTCGGGTCCCATCTACCATGACCTCCGATGAAGTACGTGGTGCTGGTGCCGGACGGGTGCGCCGACGAGCCGATCGCGGAGCTCGACGGACGTACGCCGCTCGAGGCCGCGCGGATGCCCCACCTCGCCGCGCTCGCCGGGCGCAGTGTCGTCGGCCTCGCGACGGTGATCCCGCCCGGGTTCCCCGCGGGCAGCGACGTCGGGAATCTTGCCATCCTCGGCTACGACCCCGCCGAGTTCCACACCGGCCGCGCGCCGATCGAAGCGGCGGCGATGGGCGTGACGCTCGACGCCGACGAGGTCGCGTACCGCTGCAACCTCGTGACCGTCGACGACGCCGGCACGATGGTCGACTTCGCCGCCGGGCACCTCTCGAGCGAGCAGAGCCACCCGATCATCGAGGCGCTCGACGCCGAGCTGGGTGGCGGGCGTGGGGGAGCCCGCTTCCACGCCGGGGTCGAGTACCGGCACCTGTGCGTGCTCCCGCGTGACCTCGCCGACGCCGAGTGCGTGCCCCCCCACGACCTCACCGGCCGCAAGGCCGCGCTCCCGACCGGGCCCGCGGCACCGGAGCTCGTCGCGCTCATGGATGCGTCGAAGCCGATTGTGCGCGCGGCCGCAGCCGCGGTCGGCTCGGTCGCGACGCAGATCTGGCTGTGGGGCCAGGGAGTCAGGCCGACCCTCCCGCGGTTCGCGGAGCGCTACGGCGTCGAGGGCCGCCTCTCGTCCGCCGTCGACCTCGTCCGCGGGCTCGGCGTCCTGAGCGGGATCGAGGTGGTCGACGTGCCCGGCGCGACCGCGGGCTTCGACAACGACTACGCGGCGCAGCGCGACGCGGCGCTCGCGTCCCTCGAGGACCGCGACCTGTTCCTGCTCCACGTCGAGGCGACCGACGAAGCCGGCCACCAGGGCGCGGTCGGCGAGAAGGTCGGCGCCCTCGAGCGCTGGGACGCCGACGTGATCGGCCCGCTGGTCGACGCGCTGCGCGGCGAGCGGTTCCGGCTGCTGCTCCTCCCCGACCACGCGACGCCGTGCGCGGCCCGGACCCACACCTCGGTGCCGGTGCCCTACCTGCTCTTCGACTCCGAGCGCGACGGACCGGGTGGCGCGTACACGGAGCGTGCGGTGGCGGGCGAGCACCCGGTGCCGGCGCACGGGCTCATGGCCCAGCTCGTCGGCTGAGCCGCTCCCGTCGTGGCGGCGGGGCTCCCGATCGGGGGCCGGGAACCGCGGCGAGTGGTTGCCGTTCGGCGATCGCGGCACTAGAGTGGCGGGAGCCGCTGGTCGGTGCAGCGCCTCACAGGCCCCCGACCGACCCGGACCCCGAAGTTGCGGTGTGTTTGGCGACGGCGGCCGTCCGTGTTCCCCGGAGCGCTCGTTCCGGGGGCTGACAACCGGTCCGCGATTCGGGCGTCTGCCCAGCGGGCCCGAGGGAGAAACCCATGACCCCCGATCAGCACATCGAGCGATCGATGCTCGACGGGAAGGATCGCGAGCAGCTCCACACGATCGCCGGCGCCGTCGGCGTGAAGGGCGCGACGCGGATGCGCAAGGCAGACCTCGTCGAGGCCATCCTCGCCACCGCCAACGGCGGCGGCAACGGTGGCCGCTCCGCCGGCGCATCCGGCACCGACGCGCCTGCAACCACTACCGCGAGCACGACCACGAGCGCCCGCCGGGTCCGCTCGGCGCGCGCCTCGGAGCTCGCCGACCCGATCGCCGAGCTCGCCGCCGAGGAGGACTCACTCGGCGGCGACGACGTCGACGCCATCCCCGCGCCGCGGCCCGCCCGTCCGCGTCCCGACGCGTCGCCCGCGCCCGCCAACGGCTCCGCCGCGACCGCGACGGATGAGGACACGACCAGCACGATCGCGATCGACCCCGAGGACGAGCGCCAGTCCTTCGGCGACGGCAACCGGCGCGGCCGCCGCCGCCGCCGCGGCCGCGGCGGCCAGGACCAGGTCGCGGGCGAGCCGCGCCAGGCGGAGTTCCAGGGCGAGCCGGTGCCGGCGCAGGGGCTGCTCGACCTGCGCGAAGAGGGCTACGGGTTCCTCCGCTGCAGTGGCTATCTCGCCGGACCGAAGGACGTCTACGTCTCCGCGTCGCAGGTGCGGCGCTTCTCGCTGCGCAAGGGCGACGCGGTGCAGGGCTACTCGCGCCCCCAGGCGAGCAACGAGAAGTACCCGGCGCTGCTGCGCGTCGATCTCATCAACGGGATGACGCCCGACGAGGCGCGCAACCGCCCCAAGTTCGAGGACCTCACACCCCTGTTCCCCGACTCGCGCCTGCGCCTCGAGCTCGCGGACGACCCGCACGAGATCACCGGGCGCATCGTCGACCTGATCTCGCCCGTCGGCAAGGGCCAGCGCGGCCTGATCGTGTCGCCGCCGAAGGCGGGCAAGACGACCATCCTGAAGCAGCTCGTGTACGCGATCGAGCGGAACAACCCCGAGGTGCACCTCATGGTGCTGCTCGTGGACGAGCGGCCGGAGGAGGTCACCGACATGCGGCGGCACGTGATGCGCGGCGAGGTCGTCGCCAGCACGTTCGACCGCCCATCCGACGAGCACACGCACGTCGCCGAGCTCACGATCGAGCGCGCCAAGCGCCTCGTGGAGATGGGCACCGACGTCGTGATCGTGCTCGACGGCATCACCCGTCTCGCGCGCGCGTACAACCTCGCGGCGCCCACGTCGGGCCGGATCATGTCGGGTGGTGTCGACTCGACCGCGCTATACCCGCCCAAGCGCTTCTTCGGTGCCGCCCGCAACATCGAGGAGGGCGGATCGCTCACCATCGTGGCCACCGCCCTGATCGAGACCGGCAGCCGGATGGACGAGGTGATCTTCGAGGAGTTCAAGGGCACCGGCAACATGGAGCTGCGCCTCGACCGTCGCCTCTCGGAGCGGCGCATCTACCCGTCGATCGACGTCGAGGCGTCGAGCACGCGGCACGAGGAGCTGCTGTTCGACCGCCAGCAGCTGCAGCAGGTGTGGAAGCTGCGCCGGGTCCTCAACGCGCTCGAGGAGGGCAAGGGCCTCGAGCTGCTCATCGACAAGATCCGCACCACCAAGAGCAACGACGAGTTCCTTGCCGAGATCGCGAAGGCGCCGACCCCCGGCGGGTGACCGTCCGATGGCGCGCCGCGGGAATACCACCGGCCGCGCCTGCGTAGAATGAGGGAGCCATGAAGACCGACATCCACCCCGAATACGTCGAGTGCCGCGTGCACTGCTCGTGCGGCAACGAGTTCGTCACCCGGTCGACGGTGCCCGAGCTGCGCGTCGAGCTCTGCTCGGAGTGCCACCCCTTCTACACGGGCAAGCAGAAGCTGGTCGACACCGGCGGGCGCGTCGAGCGGTTCCAGCGCCGCTACGCCAAGGCGAAGGCCGCGCCGAAGACCTGACATGAGCCGCGCCGGCCGCTCGACCGAGAGCCGCTACATGGGCGGCCAAGCCGTGGTCGAGGGTGTCATGATGCGCGGCGAGCGCACGTGGGCGGTTTCCGTCCGCACACCCGAGGGCGACATCGAGACCGTGGTCCGCGACGCGCCCACGTGGAGCGAGCGCTGGTCGAAGATCCCCCTGCTCCGCGGCGTGATGGCGCTCTCGGAGTCGCTCGCCCTCGGCTTCAAGGCCCTCACGTGGTCGGCGAATCGCCAGATCCCGGAGGAGGAGCAGATCTCCAGCCGGGCGATGGGGTGGACGATCGGCATCGCGCTCACCTTCTTCACCGCGGTCTTCATCGTGCTGCCCGCGGTCGCCGCCAACGGCCTCGGCGACACGCTCGGCCTCGACGGGTTCTGGTTCCACGTTGCCGAGGGGGCGCTGCGACTGGGGATATTCCTCGGGTATCTGCTCCTGATCGGGTGCCTGAAGGACATCAAACGCGTGTTCCAGTACCACGGTGCCGAGCACAAGGCGATCGCCGCGTACGAGAACGGCGCCGAGCTCTCGCCCGAGTCGGCGCAGCGCTTCAGCACCGAGCACGTGCGCTGCGGCACGAACTTCCTGCTCACCGTGATGGTCGTGACCATCGTCGTGTACTCGTTCGTCGGGCGCCCGGGCTGGTTGCTCCTCATCGCGTCGCGTGTGGTGCTCATTCCGTTGATCGCCGGGCTGAGCTACGAGGTCATCCGGTTCGCAGCCAGGCACATGGACCGGCGCTGGGTGCGGGTGCTGATGCGTCCCGGGCTCGCCCTGCAACGGCTCACCACGCGCGAGCCCACGCTCGACCAGGTGGAGGTCGCGGTCGCCTCGCTGCGCGCCGTGCTCACTGCCGAGCAGCTCGCCGACGTCGACGCGCGCGCCACGCGGGCGGCCACCCACTCCACGCGTCCGGCATTCGGCACGACCTGACGGAACGTGACCGAAGTCACGTGTCGCGACGCCACCTGCTCCGGTGCGCGCGAGATACGCTCACGGCCTCGTGCCGCCTCTGGCGGCCGCCGGTACGGCGGGCTCGGGTCCTCGAGATCCGGGATGCGGGGCGACGGGCGACATCGGCCCCGGGTTCACCCGGGGCCGATGCGCGCGGGATCCGGTTAGCGTCGCGCCGGTGAAGATCGGGCTCTTCTACGAGCACCAGCTGCCGCGGCCCTGGCACGACGACTCCGAGGCCCGGCTCGTCCGCGACGCGCTCCAGCAGTGCGAGCTCGCGGACCGGCTCGGTATCCACTACGTGTGGGAGGTCGAGCACCACTTCCTCGAGGAGTACAGCCATTCCAGCGCGCCCGAGGTGTTCCTCGCCGCGGTGTCGCAACGCACCGAGCGCATCCGTCTCGGTCACGGGATCGTGCAGACGCCGCCGCCGTTCAACCACCCCGCGCGCGTCGCGGAACGGATCGCGATGCTCGACCTGGTCTCCGCCGGGCGCGCCGACTTCGGATCCGGTGAGTCGTCGTCGGAGGCCGAGCTCGGGGGGTTCGGCATCGACGCCGCCGAGAAGCGCGCCATGTGGGAGGAGGGGCTCCGGGTCGCCCTCCGCTGCCTCACCGAGCGGCCCTTCACCGGCCACACCGGCCGGTACGTGACCATGCCGCCCCGCAACGTGGTGCCGAAGCCGGTGCAGAAGCCCCATCCGCCGGTGTGGGTCGCCTGCAGCCGGCGGGAGACCATCCACCTCGCGGCGCAGAAGGGCATCGGCGCCCTGGCGTTCGCGTTCATCAACCCGGAGGAGGCGCAGCACTGGATCGCCGACTACTACGACACTCTCGCCTCCGAGTGCGTGCCCATCGGCGACGCGGTCAACGCCAACGTCGCGTGCGTCACCACGTTCATGTGCCACGACGACGAGAACGAGGCCATCGCACGCGGTCTCGAGGGCGCGAACTTCTTCGGCTACTCGCTCGCGCACTACTACGTGTTCGGCAACCATCAGCCCGGCGTCACCGACGTGTGGGGCGAGTACCGCGCGCGCCGATCGGAGCAGGGTTACGCGCCCGAGGCGGTCGAGGCCTCGATGACCGAGGGGGAGCGGCTCGGTGCGCAGATCGTGCAGCAGGAGGGCTTCTTCGGGTTGCGCGGCGCCATCGGCACGCCGGCGCAGGTCCGCGACTACCTGCGTCGGTACGAAGAGGCCGGCGTCGACCAGGTGATCCTGTGCGCGCAGTCGGGGCGCAACCGTCACGAGCACATCATGGAGAGTCTGGAGCTGTTCGGCCGCGACGTGCTCCCGGAGTTCGTCGAACGCGACGAGCGCGCGCAGCGCGAGAAGGCGGAGCGCCTCGCGCCCGTCATCGACGCGGCCATGGCGCGCAAGCCCCGATCCGACCATCCGCCGCTCGCGGATCCCGCGTACGCGTTCCCCGCGGTGCCGCCGGCAGGGGCCGATCGGGGCGCTCGGGACGGACTCCCGGCTCAGTAGCCTGAAGGCATGTTCGATCGGCTCGCCGCGCTCGAGACCGAGCTGGAGAAGCTCGAGGCGCGGCTCCCCGAGATCTACGCGTCCGGCGACCAGGCGGCCGCGCGCGCGGCCGGGCGGCGGCACGCGGAGCTGAAGCCGATCGTCGATGCCTACCGCGCCCATCGCGACGCCGACGCCGACTTCACCGATGCGCGCGAGCTCCTGGTGTCGGAGGACGACGCCGACATGCGTGAGTACCTCGCCGCCGAGATCGAGGCCAAGGAGACCCTGCTCACCGAGCTCGACGCCCGGCTCCGCGAGCTGCTGGTCCCGCCGGATCCCGACGCGGGCAAGAACGTGATCATGGAGATCCGCGGCGGTGAGGGCGGCGAGGAGGGCAACCTGTGGGCCGCCGACCTCTTCCACATGTACGAGCGCTACGCCGATCTCCACCGGTGGAAGCTGGAGGTGCTCAACACCCAGCAGAGCGACATGGGCGGGTTTCGCGAGATCACCTTCGTCGTGAAGGGCGACGACGCGTGGACGCGGCTGAAGCACGAGGCGGGTCCCCACCGGGTGCAGCGCGTGCCGGTCACCGAGAGCCAGGGCCGGGTCCACACCAGCGCCGCCACCGTCGCCGTCCTCCCGGAGGCCGAGGAGGTCGAGGTGGCGGTCGACTCCAACGACCTCGAGGTCGACGTGTACCGGTCGAGCGGGCCCGGGGGGCAGTCGGTGAACACCACCGACTCGGCGGTGCGCATCACGCACCGCCCGTCGGGGCTCGTGGTCACCTGCCAGGACGAGAAGAGCCAGCTCCAGAACAAGGAGAAGGCGATGCGCATCCTCCGTAGCCGGCTCCTCGAGATCGAGCGGGAGCGCCAGGAGTCGGAGCTGTCGTCGACCCGCCGGAACCAGGTGAAGAGCGGCGGCCGTTCCGACAAGATCCGCACCTACAACTTCAAGGAGAACCGGGTCACCGACCACCGGATCGGCCTCACCCTCCACTCCCTGGACCAGGTGCTCGCAGGCCAGCTCGACGAGCTCACCGACGCGCTCGCGGCCGACGAGCGCCGCCGCGACCTCGAGGGCGAGGCGAGCGCCTGAAGGTGACCACCTGGCGCGACGTGCGCATCGACACCGAAGCGGCGCTCCGCGCCCGGGGTGTGGACACGCCCGAGGCCGAGGCGCGCTTCCTGGTGGAACGGGTGTCGGACTACGAGGGCGCGGACCTGATCCTCGGCGAGGACGAGGCCGCGACTGATGCCGCGATCGCGCACGTGCACGACATGGTCGAGCGCCGCGCCGAGGGCGAGCCGCTGCAGTACGTGCTGGGCCGGTGGCAGTTCCTCGACCTCGACCTGCTCGTCGATCGTCGCGTGCTCGTCCCGAGGCCGGAGACGGAAGTGGTCGCGCAGGCGGCACTGGAGGAGGCGGTGCGGCTCGGCGCGCGACGCGGCCGCCACGACCCGTGGGGCGGTGGTGGTGGCGATATCGCCGTCGCCGACCTCGGGACCGGGTCCGGCGCGCTCGCGCTCACGCTCGCGACCGAGCTCGCCGACGCACTGGTCTACGCGTCCGACGTGAGCGACGACGCGCTCGCGGTAGCGCGCGCGAACCTGGCCGGCGTCGGAGCGGCGGCGACGCGGGTGCGGCTGCTGCGCGGCTCGTGGTTCGCCGCCCTGCCCGACGAGCTGCGGGGCGCGCTCCGGCTCATCGTCTCCAACCCGCCGTACGTCGCGGAGCACGAGGTGCCGGATCTCCCTGCCGAGGTCCGCGACTGGGAGCCGCACCGGGCGCTGGTCAGCGGCCCCACCGGCCTCGAGGCGATCGCCGAGATCCTCGCCGAGGCGCCCGCGTGGCTGCACGCCGGCGGCGGGGCGGTGGTCATGGAGCTGGCCCCGCACCAGGCCGAGCGCGCGCGCACGCTCGCCGGCCGCGCCGGGTTCACCGAAGTCGTCGTGCGCCCCGACCTCGCGGGACGGGACCGGGTGCTCGTCGCGCGCCGGCACGCCACCGGTGGGTCGCGGGCAGGCGGATGATGGGTCGCGCGCGGGCGGATGATGGGTAAGGTCCGGGCGTGGCCGACGAGCTCGACGTGGACGCGATGCTGGCCCGGTTCCGCGAGCGGGCTGCCGCGGTGCGCGACCGGCCCCTCCCGCCGGTGGCGGGCGCCGAGCGTCAGCGTTTCGTCGACCAGGCGAAGCTCGACTTCCAGGACTTCGCGATCATCGGCGACGCGACCTGGGAGTTCGCCGACGGCGTGCTGACGCTCCGGGTCGACCTCGGCGGCGATTCGTAGCGCCGACAGCTACCAGGTCTGCTCGTCGAGGCGCTCGTTGGGGTCGAGGCGCTGGAGGAAGGCGCGGTCCACCGCCATCCAGACCGTCTTCGAGAACGGGTAGTCGACGATCGGCACCACGATCATGAGGGGAACGAGCACCGCGAGCAGCTCGGCCACCGGCACGTCGGGGATCGTCAACGCGAGGCCCACGACGAACACGAGCGCGAACACCAGCGACGTGACGGCGATGTTGATCGCGAGCGCGCCGACCCAGTAGCCCTCCTCCCGCTCGAAGTGCAGGCGGCAGCGCGGGCAGTGGTCGACGATGTCGAACCAACCCTCGAACAGGTGACCGGATCCGCAGCGCGGGCAACGCTTGGTGAGCCCCCACCAGAGGGTGCGGTGCCGGGGCGCGGGCGGCGTGCGGGCCACGCGCGCACGTTACCGATCGGCGCGCGGACCTTCGCCGGGATCGGCGTCGTCGCCGGGATCGGGCTCGACCACCGGCCACACCGGCGCGCCGGGCGCCGCGGAGGCGGGGCAGATCGACCGGTAGCGGCAGGGCTGGCACGTGTCCGGGTCGGCGACGCCGGCGAATTCCTCTTCTGCGCGCATGGCGGCGACGGCCGCGCGCAGCTCCTCCTCGATGGCCTCGAGATCGTCGGCTTCGGGCTCGAAGGGGTCGGGGTCGTCAACGGTCTCGGGCGACAGGTGCTCGAACGTGATGCGCAAGCGGAGCCCGCGCGCGGCTGCGAGCGGCGCGAGCACCCATGCCTGCAGCCGCGCCTGGCGGTCGGTGGCGAGGCTCTCGCTCCACACCCGTCCGGTCTTGTAGTCGCGCGCGTCGAGGATGCCGTGGTGCTCCCACAACGCGTCGAAGCGCGCGCTCGCCATGAACGGCGGCAGCGGCTTGCGGTGGAACCGAGCGCGCGTGACCTCGTGCCCGACGGACGTCGCGCTCGCGGGACAACGCCGCACGTGGTTGGCGAGCTCGGCCTCCACGCGCGCGTTGCCGTCGAAGCCGTTCGCCTCGAGAACTGCCTGCACATGGCGGTCGTCGTGACACGAGCCCGACTGGTGTACCAGCCGCAGCAGGTCGTGCACCTGCTCTCCGTGCGCGGTGCCCTTGGCGACGTCGCTCGAGGGGATCGAGAGCACGTACGCGTCACGCCACTCCCTGGTGCAGCGGTGCCACGCCTCGAGCGACGTCGGCGTGACCGGGACGATCCCGGGGAGGAAGTCACGGCGGTTGCCGAAGTGCGCGCCGGTCGGGTGCTCGGGGCACGCCGCGACGTACGTGCACGTGCGGCAGTCGTCGCCGTTGACCGCCACCGGATCCGCGACCCGCACGCGGAGCGCCCGTACCCGCTCGTCGAACCAGTCGCGGAGCGCGTCCTTCTCCACCGAGAGGTCGACGACCCGGTCGCGGGCCTCGCCCCACACGAGGTCGGCCCACACGACCCGGAGTGGCCCGTCGCCGGCCCACGCGGCGACGCGCAGGACGGCGACGCGCACCGCTTCGATCGCGAGCGGGTCGGGCCCCGGCGCACGCGTCCCGTTCCAGAGATCCAGCTGACGGAGCTCCTTGGTGCCGTCGGCGTTCACGACCGCGAGGTCGACCCAGCCGCCGATGCGCAGGCCCCGGCGGGGCGACGGCGTCGGCGAGTCGAGCCGGAGGTCCTCCACGCGCGACACGCGGTCGCCGAACACGTGGACGTACCACGCGGCCGCCTGCTCGAGCACCGCGCGCTCCTCGGCTTCGAGCGCCGGGCCGGCACCCGCGAAGTCGGTGCGGCGCGGGCGCCGCGGCGCCGCGTGCGCGTCGCGGGCGGCGGCGAGGAACGCGTCCCGGAGCCGAGACCGGTGCACGGGGTCGTGCGAGGACTCGGCGCCCCCGAAGGTGCGGGCGAGGCGACGGGGGCACATCGAGTCGGCCCGCCGCAGCAGGTAGGGCGTCACCCGCGGGAGTGCTTCGGCCTGCACTTCGGAGCCCATGGTGGCGCGACCCTAAGCCCCGGCCCCGGAGAAGCGGCGTACCTAGACTGCGCGGGTCGCCGTCCCGGGGGAGGAGCACTTGCGGATCGCCATCGGCTCCGACCACGCGGGGTACCGCCTCAAGGAGCACTTCGTCGCGGTGTTGAAGGACGACGGCCACGACGTCAACGACCTCGGCACCGATTCCGAGGCGCCGGTCGACTACCCGCCGATCTGCGCCCGGGTGGGTCGGGAGGTCGCGGAGGGCCGCGCCGAGCGGGGCGTCGTGCTCGGAGGGAGCGGCCAGGGCGAGCAGATCTCGGCGAACAAGGTGCGGGGCGTGCGCGCGGCACTCTGCAACGACCTGTACACAGCCGAGTACTCACGGCGCCACAACGATGCCAATGTCCTGTCGGTCGGCGCCCGTATCGTGGGGGAGGGGCTGGCCGACGAGATCCTCCGCGTGTGGCTCACCACCGACTTCGAGGGTGGCCGCCACCAGCGGCGGATCGACGAGATCACCGCGTTGGAGGAGCGATGAGCAGCGACCCGTTCCGCGATCTGGTCGCCGCCGACCCCGAGGTCGCCGAGATCGTACGGCGCGAGGTCGAACGCCAGAACACCACCGTCCAGCTGATCGCGTCGGAGAACTTCACGTCGCCCGGGGTGCTCGCGGCGCAGGGATCGGTGCTCACGAACAAGTACTCGGAGGGCTACCCCGGCAAGCGGTACTACGGCGGGAACTTCGTGGTCGACGACGCCGAGGACCTCGCCCGCACCCGCCTCTGCGACCTGTTCGGCGCCGAGCACGCGAACGTGCAGCCGCATTCGGGCGCCAACGCCAACGTGGCCGCGTACCTCGCGCTGCTCGAGCCGGGGGACAAGGTCATGGGCATGCGCCTCGACCAGGGGGGTCACCTCACGCACGGCTCGCCCGTGAACTTCAGTGGGCGCTTCTACGACTTCGTCGCCTACGGCGTCGACCGCGAGACGGAACGGCTCGACTACGAGGAAATTGCCGCGGTCGCCGCCGCCGAGCGCCCCAAGATGATCATCGCGGGCGCCACCGCCTACCCCCGGCTCATCGACTTCGCCGCGTTCCGCGAGATCGCCGACTCGTGCAGCGCGTTGCTCCTCGTCGACGCCGCACACATCGCCGGCCTCGTCGCCGGCGGCGCGCACCCCTCGCCGGTGCCGTACGCCGACGTGGTCACCCTTACCACCCACAAGACCCTGAGGGGACCGCGAGCGGGGGCGATCCTCTGCCAGGAGCGCTACGCGGCGGCGATCGACAAGGCGGTGTTCCCCGGTCTCCAGGGTGGTCCCCTCATGCACGCGATCGCGGCCAAGGCGGTCGCGTTCCGCGAGGCCGCGCAGCCGGAGTTCCGCGACTACGCGGCGGCCGTCGTCCGCAACGCCGCCACCCTCGCCGACGCGCTGGCCGACGAGGGCTTCCGCATCGTGTCGGGAGGCACCGACAACCACCTCATGCTCGTCGACCTGCGGCCCTTCGGCGTCACCGGGAAGGTCGCGCAGGAGGCGCTCGACCGCGCCGGCATCACCTGCAACAAGAACACGATCCCGAACGACCCCGAGAAGCCCTTCGTCACGAGCGGGCTCCGGCTCGGCAGCGCCGCGGTCACCACCGCCGGGATGGGCGAGGCCGAGATGCGCGAGATCGCCACGCTCATTGCCCAGGTGCTGCGCAAGGCCGACGACGAGGACATCGCGGGCGATGTCCTCGACCAGGTGCACGCGCTCTGCTCGCGCTTCCCTCCGTACCCCGAGCTCGCGCGGTAGCACGGTGCAACCGCGCCGGGGCGCCTAGCCCATGCCCAACTACATCATCGTGGGGGCGATCGCGGCCGCGGTGACCTTCGTGCTCGGGTTCGTGATGCGCTTCGTCTCGCCGCGCATCGGCGCGGTCGCACTCCCGGGGCCGCGGAGCGTGCACGACGTGCCCCTGCCGTCGCTCGGCGGCGCCGCGATGTTCGCGGGCTTCCTCGTCGCGTTCGGGGTGGCGTCGCACATCGCGCAGTTCCACGAGATGTTCGCCGACAACTCCGAGCCCCTCGGGTTGCTGCTGGCTGCCGCCATCATGTTCGTGGTCGGCGCCATCGACGACATCCGGCCGGTGTCGCCGCCCGCGAAGGTGGCGGGCCAGGTCCTGAGCGGCAGCGTGCTCTCGCTCCTCGGGGTGACCATGCTGTACTTCCGCGTGCCGTTCGCGCACTCCGAGTTCGTGGTGCTGTCACCCGATCTCGCACCGCTCGTCACGGTGGTCGCGGTCGTCCTGCTCGCCAACGCGATCAACCTCATCGACGGGCTCGACGGGCTCGCGGCCGGCATCGTGCTCATCGCCTCGGCGGCGATGTTCCTCTACGCCGACCGGCTGTTCAAGGCCGGGCTGCTCACGGGGTCGAACATGGCGCCGCTCGTCGCCGCGATCAGCGTCGGGATCTGCGCCGGCTTCCTTCCGCACAACTTCAACCCCGCCCGGATCATCATGGGCGACGCGGGCGCGATGTTCCTCGGTCTGCTCATGGCCACGATGGTCATCACCGTCGGCGGTCGCACCGCCGACCCGTTCAGTGGCCAGACCTACTTCTACTTCGCCCCGCTCGTCATCCCGCTCGTCATCCTCGGCGTCCCCATCGTCGACACCGCGTTCTCGTTCTTCCGGCGGATCGTGCGCGGTCAGCACTTCGCACACGCGGACCAGGAGCACCTCCACCACCGCCTCATGCGCATGGGCCACGGGCCCCGGCGGGCGGTGGTGATCCTCTGGCTGTGGACCGCGCTGCTCTCGGCCGCGGTGCTGATCCCCACGTTCACGAACCGGGGGAACTCGCTGGTGCCGCTCGCCGCCGCCGGGTTGGCGCTGCTCCTCTACGTGTACTTCCACCCCGGCGTGCGCAGCACCCGGATGCAGGCGCACCTGGTGCTCGACGGCGACGAAGTGGCCGACGAGGAGGACGCGTCGGGCGAGGCCACGGTGGTGGAGCTCGACGAGCGCCGACGGGCCCGGGGGTGACATCCTGCGTTCCCCCGAGTTTGACAATTCCGGGCCCGGGTGGCTAGTTTGCGAAAAGATTCACAAGCGCCGGACCTCCTCGGCGCGCCCAGGCAGCGGAGGGAAACCGGGGTGGACGCAGCCGATCCGTCGGCACGGGACAACGAGAAGAACGGCTACGGAGACGGCCTGACCCAGGCCCTCAGCCTCGTCGTCGGCCCGTTGCTCTTCGGCCTCGTCGGTGCGTTCGTCGACAGCCGGCTCGGGACCGGGCCGGTGTTCCTGCTCGCGTTCGGTCTGTTCGGCGTGCTCGCGGCGGCGGTCACCGCGTACTACGAGTACAGGGGCCGCGTGGCCCGTCACGACGAGGGGAAGCCGTGGGCGCGACACATGCGGTGAGTTCGCAGGAAGGCCACGAACACGAGATCGCGCGCGATCTCGTGCGGAGGATGCTGCTCGTGTCCCCGGCGGTGCTGCTCCTCGCGGGCGTCCTCCGCGGGCCCGACGGGCTCGTCAGCGCGGCGATCGGGCTCGCGCTCGTGGCGGCCAACTTCCTCGTGTCG
>CAZDJK010000002.1:0-96561 GCA_964505725.1 uncultured Bifidobacteriaceae bacterium | reverse complement strand
GGCCAGTCGGCCCTGCTCGTCGGCGCGCTGGTGGTCGCGCGGTTCCCCAAGCTGACCGAGCCGCGGTGGCTGGGCCTGATCATGGCCTTCGGCGCCGGTGCGCTCATCAGCGCGGTCACCACGGATCTCGTGGTCGAGGCCAACCACGAGGCGGGACGGGCTCCGACGGGTGTCGGCCTGTTCGGCGGGGCGGTCGGCTACTACGCGCTCGCCCGGTGGCTCGACCGGCGCGCCGAACGTGCCGATCGCGGTGCGCGGTGCCGGGCGGCGCGCCGGGCTCGCGGCGGCTGCCGGCTTCGCGGCCGCCGCGTTCCTCTCGACGTTGACCGCGGGGTGACCGACGCGGCCGCCGCAGCCCCGAGCTCGTCAGGCCGTCGCCGTCCCTGCACGGCTCATGACAGTTGCGCAGCCCCTGACTGCCTGCGCATCCCGTGACAGGCGGCGCGGCCGCGCGTAGTGTCGCCGCGGGACGCCAGCCACCCGATTGGGGTCGCGTGTGACGGTCACCGACGAGTACGCGTTGATCAACGGCCTGCGGCTCCACTACCGCGACTGGCGCGGTCCCCGGCCCGATGCGCCGTTGCTCCTCCTTCTCCACGGGTTCACCTCGCACGCCCGTACCTGGGATCCGTTCGCGCCCGCGTTCGCCACCGCGTACCGCGTGCTCGCCCTCGACGCCCGCGGGCACGGCGAGAGCGAGTGGGCGCCCCCGGGCAGCTACACCGCCGCCGAGCAGGCGTCCGACGTCGTCAAGCTCGTCGACGCGCTCGGCTACGAGCGCGCGAGCCTGGTCGGCAGCTCGATGGGCGGCCGGTCCGCCTACAACTGCGCGATCGCGAGGCCCGACCTCGTCGATCGCCTCGTCGTGGTCGACATCAGCCCGACGGTCGCGGCCGCGGGGTCGGCACGCATCCGCGGCGGGGTGGAGCGCAACGACCGCTTCGGGTCGGTGGAGGAGGCGGTCGAGTCCCTGACCATGCTCCTACAGGGCTCGCCGCCCGCGGCCGTCCGGGCCCGGGCCGAGTCCAACCTGCTCCTCTGTGAGGACGGCTCGCTGACCTGGCGCTACGACGCCGCGCTGCGCCAACCCGCGGGGCTGCCGCGTCCCGACGGCGACGACCAATGGGCGCGGCTGGGCAGGATCACCGCGCGCACGCTCCTGCTCCGCGGTGGCAACTCCGACGTGCTCGCGCCGGAGGACGCGCGGCGCTTCGTGGAAACGGTTCCCGACGCCCGCCTCGTCGAGATTCCCGACTCCGGGCACTCGATCACCGTCGACCAGCCGGCGCGCTTCCTTGCCGCCGTCGCCCCGTTCCTCCTCGAGTGACCGAGTCGTCGGCCTGGCCTCCGCCTCCGCACGGGGAGGGGGAGGCGCACGCGGTCCAGGAGCCGGCCGGCGCCGCCCCGCCGGACGGCGCGTCGCCGGGCCTGTTGGCCCGGGCCAGGACCGCGGCCGAGCACGCCAAGCGGCGGGCCGACGGGGTGCGCGCGGACTTCGAGGGGCGCCGGCAGGGCTCCCGCACCATCGACGCCGCGTTCAGCACCTACGAGCGTGACAGCCGCATCGGCGGCGGCGTCCTGTCCGGAGCGATCGCGTTCCGGGTGTTCCTGTTCATGGTGCCGTACGTGTACGTCGTCGTGGTCGGGCTCGGGCTCGCTGCCGACAGCGCGGGGACCTCGACGCGCGACCTCGCCGAGAAGGCAGGTGTCACCGGCCTGATGGCGCGCACGATGGTCGATCTCCAACCTGACTCGATCGGCGGCCGGATCGTTGCGCTCGTGGTCGGCCTGTTCTTCCTGTTCACCACCGCACGGGCCGCGGTCAAGGTGATCTACGTGGTGAACGCGTTGGTGTGGCAGGTGCCCGAGCGTCGTATCAAGAGCCTCTCGCGCTCCGCCGTCGGCCTCATCGTCGTGGTCGCGCTCAGTGGAGCGCTCGTGCAGCTCACCGGCTGGCTGCGGGCGCGGTCGTTCATCGGCGGCCTCGCCGCGACGCTCCTGGTGATGCTCGTCCCCGCGGTCGTGTGGCTCGTGGTCTCGGTGCGGTTCCTCGCCCATCCCGAGGAGGTGACCTGGGTCCAGATGATCCCCGGAGCCGCGCTCCTCGGCGTTGGCGTCGAGGCGCTCAGCCTCCTCACCGTGTACTGGGTGGCCCACCTGGTCTCGACCAAGACCGAGACCTACGGCGCCATCGGCACCGCGCTCGCGATCCTGTTCTGGGCCTACGTGCTCGGGCGGGTGCTCACGGCTGCCTCATCGCTGAACGCGTCGCTCTGGTACCGCGACCACGCGCCGCCGACGGGGTGAGCCAGGGGCTCAGGCGCGTTCGAGCACCACGACGGGGATGTCGCGGTCCGTGCGCGCCTGGTAATCGTCGTAGCTCGGCCACTGCGCGGTCATGATCGGCCAGAGCCGCGCCTTCTCCTCGGCGTCGGCCCTGTGGGCGTGCGCGCGAAGGGGGTCGCCCTTGACCTGCACCTCGACGTCGGGGTTGGCGGTGAGGTTGAGGTACCAGTCGGGGTGGTCGGGCGCGCCGCCCTTCGACGCCACGATGACGTAGCGGTCGCCGTCGGTGCCGAAGATCAGCGGGAGCTTCCTCACCCGCCCGCTTCGGCGCCCGACCGTGGTGAGCACGAGGCAGGTCGCGCCGTTCCACTCGTAGTCGACCTCGCCGTCGGTCTCCTCGTACTTGCGCACGTGCTCGTCGCCGAAGAGCGTACGGTCGATCGGCGGTCGGTCCTGACTCACGGTGCACTCCCTTCGACGGGTCCTTCGGCGGCTCGGGCCAGTATCACCGACACCGCCCGCCCCTCCCCATGCCGCCTCGCGAACTTGCGTCACTTGAACGGAACAACCCGTTCAAGTGACGCAAGTTGGGGGATTGGTGGGGGGTCACGAGTCAGGTCGGGCGGACGACCTGGGCCAGGACCGAGTCGACGAGCTCCTCGACCGGCCAGCGGCGCGTCGTGTTGCTCATGAGCGCCACGCCGGCGCCGCGCCCCGGGTCGAGGCGCAGCACGTTGAAGAAGCCGATGCCGCCGCCGAGGTGCTCGACGGCCGGGCCCGGCATGTCGGCGGGACGGAACCAGCCCAGCCCGAGGTCGAAGCGCTTGCCGTCGACGGTGATGGTCGTCATCTTGTGGACGGTGTCGGCGCCGAGGAGGCGCGTGCCGTCGACGACGCCCTCGTTCACATGCAGCGTGAGCAGGCGCGCGGCGTCGAGGGCCGGGCCGACGAGGCCGCCGTACGCGGCGCCGTCGAGCTCGAACGGCTCGAGCGCGACGAACGCGCCAGTCCGCGCCGCGACGAGATCCCCGGGAAGGACCGCGCGCAGCAACGGGGTCAGCGCGCGGGAGAGGCGCTGGTACCCCGTGGCCGGGGGCGCGCCGTCGGTCGCGGCCCACGTGAAGCCGGTGTGGCGCATGCCGAGCGGCCGGAGCAGCTCGTCGCGCACGAAGTCCTCGTAGGGCCGTGCCGCCGCGCCGGCCACCACCTCGCCGAGCGCGAGGTAGCCGACGTTGGTGTACTCCGCCTTGGTGCCGGGCTCGAACCGGAGCTTGCGCTGGCGGGCGACGAGACGGGCGAGCAGCGCGCGCGGGTCGGGGCGCGGCTCCCCCGCGCGGTGGACCCACCGCAGCGGCACCGGGTTGGCCAGACCGCTGCTGTGGCTGAGGAGGTGTCGCACCCGCACGGCGGCGAAGCGTGGGGGCCACGCGTCGCCCAGGTACCCGCCGACGGGCGCGTCGAGGTCGAGCGTGCCGCGCTCGACGAGCATCATCGTCGCGGTCGCGGTCGCGATCTTGGTCATCGAGAACCAGTTGCACGCGTGGTGCGGGGTCATCGGGGTACCGCTCGTGAGGCTCGCCCGTCCCGCGGCAGCGGTCCCGACGACGGTGTCGCCGACGACCGCCACCAGCGCGAGCCCGGGTACGTGGTGACGGGCCGCGGCGCCCTCCACCAGTGTGCCGAGCACCCCCTCCGGTGTCGACATCCCGCTCAGGCGTCGAGCGCCCGGGCCCGCACGGCGGCTGCGCGCGCCACCTGTTCGCGTCCGGGGCCGCCGGTCGACGGCGCCTCGCCGGTCGCCGGCCGGCCCGCGAGCGTCGACACCGACGCGGTCACCGAGCGTCGCAGCGCGTCGAGGTCGTAGCCACCCTCGAGGAACAGGACGACCTGCCGCCCCCCGGGCGCCAGCTCGAGCACGCGCGCCGTCAGCGCGGCGTAGTCGCCCGCGCTCCACTGCAGGTCGGCGAGCGGATCGTCGCGGTGCGCGTCGAAGCCGGCCGAGACGAGCACCCACGTGGGCGCGAACGCGGAAGCCGCCGGCCCGATCACGTCGTCGAGCGCGGCGAAGGCGGCGTCGCCCGTCGCACCCGGCGGCAGCGGCACGTTCACGACGAGCCCGGCTGCCGCAGCACCGCCGGTCTCGGCCGGGGATCCCGTTCCCGGGTAGGCCGGCCACTGGTGGATCGACGCGTACAGCACGCGCGGATCGTCCCAGAAGATCGCCTGCGTGCCGTTGCCGTGGTGCACGTCCCAGTCGACGACGAGCACGCGCTCACCGGCATCGGCGAGCCGCGCCGCCGCGACGGCGACGTGGTTCACCAGGCAGAACCCCTGCGCCCGGTCGCGTGTCGCATGGTGACCCGGAGGGCGCGTCGCCACGAAGGCATTGTCGGCGTCGCCCCGCTGCACGGACTCCACCGCTGCGAGGCCCGATCCCGCCGCGAGGCACGCGGTCGCGTAGGAACCGCGCGAGACGTTGGTGTCCGGATCGAGCTCGCCGCCGCCCGCGTCGGACACCGCCCGGAGCGAGTCGAGCAGGCGTGGGTCGTGCACCCGGACGAGGTCGGCGGCCGGAGCCGGACCCCAGGCCGCGGGCTCGAGGAACACGACGTCGTCGCCGAGCCGCGCGTCCGCGACGCCGGCCATCGCCGCGCGCAGCCGCTCCCGGCGCTCGGGATGGTGCGGGCCGGGATCGTGCTCGTCGACGGCCACGACCGATGCCACCGCGATGCGTTTGGGCACCGGCACTTCGTAGCCGTTCGCGCGGGCGGTCGCCAAGCGCTGGCGGCGTGCGAGCATGGTGCGTGTCATGCCGCGCTTCCGCGATCGCCGCGACGCCGGGCAGCGTCTCGCGGCCCGGCTCCGTCACCTGGAGCCGCGGACGCCGGTCGTGCTGGGGCTGCCGCGTGGCGGAGTGCCGGTCGCGCACGAGGTGGCGGCCGCGCTGGGCGCCCCGCTCGACGTGCTGATCGTCCGCAAGCTCGGCGTCCCCCACCATCCCGAGCTCGGGATGGGCGCGATCGGCGAGGGCGGGATCCGCGTGCTCAACGACGACGTGCTGCGCGCCGCGCGCGTGAGCGCGACCCAGCTCGCCGCAGTCGAGGCGCGTGAGACCGCCGAGGTCGAACGGCGCGCGCACCGGTACCGGGGTGACCGGCCCATGACGCCACTCGAGGCGCGTACGGTCGTCCTGGTGGACGACGGCATCGCGACGGGGGGCACCATCCGCGCTGCGGTGGCGGTGGTGCGCGCGAACCGAGCGCGCGAGGTGGTCGTCGCCACGCCGGTCGCGCCGCCCGAGGTCGTCCGGTCGCTGGCGCGCGAGGTCGACGAGGTGGTGGCGGTGCTCACGCCGGCGCCCATGGTGGCGATCGGTGAGTGGTACGAGCGGTTCACCCAGGTTCCCGACGACGAGGTGACTTCGCACCTGCGGGACGCCTGACCGACGCCCCTACGCTGCGGTCGTGGCGACCGCGACCGGACCGGTGGTGCGGATGGGCACCCCGACCGGCCGGTGGGTGATCACCGCGGCGGTGCTGGGCTCCGGCGTCGCCTTCCTCGACGGCACGGTCGTCAACGTGGCGCTCCCGTCGATCGCGTCCGACCTCCACGCCGACCTCGCGGACATGCAGTGGGTGCTCACCGCGTACCTGCTCACGCTGGGCTCGTTCCTCGTGATCGGCGGATCGCTCGGCGACCTGTTCGGGCGCCGCCGGGTGTTCATCACGGGGCTGCTCGGGTTCGCCGTCACCTCGTTGCTGTGCGGGATCGCGCCGACCACCGGCACGCTGATCGGGGCGCGCACGGTGCAGGGCGTCGCGGCTGCATTCCTCGTTCCCAGCAGCCTCGCCATCATCTCGGCGTCGTTCCAGCCTTCGGATCGCGCGCGGGCGATCGGGGCGTGGTCCGGGCTCGGTGGGATCGCCACCGCCGCCGGCCCGTTCCTGGGCGGCTGGCTCATCGACGCGGTCTCGTGGCGGCTCGTGTTCTTCGTGAACCTGCCGATGGTCGCCGCCGCGGTGTGGATCTCCCTCCGGCACGTGCCCGAGACGCGCGACACCGAGGCTTCGGGGCACATCGACGTGCGCGGGGGCGCGCTGCTCGCCTTCGGCCTCGCGGGCGCGGTCTACGCGCTGATCGAGGGGCCGGCGGCCGGGTGGACGGTGGTACCGGTCCTGCTCGGGGTTGCGGGCGTCATCGCACTTGTCGGGTTCGTGGTCGCCGAGCTGCACACCGACCAGCCCATGGTCCCGCTCGAGGTGTTCCGATCGCGCCAGTTCTCCGGTGCCAACGGCACGACCTTCGCGGTCTACGCGGCGCTGAGCGCGATCACGTTCCTGCTGGTGGTCCACCTCCAGACCGATATGGGCTACTCGGCGCTCGCCGCGGGCGCCTCGCTGATCCCCATCACCGTGCTCATGTTGGGCTTCTCGGCGCGCTCGGGCGCGCTGGCGCAACGCGTCGGGCCGCGGTTGCAGATGACGGTCGGCCCGGTCGTGGTCGGCGCCGGCGCCGCGCTGCTGACCTTGGCGCGTCCGGGTCGCTCGTACTGGACCGGCGTGTTCCCGGGCGCGCTGGTGGTCGCGATCGGCCTCACGCTGACGGTCGCGCCGCTCACCGCGGCGGTGCTCGGGGCGATCGAGGACCGCCACGCGGGGGTCGGCTCGGCGATCAACAACGCGGTCGCGCGGATCGCCGGCCTGCTCATGATCGCGGTCCTGCCCGCGATCGCGGGCCTCTCGGGCGTGGGCGGCGAGCTCGACCTGGGGCACGGGTTCGCGCGCGCCATGTGGATCACGGCCGGTGTGGCCACGCTCGGTGGCGTCATCGCGTTCCTCACGATCCGTCGGGTCACCCCGGTGCGCGTGGCGACTCGGGGTGACGTGACCGTGCCGTGCCAGCCCGAGTGCGTCCGCGAGGAGGCGGCCGCCTGACCCGCTCGCGGTTCAGGCCTCGACGACGACCTCGACGATTCGCGGCGAACGGGTCAATTCCGGCGTCCCCTCGGACCGCGGGCCATGATGAACGGCATGTGGTCGCGCCTGACGGCAGCCCTGGTGCGCGACCGCGACGACTCCCTCCGTCGGCGCCGCCCGGGCGACGCGGCCCGCGTCGTGCTCGCGGCGGCGCTGTTCACGCTGCTCGCGCTCCATGCGGGTCACTACTTCAAGTCCGAGAAGGCCCTGACGCGGTTCATCCTGTCGCTCCCGAACGACGTGCACTCGATCGCGCGGCTGGCGTACAGCCTGCTCGCGCTGTGGGCACTCGGCATCGTGGTCGTCGCCGCCGTCCTGTCGCGACGATGGCGGCTCGCACGTGACGTCGCCGTCGCGGGTGCGCTCGCCTGGGTGCTCGGCCGCCTGTTCGCCTTCGTCGTGGGGCAGACCGATCTCGCGCACGCGTTCGAGATCGTGCTCGACTCCAGGGGCACGCCGCCGTTCCCGATGGTCCGGGTCGGCATGGCGGTGGCGGTGATCGCGGTCGCGGGTCGGTACCTCACCCGGCCGACGCGGTGGGTCGGGCGCAGCTTCGTGATCGCGCTCGGCCTCGTCGCGATGTACCTCGGCCGCGGCTACCTCACCGACCTGCTCGGAGCGGTCGTGCTCGGATGGGGGGTGGCGAACGCGGTGCGCTATGCGTTCGGCACGCCCGTCGGCCGCCCGACCGTCGGCCAGGTGGCGCAGGCGCTGGCCGCGCTCGACGTTCCCGCCGAGGACCTGCGGGTCGCACCACGGCAACCGGTCGGCCGCGCCCTGTTCCTCGCGGAGTCGCCCGTCGACGGTGCGCAGCTGCGCGTCGTGGCCCTCGGGCGGGACGAGGCCGACGCGCAGCTCATGGCGCGACTCTGGCGCTACGTGGCGTACCGGGACAGCCCGCCTACGCTCTTCCCGACCCGGCGCCAGCAGGTCGAGTACGAGGCCTACGTGTGCCTCCTCGCGGCGCAGGCGGGCGCGCGCGTCACGCGCGTCGTCGCCACGGGAACCGAGGGCGCCCTGGCAGTGCTGGTGGAGCAGGAACCGGCCGGCGTCCCCTTCGCCGCGCTCGAGCCCGAGCGCCTGACCGACCGGCTGCTCGACGACGCGTGGCGTCAAGCCGAGCTGGTGCACCACGCGCGTGTCGTGCACGGGGCGCTCGACGGCGAGCACCTGGTGGCGGTGTCCGACGCCTGCGCCGCGATCATCCGCTGGGACGAGTCGTCGACGCTCACCGCGCGCCACGCGATCGCCCGCGACCGCGCCAACCTGCTCGCGGCGACGAGCGCGGTGGTCGGCGTCGAGCGCGCGGTTGCCGCCGCGCAGCGCGCGCTCTCGCCCCACGGGCTCGCCGACGTGCTGCCGCTGCTCCAACCGGCCGCGATGACGGAACCGACGCGCGACGCGCTCGATCACGGCGACGGCATCGGTGCCGCGCTCGACCGGCTGAACGAGCAGGCCGCGGTCACCGCCGGCGCGGCGGTGCCCGAACCCCGCCGGCTCTACCGCGTGCAGCCGCGCCAGCTGCTCATGGCGATCGGTGCGCTGGTCGGAGTCGGTGTGCTTCTCTCGCGCGTCGGCGATCCGCAGACGTTCTGGAACACCGTCCGCGACGCGAGCTGGGTGTTCGTCGCGCTCGCGTTCGTGATCGGGCTGTGCACCGACGTGGCGTTCGCGATCGCGTTCATGGGCACAGTGCCCGTGCGCCTCCCGCTGTGGCCGTCGATCGAGCTCCAGTCGTCGTTGTCCTTCGCCAACCTCGCGATCCCGGTCGCTGCCGACACCGCCATGCAGATCCGGTACCTCCAGAAGAACGGCCTCGATCTCTCGGAATCGGTCGCCACCGGCGGCGTGCTGAGCACGGTGTCGGAGCTCATCGTGCAGCTCGGCCTGTTCGGCATCGCGCTCTGGCTCTCGCCCGACTCCATCGACTTCGGCCACATCGACACGAGCCAGATCGTGGTGGTCGCGCTGATCGTGATCTTCGCCGTGGGCGTGGGCTCCGCCGTCGTGTTCAGCGTGCGCCGGATCCGGAGCGCGGTCATCCCGCCCGTGAGGCGGGCACTCCGCGCCGTCTGGGGCGCGGTGAAGTCGCCCACTCGCATCGTCCTGATGGTCGGCGGCAACATCACGGCCCAGTGCCTCTATGCGGCTTCCCTCCTGGCCTGCCTCCATGCCTTCGGCGCGTCGATCGACTTCTGGACCCTGGTTGCGGTGAACATCGGGATCTCGCTGATCGCCTCCCTCGTCCCCGTGCCCGGCGGCGGCACCGCGGTCTCCGCACTCGGGTTGTCGGGGATGCTCGTCGCCCTGGGCGTACCCCACGCCGCCGCCGCCGCCGGCGTGCTCGCGCACCAGGTCGCCATCAGCTACCTTCCGGCGATCCCCGGGTGGTTCGCCAGCAACGACCTCGTGCGCAAGGGACTGCTATGAGTGCACCCTCGATCAACCGGCGAGTCGCCGCCATCCTCTCGCTCCTCGTGTACGCGGGCGCGGTGGTCGTGGTCGTGCTCGCGCTGACCGATCACCTGCTCGTGCTCCTGCTCGCGGTCGCGGCGCTGATCGCCGCCACCGCGGCGGCATGGTTCGCGGTCACCCGCACCGGTGCGTCCCGCGTGGTCGCCGTGGTCGCCACCGCGGTGCTCCTCGCCGCCGCTGTCGTGGCGCTCGTCGCCGACGCCAGCATCCGCGACCTGGTGCTCGCGGCCGCGCTGCTAGCGGCCGCGTCCCTTCTCGCTCGCTACGCACTCGGCTTCGATCGCGGCGCGCTGCGCGCCGCGCCGCCGGCGGGTGAATCCGCGCCCCGTCCCGCGCACCCGGTGCTGATCATGAACCCGCGCTCGGGGGGCGGGAAGGTCACGAGGTTCGCGCTGGCCGACGAGGCGCGCGCCCGCGGCGTCGAGGCGGTGATGCTGGAGCCGGGCGCCGACCTCGAGGCGCTGGCCCGGGACGCGGTGGCCCGCGGTGCCGACGTGCTCGGCATGGCGGGCGGGGACGGATCCCAGGCGCTGGTGGCGTCGATCGCGGCGGAGCACCACCTTCCGTTCGTCTGCGTGCCGGCAGGCACCCGGAACCACCTCGCGCTCGACCTCGGGGTAGATCGCGACGACGTCGTCGGATCGCTCGACGCCTTAGTCGACGGGTACGAGCGCACGATCGACCTGGCGCGCGTGAACGGGCGCGTCTTCGTCAACAACGTCTCGCTCGGCGTGTACGCCGAGATCGTGCAGTCCGACGAGTACCGCGACGCCAAGTTGCAGACCGCGGCCACGATGCTGCCCGAGCTCCTGGGCCCGACCGCGGCCCGGTTCTCGTTCGCGCTCGACACGCCCAGCGGCGAGCCGCTCGCCGACGCGTGTCTCGTGCTCGTGTCCAACAACGTGTACCGCCTCGATCGCCTCGGCGGCTTCGGCACCCGGGAACGCATCGACGGCGGCGAGCTCGGGGTGGTCGCGCTCGGCGTGCGCAACGCGGCGGCCGCTGCCGAGCTCGTGAGCAAGGAGATGGCCGGCCGGGTCAGCAGCTACTCGGGCTGGAACGAGTGGGCCGCTCCCATGGTCGAGATCACGGCGACCGGCCAGGTCGCGGCCGGGGTCGACGGCGAGGCGCTGGTGCTCACGCCGCCGCTGCGGTTCGAGGTGATCCCGGGCGCGCTCCGGGTCCGGTTGGCGCGGTCGGCACCCGGGGTGTCGCCTGCCGCGATCGCGGCCCGGACCCGGCAACGCGGGCTCGTGGAGCTGTTCCGGGTGGCGGCGGGCCGTTCCGGCTAGCTCGTGCCCCCGGTCTCGGCCGGGGTGATGCCACGGCCGATGAACTCGATCAGGAGGATCGCCACGATCACGAGCGCGGCGATGATGATCACCTCGAGCGGCGTGGGCGCCGAGATCGCGACCAGCACCGCGAGCCCGATCGCGATCACCACGACCCGCAACGCGGTGCGGTAGCGCGCCACGAACACCGCCACCGCCGACGGCTCGCCGTCACGCTCGCGCCCGCGCACCAATGCGAGGGTACCGGCGCGGATCCTGGTCGCCCGCTCACCGGGGCCCGCGATCCACGTCGCCAGCGCGATCACGAGCGCGACGACGAACGCGGTGCGCAGCGACACCCGGAGGAACGACAGCAGCTGGTCGTAGACCGCGGCGGCCGCGTCCTGGTGGACGGACCCGGGGAGCGCGTCGAGGTAGAAGTGCCTCGCCAGGTTGAACACGACGAGCAGGAGGCCCATGCCGAGCGCGACGCCGAGCGCGCCGCGCAGGATGGTGCGCCGCCGGTTGCGCGACAGGACGATGGCGGCGGCGAAGAGCAGCACGGTCACGACGGGCAGGATCCAGGCGAGCTTGTCGAGCAGGTCGACGAAGCCCTGGGCCTTGCGCAGATTCTTCGAGTCGATCAGCACGATGGTGCGGTTCGGGTTGGCGTTCGCGAACGCGTCGATGCCGCGCGACTCCAGCGCGTTCTGCACCTTCGTGATCGCGGGGCCGAGGTCCACGCTGACCTGGCCGTTCTTGGTCGCCACGGTGTCGGTGCCCTTGCCCTCGAGCAGCGCGACGAGGCGCGTGTGCGCTCTGCGGTTGACCCCCTTCCAGAGCTTCGAGAACGCGTCGCTCTGGGTGACGTTCAGGGCGATCGTGTGCACGAACTGATCGAGGCCCTTGGTGATGGACGGCCCGAGGAACGCGGCGCGCTCCGGCAGCGCGTCGGTGACCTTGCTCTGGAGGTCGCTGTTGGTCACGACCGCGGTCGTGATGCGGTCGGCGAGCGCGTTCTGGACCGCGGCGTTGTCGGCGAGCGGCCCGATGGTGCTCACGTACTGGTCGGTGTCGAGCAGGGTGTTGTGCACCCACACCCCGAGGACCGAGAGCGGCGCGAGGACGCAGCCGAGCACCACCAGGACCGCGACCAGGATGCGCCGCCAGCGCGGGTTCGGCTTCGCCGGTGCGTCGGGTCCGCGGTCGGCGCCGTCGGCGGTGGCGACGGGGTCGCCGGTCTCGTTGTCGGCCACGCGTCCTCCCGGGTCGCTTGATTATGTCCCTCCCCGGATGGGCGTCGGCGGACGGTCTCCGGACCGGCTTCCACAGCGTGCTATCGCGATATATCATGATGCTACTGTGATAGTACGGATCCGGCTGGGTACGGATCCCAATGACGAGGGATCGATGGGCCGGCCGGGAGCCGGCGGAAGGAGTGGAGAGATGGAGCATCGAGGTGGCCGGCGGGGAGAAGGCCGGCGAGGTGAGGGATGGCGACGCTTCGCCGAGGGACCGCCGCCCCGACGGGGCCGGCGCATGCAACGGGGCGACATCCGCACCGCGCTCCTGGCCGTCCTCACCGAGGGACCCGGGCACGGGTACGACCTGATCAAGACCATCGGCGACAAGAGCGACGGCGCCTGGGAGCCGAGCCCGGGCTCGGTGTACCCGACGTTGCAGATGCTCGAGGACGAAGGCCTCGTGCAGTCGGCCGAGCGGGACGGCAAGCGGGTGTTCGAGATCACCGACGAGGGCCGGGCCGAGGCCGCCCGCCGCATCGAGGACGCCGGCGGCGCGCCGTGGGACCTGCTCGACGGACGCGGCGGTGCCCGCGACCTGCACCGCGCGCTCAGCCAGTTCGCGGTCGCGACGAGTCAGGTGGGCGCGGTGGGGAACGCGGCACAGATCGAGCGTGCGGTCGGCATCCTCCAGGACGCCCGCAAGCAGCTCTACCAGATCCTGGCCGAGAGCTGAGGGTCCGGCTCAGGGGTTGTACTCGTAGAACCCCCGCCCGGTCTTGCGGCCGAGGAGGCCCGCGTCGACCATGCGCGACAGCAGGGGCGGCGGGGCGTAGAGGGGCTCCTTGAACTCCTCGAACATCGAGACCGCCACCGCGTGGATGGTGTCGAGGCCGATGAGGTCCGACAGCGTCAGCGGCCCCATCGGGTGCGCGCACCCGTGCACCATCCCCGCGTCGATGTCCTCCGCCGACGCGAACCCCGATTCGTACATGCGGATCGCGGAGAGGAGATAGGGGACGAGGAGCGCGTTGACGATGAAACCGGCACGGTCCTGCGAGCGGATCACGTGCTTGCCGAGCCGCGCCGAGGCGAGGTGGCGCACGACCGCGATCGTGTGCTCGCTCGTGAGCAGCGACGGGACCACCTCGAGCAACGGCAGCACCTGAGCCGGGTTGAAGAAGTGCAGACCGACGACCCGGTCGGGGCGGTGCGTGGCCTCGGCGAGGTGGATGATCGGGATCGACGACGTGTTCGACGCGATGATCGCGTCCTCGGAGTCGAGCACCTCGTCGATGTGGCGGAGTGCTTCGGTTTTCACCGGCTCCGACTCGAACACCGCCTCGATCACGATGTCGCGGTCGGCGAGGTCGTCGTAGCTGGTCGAGAAGCGCAGGCGCGCCAGCGCGTCCGATGCCTCGACGTCGGTGATCTTCTCCCGTCGGGCCGCAGCCGCGAGCGATTGCTCGATGCGACGCCGGCCCGCTTCCAGCGCGGCGTCGCTCGCCTCCACCACGACGACGTCGATGTCCGCGCGCGCGAGCAGCTCGGCGATGCCCGCGCCCATGAGCCCGCAACCGACGACGCCGGCGTACTTGATCGAGGAGCTGTCGACGGTGTCGAGCGCCGCCAGAGGGTCTTCCTGCATGACACGAGACTAGAGGGCGCCCGGCGTCGCGTAAACGACGGGGCCGGGGCCTAAGTACCGGATTGCCCGGGTATGGGTGGGAGATTCGTGAACCAACCGCTGTCCATGCCAAGCGGGACCGTGACCGGGGTCACGCTCGTGCGGCCATGTCGAGCAGGGTCGTGACGGTCCTCCAATTGCGCATCGTGGCACCGACGCCGAGCGCCCGCTCCCGGTAGGCGTTGTTCAGCTTCGTCCGCCCGACCCCGCCCGGCAGCCGGAGGTAGACCTCGCGCCGGCGAACGACGAACTCGTCGCCGCGCCCGTCGACGCCCGCGGTCTCGTGCCCGCGGCGGGTCGGCGCACCGGCGAGGAACGCGACGTGCAGCTGTGACGGCGGCGCGTCGGAGGAGACGAACGGGCTCTCGGCGGCGACACGCGCCAGAGCGGCGCGCGTGCGCACCAGGACCGTCACGTCCAGCCCGAGCTCGCGCGTGATCGCGTCGCCGATCGTGCCGGTGACGTCGCCCGTCCCCGCCGACGACCGGAACACGATGTTGCCGCTCTGCACGTAGGTGGAGACCAACTCGAGCCCGACGCCGGAGAGCAGGGCCGCCAGCTCCCGCATGTTCACCTTGTTCCGGCCGCTCACGTTGACCGCCCGCAGCAGCGCGACGTAGGTGGTCACGGCACGCTCCGAGCGCTTCCGAGGTACGACGCCACGACCCGCGGGTCGGCGAGGACGGAGCCGGGGTCGCCCTCGGCGAGCACCGCGCCCAGATCGAGGGCCACCACCCGGTCGGCGATGCTCGAGACGAACGCGAGATCGTGCTCGATGACGATCAGGCTCGCGCCGGCGGTGCGCCGGACGTCGAGGAGCAGACGCGCCAGCGCCTCCACCTCCGCCTGCGCGATCCCCGCGGACGGCTCGTCGAGGAGGATGACGCGAGGATCGGCGGCGATCTGGCACGTGAGGTCGACGATCCGTCGCGTGCCCGTCGAGAGATCGTAGACGAGCGCGTCGCGGAACGGGGCCACGCCCATCCGGTCGAGCAGCTCGTCGGCCCGTGCCGCCAGGAGGGCCTCCGCGTGCACCCGCGGTGGCAGTCCGAAGGCATCGGCGAAGGGGTCCAGCAGCGTGAGCGGGTCGTCGAGCGCGACACACACCGCCTGGTGCACCGTGAGGGCGCCGAAGAGACGCGCGTCCTGGAACGAGCGCCCGAGGCCCAGGCGGGCGCGGGCCGCCGGGCGCAGGCCCGTCACGTCGTGGCCGGCGAGCACGACTGCGCCGGCATCCGGCGTCAGGTACCCGCACAGCAGGTCGAAGGCGGTGGTCTTCCCCGCGCCGTTGGGGCCGATGAGGCCGAGGATCTCGCCGTCGTGCAACGCGAGGCACAGGCCGTCGACCGCGGTGAGCCCGGCGAACCGCTTCGTGAGCTCCCGGGCCTCGAGCACGACACTCGACGGCCGCGGCCGCGGGGGCGGCGCCGTCGGCGTCTGCGAGTGGTCTTCCTCCCGCGGCGACGCGTGCTCGAGCAGGATCGAGTGCACGAGATCGGGGCGGGCGAGGAGCTCCGCGGTGGCGCCCTCGAAGCGCACCCGCCCCTTCTCCATGAAATACGCGCGGCTCGCGACGCGGAGAGCCACCGTGATCGACTGCTCGACGAGGAGGACGGCCACGCCACGCGCGCACAGCTCGGCCAGCAGGGCGAGCACCTCGTCGACCGCCTCCGGCGACAGCCCGAGCGAGAGCTCGTCGACGAGGAGCACAACCGGCCGGGCGAGGAGCGCCATCGCGATCGCGAGCATCTGCTGCTGCCCGCCGGAGAGGTTCGCGGCGGGTTCGCGGACGCGACCGGCGAGAATCGGGAACCGGGCGAGGACGTCGTCGGTCGCAGCGCGAGAGCTGGCCGCGTCCCTGCGGTGCAGCCAGCCGCCGATCCTCAAATTCTCGGCCACGGTGAGGGAGGGAAACACCCCATGGCCGGCGGGCACGTGGATCAGCCCACGTTCTGCGATCCGATGCGGCGCGCTTCCCGTGATGTCGACGCCGCGGTACTGGACGCGCCCGTGCCCGGCGGCGGTGAGGCCCGAGACCGCGCGCAGCACCGTCGACTTCCCCGCGCCGTTGGTGCCCAGGAGCGCGACCGTCTCACCGGCGCGGACCTCGAGGCTGGTGTCGAACAGCACCTGCACGTGGCCGAAGGCGACGTCGATCGCCTCGACGCGGAGGAGGACGTCGCTCCCGTCGCGCCCGTCGGCCCCGGGGTGCGGGTCGGCCGGCGTCGGCCCCGCCGAGCCGTCGGCGACGCCACCGGCGCGGTCCTCGGCGACGCCGATCCCGTGACGGCGCGCCGCCGTCCGCAGCAGCCGGTCGCGCACGCCGTACAGCGCGCCGCCCAGCCCGCCGGGGAGGAACATGAGCACGGCCACCAGCCCGAGACCGCTGCCGGCGAGCTGGAGCGCGAGCCGGAACGCGGTCGGGACCGAGTCGCTGACCCACACCGTGCTCTGCAGGAAGATGGCGCCGAGCAGCGCGCCGGGAATGCTCGTCAGGCCGCCGACCACGACCATCGTGAGCACCCGGATGCTCTCGATCGGCAGGAACAGCTCTGGCCCGAGCGACTGCTGGTGCAGGACGTACAACCCGCCGGCGAACGACGCGAGGAAGCCGGCGACCGCGAAGGCGAGGAGCTCGACGCGGACCGGGCCTAGCCCGAACGACTGCGCGGCGCGTTCGTTCTCTCTCGTCGCCACGAGGTCGCGTGCGGTGCGCCGACGCTGGAGCCCGCGCACCGCCAGCACGACGAGCCCGAGCCCCGCGACGCACAGGAGGTACATGCCGGTCTCGTTCAGCTCGCCGCGGTCCGCCACGCGCAGGCCGAGCACACTCTCGATCCCGAACGGCGGGTACCGGGTGATGTGGTCGAGGAGGTTGTCGGGCAGGTAGTGGAACGAGAGGCCGAAGAAGTCGAGGTTGCGGTCCAGCAGGTACGACGAGGTCGCGACCCCGAACGCGAGTGTGGTGACCGCGAGCATGAGCCCGCGCACGCGAAGCGCCGGCAGCCCCACCAGCACCGCCACGATCGCGCCCGCGACGCCCGCGAGCACGAGGGTCGGGATCGCGCCCCAGTGGTAGTGCACGTTGAGCGAGCCGACGACCATCGCGCCGACGGCGACGAAACCGAACTGGCCGAGGCTGATCCGGCCCGCCCATCCTGTCAGCACGACGAGTGACAACGCGACGATCCCGTAGATCGCCACCACGGCCGCGAGGTCCGTGTCGTGCGCATCGAGCACCCATGGCAGGAGCACGATGACCGCGACCACCGTCGCGCGCAGCGCGCGGATCGTCCATCGCACTTCGGGCAGGCGGGCGAGCTCGCGCGGGACGGGACGCGGGCTCGCGGCGTAGATCCACGCGGACGCGACCTCGGCGTCGACCCGCGACTCGCGTCGGCGCCGCTGGAGGAGCAGGGCGACGACGATGAGCACCAGGAGGAGCGGGTCGACGTACGCGGTGGCGCCGTTCCACTGTGCAGCGGCCTCGACGACCCCGATCGCGCACGCGGCGACGAAGATGACCGCGAAATTCTCCATCCTGCCGATCACCGCGGCCGCCAGCGCGCGGAGCAGGATGGAGGGGCCGAACGCGGCACCGAGGGGAAGCCCGAACACCCCTGCACGCAGGATCATCGTCACTGCCGCGAGCACCCCGGAGATCATCCACGCGACGCTGTGGGTGCGCCCGACGTTCACGCCGAGCAGCGCGGCGCGCTCAGGGTTCTCGGCGCCGGCACGCAGCGCGATTCCCGCTCCCGTCCGCCGGAGGAACACGAAGAGCGACGCCGCGCAGACGACGGTCGTGACCACTGCGACGAGGTCGAATGCGTGGAACACGAATGGGTCAATGTGGAGGTTCAGGCGGAAGGGCTGGCTCTGCAGCAGGCTGTCCGGCAGCACTGCGTTCGTCCCCTCGAGGAAGTAGGGCAGCGCGAGCGCGGCGCCGCTGAGCAGCGACGCGAGCCCGATCGTCACGACGGTGACGATCAGGCGTGGCGCCTGCTCGAAGCGCCAGCGGATGAAGACGCGCTCGACGAACCACGCGAGCGCGAGCGCGAGCATCAGCGCGAGGGGCATCGCGATCCAGAACGACCATCCTTCCGCGGCCACGAGGACGACGCACAGACTTGCCGGGACGGTGCCGAGGTCGGCCTGGGCGAAGTTGACGATCCGGTTCGAGCGCCAGACGAGCGCGAGGCCGAACGCGAGGAGCGCGGTGAGCGAGCCGAGGATCAGCCCTTCCACCACGATTCCCGAGGGGACGCTCCAGCGGGCTGTGAGCACCACAGAGAAGAGCGCCAACCCCGCCGCCCACGCCGCGACGCGGGCACCGAGCCGGCGCGGCGCGGAGCCGTCGAGCATGGTGGTCACGTGGCCGTCGCGATCAACGCGTACCGCACTCCCCGCGGAGCATCCCGCGCCGCGAGAGTACGCTCCCGTCCGTGGCGAGCCGCGGTGTGAACCAACGGGCGCAGGTGCGCATGACACCGTCGGAGGTCGACGCGTTCCTGGCGGAAACCCGCACGATGTCGATGGCGACGATCAACCACGACGGCACGGTGCACCTCGTCGCGATGTGGTACGGCTTCCTCGAGGGCGAGATCGCGTTCGAGACCAAGGTGAAGTCGCAGAAGGCCGTCAACCTGCGCCGCAACCCGACCATCACCGTCATGGCCGAGGACGGTGAGCGCTACGAGGAGCTCCGCGGCGTGCAGATCCGCGGCAGCGCGGAGCTGGTCGACGACCCCGAGCGCCGGTTCCAGCTCGGCGTGAGCGTCTACGAGCGCCACATGGGCCCCTACGACGAGACGCGTCGCCCGTTCGTCGAGGCGATGATGAACAACCGGGTCGTGTTCAAGGTGCAGCCGGTCCACGTCGCGTCCTGGGACCACCGCAAGCTGTAGCGCCGGCACGCGCCGTCGCCGGGCGATGGGGATCGGCGGGCCGCCCGGAATATCGTCGCCGGATCGGACCGCGTCGCAACGCCCACGGTCGCCCGCCCCCCGCTCGGGTCACCGTCACCGTGTGCACGATCGTCGCCGCGCTCGCGCTTGCGGCCTGCTCATCGGGCTCGGGGAGCGGCTCCGCGACGTCGTCGAAGCGGAAGTCGTCTTCCGCGGCGGCGACGACGACGACGGCCGCCGCGCCTCCGACCGCCGCGACCGGTACCGCCGCCCCGTGGCCCACGTACTACGGCGACGTGTCGCGCACCGGGCTGACGACCGACGGGCCGGCGTCGGCCGCCCGCGTCCACCAGGTGTGGGCGTCGCCCGCGCTCGACGGTGACGTGTACGCGCAGCCGCTCGTCGTCGGCGGCCACGTCATCGTCGCCACGGAGAACGACACCGTGTACTCGCTCGACGACTCGACGGGGGCGGTCGCCTGGAAGACGCACCTCGGCACGCCCGTCCCCGGGTCCTCGCTGCCCTGCGGTGACGTGAATCCGGTCGGGATCACGAGCACGCCCGTCGCCGACGCGGGCAGCAACCGGGTGTATGCGGTCGGCATGGTGCAGCCTGGACACCACGTGCTGTTCGAGCTCGGCCTCTCCGACGGTCGGCTGATCGACTCGAAGGGCGTCGACGCCCCCGGCGCCGACCCCGCGGTGCACAACCAGCGGTCGGCGCTCACGCTGACGGGCGGCCGGGTCTACGTGGCGTTCGGCGGTCGCTTCGGCGACTGCGGCGACTATCACGGCCGCGTCACGTCGGTCGCGGTGTCGCCGACGGGCCTCGGCGCGGTCGGCACTTACACGCTCCCGACCCAGCGCGAAGGTGGGTTCTGGTCGCCGCCCGGCCCGGTCGCGGCCCCCGACGGGAGCCTCTACCTCGCGAGCGGCAACAGCTCGAGCACCTCGACATTCGACTACGCCAACGCGGTCGTCCGGTTGAGCGCCGACCTCCAGCTCCTCGACGCGTGGGCGCCTTCGGACTGGAAGGACCTCAACCGCGGCGACACTGACCTCGGGTCGACCAGCCCGGTGCTGCTGCCGGGCGGTCGGGTGTTCCAGGTCGGCAAGAGCGGCACCGGCTACTTGCTCGACGCCGGCCACCTCGGGGGCGTCGGCGGCGAGCTCGCCCGGACGATGGTGTGCGACGCGCTGGCCTACGGCGGCGTTCCCCACGACGGCGACACCATGTTCGTGTCCTGCCCCGGCTCGGTCGTGCAGGTCACCGCACAGGGCAACGCGCTGCACGTGGGCTGGTCGGCGGGGGTCGCCGCGCCCGGGCCCGCGGTCATCGCGCGCGGCACCGTATGGACCATCGCCACGAGCGGTGGCGAGCTCGTCGCTCTCGACGAGAGCTCGGGCGCTGAGCGCTTCGATGTACACGTGGGCTCGGAGCCCTCCCGGTTCAGCACGCTCGCGGCCGGCGACGGGCGGATCGTGGTCCCCGCCGATCGCACGGTCTTCGCGTTCGCCGACTGATCGTCCACCCGGGCGCGCGGGTGAGCGTGGCGACGAGCGTTCGCGACCCGATGGACGAGCCCATCCGGGTGGTGCTCGTGCGACAGCGGGTTCGCGAAGCTCGATCCCGCGGTCTACCAATTCGCCTGTCGCCGCCTCGACGTCCCACCGAACGCGGTGCTCTTCGTCGACGACTCTCCGCCCCACGTCGAGGGGGCGCGCGACGTTGGCCTGCGCGCCGCCCTGTTCGTCGACGCGGTGATGCTGGCCGAGGATCTCCACCGCGCCGGTCTGCTCGACTGACCACACGCGTGGCGCCGGCCGCGTGCACCGTCGCCATCGGCCGCGCGCGTCACCGTGGTTCCCGCCGGTAGCGTGGAAGGCCGTCTCACGGAAGGGCATCGATCGGTGCGCCGTCTTCTCGTCTACCTCTTCCTCGTCGCGGCCGCCTCTGCGGGCGCGCTCTCGGTCTCGCTCTCGCCCGCGGCGGCGGCCGACCCGCTCAGCCAGGTCGCGGTCAGGGGCGGGGCCGGGCAGAAGCCCACGGTCCGGTTCGCCAAGCCGTTCTCGGTGGCGGCCTCCGAGCACCGCGTGGTGGTGACCGGCAAGGGCGGCGCGCTCGGGCAGGGCACCAAGGTCACCATCGACTACCTCGTGCTCGACGGCCGCTCCGGCAAGCAGATCGGCTCCACGTACGGCTCCCGCCCTGCCACCGCAGTGCTGGATCCGAGCCAGACGACGCCTGCGGTCGTCGACGGCCTCGTCGGCGCACCGGTCGGCAGCCGGGTGCTGGTCGCGGTCTCGCCCGCCGACGGTCTCAACGCGCAGCTCGCGTCGGTCGGCGTGAAGAAGAACGACAGCCTTCTCTTCGTCATCACCGTCCGTGGCGTCCGGCACCCGCTCACCCGCGCCACCGGCACGCCGGTGGCGCCCGCGGCGGGGCTCCCCGCGGTGACTCTCGACGCCACCGGCAAGCCGCAGATCGCCACGCCCACGGGAAAGGCGCCGAGCTCGCTCGTGGTGCAGCCGCTGATCAAGGGCGACGGGAGCGTCGTCCGCAAGGGTCAGACCGTCACCGTCAACTACACCGGCGTGGTCTGGGGGACCGGGAAGCAGTTCGACTCGTCCTGGGACCGCGGGACGCCCGCCGACTTCCCGATCGGCGTGGGTCAGGTCATCAAGGGCTGGGACGAGGCGATCGTCGGCCAGCACGTCGGCTCACAGCTGCTCGTCGTCGTGCCGCCGGCGAAGGGATACGGCTCGGCTGGCAACCCCCAGGCCGGCATCGGCGGTGCCGACACGCTCGTCTTCGTGGTCGACATCCTCGACGCCTACTGACTCACCTCGGGCTGACTCCCCTCGGGCTGACCTCGCTCGGACAGACCGCGCAAGGGCGGATCCGGCTCGGGCGCGTCGGCGCCAAGCCCGCTCTCGTCGACGGGCCGGAGCGTGAACCGGCCGACGCAGAGGTGCTCGCCACGGCGCGCCACTGCTTCACCGCGGCTGGTGAACCAGTGCCCGGAGTGCTCGAGCACCCGCTGTGAGCCGATCGAGAGGTAGCCGTCGCGCTTGGTGACCAGCACGCGTCCTCGGACGTCCGTGCGGGCCACCACCGTGTAGGTGCCGAGCCACTGGTCCCAGCTGGGCCAGTCGGGACCGGGTGGGTCGTTCGGGCCGTCGTTGTAGGTCCAGCTCTCGCCGTCGCGCAGCCGCACCACGTACGGGGGCGCGGCGACGCCGTCCGCGAAGCGGTAGCGCTCGCGGCTCCGGCGCGCGGAGCACGTGCAGGCGTCGGCGCCGAACCCGACCGCGTCGAAGCGGTTCCCGCGCACGACGCCGAGCACACCGTGGCGCACCTCGAACGTGACCGTGTCGTGCAACCCGCCCACGTAACGGCCCGCGCGACGGGTGTTCGCGGCAGGGTCCAGGGCACCCGGAGCGGAGGCATCCTCCGGCTCCGCGAGCGCGGGAGCCGCGTCCGGCGCGCCGATGAGCTCCGGCACCACGCTGCCGCGGACGTCGAGCTCCTGCGAGCTCACCACCACGGCGCCCCCCTCGCCGGACGCCTGCAGCCACCAAAGGTCGGCGAAGAACCCGAACCCACTGCCCGCGTGGCCGCGGGCGATTCCGCACGCGGTGCGCTTCGTGCGCAGGCCGAGCGCGTACCCCTCCACCTGCCCGGGCGCGGGGAAGGGCGTGGTCGACCACTGTTCGAGCAGCTCGGCCGAGAGCACGCGCCGGTGCGCGACCACACCGCCGTCGATCACGAAGCGCAGGAACGCGCCGAGGTCGCGCGCCGACGCGTACAGCGATCCCGCGGGCACCATGCCGGTGATCTGCTGCTCCTCGCCTTGCACGTGGCCGACGCAGCGGTCGCGGTCGGCGGTGATCTCCGCCACGTCGAACGTCGCGCGCTCCATGCCGAGCGGCTCGAGCACGCGACGCGCCACGAACCGCGGGAACGGCTCGCCGGTCGCGACCTCGAGCACCCGGCCGACCAGGTCGATGCCGATGTCCGAGTACGCGTACCGCGTGCCCACCGGGAAGCGGAGCCACGTGTCGCCGATGCTGGCGACGTGGTCGTCCCACGACGGATACGTGTTGTCGATCGGCGCCTGACGCGTGAGCCCGGCCATGTGCGACAGCAGGTGGCGCACGGTGATCTGGTCGGCGGGGTCGCCGTCGAAGCGGGAGCGGGGCGCGATCCCGGGCACGACGCGGCGCAGGGGCGCGTCGAGGTCGAGCACACCGTCCTGGACGGCGAGCAGCGCCGCGAGCGCGGTGACGAGCTTCGAGCAGGAGGCGAGCCGGAACCGGGTCCGCTCGCCGACGGGCGCGCCGCCCCTCTGGTGGGTCCGGCCGAGCACCGCGACACGCGTGCCGTCGGGATCCGCGTGTACGACGAGCGCTCCCGGCACCGCGCCGGCCTCGACCGCGACGCGCAGGCGGTCGACGGTCTCGTCGAATCGGGTTCCCATCGCTGCCCCCGAGCGTACCGAGGCCGGGATCCCGCCGCCGGTCAGTGGAACTCGGCGATCGCGATCTGCGCGGTGTTGCTGACCGCGACGACGCCCCAGAGTACGAGGGCGCCGATGAGTACGACTCGGCAGGAGCGGTTGACCAGCGAGCGCTGCTCGGGCAGCGGGATCCACGACCCGACGGCGAGCAGCCCGAGCACGACGGCGCTGACGAGCACCCGCAGCGCCACTGCCTCGGACACGCCGATCTCCGCGATCACCCACCGCGCGACCGGGTTGCCCTCCGGCATGTGCAAGCGGGTCACGGCGTACCAGGTCGTGATCGCGTCGAGCAGGGCGAACATCATTCCGACCGTCCAGCAGACGCCGGCGGTGAGGCTCAGACGGGCGCCGGCCACCTCCACTCGCTGCTCGACGCCGCCCACCGGCCCAGTCTCGCACCCGCCCGTCGGCGTCGCCACGGTCACCCCTGTCAGCGGGGTCGCTCCAGTCCTTAGGCTGGTCACAGTGCGTGTCCGCGACGATCGGGCGGACTCGCGTGGGAACGAGGCGCACCGGTGACCGACGACAACCCCGAATCGCAGCCCGAGGCGACCCGCCCCGAGCCGCCGGAGCCCACGGTCGGGCCGGTTGAAGTACCTCCTCCCGAGCCACCGGTCACGCCCGGTGACGTACCTCCGCCGTGGCCGCCCCCGCCTGCTGCGACCCCGCCGTCGTGGCAGCCCCTGCCCGCGGCAAGCCCGCCGTCGTGGCAGCCCCCGCCGGCTGCGACCCCGCCGCCGTGGCAGCCACCCCCCGCCGGTCCGCCGGTGTGGGACCCGGATGCCGTGCCGCCGCCGCCCCGGCGGCGCCGGCGCGCGCCGGCGATCGTCGCGTTCCTGCTCGCGCTGTTCGTGTTCGCGAGCGCGTTCGGGATCGGCCGTCACGACGTGCTCGACACCGGCGGCGGGTCGTCTTCCGGCTCGTCGGCCGTCGTGCGCGACCAGGGTGGGTCGAGCGCGGTCTCCGACGTGGCCGCCAAGGTCACGCCCGGCATCGTGAACATCACGACCACGTTGGCGACCGGCGGCGAAGCGGCCGGCACCGGGATGGTCATCTCGTCGAACGGTCTCGTGCTCACCAACAACCACGTGATCGACGGGGCGAACACGGTGTCTGTGGAGATCAGCAGCGACGGGTCGAGCCATTCCGCGAAGGTGCTGGGCTACGACGTCGACAACGACGTCGCGCTGCTCCAGATCCGCAACGTCTCCGATCTCGCGACCGTCCCGATCGGCGACTCGTCGCGCGTCTCGATCGACGACACCGTCGTCGCGATCGGCAACGCGCTCGGCCGCGGCGGGGCCCCGACCGTCACCTCGGGGACCGTGGCCGCGCTCAACCAGACCATCACCGCCGGTGACGATTCCGGAGGCGACACCGAGACGCTGCATGGCCTCATCCAGATCAACGCGTCGATCCAGCCCGGCGACTCCGGGGGCGCGTTGGTCAATGCCGACGGCGAGGTGATCGGGATGAACACTGCGGCCGCGGCGAGTGGACGGTTCTCCCAGACCACGTCGACCGTCGCGTTCGCGATCCCGATCAACGCGGCGCGCTCGATCGCGTCCCAGATCGCGGCGGGGAAGTCGTCGGGGAGCGTGCACATCGGCAGCCGCGGGATCATGGGCATCCGCGTCGAGAACACGGGCGACAGCGGCAACGGCCTCGGGGGGCGCAGCAACAGCGGGTCGTCGGACGGCGCGCTCGTCATGCAGGTCGACTCCGGCGGTCCGGCCGACAGTGCCGGCATCCGGTCGGGCGACGTGATCGTGGCGGTGGCCGGCCAATCGGTGGGGTCCACGTCACAGCTCAACGACGCGATGGCCCAGTACCACACCGGTGACAAGGTGAGCGTCACGTGGAGCGACAGCTCCGGGACCCGCCACACCGCGACCCTCACCCTGGTCGAGGGCCCACCGGCCTGACCCCTTTCTCTCGCAAGTTTGTGGGACGGAGGGGCGGGGTGCGCGGGGCGCGGTCGCGTAGAGTCCGGCCGGTGACGGGGCTGACGCTCAGCGGGCTCGACGGCAAGGTCGCCGTCGTCACGGGTGCCGGTCGCATGCGCTCCATCGGGCGTTCCATCGCGGTCGAGCTCGCGCGCGCGGGCTGCGATGTGGTCCTGACGGGCACCGGGCGGCCGCCCGAGCGCTTCCCGGACGACGAGAAGGCGGCGGGCTGGCGCGACATCGAATCGGTCGCCGACGAGGTCCGCTCGGTCGGACGCACCGCCATCCCGGTGGTGAGCGACGTCACCGACCCCGACGCGGTCGACGACCTCGTCGACCTCGTGTGCGCCGAGCTCGGGCGGGTGGACGTGGTCGTGAACAACGCCGGGGCCGCGCGCGGTGCCGACCGCGTGGCCGTCATCGACCTCCCGATCGAGGAGTGGCGGAAGGTCATCGACGTGAACCTGCACGGGACCTTCTACATGAGCCGTGCGTTCGCGCGACGCCTCGACGACCAGGGCGAGGGCGGGAGCATCGTCAACATCTCGTCGATCGTGGGGAAGCGGCTCGACGCGAACGCGGCCGCGTACGCGGCGTCGAAGGCGGGCATCCACGCGCTCACCGCGTCGATGGCGACCGAGCTCGGTCGCTACGGGGTGCGCGTGAACGTGATCTGCCCCGGTCTGGTCGACACGTACCGGATGGACACGGTGCCGCGCGGCACGGCCTGGGACGAGCTCGTGGCGCGCATCCCGCTCGGCCGGGCGGGCACGGGCGACGACGTCGCCGCGATGGTGGTGTTCCTCTGCTCCGACCAGGGATCCTGGATCACCGGCCAGCTCTACAGCGTCGACGGGGGCACCGTCACCGGCCGCTGAGGCGCGCTCTTCGTCGACGGCGCCGGAGGCGCGTCAGTCGTGGATCTGCTGCGCGAGGTAGTGCGCGTCCCCGACCTGGGAGATCAGCTCGAGCTGGGTCTCGATCCAGTCCGCGTGAGACTCCTCGCCGTCGAGCACGTGCTCGAGCACGGACCGCGTCCCGTGGTCGCCTAGCTCGTTGCACCGGCCGATGCCCTGGTCGAGCCGCTCGATGGACTCCCGTTCCAGCTCGAGCGCGAGCTGGAGCTTCTCGGGTGCCGTCTCGCCCACGCGCACGGTACCTAGGCGTTGCAGGTTGGGGACGCCCTCGAGGTAGAGGATGCGCTCGATGAGCTCGTCGGCGTCCTTCATCTCCTCGATCGACTCGTCGCGGAAGTGGTGGGCGAGCCGCTCGTACCCCCAGCTGTCGAGCATCTTCGCGTCGAGGAAGTACTGGTTGACCGAGGTGAGCTCCGCGGTGAGCACCGCGTTCAAGAGCTCGATGATCTCCGGTTCGCCGCGCATGGCATCTCCCGACGCAGGGGCTAACCCACGAGCTCCGGCGTCCGCGCGGTAGAGGCGTCCGCGCAGGTGGCGAGCAGCGCCTCGAGCGCATCGTGACAACCGCCGCAGTCGCCGCCGGCACCGCACACACGCGTGAGGTCGTCGAGGTCACGTGCGCCCGCGGCGGCGGCCATCCGGACCGTCCGGTCGTTCACTGCTCGGCAATGACACACGTACATCGCTGCTCGCTCCGCTCGCCGCCGGGTCCTCGGACCCGCTGCTCCGTCGTGGAAACGCCGTTTCCGGTAGTTAGGGGAACCTTAGCCCCGCTGCAAGTCGAGCGCACAGGCACCGGTCCGGAAACGGGTCGGGTAACGTGCGCCCGCTCGGGCGAAGACCCGGCTCGGCGAGCCCCGCATCCGACCGCGGAGGAGCGAGCACGGACGAAGCAGACGAAGAGGAGGTCCCGGTGGTCGAGATCGCGGTGCGCGTGAACGGCGCCGCCCATCGCAACGAGGTGGAGCCCCGACTGCTGCTCGTGCAGTACCTCAGGGAGACGCTCGGGCTCACGGGCACGAACATCGGGTGCGACACGAGCTCGTGCGGTGCGTGCACGGTGCTGCTCGACGGCCAGTCGGTGAAGTCGTGCACGGTGCTGGCGGCGCAGGCCGACGGTGCCGAGATCACCACCATCGAAGGGCTGGCGGGAGCCGACGGGTCGCTGCACCCCGTACAGGAGGCGTTCCGCGAGCACCACGCCCTGCAGTGCGGGTACTGCACCCCCGGGATGGTGATGGCGATCGTCTCGCTGCTCGACGAGGAGCCGAGGCTCGACGAGGCCGCGGTGCGCGAAGGCCTCGAGGGGAACCTCTGCCGCTGCACCGGCTACCACAACATCGTGCAGGCTGTGCTCGCGTGCGCGGATGCGCGCGGGATCCGGGCATGATCCCCGCGCAGTTCGACTACGTGCGCGCGGCCTCCCCCGAGGAGGCGATCGCGCTGCTCGGCGAGCACGGCGACGACGCCAAGCTGTTGGCGGGCGGACATTCGCTCCTGCCGCTCATGAAGCTCAGGCTCGCGACGCCGACGGTGCTCGTCGACGTCGGGCGGATCGCCGACCTCTCCTACATCCGCGAGCAGGGCGACGAGATCGCCGTCGGCGCGTTGGCGCGCCACCACGAGGTGGAGACCTCGGAGTTGCTCCACGCGCAGGTGCCGCTGCTCGCTCACACCGCGCACCAGGTGGGTGACCCGCAGGTGCGCCACCGCGGCACGCTGGGCGGCACGCTCGCGCACGGGGATCCGGCATCCGACCTTCCTGCGGCGGTGCTCGCGCTCGGCGGCACCATCGTCGTCCAGGGTCCGTCCGGACGGCGTGAGATCGCGGCGAGCGACTTCTTCGTCGGATTCCTCGAGACCGCGCTCGCACCCGACGAGATGATCATCGAGGTGCGCGTGCCGAAGCTGCCCGGTGCGTCGTGGTCGTTCCAGAAGTTCAACCGTCGTGCACAGGACTGGGCGATCGTCGGCGTCGCCGCGGTGCGCAACGGCACCACCGGCGTCGCACTCGTGAACATGGGTTCCACACCGCTTCGTGCCGCCGCGGTCGAGGAGGCGCTCCGCGCCGGCGCGGCCCCGGCCGACGCCGCCGCGGTGGCTGCCGAGGGCACCGAGCCCCCGAGCGACCTCAACGCCTCACCCGAGTTCCGGCGACACCTCGCAACCGTGCTCGTCCGACGCGCGCTCGAGGAGATGTCATGACCTTCGCCGCCGGTTCCCTCGTCGGCAGCCCCGTCCGACGGGTCGAGGATCCCGATCTGCTGTGCGGCGCGGGCACCTATGTCGACAACCTCAAGGTCGACGGCATGCTCGTGCTGCACTTCGTGCGCTCGACGTTCGCGCGCGCCGAGATCCGCTCCATCGACGTGTCCGCCGCACGCGAGATGCCGGGCGTCGTCGCGGTGTACACCGCCGACGACCTCGACTTCCCGAACGCGCCGTCGCTCGCGCCGCTGCATCCCGAGGCGGTGCGGCCGTCGCTGGCAAAGGGAAGGGTCAACTTCGTCGGCGACCCGGTCGCGGTGGTCGTGGCCGAGAGCCGCGCGCTCGCTGTCGACGCGGCCGAGACCGTCGACGTCGACTACGAGCCGCTCGCCGCCGTGATCGATCCCGAGGAGGCGCTGTCGCCCGATGCGCCGGTGATGTTCGAGGCTATCGGGTCCAACGTGATCATCGGGATGCGCGAGCCCGACACGGTGGATCCGCTGGAGGGCGCCGAGGTCGTCGTGCGTGGCCGCTTCGAGAACCAGCGCGTCGCCGTCGTCCCCATGGAGGGCGCCGCGATCGCCGCCATCCCCCATTCGGGTGACTATGACCTCACGGTGCACCTCGCGTGCCAGATGCCGCACATGGTCAGGGGCCAGTTCGCGAACCTGCTCGGTGTCGACGCGGACAAGGTTCGGCTCATCGCGCCGCACGTGGGTGGTTCCTTCGGTGCCAAGCACCTCGGCGCCGAGGGCGTGGTCGCGGCGAAGGTCGCGCTGGAGCTCGATCGCCCGGTGAAGTGGGTGGAGACCCGCTCGGAGAACATGATCGCGATGGCCCACGGGCGCGGCCAGGTGCAGTACGTCGAGCTCGGGCTCGACCGCGACGGCACGTTCGTCGGCCTGCGCTGCCGCATGATCGGCGACGCCGGCGGCTACGCGGGTTTCGGCGGGATCCTCGTGATCGGGTCCACCCGCTCCATGGCATCCGGCGTGTACCACATCCCGAAATTCGGATTCGACGTCGCCGTCGTCGCCACCAACACCACGCCGATGGGCGCCTACCGCGGTGCCGGGCGTCCGGAGGCCGCGGCCCTCATCGAGCGGATCGTCGACATCGCGGCCGACGAGATCGGCATGGATCCGGCGGAGTTGCGGCGCAAGAACTTCATCACGCCGAGCGAGTTCCCGTACACCACGGTGACCGGCGCGAGCTACGACAGCGGCGACTACGCGGCTGCGCTCGACGAGGCGCTGCGGGTCGCCGACTACGACGCGCTCCGTGCCGAGCAGGCGGCGCGGCGCGAACGGGGCGATCGGGTGCAGCTCGGCATCGGGCTCTCGGTCTACGTCGAGGTGACCGGGGGCGGTGGCGAGTTCGCCGAGGTCGAGGTGCACGACGACGGCACGGTCACGGTGAAGGCGGGCACGTCGTCGCACGGCCAGGGTCATGCCACCGCGTTCTCGCAGATCGCCGCGGACGAGCTCGGCGTGCCCATCGAGAGGATCCGCTACGTGCAGTCCGACACCGCCCTGGTGAAGAAGGGCGGCGGCACCGGCGGCTCGCGCTCGCTGCAGCTCGGCGGGTCGGCCGTGCTCCAGACCTCTCGGCTGCTCGTCGACCGCGCCAAGCAGCTCGCCGCCAACTTGCTCGAGGCCGCGCCCGAGGACATCATCGTCACCGGCGAGGGTGGGCTCGGCGTCGCCGGCGTTCCGAGCCGCGCCATCGAGTGGGGTGAGATCGCCCGCGCGGCAGCGGAGCGCGACGAGCCGCTGCTCGTCCAGCACGACACCGAGCGCTCGACCGCGTCGTACCCCTTCGGCGCCCACGTCTCCGTGGTGGAGGTCGACACCGAGACGGGCCGGGTCACCCCGGTCCGCCACGTCGCGGTCGACGACTGCGGCCGCATCCTCAATCCTTTGCTGGTCGACGGCCAGGTCCACGGCGGGCTCGCGTCGGGAATCGCGCAGGCGCTGTGGGAGCAGTACGTCTACGACGAGGACGGCAACCCGCTCACGTCGACGCTCGCCGAGTACGGGATCCCGAGCGCGGCCGAGCTGCCGTCGTACACGACCGCGCACACCGAGACGCCGTCGCCCACCAACGACCTCGGCGCCAAGGGCATCGGCGAGTCGGCCACCGTCGGCTCGACGCCCGCGGTGCAGAACGCGGTCGTCGACGCGCTGAGCCACCTGGGGATCCGCCACATCGACATGCCCTGCACGCCCGAGCGCGTCTGGCGCGCCATCGAGGCCGCGCGAGCCGGTGCACCGCCCGACCCGTGGCGTGACCCGCCGGCCGCGATGGCGAACCTTCCCGTCCCGGGCGCCGGCGAGGCGGAAGCGGTCGAGGAAGAGGCCGAGGACATCAACCTCTGAGCGGTCAGAGCCGCGCCGCGAGCTCGGCGGCCCTGCGGGCGCTGTTCTCGGCGCGGCGCCGGAACACCTCCACGTCGTCGCCAGTGTCGCCCTGCGCGCCGCCCAGCGCGCGCGAGTACACGCCCTGGATGATGCACGCGAGGCGGAAGTAGGAGAACGCCACGTAGTAGTCGACGTCCGAAACGTCGCGCCCCGAGCGCTCGGCGTAGCGCGCCAGCAGCTCCTCGCGTGTCGGGAAGCCCGGGACGATCGAGGGGGAGTCGGGGAACGGCGCCACCTCACCGGTCGACTCGGGCCAGGACGCGAGCACGAAGCCGATGTCCGCGAGCGGGTCGCCCAGGGTGCAGATCTCCCAGTCGAGCACGGCCCGGATCTCGCCATCGTCGCCGACGATGCAGTTGCCGAGCCGGAAGTCGCCGTGGACGACCGTGGAGTCGCGCTGGGGAGGTATGCGCGCCGCGAGCAGGTCGTGCACCCGGTCGATCGTGTCGTCGTCGGTCGTGCGGCTCTGCTGGTACTGGCCGTGCCAGCGCTTGAGCTGGCGGGCGATGTAGTCCTCGCGCTTGGCGAGATCGCCGAGGCCGATCTCGTCGATATCGGCACCATGGAGCTCGCTGAGCGCGTCCATGAACGACATACCCACGTGGTGACGCGCCGCTTCGTCGAGGGCGTGCTCCGCGATGTGGTTGTCGTGGAGCACGATGCCGTAGACGAACTCCATCAGGTAGAAGGGCGCGCCGATCACATCGTCGGTGGCGCAGTACGCGATGGTGCGCGGCACCGGGAGCGGCGTGGGTCCGAAGGCCGAGATGAGCCGGTACTCACGGCCCATGTCGTGGGCGGTGGCGAGGACGCTGTGCAGCGGCGGGCGCCGCAACACGATGTCGCGCCCGTCCTCGTCGGACACGCGCACGGTGATGTTCGAGTGCCCCCCTGCGATCTGGACCGCCTCGGCCGGAACGAAGTCGGGTACGTTGTCCGTGCACCACGCCCGCAGAGCCGGCAGGTCGACGCCCGCCGCCGTTCCGCGTATCTCGTGCGCGCTCACCCGCGGCGCCTCAACGCCCGGTGAAGTTCGGCGTGCGGCGGTCGGCCATCGCGGCGACGCCCTCGCGGAAGTCGTCGGTGGCGCGCAGGATCCTCTGCTGCTCCCCCTCGCGCACGGTTGCGGCGCGTACCCGCTCCGGGAGGTCGCCGCGCATCGTCTCCTTGATCGCGCGGACCGCGAGCGGACCGCACGCCGCGATCTCCGACGCCAGCGCGAGCGCGGTGGGGCGGAGCTCGGGCTCGGGGACGACGCGCGACGCAAAACCCCATTCGAGTGCGTCCGGACCCCGCACCTGACCGCCGGTGTACATGAGCTCGAGCGCGCGCTGCTCGCCGATCGCGGCCGGGAGGGTCACGGTGAGGCCGAAGCCCTGGTGGAACCCGATCTTCGAGAAGTTGCACGAGAAGCGCGTCTCGGGAGTGCCGACGCGGAGGTCGGCGATCATCGCGAGCCCGAGGCCACCGCCGACCGCGGCGCCCTGCACCGCGGCCACGACGGGAACCTTGGCGCCCGCCATGCGGACCGCCTGGGCGTAGAGGTCGGCCGTGTTGTCGACCACGTCGGTCCCGCTCATGTCGGCGCCGGCGCAGAAGTTCTTGCCCTCGGTGCAGAAGACGATCGCGCGGCACGCGGGGTCGTCGCCGAGCCGCTCCCAGGCGTCGGCCACCTCGGCGAGCGCCTCGATGTCGAACCAATTGTTCGGGGGCCGGTGCAGCTCGACCACGCCCACAGGGCCGTCGAGGTCGATGGTCACGGACGACGCCATGACCGGAAGCTACCCCGCTCGGCGCTCGCCCTGCTTGGCCGGCTGCTGCCGGTCGCCTCACAGAACCCTGATGTTCCGAGGGTTGTATGGGTTGCGATGAGCCGACACCCCCCGGCTCGTGGCAGCGGAGAAAATCGGAGCAGGGGACAAGGGAGAGTCGAGATGGACACGAAGAAGCTCGTCGCCGGGATCGTCGTCGCGGGGACCCTGGTGTTCGGCGCCACGGGCATCGCCTCTGCCGCCGACGGAACTGGCTCGGGCAGCGGCGCCACGGCGACCGCCCCGGCGACGAAGGGGCACCCGGTCATCCGGCGCCACGTTCGTCGCGCCGGGCTGCGGGACGTGCTGAACCTCACCAGCACGTCGCCCCAGGAGCTGAAGACCGCGCTCCAGGGCGGGCAGACCATCGGCCAGTACGCGGCCGCACACGGTTCCAGCCGCGACGCGGTGGTGAACGATCTCACGCAGAAGCTCAACGCGTTCATCGCCAAGGCGGAGAGCAATGGTCGCATCACGAGCGCACGGGCGGCGACGCTCGAGGGCAAGGTGAGCGGCGTGGTCACCAAGTTCGTCGACCGCACCTGGGGCCAGAAGGCAGTGGCCCCGTCGCAGAGCTGACGCAGCCGGGGCGCTCGGGCAGGTCGGTGCCCGCCGGGTCCTACCCGGCGGGCACCGGCGCGTCCGGACTCAGTCGAGCCGCTTGAGGATGCCGTCGGACAGCGCGTTCACGGCTTCCCCGAGTCGCAGTCCGACCACGTCGAGCCGGCGGAGCAGCTCGCGTTGACGCAGCGACGCCGAGTCGGCCGGACGCTCGAGCACATCGGCGATCGCGTCCTCGTAGCGGTGACGGACCTGCGCCGCGGCGTGATCCGCCTCCCGCGCCGCGCTCGCCGCCTCCCGCACCCCGGTGCCCAGCGCGTCGATCGCGCACCGCAACGCTTCTGTCGCCTCTCCGATGGAGTCGATGACGGGCAGGAATGCTCGAGGTTCCGGGGGGCGGTAGAGCCCGAGCTCACGGTCGAAGTCACGGAGGTTGTCGAGCACGTCGTCGATCGAGCGGGACAGCCGGTAGAGATCCTCCCGGTCGATCGGCGTGGTGAGCGAAGCCGTCAGCGTGCGGGTGAACGCGCTCAGCTGCTCGTCGCCCCTCTGTTCGAGCGCGGTCATGGCGCCGCTCGCGGGCCGCGAGGCGCAACAGGCCTCGCGGACGGCGTGGACGGCGCAGGACACGAGCTCCATCTGCCCACAGAGCGGCTCGATCACCGCGGCATCGGAGCGACCCAGGAGATCGCGCGCGAGCTTGCGCAGCCGGCTCATACGACCGAGTGGACGGCGAGCCCGAGTGCAGCCCCCGCGAGGAGCGCGGCCGGGAGCGTGGCGAGCCACGCGATCCCGACCCGGCTCGTACGCGCCCACCGCACGCGCTTCCAACCGCGCGGGGTCGCGGCGCCCACGAGACCACCCGTGATCGCCTGCGTCATGCTCAATGGGGCGCCCAGGACCACGCCGGCGAACGACGCGCCCGCGCCGCCCATCTCGGCGACCGCGCCGTCGTGAGGACGCATGGGCGCGAGGTCCCCGCCGAGCGTCCCTGAATAGCGGAACAGCCCGACCATCGCCCCGATCGAGAACGACGCCGCGATGATCGCGAGCTGCCACACCGGGAGCGCCACCCGGCTCGCACCCACGACGGCCAGCGCGAACACCGCCAACATCCGCTGCCCGTCGTTGGCGCCGTACGCGACGCACTCGGCGCCGTACCCGACGACGTGGAGCCGACGGGTCACGCGCGGCCCTGCGGGTGCGGCTGCGAACGCGACGATCAGCGCGAGCGCCAGTGCCGCGCCCACGAACGGCCCGACGATCCCGAAGGCCATCACCAAGCCGGTCGTCGACCACGACACCGGGAACCCGAAGCCGAGCCCGCTCCCGACCATGGCGCCGATGAGCGCAAGAGAGAGGCTCGTCGGCACCCGCAGTCGCGCGAGGGTGGACACGATGCCGAGCGTTGCGACGACCGCGACGACCGTCGCGACCCGGCCGTCGGCACCGGTGAACGCCACGATGTGGCTGGTCAACGTGGACGCGACGCGCGTCCCGAGCACGAGCGGCACGACGGCGACGAACGTCGACAGGACCAGAACCGCGGTGAGCGGGCGCAGGACCGGAACCCGGAGGCTCAGGGCCACCAGCGCGCCGCCGTCGTTCACGCCGCACGCGACGGCGAACGCGATCGCGGCGATGAGATAGACAGTCATCACCTTGGATGCCCGGACGGGCGACGAGCGAAACGTCCGTCGTGCGAGCACGGGCCCGCGATGTGCGGTGGGACGAGACCGACCCGGCGGCGCGCGCGCGGCAGACCACGCACAGGTTGAAGAACCTGGCGATCCTCGGCGGCCTGCTCGAGCTCGCGCTCGACTGAACACGGCGTCCGGCTAGTCGGGATCCTCGTCGCGAGCGACGTAGAGGGAGCGGAGGGTGCCCGCGCCCGGCGCCACGTCGGCCCACCGGTCGACGGTCAGGCCGATGCTCCCGAGCGCGGCCGTCGGGTACCGCGAGTCGACGCCGGTGAGGAGCTCCGACAGCTGCTCGGTCGCGGGGTTGTGGCCCACGAGCATCACGGAGGCGGCCGAGTCGGGGAGCACGCGCACCTCCGACAACAGCTCGTGGGCGTCGGTGCCGTAGAGCGAGTCCCGCAGCTCGAGCGGGCAGCCCAGGGTGCGGACCACCGGGGCCGCGGTCTGGCGAGCCCGGCGCGCGGTCGAGCACACGACGAGATCCACGGGCCACCCTTCGACGTGCGCGGCGAGCAGGCGCCGCGCCCGCTTGCCCCGGGGGTTGAGCGGCCGGTCGCGGTCGTCGAGCGCCGAGTCGGACCAATCCGACTTCGCGTGGCGGAGGAGGTGGAGCGTCTTCACGTGCGCACCGCGGCGATGCGCTGGACCGCGGCCGGGCACGGCTCGTCGACGACGACGTCTTCGTACGCGACGACGCGGAGCGAGTCCCGCACGGCATCGAGCAGCTCACCCGGCCGCAGGAGGAAGTCGGGGTTGTGGGGCCGGCCGAACCGCTCGTTGCCCACCGCGAAGGTCTCGTAGAGGAGCGCGCCGCCGGGCGCGACCGCGTCCACCAGATCGGGGAGGAGCGGCCGGTGCAGGTAGTTGGTGACCACCACGCCCCCGAATCGCCGTCCCGCGACGGGGAACCGGTCGCCGCACTCGAGGTCGGCCTCGACGGTCTCGAACCCGGGCGTACCTGCGAGATCGGCCACCTGCGACAGGTCACGGTCGATCGCCACGACCGCGTGCCCGTGGGCGAGGAACCACCGCGAATGGCGTCCACCGCCGCATGCGACGTCGAGCACCGGCGAGCCCGCGGGCGCGAGGGCCGCGAAGCGGCGCACCCAGGGCGATGCGACGGTCACTGGGGGTCCGGCGGGAGGAACCGGTCGACCAGCGCTCCGAAACGCGCGACGAGCGGGGACGGGTTGCCGTTCGAGCACCACCAGAGCTTGAACATCTCTGCCGTCGCCTCGCGTTGGCTGGTCGTCGCGTACGCCGACACCTCGTGCTCGATGCGCGCGTGCGCCGCCTTCCACTCGGGTGGTGCGCTCGGTTCGCCGCCTCGCAGCGCGTGCTCGAACGTCGCGACGCCGAGCTCGACGCCGAGCGCGCGGTTGAGCTCCGTGTAGCGCCCGCCCGACGCGCCGATGGCGCCGTCGAGCTGGTGCCACATCTCGTGAGCGGTGGTGGCATCGACGTCGGTGAACGGTCGCGGCACGTCGGCCGACACCCGGCGCAGCACCCCGCCGTTCCGTTCGGCGCGCGCTCGGCGTGCACGCTCGAGCTCGTCGGCGAGGACGTAGTGGGGCGTGAGGAACACGTACCGGGTGGAGGACCACGCGTAGCCCACCCGCCTCCCGCTGCCGAAGCCCTCGCCGCCGAAGCACGCGACGCCGATTCCCCGCGCGACGCGCCCGAACCGCCACTTGATCCCGAGCGCGGTGTCGAGCGCCTCCGCGAGGGGCTCCGCCATCAGGTCGGTGCGCTCCGGCGCCTGCACCCGTATCGCACCGGTGCCGCGCGGGCGCCCGGCAACCGTCGCTTCGATGTCGAGCAGCCGACGCCTCGCGCGAAGCCTCACCGACGCGTAGGGGAGGAGCCGCGCCACCTCCCCGACGACCCGGTCGGTGACGTCGGTTCCGGAGACGCGCACCGCGGGAGCGCCGGGGGTGGGCGCGACCAACGGCGCGCGCAGACCGCCGACATACCCGACCGCGCGCGCGGCGTCGCGCACCAACGCGTCGCTCACGTCGACGTACGTCGGCGCGCCCGTGCCCAGGGACGAGATCGCGCCGACGAGGTCGCGCGCCTCGGCGCGGCCCACGCCGTCGGTCGTGGACACGGTGACGACCGTGGTGCCGTCGGTCACCGGAGTGACGTCCAGCACCGCGATGCTCTCGTCACCGGCCGAGGCGGTCAGCCGATGGCCGCCCTCCGGCGTGCGCCGCTCCGTGTGCAGCTCCACCGCCCGAGTCTCCCACCCCGACGCGCGGCGCCGTACGCCGGATGCTGAGCGCCGCCTGTGAAGCCGCGCTCCGCGTCGCGGAACGGCGCTCGCGGGCCGGTCGTTGCACGAATGTCGCCCACAGACCAAGGAGATGCCGACGTGCGTGCCCGTACCCGAACGAGTTCCGACTCCCGCAAGCTCCGCCGGCACGCGCCCCGCGCGCTCGCGATGAGCGCGCTCCTCGCCGGCACCGCCCTCGTCGCGACGCCCGCGTTCGCCGCGCCCTCCGCCACTGGCGGGCTCGACGTGGCCGCGATCGCCGCCAAGGTCGATCCCGGGATCGTCGACATCAACACGACCCTTTCGAACGGCGCCGCCGCGGGGACGGGCATCGTGCTCACGTCCTCGGGCGAGGTGCTCACGAACAACCACGTCATCGACGGCGCCACCAGCATCAAGGTGCAGGTGTCGGGCGCCGGGCCCAGCTACGACGCGACGGTGCTCGGCTACGACGCCGCCGACGACGTGGCGCTCATCCAGGTCGAGGGTGCGCCTTCGCTCCACCCGGTCACCACCGGCGACTCGTCCTCGCTGTCGCAGGGCGACCCCGTGCTCGCGCTCGGCAACGCGCTCGGCAAGGGCGGCGCGCCCCAGACCGCGGAAGGGACCGTCACCGCGCTCGACCAGACCATCACCGCGTCCGACGAGTCGGGCGGCAACGCCGAGACCCTGACCGGCGTGATCCAGACCGACGCGCCGATCCAGCCCGGCGACTCGGGCGGCCCGCTCGTGAACGCCGACGGGCAGGTGGTCGGGATGAACAGCGCCGGCTCGTCCGACGGCCAGTCGCAGGACGCGCCGGCGACCGCCGGGTTCGCGATCCCGATCGACAAGGCACTCGCGATCGCGCACCAGATCGAAGCGGGCCAGTCGAGCGCGAACGTGCACATCGGCGACCGCGCGATCCTCGGCGTGCAGGTCCAGGACACCGCGACGGCCGCTGCTCCCGGTGACCTCGGCGGACTCGGCGGATTCGGCGGCGCCTTCGGCGACCTCGGCGGCCTCGGGTCCGGCAACGGTTCGGACAACGTGTCCGGCGCCGGCGCCTCTGCGCCGAGCACCGGCGGCGTGCAGGTGGCGGGCGTCGAGGCGGGCAGCCCCGCCGACCAGGCGGGCCTGGCCGAGGGCGACACGATCACCTCGATCAACGGCAAGTCCGTCGGCTCGACCGACGACATGAGCGCGGCCCTGGGTTCGCTGCACGCAGGCGACTCCGTGAAGGTCGGGTGGACCGACGCATCGGGCCAGCAGAACACGGCGACCGTCGTGCTGGTGGCAGGTCCTCCCGCGTGAGACCTCGTTGCGCTCTGGCTTGCGCTGGGATGAAGCCAGAGCGCGATGAGCTTTCTCTACCCACGAGGTCAGAGTGCTGTTACCCGGGGGCGCGGGTAACAGCACTCTTTCGTCCTACCGGGCAGTCCCCGTCGATGCGACCATGGCCGCATGACCGGCGTCGAACCGCCCGTACCCGCTGACGAGTCGCCCGCAGCCCGGCCCCGCGCCAACTCCGTCGTCGCGGTGGTCACCTGCGTGCTCCTCGTGGCCGCGGTCGCGTTGTCGGTCGTGGCGTGGCGGGAGATCTCGGCCGCGTCGGACGCACGCGACACCGCCGCCGGCCTCGACGCCGCTCGCCACCGGTCGGCTGCGCGCGCCGGCACGGCACGGCGGCAGCTGCACGCGGTGCACGCGGCCGTCACGCGGGCCGAGTCCACGCTCGACGCGCTCGGCGCCGCGCTGGACGCCGCGGGCACGTCGCAGAACCACATGGTCGAAGTCCAGAACCACGGGGTCGACCTCTCCAACAACGGCGACCCGAACGGCGCCTCCGCCGTCTTCGCCAACGACGGCCAGTCGGCGCTGAACGACCTCACCCAGAAGACGACCGCGGTGCACCAGGCGCTCACCGACGCCGGGAACGCCGTGCAGGCACTGGAGCACGTCGATGGATGACGAGACGGCCACCGACCCCGGCCCCGAGGCGCCGATCTCCGAGCCGCCGATCTCCGAGGCGCCGTCCCCGCGGCGGAAGGTCTCGCGCAAGTGGGTCGCCGCGCTCGCGGTGGCGAGCGCACTCCTCGTCGGCGCCGCCGCCGTCGTGGTCGTCGGCCATGACCGGCACGACCGCGCGGGGCAGGACCGGTCGCACGCGGAGACGCGCCTGCGCGCGCAGCGGCGGGAGACCAGCTCGCTCGAGCGCGAGCTCGCCTCGACCACGAACGCCGCCAAGACGCTCGGGCAGCAGGTCGCGGTGCCCATCGGCACCGCCACGAACCTGGTGTCGCTGGCCGGCCAGGACATGGCGGTGGAGCCCGACGTCGAGCGCTTCGGCGTCAGCGGCAGCGCGGCGGACTACGACGCGACGATCGACCGGGCCAACGCGCTCGTCGACCAGTACAACGCGGTGCTCGCGCAGCTGCAGCAGCAGATCGAAGCGCTGCCGGGCTACGGCTCGGGCGGTGCCTCGTCGGGCGGGCAGGTCTCCTGAGCGCCCCGAACGGAAGGCGTCGGATCGGCGCGGCCCGCGAATAAGCCGTGGAACGGCGCCGAGCGGCGCGGCCAGACTGCGGGCGTGGACATCGAGCTACGCCCGATCACCGACGGCGAGCACCCGGCATTCGCGCGCGCCGTCTCGAACGCGTTCGGCTACCAGGCGGGCGAGGCCGAGGTGGCGGAGGTGCGCGCGAGCGCCGAGCTCGACCGGTGGATCGCGCTCTTCGACGGGACCGAGATCGTCGGCACCGCGGGTGCCTACACCTTCGAGCTCACGGTGCCCGGCCCCGCCGCGGTGCCGGCCGCAGGCGTCACCATGGTCAGCGTGCGCGCGACGCACCGCCGGCGTGGGCTCCTGACCACCATGATGGAGCACCAGCTCGACGACGTGGCCGAGCGCGGTGAGCCGGTCGCGGTGCTCACCGCGTCGGAGGGTGCCATCTACGAGCGGTTCGGCTACGGGATCGCCACGTTCACATCGTGGTGGCACGCGCGCACCGAGCACCTCGAGCTTGCCCACCCGGCCGCTCCGGGGGGCGACATGCGCCTGGTGTCGCTGGAGGAGGCGAGCGGCGTCGTCCCGGGGCTGTACGACGAGGTCCGTCGCACGCGTGTGGGCGAGGTCACCCGGAACGAGGGGGTGTGGGACGCGGTGTTCGCCGACCGCCGGCACAACCGCCGCCAGGGCTCGGGGCTGTTCGCGGTGCTGCACGAGGCCGCCCGCGGGCCCGCCGACGGCTTCGCGCTCTACCGCATCATCGCGTCGTTCGACCAGCACCATGCCGACAACACCGTGCTCGTGTCACAGGTGGAGGCCCGTGACGGGGAGGTGGAGGCGGCGCTCTGGCAGTTCCTCTTGAGCATCGACCTGGTGAAGACGATCCGGTCGGGTGGGCGCCCGACCGACGAGGCGCTGCGCTGGCGCCTCCGCGACCCGCGGCGGCTGCACGTGGACCACGTCAACGACCACCTCTGGGTGCGGATCGTCGATCCGGTCGCCGCGTTGCAGGGCCGGCGGTACGCGGTCGACGACGAGCTCGTGCTGGAGCTGACCGACAGCTTCCGCCCGCAGAACGACGGCCGGTGGGCGCTCGCGACTTCGGGCACGTACGCGACGGTCGAGCGCACGAGCCGGCCGGCCGACCTCGAGCTCGACGTCGCCGCGCTCGGGTCCGTCTACCTGGGCGGCGTGGCGCCCACGACGCTCGCCCGGGCCGGCCGCATACGCGAGTGCACCGGCGGCACGCTCGCGCGCGCCGATCGCCTGTTCGGTGCGCACCCGGCGCCCTGGTGCGCGACCGACTTCTGAGCCCGCGCGGGGGTCCAGGTAGTGTCGAGCTTTCCGCGACCCGGGGGGAGTGGCCCGCGTGGAGGAGGGTGAGCGCGCTGCCGAGCGATCCGGGCAGCGCGCGCTCCGGCGCCGTGGCTGGCGGCTGCTCGCCCAGGTGCTCCGCCGGAGGAAGGGCTTCCTCGGGCTCGGCGTGCTCGCCGCGGTGCTGTGGACCGGCGCCCGTCTGACCATCCCGCTGCTGGCCGCCGCCGCGGTCGACCAGGGCATCGTCGCCCACGACGGCGACGCGACGCTGAAGTACGCCATCCTGATCGTCGTCGTCGGCCTCGTGCAGGCCGCCGGTTTCGCGCTGCGGCGCTTCACCGCGTTCGCCCTCGGGTACCGCGTCGAGACCGACCTGCGCGACATGCAGTTCGCGCACCTCCAGCGTCTGCACTTCGCGTTCCACGACCAGGCACAGACCGGCCAGCTGATCTCCCGGGCGAACACGGACCTGCTCCAGATCACGCAGATGCTGATGATGCTGCCGATCACCCTGTCGAGCATCCTGATCCTTGCCGGGGTCGCCACGGTGATGGTGATCGCGAGCCCCGTGCTCGCGGTGCTCGCACTCGGCTCGTTGCCGCTGCTCACCGTCCTCGCCTCCCGGTTCTCGCACCGGATGGGCCCGGTGGCCGCGTCGCTCCAGGAGGAGCTGGGCGGGCTGTCGGGCGTGGTCGAGGAGAGCATCGCCGGTGTGCGGGTGGTCAAGGGCTTCGGCGGGGAGAGCCGTCAGGTCGAGCTGCTCGACGCCCGCGCCGACTCGGTGTGGGACCGGGCGATCGCCGCCGCCAACCTGCGGGCGGGCTTCCTGCCCTTCCTCGACCTGCTGCCCGCGTTCTCGCTGATCGCGATCCTCTGGTACGGCGGTCACCTCGTGATCGACGGCGACCTCGAGGTCGGCCAGCTCATCGCGTTCAACATCTACATCCTCATGCTCGTCGTTCCGCTGCGACTCGCCGGCCAGCTCGTGGCACAGGCGACCCGCGCATCGGTGTCGGCGGGCCGGGTGGCCGAGATCCTCGACACCGCGCCCGAGATCACCGATCCCGCCCCCGGAGTGCCGCTGCCGCCCGGCGCCGGAGGCGAGGTCACGTTCGAGGGCGTCCACTTCTCGTACGGCGACGGCCCGCCCGTGCTCGACGGCCTCGACCTCGTGCTCCGGCCGGGTGAGGCGGTCGCCCTCGTCGGCCCGACCGCGAGCGGCAAGACGACCGCGGCCAGCCTCGTGGTGCGCTTCTACGACGTCGACCGCGGCTGCGTCCGCATCGACGGGGTCGACGTGCGCGACGTCGCGCTGCACGAGCTCCGGCGCGCCGTCGGCATCGTGTTCGAGGAGACGTTCCTCTTCACCGACACCGTGCGCGAGAACCTGGCTTTCGCCGACGCCGACGCGTCGATGGACGACATCCGGCGGGCGACGCGCTTGGCGGGTGCCGCCGACTTCATCGACGCGCTGCCCGACGGGTACGACACGATCGTCGGCGAGCACGGGTTCTCGCTGTCGGGCGGCCAACGCCAGCGGATCGCCATCGCCCGGGCTGTGATCGCCGACCCCCGCGTGCTCATCCTCGACGACGCGACGTCGTCGGTCGACCCCACCAAGGAGCACGAGATCCGCGCCGCGCTCCGCGAGGTGATGGCGGGCCGGACCACGCTCATCATCGCCCACCGGCCCGCGACCATTGCGCTCGCCGATCGCGTCGTGCTCCTGCACGGCGGTCGCGCCGCCGACCAGGGTACGCACGAGGAGCTCCTCACCCGCTCCGACCTCTACCGCTCGGTGCTCGCGCACGCGACCGCCGACGCCACCACCGCGGGCGGGAACGGGCGGTGAGCGCGGTGACCACGCCGGTGCCGGCGCCGGAGGAGGACACCCAAGTGGACGCTCGGGACCTCATGTCGAGGGTCCGGGTCCTGCTCCACGCGCAGCGGTGGCGGGTCTCGGGTGCCGTCCTGCTCCTCCTCGGCCAGACCGCGTGCATGCTCGCGGGGCCCGCGCTCGTCCGCTTCGGCATCGACCACGGCATCGACGCCGCTGACGGCGACGTGCTCGACGTCGCCGGCGGACTCTTCGTCGTGGTGGCGATCGCGGGCTTCTTCTTCGCCCGAGCGGCGATCAAGCTCGTCGCCAACATCGGCGAGACGTTCCTCCGCGACCTGCGCGAGCGGGTGTTCGGGCACCTCATGAGCCTCGGCCTCGACTTCTTCGAGACCGAGCAGACCGGTCGGCTCGTCGCGCGCATGACGTCCGACGTGGACGCGCTCCAGGAGATGGTGCAGGTGGGGCTCATCGCGATCGTGCAGAACCTGTTCCTGCTCGCCGGGGCCTTGATCGTGGTGTTCGTCATGAGCTGGCAGCTCGCGCTCGTGTTGACGATCGTGGTCCCGCCCATCTACTTCGCCACCCGGTGGTTCCAACGGGAGTCGAGCAAGGCGTACCTCGAGGTACGCGAGCGCATCGGCCACAACCTCGCCAACCTGCAGGAGGGGCTCGCGGGGGTGCGCGTGGTGCAGGCGTTCGGGCGCGAGCCCTCCTTCGTCGACCGGTTCCAGGGCACCAACGAAGCGCAGTTCGACGCCAACATGGCCGCGGTTCGGATCTCGATCCGCTACTTCCCGTTCGTGGACCTCTGCGGCGTCGCGGCGATGGCGACGATCATCGGGCTCGGCGGCGTGTTCGTCGACCAGGGGATCGCGACCGTGGGGACGGTCGCGGCGTTCGTGCTCTACGTCAACAACCTGTTCGAGCCGGTCCAGCAGATCAGCCAGTTCTACAACACGGTGCAGTCGTCGGCGGCCGCGTTGACCAAGCTGTTCGAGCTGCTCGACACGCCCGCCTCGATCGCCGAGCACGAGGACGCGGTCGACCTCCCGGCCGAGGGCGCGATCGAGGTCGACCACGTGTCCTTCGCCTACGGCGCGCAGGACGTGCTGAGCGACGTCACGCTCACTGTCGCCCGCGGCGAGCGCATCGCTCTCGTGGGCCCGACCGGTGCGGGGAAGTCGACGCTCGCGAAGCTGGTGGCGCGCTTCTACGACCCGCGGGCGGGTTCGGTCGCCTTCGGCGGGGTCGACCTGCGTGACGCGACGATGGCGTCACTGCGTCGACGCATCGTCGTCGTGCCCCAGGAGGGGTTCCTCTACGCGGGCACGGTGCGAGACAACATCCGGGTGGGCCGACTCGGCGCGAGCGACGCCGACGTCGAGGCAGCCGTCGACGCCCTGGGGTTGCGCGACCGCTTCGCGGCCCTCCCCGACGGGCTCGGCACCGAGGTGCGGGAGCGGGGCTCCCGGCTGTCCGCCGGCGAGCGCCAGCTCGTCTCGCTCGCGCGTGCCGCGCTGGCCGACCCTGCCGTGCTCGTGCTCGACGAGGCGACGTCGAACCTCGATCCCGGCACCGAACAGGCGGTGGAGCAGGCGCTCGAGCACCTGACCGCGGGGAGGACGGTCGTGGTGGTGGCCCATCGCCTGTCGACCGCCGCCCGTGCCGACCGCGTGGGCGTGGTGGACGACGGGCGCTTGGCCGAGCTCGGCACCCACGACGAGCTCGTCCGCCGCGAGGGTCGGTATGCGAGCCTCTACGCGTCCTGGACCGCCGCCGCGGTGTCGTCGGGCGCCGGCCAGGTGGCCTGAGCGTCTGCACTCCCCGAGCGCATCGTCCCCTCTCCGCTTCCCGTTTCGAGGCGAATTCCAGCCCGCGTGGGGCGCCGGCGGCGCTATGTTATCAGCGGATCACATCGGTGGAGGGGGGGCCGACATGGACTTCACCGAGTCGCCCGAACAGGTCATGCTCCGCGAGGCGGTCGGCGACATCGCAGCCAAGTTCGGGCACGAGTACTACGCGGAGTGCACCCGCACCGGCGCGAAGACCGACGAGCTCTGGCAGGCGTTGGCCGACGCCGGCTTCCTCTCGGTGAACCTCCCGGAGGAGTACGGCGGGGGCGGCGGCGGGCTCGCCGAGCTCGCGATCGTGTGCGAGGAGGTGGCGGCGCGGGGCTGCCCGCTGTTGCTGGTGCTGGTCACGCCCGCGATCTGTGGCGAGCTCATCACGCGTTTCGGCACCGGGGCGCAGCGCACCGAGTTCCTCCCTGCGTTCGTGGCCGGACGCAAGATGGCGTTCGCGATCACCGAGGCCGACGCCGGGTCCAACAGCCATCGACTCGCCACCGTCGCCCGGCGCGACGGCGACGTCTACCGGCTCCGCGGCTCGAAGCTCTTCATCTCGGGCGCCGACGAGTCCGACTGGATCATGGTGGTCGCCCGCACCGGCACCCACGAGGTCACGGGGCGGGGACTGCTCTCGTTGTTCGTCGTCGACCGCGACGCGCCCGGCCTCGAGATGACGCACGTGCCGATCGAGATCTCGGCGCCCGAGAAGCAGTTCCTGCTGTTCCTCGACGACGTCGAGGTCCCGGCCGGCCGTCTCCTCGGCACCGAGAACGACGGTCTGCGCCAGGTGTTCTACGGGCTCAACCCCGAGCGGGTGATCGGCGCTGCGCTCGGCAACGGGATCGCCCGCTACGCGCTCGACAAGGCGGTCACGTACGCGTGCGACCGCGCGGTGTGGGACGCGCCCATCGGCACCCACCAGGGGATCGCACACCCGCTCGCCGCGGCCCGGGTCGAGGTCGAGCTGGCGCGCCTCATGACGGCCAAGGCCGCGTTCCTCAATGACGGCGAGCTCCCGGGCGCGGCCGAGGCGGCGAACATGGCGAAGTACGCGGCTGCCGAAGCGTGCCTGCGCGCACTCGACGCCTCGATCCAGACCCACGGCGGGAACGGGCTCACCTCGGAGTACGGGCTGGCCGACATGTGGGGGCTCGCGCGCTTCCTGCGCATCGCGCCGGTGAGCCGCGAGATGATCCTCAACTTCGTCGCCCAGAAGGTGATGGGTCTGCCGAAGTCTTACTAGGGTCGCCGCGTGGCCACCGCCCGCCCGTCGGCCTCGACACCCCACGGTCAGAAGCGCCGCCAGCGCCTGCTCGACGCGACCGCCGAGCTCGTGGCCGAGCGCGGCTTCCACTCGGTCGGGATCGTCGACATCGGCGCCGCGGCGGGCGTCACCGGCTCCGCGATCTACCGGCACTTCCGGAACAAGCAGCAGCTCCTCGTGGCGCTGTTCGACCGGGTCGCCGACGAGCTCGACGACCGGGCGCGCGTCGCGCTCGAGGTCACTGACCAGTCGGCGGCGCTCCACGCGCTCGTGTGCAGCCACGTGGAGTTCGCGCTCACGAACCGTGCCGTGATCGCGGTGTACCACCAAGAGGAGATCAACCTCCCCGACGCCGACCGTCGGCGCCTGCGTCGGAAGCAGCGCGCCTACGTGCAGGTGTGGGCCGACGTCGTGGTCGGGCTCCGGCCCGACATGTCCGATGCCGAGGCGGTCGCGGTGGTCAACGCGGTGCTCGGGTTGCTCAACGCGGTCGCGAGCTTCGAGTCGCGCGTGCCCGACGAGCGCCTCGGCGAGATCGTGGGCGACATGGCGTTGCGCGCGATCGACGCGATCGGTGTCGCGGTCGACGCCTGAGCATCTCCGCCCGCGCTCCGGGCGCGTTGCAAACTGTCGCGGTGGACACCCCGAGCGGCGCGCACCCCGCCCACGGCCGCCGCGGGAGCGGCCGCTGGTGGGACCGGCTGCTCGACCCCGTCCATTTCGGCAGGCGAGCGTTCGAGACCGAGATCGCGCCCGCGTTGCACCCGGGCGTCGAAGCGGAGTCGCGGCTGCTCGTCTCGGGCGCGATCGTCGTCGCCATCGTGCTCCAGCTGCTCCTCCCCGCCCGAGTGGCCAACAACCCGCGCTGGTTCCTCCCCGGCATCGCGGCGATGCTCCTGATCGGGATCATCGTCGTGAACCCGCGTCGCGTCGACCGCCAGTCGCGCCGGCTCCGGGCCGCAACCCTGCTGCTGATCGCCGTGCTGACCGTCGCGAACGCGGGCTCGGGGGTGCGCCTCATCGACGATCTGCTCAACGGCGTCGGCATCCGCGATCCCAAGACCCTGATCTACGCGGGCGGCTCGATCTGGGTCGTGAACGTGATCGTGTTCGGGCTCTGGTACTGGGAGTTCGACTGCGGGGGCCCGGTCGCGCGGCTGGTCGTGCCGCGCCGCTACCAGGACTTCCTGTTCCCCCAGTTCACCGACGAGCGGCTGACCCCGCCGGGCTGGAAGCCCGAGTTCTACGACTATCTCTACACGTCGTTCACGAACGCGACCGCGTTCAGCCCCACCGACGTGATGCCCCTCACGCGCTGGGCCAAGTTCACGATGATGCTCCAGAGCGCGCTGTCGCTCGTGCTGGCCGCGCTCGTGATCGCGCGCGCCGTGAACATCCTCAAGTAGCCGGCGCACCTCCGAGGAGCTCGACCAGCACCTCCAGATCGCCTTGCTCACGTCGCCCGGCCTCGAACGGCACCTGGCCGACCCCTGGGAGCTCGAGCACGAACCCGGTCGCGCCGAAGCCCGACGGCGCCGACGACACGAGCTCGATGTCGGCCAGCGCGAACACCGCGAGCACCTCACGTGGGTTCGGCGTGCGACCGGTCTCGAACACGAAGAGGCGGCGATCGGTCACCACGAGGGGCCGGTACCGCCTCCACGACTGGTAGACGCCGACGCGGACCTTTCCCGCCTTGCCGCGCGGGGCGCCGGGCTGCTTCGGGCGCTTGCGCGTGGTGACGAAGGGGAGGACGGCGAGGATCCGCTCCGGAGGTCGCACGATGTCCTCCAGCATCCGCACGAGCGTGGTGCGGTACCGGTCCGGTTCCGGTGCCATCGTCGTGTCCCGCGGGACGGCCAGGTCAGAGCGCATCGACGCCGACCTCGCCGGTTCGGATGCGGCCGACGGTCTCGATGGGGATGACCCAGTACTTGCCGTCGCCGATCGACCCCGTGCGCGCGCTGTCGCAGATCGCGGCGACGATCTTGTCGGCGTCGCCGTCGTCGGCCACGATCTCGATCCGGACCTTGGGCAGGTAGTCGATCTTGTATTCGGCGCCGCGGTACACCTCGGTGTGGCCGCGCTGGCGCCCGTAACCGCGCACCTCGGTGATAGTGACACCCGAGACGCCGATCTCGTTCAGCGCGTGCGTGACCTCTTCGATCTTGAACGGCTTGATCACGGCGATGATGAGCTTCATGCGAGCCTCCTGGCCCTCGTGGTGATGTCGAGTGTGGCAGGGAGCGGGGAGGGACGGCGGGCCCGGCACCGTCGCCGCGCCACCGCCTCCCCCCGCTCCGGTGTCATCAGCTCGTGACGGGCGTGCCCGAGGAACCGGCGCGCACGTCGAGCTCGTCGGTGATGCCGCTGTCGGTCTCCACCCGCAGCACGAAGTCGGGGTAGCAGACCTGGCCGAACTCGCCCTCGTCGAGGCCTTCGATCTCGACCTCGGGCGACACGCGGGTCACGATGAACCTCTTGGCCAGCGCGAAGAGCAGGTACATGGCACCCCACGCCCACACGAAGCCGACGACGACGTCGATCATCTGGGCGAGGAGCTGGCCGCCGCCGCCATGACCGTAGAAGAGGCCGTGCACGGTGCCGCTGACGCCGTTCCAGCCAAGGCCGTAGGTGCCGTCGGCGAAGAGCCCGACCGAGAGCACGCCCCACGCGCCGCAGGTCCCGTGCACGGAGATCGCGCCGCACGGGTCGTCGATCTTCGCCTTCTTGTCGAAGAACTCGACGCTCCAGCACACGAGCGCGCCGGCGACGACCCCGATCACCGTCGCCGCCCACGGTGCGACGAACGCGCACGGTGCGGTGATGGCGACGAGCCCGGCGAGCATGCCGTTGCACGTCATGGAGATGTCGGGCTTGCCCCACTTCCAGTTGGTCCACGCCATCGCCATGATGGCGCCCGCGGACGCCGCGAGCAGTGTGTTGACCGCGACGATGCCGATGCGGAGGTCGGTGGCGCCGAAGGTCGAGCCGGGGTTGAAGCCCATCCATCCGAACGTCAGCACGAGGGTTCCGATCACCACGTAGCCGAGGTTGTGACCGGGAAACGCGCGTGGTGTGCCGTCGCTGCGGTACTTGCCGATACGCGGCCCCAACAGCATCGCTAGCGCCAGCGCGGCCCAGCCGCCGGTCGCGTGCACCACCCCCGAACCGGCGAAGTCGACGGCGCCGTGGCCCAGACCCGCCGATATGCCGAGCTTCGAGAGCCAGCCGCCGCCCCACATCCAGTTGCCGTAGATCGGGTAGACGATCGCACCCATCGCGACCTCGGCGAACAGGAAGCCGGCGAAGCTGATGCGCTCGGCGATGGCGCCGATGATGATGTAGCCGGCGGTCTCCATGAAGACGACTTGGAACAGGAAGAACGCCATCACGCCGACGTCATAGGTGCTCCCCGTCTGCAGGAAGAAGCCGTGCAGGCCGATGATCCCCGCGCTGCCGTGGCCGAAGATGCTGCTCAGTGGCGCGGTGCCCCCGAGGTTCGTGATCGGTGCCACCCCGCCGAACTGAAACGCGAAGCCGACCGCGTAGTACGCCATCAGCGCGACGACGAACGAAACCAGGTTCATCATCATCATGTGGCCGGCGTTTTTCGCTCGCGTGAGCCCGGTGACGAGGAACGCGAACCCGACCTGCATGAAGAGCACCAGGAAGCCGGTGAGCAGCAGCCAGGTGAAGTTCACCGAGATCGCGACGTGTGCGACGCCGCTGGCCAGCTCCTGCATACCCGCCGCCGACAGCGGCACCTTGGTGATCCCGAGGGGGTTGTTGGTCGCCGCCTTGGTCGCCTGGACGATGGTGGCGTTCCCGCTCGCAGTGCCGCTGGGCCCGCCGGGATCTCCATTGTTCGGACTCCAATGACCCACCGCGATCAGCGCGATCAGCGTGATCAACGTGAGGGCCCAGAACTTCTGAGTCTTCGACACCCGCACCGCTCCCTTCGACGAGCCCCAAAAGGCGGGCGCGCGCGCCGCGCGCCGAGGAGGAAGGTAAGAAGGCACCGCGACACCCGCGTCTCGCGGGCGTCAACCCAGGGTTACGGGAGTCTCACGGGAATCTGTCGTATTTCTTAGGAAGCCAACGGAAGAATTCGTATCGCTGACGAGAACCTTGCGAGTCTTGTCAGGTGGCGGCGTCGTCCTCCGCGACCAACGCCTCCTCGTGCTCGCCGATCCAGCGGTAGCCGAGCCCGGGCTCGGTGAAGATGAGGCGGGGGCGGGCCGCGTCGTCGTGGAGCTTGCGCCGGAGGTGCAGCACGAACACCCGCAGGCGCCCGTGGTCGCTCCGCTGCGTCGACCCCCACACCTGCTCCAGGAGCTGCTCGCGCGTCACGAGACGGCCGCGATGTGCGAGCAGGACCTCGAGGAGGCGCAACTCGGTGGGCGTGAGCGCCACCGGCTCGCCCGCCCAGGTCACCCGCTGGCGGGTGAGGTCGATCTCGAGGTCGCCCGAGCGCACCAGCGCGGCACGGTGCTCGGGGGTGGTGATGCGGCGGAGGTGGGCCCGTGCGCGCGCCAGGAGCTCGTCGGGCTCGAACGGCTTGACCAGGTAGTCGTCGGCGCCCGACTCGAGCGCGCTCACCTTGTCGTTGAGCGAGTCGCGGACGGTCAGGACGATCACGGGCACGCTCGTGAACGTGCGCAGGTGCCGGAGCGTCTCGAGCCCGTCGATGCCGGGCAGGCTGAGGTCGAGCACCACGAGGTCGGGCGCCTCGTCCGACACCAGGCTCAGCGCCTCCTCGCCGCGCTCGGCCTCCTGCACGTCGAAGCCCCACCCGCGGAAGCTCGCCCGGAGCGCGCGTCGCAGGAGCTTGTCGTCCTCGACCAGCAGCACCACGCTCAAACGCCGGCCTCCTCGCCGTGGTCGGCCGGGAGGTCGAGCACGAACGTCGCCCCACCGCCCGGCGTCGCGTCCAGCCTCACGTGGCCCCCGTTCGCCTCGGTCAGCGCGCGGACGATCGTGAGCCCGAGGCCGCTCCCTGCCGCCGGTGGTCCGGGGAGGCGGACGAACTCGTCGAACACCCGATCGCGGTCGAGCGGCGCGATGCCGGGGCCGTGGTCGACCACCGCGATCTCGACCCGCCGGCGCCGCGCCCTTGCGTGGACCTCGATCGCCCCGCCTGTCGTGTCGTAGGCGACCGCGTTCTCGAGCAGGTTGGCGAGCACGTGCTCGAGCAGGAGGGGATCGACGGAGAGCGCGTCGAGGTCAGGGTCGACGTCGAGCGTGATCTCCCGCGCCGCGGCCGCGGGGCCGAGCGCGCTCACCGCCGCACGGACGAGGTCGTCGACGGAGACCGGCTCGACCTCCGGGGTGACCGCGCCGGCGCGGATCCGGGTGAGGTCGAGCACCTTGGTCACGAGCCGCTCCAGGCGGGTGGACTCCTCGTAGGCGGCGTCGACGAGCTCGGCGCGCTCCTGGTCGTCGAGGGAGGACGAGGGCGAGCGCAGTGCTCCGGTGGCGGTCCTGATGGTGGCGATCGGCGTGCGCACCTCGTGGGTCACCGCGCTGAGGAAGCCGATACGGCTCCGGTCGAGGTCGGCGCGGAGCTGCTGCTCGCGCGCCTCCTGCTGCAGCCGGCTGCGGTCGAGCGCGGTGCCGAGCCCGGCCAAGAGCGCTTCGAGGGTGTCGCGTTCGTCGGCGCGGAGCGGCCGGTCGACGGCGGCGCGGAGCACGGCCGACGGCGTGCGCAGCACGACTGTCGCCGACCCCTCGCCCTCACCGGTGGCGCGCGCGGACGCGCCCCCCGCGACGACCTCGCACCACGCGAGGTCGAACAGGGCGACGAGCTCGTCGGTGACCGACTGGAGGACCGCGGACGGATCCTGTCCCGACAGCAGCGCGTTGGTGGCCTCGAGGCGGACCCGCGCCTCGCGTGCGCCGAGCTCCGACCGCCGCCGCAGCTCGTTGAGGCGCGCCACCGCCGAGCCCACGATCAGCGAGATGGCCACGAACGCCGCCAGCGCGAGCACGTCGTCCGTCTTCTCGATGGAGAAGGAGTGGAGCGGCGGTGTGAACGAGTAGTTGAGCAGCATCGCTGCGAGCACCGCGCTGGCCACCCCGGCGGGGTAACCCAACAGGGATGCCGCGACCACCACGAAGAGCAGCGTCAGGGCGGCGAACGTCAGGTCGGCGCCGAGTGCGACGAGCACCGCGGTGGCGATACCGACGCTCGCGAGGCCGAGCACGATGCGCGCGCCGGCCCGGAGCGCGCGGCGAAGCTCGGCGCGGGCGGGAACCGCGGTCCGCGTCGGACGGGTCCGGACGAGCGCGGGGACGTCGGCGATGCCGAGAGACTACCGGCGCGTCCGCGCGCGGCTCACGCCCGCGAGGCCTGGTCGACCAGCCCGTAGCGGCGACGGATGAACCGCTCGGCCTTGCCGAACACGAACGCGTCCATGAGCACGCCGATGACGAAGATCACGATCATCATCCCGTACACGCCGGCGCTGTCGAGATTGAGCCGGTTCTGGTCGAGCTGCTGGCCGAGGGTGAAGTAGCCGGGGATCAGCACGAGCAGCTCACCCGCGAGGAGGCTGCGCCACGCGAAGGCCCAGCCCTGTTTCAGGCCTCCGATGAACGAGGGCATGGCGGCAGGGAGGATGACGCTCCGGAACGCCGCGAAGCGACGCGCGCCGAGCACCCGTCCTGCGCGCAGGAGCACGGGGGGGATGTTGTCGATCCCGTTGATGAGCCCGTTGGCGATCGACGGCGCCGCGCCGAGCACCACCACGAAGATGATCGCGCTCTGGTTCAGGCCGAACAGGAGCAGCGCGGCCGGGAACCATGCCACAGAGGGCATGGTCTGGAGCCCCGTGATCATGGACCCGATCGCGGCGCGGAGCACCGGGATGCGCGCGACCAAGGCGCCGATCGTGGTGCCGATGATCAGCGCCAGCGTGTAGCCGTAGAAGGCGCGCGTCATCGTGTTCTGCACCGCCTGCCACACGACGCTCCAGTTGTCGAAGATGGAACGGAACGCGTCGATCGGCGGTGGGAGCGCGTGGAACTTCTGCTTGAAGCCGAGCCACACGAGTCCCTGCCAGATTCCGAGCACGATGCCGATGGCGAGGAGCTTGGGCCAGCTCGCGCGCCAGAGCTTGCGGCCGCGGCTCTCCGCACGCGGCAGAGGGACGTCGAGCGCGTCGAGCCCAGTCGCGAGCTCGGTGAGCTGTCGCTCATCCACCGCCATGGCGGCGCACCTCCTCTCGGAGCTCGTCGGTGATCACGGCCGCGAGCTCGGCGACCTCACGCGAGTCGATGCGACGCGGCCGCGGGATGTGCACGGGGAACTCGCGCACGACGCGGCCGGGTCGGCTCGACAGGAGCACGACGCGATCGCCGAGCCGCACGGCCTCGCGCACGTTGTGGGTCACGAAGATCACCGTGAGCCGGGTCTCCTGCCACACCTTGTCGAGCTCCTCGTGCAGCAAGTCGCGCGTCATGGCGTCGAGCGCACCGAAGGGCTCGTCCATCAGGAGCACGTCGACGTCCTGGGCGAGCGCGCGGGCGAGTGCCACGCGCTGGCGCATGCCGCCCGACAGCTCGTGCGGCCGCTTGATGGCGAAACCCCCGAGGTTCACCGACTCGAGGAGCTGCTCGGCGCGGGCGCGACGCTCCGACTTCGGCACGTGGCGGAACTTCATCGGCAGCTCGACGTTGCCGCGGGCGGTCAACCACGGGAACAGGGCGGCCTCCTGGAACAGGAGGGTGGTGCGCAGGGTGCCCACGTCGACGCTTCCCGAGCTCGGGCGGTCGAGACCGGCGACGATGTTCAGGAGCGTGCTCTTGCCGCAGCCGGACGCGCCGACGAGGCAGAGGAACTCGCCGGTGCCCACGGTGAGCGAGACCCGGTCGAGGGCGTGCACCGCGTCGCCGGCGAATCCGTAGACCTTGGAGACGTGGTCCAGGGTGACCGCAGGCGCGCCGACGCCTCCGGCCCCGTCCGGGGCCGGAGGCGTCGTGGTCGACGGCGCGGGGTCGCGCAGGCTCGTCAAGAGCTCGCGGCGAGGTTCGCGCTGACCGGCGGCTCGTGGGCGGCCTTCAGGGCCTGGTTGAGGAACGACAGCTCGTACAGCCCCTTCAGGCTCGTGGCGGCCGGGAAGCCGAACTGCTTCTGGGTCGCGTTGTCCTTCACCAGCGACGACGCGATCGGGTCGTTGGTGAACTGGATGTTCTTGAACGACGCGATGATGAGATCGCCCGACAGCGGCTTGCCGGTGATCTGCTGGATCGCCTGCGACGTGAGCGACTCCGCGTCGGCGGTGTGGGTCTTGATGTAGTCGTTCGCCGCGACCTGGGCGTTCACCAACTTCTGCACCACGTCGGCGTGCGCCTTGATGAACGAGGTCGTCGCGATGAGCTGGGTGGTGACGAATCTGCCCTGGGGCCACAGCGTGCTCTCGTCGACGAGGATCTTCCCGCCGCCCTCGCTGACGAGGCGGGTCGCCCACGGCTCGGGCACCCAGGCGCCCTGGATGTTGCCCGCCTCGAACGCCGCCAGCGACGTGGCGTTGTCCTGCGGGATGATCTTCACGTCGCCGCCGCCGTTGGTGTCGGTGGCGAGCCCGTGCTGCTTCAGCCAGTTGCGGAGCGCCACGTCCTGGGTGTTGCCGAGCTGGGGCGAGGCGAGCGTCTTGCCCTTCAGGTCGGCCGCCGAGTTGATGTTCGGCTTCACCACGAAGTACGCACCACCCGAAGCGACACCCGAGATCACCCGGACGCCCTTGTCGAGCTGCGTCCACGCGGTGATCGTCGGGTTGGGGCCGATGTAGCCGGCGTCGATCGCGCCGGCCTGGATCGCGGTGAGCTCGTCGGTCCCGCTGTTGAACGTCTTGGTCTGCAGGCTCACGTCGCTGCCGAGCTTCTTGGCGAAGATGCCGCCCTGCACGCCGACGAGCGCGGTCGCGTGCGTGACGTTGGGGAAGTAGGCGAGTCGCAGCGTCACCGGTTGGGTGGTCTTCTTGGCCGCGAACGCCGGTGCGCTCGTCGCGAGGGCGAGTGCGGCGATCGCAGCGAGTGCCACCGCGGTGAAGCCGGCGGGTCTCGGGAGCTGTCGCATCGAGGGGTTGCTCCTGCTTTGTCGAGTAACTTGATGGACAAGCTAGTGTTTCTGAGCGGCGAGAGCAAGGCGTGCGGCCCAAAATATGACTTGACTGGTCGGATTTTCCGGCTAAGGTCCTGGTGTGAGCACCGAGCCCCGGATCGCCGCCGGCGGGAGCCCTGTTCCCCCGACGATGAAAGACACGTGGGGCGAGCAGTCCGGGCTCACCTTCGACGAGCTCTGTCCGGCGCGCTGAGGTTCCCGCGACCCTGCGCCGCTGCCGGCCCTCGTGGAAGGACGACCGGATGTCGAACGCGCCCCCCCCTGCTGCCCCGTGCTGCCGATTCCTGCACACCCGATGTCACACACCCGCTCTCGCCCGCGTCGATCCTCGACGTGCTCCGCGACCTCGACCGTGACCGCCCCACCTGGCGTGCGCTCGCGCGCACCTCACCCGAGGCCCGGTGGTCGAGGCGCGTGCGGATCACCGACTGCTACGACGTGTGGCTGATCGGATGGCACGAACGGCAGGGCGTCGACCTCCACGACCACGGAGGCGTGGCGGGCGGTCTGCTCGTGCTCGACGGCGAGCTGCGGGAGACCTCCACCCGCGTCGAGGCGCGACCCGCGCTCGTCGAGCGGCGACTGCGAACGGGCGACGCGGTCGCGTTCGGCCCCGGCCACGTGCACTGGGTCGTGAACGCCGAGCCGGTCCCGGCGACGTCAATCCACGTGTACTCGCCGCCTCTCTCGGCCATGCGCTTCTTCGACTACACGCGCCTCGGCGGGCTGGAGTACAAACGGAGCGAGGACGCGACCGGGCGGGGCTGACCTGGAGGAGCGTGCCATGAGCGCAACCGACGACCTGATCGCCAACAACGCGGCGTACGCCGAGGCGTTCCGCAAGCCCGACCTTCCGATGCCGCCGGGCATGCACGTGGCGGTCGTCGCGTGCATGGATGCCCGACTCGACCCGGCCCGCGTCCTCGGCCTCGAGGAGGGCGACGCGCACGTGATCCGGAACGCCGGCGGTGCGGTCACCGACGACACGATCCGGTCGCTCCTGATCTCGCAGCGGCTGCTCGGCACCGAGGAGATCATCGTCATCCACCACACCGACTGCGGCATGTTGACGTTCACCGACGAGGGGTTGAAGGCGCAGGTCGCGCAGGACACGGGGATCCGGCCCGCGTTCGCGATGGAGACCTTCGACGATCTCGAGGAGGACGTTCGCCAGTCGATCGCGCGCATCAAGGCGAGCCCGTTCATCCCGAAGAAGGACCGCGTACGGGGATTCGTCTACGACGTCGCGACCGGGAAGCTCGACGAGGTCACGTGATGCCCACCGTCGACGACCTCCTCGCGGCTGCCCGCGCCCGGCTCCACCGGGTGACGCCCGAGGAAGCCGTCGCCGCGGCCGGCCGCGGCGCGTTGATCGTCGACACCCGGCCCGTCGCGCAACGTGAGGCCGACGGGGAGATCCCCGACGCGCTCGTCGTGGACCGGAACGTGCTCGAGTGGCGGCTCGACCCTGGCAGCCACGCGCGCCTCCCCGCGGTCACCGGCCACGACGTAGAGGTGATCGTCGTCTGCAACGAGGGGTATTCCTCGAGCCTTGCCGCTGCCACGCTGCAGGATCTCGGCCTGCACCGCGCCACCGATCTGATCGGGGGCTTCCAGGCGTGGAAGGCCGCGGGGCTCCCGGTCCGCCCGGTCCGCGGTCTCCCTGCGCCGTCCTAGGTGTCCGCCACGCCGGCGACGGCGAGGAACGCGGCCGCGGCCGGCGACAGCGGCGCGTCGCGCCGTACGAACGACACCTCGCGGCTCACGCGCGGGCGGAGCGGCGCCACCGCCGCGCCGAGCGTGGCTGCCGTCTCCGCGAGCGGGCGGGGGAGGATGGTGGCGCCCGCGCCGGCCAGCACCATCGGCAGGATCGCCTCGCGCTGCTCGGTGACCACGACGATGTGGGGTGTCACGCCTGCTCCGGCGCACGCCTCCTCCAGGAGGACGCGGGTGGACGTGCCCGGGGGTGATGTCACGAGCGGCGATGTCGCCAGGCGGGTCACCGCGATCGCGCCGGCGGGGAGCGGCGTGCCGGGCGGGAACACCGCGAGCAGATCCTGGCGGCCGAGCGCGTGCACGAGCAGCGTGTCGTCGGGGTCGACCGTGAGCCCGAGCTCGCACTCGCCCCCCGAGACCATCCGCACGACGGCGGCCGCGTCCTCCGGATCCGAGAGCGAGAGCACCACCCCCGGGTGCGCGGTTCGGAACGCGCCGATCACGGGCGCGAGGGGATCGACGGCGAGGGTGGCGAGCGCGCACAGGTCGAGGCGCCCGGTGAGCAGCCCGCGAACCGCGGCGACCGCCGCCGCGCCGGCGTCGACGTCGCGCAAGACCTGCCGGGCCGGCGAGACCAGCGCCTCGCCCGCGGACGTGAGGCGGACGCCGCGCCCGACGCGGTGGAACAGCGGCGTCCCGAGCTCGGACTCGAGCTCGCGCATCGCCTGCGACACCGACGGCTGCGAGACGAACTCGGCCTCCGCGGCGCGGGTGAACCCGCCGTGGTCCACGACCGCGAGGAAGAGGCGCAGCCGTCGGAGATCCATGCTTCCAACTTATGAGACACGGGGGTGGTCCCAGATGGCGCCTACCGGTGCGCGACGACCGCGAGCACCTCCGCCGCGAGCTCGGGCCGGCACACCACCAGGTCCGGGAGCCACGGGTCGGGACGGTTGTAGACGAGCGGTGACCCGTCGAGGCGCGACGCGTGGAGGCCCGCCGCCAGCGCGACCCCCACCGGCGCGGCCGAGTCCCATTCGTGCTGGCCGCCGTCGTGCACGTAGACCTCGGCATCGCCGAGCACGACCGCCATCGTCTTGGCGCCCGCGGAGCCGAGCGGGACGAGCTCGCCGCCGAGCCGGCGCGCGACCTCGTCGGCGATGGCGGGCGGCCGGCTCCGGCTCACGACGACACGCGGTGGGCCAGCGTGCGCGGGCGGGAACGGCGGCGCCGGCTCCGTCGCGAGGGTGAGCCCGGCCCCCGGGAGTGCGACCGCGGCGGCGGCGACCGCCCCGTCGACGACGAGGGCGACGTGCACCGCCCAGTCGGCGCGACCCTCCGCGTACTCGCGCGTGCCGTCGAGGGGATCGACGATCCACACCCGCGGAGCCCCGATCCGGGCCCGGTTGTCCGCGCCCTCCTCCGAGAGCAGCGCGTCGCCCGGGCGGCGGCGCGCCAGCTCGTCGACGATGAATTCGTGGGCTTCGCGGTCGCCGGCGTCCTTCAGCACTTCCGGTGGATCGCCGGCGCGCGCCGACCGGAGCTCGAGCAGAAGCGTGCCCGCGGCCGCCGCGACCTCGGCCGCCACGCGGTGGTCGTGCGAGGTGACGGGCATCGCCGGCCGAACCTACCCGATGGCGGAGTTGCCGATGCCGGGTCCCGCGCCGCGGTCGGCCACCATGGGGCGGTGCCCGAGCCCCACGTCCGCACCTGGGTGGCCGCGGCCGCCGACACCGCGCTGCTTGTGGTCTTCGTGCTGATCGGCCGGCGGACCCACCACGAGGACGCGGGCACCGCGGGCTTCTTCCGGGTGCTCTGGCCCTTCGCGGTCGGTCTCGCCGCAGGTTGGGCCGTGACCCGCCTGGGGCGCGCGCCGCTCGACCTGCGGCGCGCCACGGTCGCCGCGCTCGTCACCGTGAGCGTCGGGATCCTCGTCCGCATCGTGGTGCAGGGCCATGGCTGGAAGACCGCGTTCGCGATCATCGCCGTCGCCTTCGTGGCTGCGGGGATGCTCGGCTGGCGGACGGTGACCGCCCGTGTCGCACGCGGCGCCCGGCGGACGGCGGGATGAGACCGCCGGCCGTCATCATGCGGGTGGCGTGATCCCCGGGGTCAGCCGGTTGTGAGGTAGCGGCCGAAGAAGTCCCAGATGCGCTGCCAGCCGTCGAGCGCGGCCTCGACGCGGAAGTTGGGGCGGTCGACGCTGAAGAACGCGTGGCCCGCGCCGTCGTAGGTGTGGAACTCGTACGTCTTGGCGTGCTCCTTGAGCGCGGCTTCCATGCGCTCGGTCTCCGCGGGTGACGGGTGCTGGTCCTCGGCGCCGAACAGTCCGAGCAGGGGGCACGACAGCGCGGCGGTGAGCTCGACGACGGGCGGCGGCGCGTCGGGTGGGAGCTCGCCGGGGGCCGGCGCCACCCGCCCGCCGTAGCAGTCGACCGCGGCGTCGAAGGCGAGCGAGCACGCCACGAGGTACGACTGCCGGCCGCCGGAGCAGTAGCCGATCACGCCGATCCGCCCGTTGGACGTGACCATGGAGCGCAGCACCTCCGCCGCGCCGGCGGTGTCGCCCACACACTGCTCGTCGGGTACCCCGCCGGCCTCGCGCTGCGCGCGCGCCGCGGCCGCGGGATCGCCGCCCGGGAGCGCGCGGTGGTGCAGGTTCGGGCACAGCGCGTTGTAGCCGTGCGTGGCGAAGGTACGCGTGATCTCCTTCGTCGACTCGTCGTAGCCGGGCATGTGGTGGAGGACCACCACACCGCCGAACGGACCCGGCCCGAGGGGCCGGGCGAGGTAGCCGTTGATCTCGTCAGCGCCGTGACCGCGGAGATTGATGGTCTCCGCCATCATCCCGTCGTACACGTGGTGCTCCCTGGAGCGACGGCCGTCAGCGACGCGGCGTCATGTCGAGGTCGGGCGGCGGCTGGTCGGGGATCTTCCAGCGCAGGAACGGCTTGTCGTAGAGCTCGTGGTACCCGTTGGCGGCGTCGACCATGGCCTGGAACGCGGCATCGAAACCGTCCCAGTCCTCCGATTCGATGCACTTGCCGACCGCGGCGAGCTCCTCGTTGATGAACTTGTCCATGTTCTCGACGTACTTCGGGCGCAGGAACGCGCCCTTCTCCATGAGGTTCACCGCTTCCTTGAGCTCGAACTTGGCGAGCGGCCGGTTGCGCGCCTTGCCCGCGTAGTAGCACTTCCAGATCCGGTCGCCGACGAGCGGCATGATCTCTGCCATCCCCGGCATGAGGTGCCCGAGCTCGCTGAGCTGGAAGGTGCCCTTGCCGGTGTCGATCTCGTGGTCGTGGTCCGCAGCGTCGGGAGGCATGGAGCCGAGGCTATCTCACCCTGCCTGGCGGGCCACCTTCTCGGCGGCGACCCGCGCGGCCTCCGGATCGAGGTAGCGGAGGCCCGAAGCGGCGGCCAGGTGCGCGTCGAGCTCGTACACGAACGGGATCCCGGTGGGGATGTCGACGCCGGTGATGTCGTCGTCGGACACGCCGTCGAGGTGCTTCACGAGGGCGCGCAGCGAGTTGCCGTGCGCGGCCACGAGGACGCACCTCCCGTCACGCAGGTCGGGGACGATGTCGTCGTACCAGTACGGCAGCATCCGCGCCACCACGTCGGCGAGGCACTCGGACGCGGGGAGCACGTCGTCGGGGAGGTCGGCGTAGCGCGGGTCGGCGCGCTGCTCGGCGAGCGCCGCCGCGTCGAGCGGCGGCGGGGGAGTGGCGTACGAGCGCCGCCACTGGAACACCTGCTCCGCGCCGTAGCGCTCGCTCATCTCCTTCTTGTTCGACCCCTGCAGCGCGCCGTAGTGCCGCTCGTTGAGTCGCCATGAGCGACGCACCGGGATCCACGCGCGGTCGATCACGCGCAACGCGATCTCGGCGCTGCGGATCGCGCGCTTCTGGAGCGACGTGTGCACCACGTCGGGCAGGATCCCTGCGTCCCGGAGGAGCTCGCCGGCGTGCTCGGCTTCGCGCTCTCCCGCCGGGCTCAGGTCGACGTCGACCCAGCCGGTGAACCGGTTCGCGAGGTTCCACTCGCTCTCGCCGTGGCGCAGCAGCACGAGCGTGGACATGGCCGGTCACGGTACCCCGCGCTCCCGCGGCTCCTCACACGGGGAGCACGGCCGGGCGGTGCGGTCGAGCGCCGCGGCGCGGGCCCGCTTGCTCGCGCGGGGCCGGTGGTCCACGCTCTCGGTCCGGAACCCGGCGACGACCCGAGCGAGCGGCCCGATGGAGACCAACGACGCGGCAACAGCAGCGGTCTCGGTCGGTCCCGCGGGCGCGGCGGCCCTCGACCCCCACGGCACCGCGTCGCCCGTGCTCGACCTGGTCGTGCCCGTCCACAACGAGGCGCACGTGCTCGATCGCCAGATCACACGACTGCACCGGGCGCTGGCCGACCTGCCCTTCTCGTGGCGGGTCACGATCGCGGAGAACGGCTCGACCGACGGCACGTCGAAGGTGGCCCGGCACCTGGCGGGGCGGCTGCCCGCGACGCGCGCGCTGTGACTCCATCGAGCGGGGCGCGGCAACGCGCTGAAGCAGGCGTGGTCGGAGAGCGATGCACTGGTCTGCGCCTACACCGACGTCGACCTGTCGACGTCCTTGCGCTCGCTCGTCGCGCTCCTGGGCCCGCTGCTGTCCGACGAGGCCGACATCACGTTCGGCTCGCGTCTCCTCGCGGGCTCCCACGTCGTGCGCAGTCGGCGGCGCGAGGTGATCTCACGCTGGTACAGCGTGATCATGCGCACCGCGCTCGGCACCGCCGTGCACGACGCGCAGTGCGGTTTCAAGGCCGTCCGCTCCGACCTAGCACGCGCGCTCCTCCCGGAGGTCGAGGACGGCGGGTGGTTCTTCGACACCGAGCTGCTCGTGCGGGCCGAGCGTCGCGGCTACCGGTTGCTCGAGCTGCCCATCCACTGGGTGGAGGATCCCGACTCGCGGGTGAGGATCGTGCAGACGGCTCGGGACGACCTGCGCGGGATCACGCGCCTCGTGCGCGAGCTCGGACCGAGGATCAGGTGATCCGGTACCCGTGCAACAGGAGCGCGAGCCGCATCCCGCGCTCGCGGTCGGGGCGGAACCCAAGACCGTTGGCGAGCGGGTAGCCGAGCCGCCGGCGATTCTGCGGGAGCGCGAGCGCTCCGACGTGCTCGAGCCGCACCGTGGTCGATCGCTTGGGTAGGAACAGGTGACGGCCGAACGCGAACGTGAGCGCGATGCCCTCGTCGAGCACGTCGAAGCGCCACGGCAGCCACCGGCCGTACACGTAGGCGCCCACCGCGAGGAGCACCGCCCACTGGATGGAACGGGGCCAGCCGCTCACGAGCACGAACACGGCGAGCGCGAGCATGACCTTCGGGAACCAGCGGAGGAAGGCGCTGCTCCCCACGAAGCTCGCGTCGGACGCCACCGCGCAAGCGTAGCCATGACCCGGCCGCTCGCGGTCGCCGTCGGTGCTCGCGCGGCATCGCTGACGACTACCTGTCGCGCGGCGCGCGCAGTAGCGTGCGCGGGCAGGGATCACGAGACGGGAGACGGCCATGCCCGATCGAGATCACGAGATCATCGAGCGCATCGACCAGCTCGTCGACGAAGAGCACTCGCTCGAGCGGCGCCATCGCGAAGGCTCGACGCTCAGCACCGAAGAGCGCGAGCGGATGCACGCGCTCGAGGTCCAGCTCGACCAGCTGTGGGATCTCCTGCGCCAACGACGCGCGCGCCGCAACGCGGGGCAGGATCCCGACCTCGCCGAGGCGCGCGACCCGAACGTCGTCGAGGGCTACCGGCAGTGACCAGCCCCTCCGGCCCGTGGCCCGAGCTTGCCTACGGCGACTGGAACGACACCTTGGCCACGCTCCACATGGAGCTGCAGATCCTGGGCAAGGTGCGCGTGGCATTGTCGCCGAAGGAGCCCGAGTGGGGGCACGTGGCGCTGTACGTGACGTCCCGCGGCATCACCACCGGGCCGGTGCCGCATCCGGCGGGCATCTTCGAGGTGGAGGCCGACCTCGTCGATCATCAGGTCGTGCTGCGCCCCAGCGCGGGCGAGCCTCGCACGGTGGCGCTCACGGCGCGGCCGGTCGCGCACTTCTGGCGCGACTTCGTCGCCGCGCTGCCCGCGATCGGCGTCGACGTCGACCTGCCGACGATGCCGCAGGAGGTGCCCGACCCGATCCCGTTCCCCGACGACGACTTGCACCAAATCTACGAGCCCGAGCTGGCGCACCGCTTCTGGCGCATCCTCACGCTGCTCCAACCGGTGTTCGGGGAGTACCGCGCTGCGTTCACCGGGCGCGTCACGCCCGTGCACTTCTTCTGGGGGAGCATGGACCTCGCGGTCACCCGGTTCTCCGGGGCACCTTGCCAGCCGCCGCCCGGCGCCGACTTCCTGCTGCGCGGGACCTACGACCTCGAGCAGATGAGCGCGGGATGGTGGCCGGGCAGCGATCGCTTCCCGCGCCCGGCCTTCTACGCCTATGCGTACCCGAAGCCCCCCGACGTCGAGCAGGCCGGCGTGCAACCTCCGGCCGCGTACTGGGACACCGACCTCGGCGAGCACATCCTCGACTACGACGACGTGCGCGGCACCGCCGATCCCGGTGCGCTCGTGCGGGAGTTCTTCGAGAGCGTGTATGCGACCGCGGCGCGATCGGGCGGCTGGGACGCCACGCTGGTCGCGCGAGGGCCGGCCGCGTAGGGCGACCCGTCACGATTGACGCCCGCCCCGGGCGCTGCCTAGCTTCGGCGCGAGCCCGACCGGGACGCGGTCGGGGTGCGTCCGACGGAGGAGCGCCGCGCATGGCCGAGCTGCACCTGGACCGGATCGACCACTTCGTCATGGCGGCCACCGATCTCGAGCCCGCCTACAAAGCGCTGACGCGGCTCGGCATCGTCGCGAACCCTCCCGGCCCGGCCGGCGACACCGCGAACGACAACTGCTTCTTCAATTTCGGGGGGCCGGAGCAGTTCTGCGCGGTGGAGTGGATCAGGGTGCGTGACCGCGCGCGCGTCGAGGCCGATCCGGCTCAGTCGGATCTCCTACGCCTGGTGGACGCCGGAGGTGGCGCCTACTTCATCGGGTTTCCGGTGGAGAGCCTCGATCCCGCGCGCGAGGTGTTCGGTGCACGGGGTGGCTACACCGAGAGCGAGGTGCGAGTGCTCGACGACGAGGCGATCATAACGTTCCGGCCCCACGACACCGCCGCCATCGGGTGCCCGATCCTGTTGCTCGAGTACCCGCCGGCGGTCATCGCGGTGCAGCCCGAGATGACGAGCGTCGTCCACGGCTTCCCGCTCGAGCACCTCGACCACCTCGCGATCGTGCCCGCCGACTTCGAGGCGTCGACGCGGTACTGGACCGACGTGCTCGGAGTGCCGATGCACGCCGAGATCGAGGCGCCCACGTTCGTGATCCGCCAGATGAAGGTCGGCTCGGTGATGGTCGAGCTGTTGAAGCCCTCGGGGGCCACGACGCTACCGGCCGGGCTGCTGCCGTCGATGGCGTGCGAGGTCGCCGACGTCGACGCGTGCGCCGACCTCGCGCGCGAACGTGGGTTCACGGTCACGGACCCCGCTCCGGGCGTGCTGCCGGGAACCCGCATCACACGGTTCGACCCCGCGGAGATGGCCGGCCTCGCGCTCCAACTCCTGCAGTACGTCTGACCCTCCTGGCCGCGGCCCGATGGCCGACCGCGTCTGGTGCGCCGCGGGAGCCTTTGTTAGAACGGCAGGAGAAGCACGCGGCTCGACGCCGTTCCCGGAAGGGGAGAGCATGGCCTGGGACTTCTCCACCGAGTCCGAGTGGCAGGAGCAGCTCGACTGGATCGAGCAGTTCTGCCGCACCGAGATCGAGCCCTTCGTGCTCGCATTCCCGTACGCGATCTGGAGCCGGAGCCACCTGCCGGCGGGGCTGAAGGACCACCTCGACGGGCTCAAACAGCAGGTGAAGGACCGCGGCCTGTGGGGGATCTTCCTCGACAAGGAGATCGGAGGTCCCGGGTTCGGCCAGCTCAAGCTCGCGTTGGTCAACGAGATCCTCGGCCGCTACCCCGCTGCGCCCGCGATCTTCGGCTGCCAGGCACCCGACACCGGGAACATGGACATCCTCGCCAAGTTCGGCACGCCGGAGCAGAAGAAGAAGTACCTCGAGCCGCTCTTCAACCAGGAGATGCGCTCCTGCTACTCGATGACCGAACCGCAGGGCGGAGCGGACACGCGCAACTTCCAGACCCACGCCGAGCGGGACGGCGACGAATGGGTGATCAACGGCGAGAAGTGGTTCTCGAGCTTCGGCAGGACCGCCGACATCATCATCGTGATGTGCAACAACGGGATGTTCATCGTGGAGCAGGGAACACCCGGCCTCGAATTCCTCGAGGGGGCAGGGATCCACGCGCACATCCGCTACAACAACGTGCGGGTGCCGCTCGGCAACCTGCTCGGTCCCGAGGGCGGCGCGCACGCGGTTGCGCAGTTCCGGCTCGGGGGTGGCCGGATCCACCACGCGATGCGCTCCGTAGCCCAGGTGAAGCTCGCGCTCGACATGATGTGCGAGCGCGCCATCTCGCGCTACTCCCGCGGCAAGCTCATCTCCGAGCACCAGAGCGTGAAGCACGCCATTGCCGACGCGTACATGCAGGTCGAGATGCTCCGCCTCCTCGTGCTCCAGACCGCATGGAAGATCGACAACACCGACACACGTGAGACGCGCGCCGACATCGGCGCGTGCAAGATCCAGGCCGCCCGCGTGCTCAAGGACGTCGTGTACAAGGCACACCACATCCACGGTGCGCTCGGCACGACCGATCTCACGCCCTTGCAGGGCATGTGGGCGAGCGCGCCGCAGATGTCGATGATGGACGGTCCCGACGAGGTGCACCTCGACGTCATCGCCAACACGTTGCTGGGCCGCTACGAGCCGCACGAGGGCCTGTTCCCGAGGGAGTACCTGCCGGCGAAACGCCACGCCGCGCGCGAGCAGTTCCAGTGGCTCATCGACAGCGACCCCGAGATCAAGGAGCACGTCGAGCAGATGGACCGCTTCGCCGCCTCCCGCGGGTGACGCGCCGCGCCTGATGGACGTCGTCGACGACCTGGTCGCGGAGCAGGATCGTCTCGAAGGAATCCTCGAAGGCCTCGACGCCGAGGGGTGGGCGCGGCCGTCGGCGGCCGTCGGGTGGGCGATCGCCGATGTCGTGCTGCACCTCGCCCAGAGCGAGGAGGCGGTGGTCGCCACCGCGGCGCCGGGCGACGGAGCCGGCGGCCGCGGCCTCGCGATCGAGGGCGCGTCGGTGGACGAGATCATGGACTCGCGCGTCCGTGCGGAGCGCGCGCCGGGCGCGGTCGTCTTCGAACGGTGGCGTACCGCGCGTCGCGCCGCAGCCGACGCGCTGCGGGCCGCCGACCCGAACACCCGGCTGCCCTGGGTCGGCACGCCGCTGACGCCGTCGACGCTCGCCACCACGCGTCTCGCCGAGCATTGGACCCATGGCCTCGACATCGCCGAGCCGCTCGGGGCCGCGTTCCCCGACACCGACCGGCTGCGTCACGTCGCCTGGCTCGCGCACCGGTCGCTCCCGTACGCGTTCTCGGTCACGGGGGAAGAGCCGCGCGCGGTGTTCTGCGAGCTGGTCGCGCCCGACGGGAAAGCGTGGGTCTACGGCGATCCCGATGCCGAGTCGGTGATCACCGGGCCCGCCGGGCACTTCTGTCGCGTCGCCGCGCAGCGGCTGGCCGCGGCCGACTCCGCGCTCGTCGCTCGTGGTCCGTACGGCGCGACCGCGCTGCGCGTGCTCCGCACCTACGCCGCGTAGCCCGGCGTTCGGCCTCGCCGCGTCGCACTCGGTCTGCGCGTCGAGGCCGGCACGGGTCACCAGTGGTCGTAGTGGACGACCTCGTCGACGGGGCGGCGGGTGAGCGGGCCGAAGCGGCGCCCGGGCCAGCCCAGCGGCATGGTCACGCAGATCTCGGTCTCGTCCGGCATCCCGAGCCGCTCCTTGATGCCGCCGGGATCCGCGAGGTGGAAGGTGGTGTACGTGGCCCCCAGCCCGAGCGCGCGTGCCGCGACGAGCAGGTTCTGGGCGGCCCCGAACGCGGCCGAGTACATCATCGGGAGCTGCGGCGCGTTCGGGGGATACACGTTGTTGCCGCACACGAAGATGAGCACCGGCGCCTCGCCGAAGTGCTCGACGAGATAGCGCACGCCGTCGAGCATGCGGCGCTGCGTCGCGTCCTCCTGCGGGCCGCCTTCCGCCCGCCGGCCGAGGCCGCTGAATCGGCCGGTGACGATCTCGGCCACGTCGCGCCGCGTTGCCTCGTCGCGCACGACGACGAAGTCCCACGGCTGCGTGTTCCCCGGGTTCGACGCGCGCGTGGCAGCCCAGAGAACCCGGTCGACGAGCTCGTCGGGAACCGGGTCGGGCTTCAGCCAGCGCATCGAGACCGACGTCCCCATGGCTTCGAACACGTCCATGGGGCCGCACCCTAGGCCGCCGGCGTGTCGCGCCGCGTCGGCGTGGCGTCCCGTTAGCCGAGCTTGGCCTGCTTCAGGAAGGCCTTCGCCGCGTCGGAGGGATCTTCCTTCTTGTCGCTGATGTCGAGGGACATCTTGTTGTACGCGGCAGTGGTCAGCTTCGCCGACACCGCATCGGCGACCTTCAACGTCGCCGGTGTCGCCTTGCCCTTCCGGATGAGCAGCACGGGGCTGTCGGCGGGCTGGAGGTGCTTGTCGTCGACGAGCAGCACCGCGTCCTTCGGGATCACGCTGCTCCCGGTGAAGAGGAGCGCCACGTCGATGTCGCCGTTCTCGAGCGCCTGGACCGTGATCGGACCACCCGGGTCGAGCTTGCGCACGTCCTTGAACTTCAAGTCGTAGAGCTTCTGCGACGTGTCGCCGAGGCAGAGCGGCCGCTGCTCGCACTCGGCCGGACCGCCGAAGGTGAGCTTCGGCGCCACCTTCGTGAGGTCGGAGACCTTGGTGAGGTTGTACTTCTTCGCCGTCTGCTTGGTGACGTAGAAGCCGTTCACGTCGACCGCGGGCGCGGGCTTGCTCGCCACGATCCCGGTGCCCGCGAGCTTTGCCTGCAACGCCTTGTAGGTGTCGGCGGAGCTGCCCGACGGCGTGCCGCCGAGGTAGGTGAGCAGCGTGCCCTGGTAGTCGGCGTACGCATCGAGGTCGCCGTTCTTGAGCGCGGGGAAGACCACCTCGGTGGGGCCGATGTTGTCCTTGAACGTGATGTCGTCGCCCTTCGCCTGCAGCGCCTGCGCGTAGGCCTGGGACACCGCCTGCGCCCCGGAGAAGTTCTTGGCGCCGATGGTGAGCGACGTGGCGGCGCCGCCGGGCGCGGCGCCGAGGCCCAGCACCGCCAGTGCGCCCAGAACCGCAACCAGGGATCCGCCCAGGCGCTTCCGCAGTCGGGTGCAGCTCTTCTGCTCGCTCATCCTCGCTCCTCGCTCCTCGCTCCTCGCCCTCGGGCACGGCCTGCGCGCGCGTGCACGCGTCCGGAAACGGTTCGTGAACGGAAACCTTACCAAGTACTCATATTTGCGTGCAGTCATCCATCGGTCACGCGGCCTCCAGGCCGGTGGCGATGCTGTCCGCGAGGCCGGCGGAGGTGCGGCCGCGCTCGGCGCGTCGGGGACGCAGACCGGGCGACGTGATGACCCGCTGCACGAGCGCCAGCGTGACCTCCACCGTGATCGCCAGCAGCGCGACGAGCAGTCCGCCGGCGAACACCTTCACGTTGTCCTGCACCGCGAACCCGTCGACGATGTAGCGGCCGAGCCCGCCCGCGTCGACGTACGCGGCGAGCGTCGCGGTGGCCACCACCGCGACCGCGGCGGTGCGTACCCCCGCCATGATCAACGGCGTGGCCATCGGCAGCTCGACGCGCCGCAGCACCTGATTCCCGTTCATCCCCATCCCGCGCGCGGCGTCGACAACCTCCGCGTCCACGGTGGTGACACCGACGTACGCGTTGGCGAGCATGGGAGGCAGCGCGAGCGCGAACATCGCGACGAACGCGGGGATCGACTCCACCGGCGAAAGCAGCCCGGTCGGCTCGCCGATGCCGAACCACTGGACCGCGAGGATCAACAGCGCGAGCGCGGGCAGGGCGCGGCCGATGTTGGCCACATTGATCGCGAGCACTCCGCCGCGGTGCACGTGGCCCAGGAGCACTCCGATAGGGAGCGCGACCGCGGCCGCAGCGGCCACCGACACGAACGTCAGCTGCAGGTGCTGCCAGAACAGCGTCGGGATGCCCTCGGCGCCGTGCCAGTGTGAGCCGTCGGTGAGGAACGAGACCACGTTGCCGAGGAAGTCGAACACGGGTCAGCCCTCCTTTCCACGGCGGTCGGCCCGGCGCCAGGGGGTCGCGACGCGGAGCGCGCCCACGAGCACGAGGTCCACCGCGACCGCGAGCGCCAACGAGAGCACGATCCCGACCGTGAGCGGCGTGCGGAAGTCGCGCGCGAAGCCGTCGAGGAGCAGCTGGCCCAGCCCGCCCTGTCCGATCAGCGCGGTCACCGTGACGAGACCGATGGTCGTGACCGCCGCGATACGGATACCGACCACGATCGTCGGCATCGCGATGGGCAACTCGACGCGGAGGAGCTGGCGCGTACGTGAATAGCCCATGCCCGCGGCGGCGTCCTTCACCTCCTCGGGCACCGCGTCGAGCCCGGTGACCGTGTTGCGCACGAGGATCAGCAACGTGTACGCGGTGAGAGGAATGATCGCGGTCCAGCGCGAGAGCCCGGTCAGCGGCAGCAGCAGGGCGAAGAGCGCGAGCGACGGGATGGTGTACATCACGCCTGTGACCGCGAGCGTGGGCGCGTAGATGCGCCGGTAGCGGGCGGCGAGCAGCGCCAGTGGGATCGCGATCAGGAGGCCGAACAACAGGGCGAGCCCGGTGAGCTCGACGTGCTCGACGAGCCGGCCGCGGATCTCGTCGAGATGTTCCGACACCCACGGCCAGTAGAGCCACTTCGAGCCGATGTCCTCCACCGCGAGGAGGCTGCCGGGCACGTCGGGATGCTACCCACACGGACTTCGGGCCTATCGTGCGTCGATCGGAGCCGAATCCGTCGACGCCATGATCCGCCTCGACGCGGTGAGCAAGCGCTTCCCGAACGGCACGCTCGCCGTCCGCAGCCTGTCGCTCGGCGTGCCGGCGGGAGCGACCTGCGTGCTCGTCGGGCCCTCGGGATGCGGGAAGACGACGACGCTCCGGATGATCAACCGCCTCGTGGAGCCCACGAGCGGGCGGATCTTCCTCGACGGCCAGGACGTGACCCACGCCGACGCGGTGCAGCTGCGCCGTCGGATCGGGTACGTGATCCAGCAGGTGGGCCTGTTCCCGCACCAGACGATCGGGACCAACGTGGCGACCGTCCCTCACCTGCTCGGCTGGCGCAAGGAACGCGTCGCGGCGCGGGTGGACGAGCTGCTCGACCTCGTCGGGCTCGACCCGGGCACCTACCGCGACCGATACCCCGAGCAGCTCTCGGGGGGTCAGCGGCAACGAGTCGGTGTGGCGCGCGCGTTGGCCGCCGACCCGTCGGTCCTCCTGATGGACGAGCCGTTCGGCGCCATCGACCCCGTCACGCGCGTGCGGCTCCAGGACGAGTTCCTCCGGCTGCAGGAGGAGGTGCGCAAGACGGTCGTGTTCGTCACCCACGACATCGAGGAGGCGGTGAAGATGGGTGACCGCATCGCGATCCTCGACGTCGGCGGCGTCCTCGAGCAGTACGACACGCCGTCGGAGGTGCTCGGGCATCCGGCGTCGCCGATGGTCGCCGACTTCGTCGGCGCCGACCGCGGGCTCAAGCGGCTGCGGGTGACGCCCATCGATCTCGACCTGCTCGAACACCCGCCCACCGTCACGCCCGACGCCACGCTGGCCGACGCGCGCGACGCCATGAGGCGCAGCTCCATGAGCTGGGTCGCGGTCGTGGACCTGAACGGGGTGCTGCGGGGGTCGGTACGGGTCGACCGGGCCGTGAGCGACGGTCCCGTCCGTGACCACGTCGAACGCATCGAGGCCTGGGTGCCGAGCGACGGCCGGCTGCAGGACGCCCTGGCGATGACGCTGCTGACCAAGGCCGGGTGGGTCGCGGTGCTCGACGGCGAGCGCTTCCTCGGCGTCCTGACCCCCGAGGCGGTCTACCGGTCGCTCCGCCGGTCGCTCGCGGGCGCCGAGTCCGACCGCGAGTGAGCCGTGGGCGACGGCCGCGCCACGATGGCGTCAGCCCGGGATGGGCACGCCCCGCTTCTTGGCCTCGTCGCCCGGTTCCACGGGGATCACGGCGACCGGGATCGCGCCTCGGTTCACGACGCGGTGTGCGGTGCCGCCGAGCAGCGCGTCGCGGAAGCCGCTGTGGTGCGTCCCGCCGATGACGATGAGGTCCGCGTTGCGCTCGGCGGCGACGCGGAGCAGCTCGGTGGCCGGGTCTCCCTGGGCGAGCTCGACCGTGTAGTGGAGGTCTGCGTCTCGGAACGGAGCCGTCCACGTTCCCGTGAGCTCCACCCGTGCCTGGCGGACGAGCTCGTCGGTGTCGACCTGCAGCGCACCGAGCTCGACGAGCCAGGTCTGAGAGACGACGTGCACGGCGGTGACGTGCGCACCGAGCTTCCCGGCCAACGCGGCACTCCATGCGGCGGCCCGCCGCGCTCCCTCGCTGCTGTCGACACCGACGACGATCTGGCCGATCGACATGGCTCCCGCCTCACCCGGCTTCGTCATACTTCAACCTACGCGCCCGGGAAGGTCCCCAGCGAGGTCCGGTGACGCCGCGATCGGCTCTCCGACGTACCGCCGCGGCGGCGCGTCGAGGAGGAGAACGACGTTCTCCCGCAGCCGAGGTGAGCCCACTTCGCTGGCGATCCGGTCGAGCGCGTCGGTCGTGTCACCGAAGATGAGCAGGATGACCTCACGCTCCGACGTCTGGACGACCTCGAAGTCGCGAAAGCTTTCGATCGCGCGCATGCGACTCTCGAGGTCACCCGCGGATCGCGCAAAGACCTCCGGGTCCGCCGGATCCGCGAAGTGCATGATTGGTCACCGCCGCCACGGCCGGCGATGCCAGAGGTCGATCACCGGGCCGGCCCGGTTCCACACCACTCGGGGTCGGATCACACCAGCCTCGCGGTCTCATGAGGCCAGACCAGGAACTTCGTGGGCGCCCCCGCCAGGATTCGAACCTGGGCACACGGTTTAGGAAACCGATGCTCTATCCCCTGAGCTACGGGGGCGGGGGTTGGAGAATACCTGGGAGAAAACCGGAGTCTGCCGGGCTGGGAAGGGATAGATCCAGTAAATGCAGCCCCAATAAAGGGTGGGCGGCAATAGGTGGAGTAAATGGAATCCGGTAAAGGCTGGGTGGCCACCGGCCGGATGTGGGGTTTGGGCTGTTAATCCCGTGTAGGGCGAATATCCAGGATTGGGCGGCGCGGTGCCTGCGAACGGGCCAGGAACGCCCGGGTGCTTACGCGGCGAGCGCCTCGTGGGGTTCTCGGTGGTGGCGGTGGAGGGCGAGGGAGTTGATGGTGAGCGCGAAGCCGAGCAGGTTCAGGTGTTGGCGGGCGTGGCCGATGCTGTGGGCGCGTCCGAGTCAGAGGGTGTCGTCGAGGTAGCGGTTGATGGATTCGGCGTCGTTGCGGCGGGGGAAGAGCCGTTCGAAGTCGGGGTCGCCGGGCGGGATGGGTCGGAGGTTCTCGGTCCGGTTGAGTTTGGGCGCCGCGTCGTCGTCGTTGCCGTGGAGGCGGACGGTGATGGTCCGGTGTTCGTAGCGTTCGGGGAGTTGGTAGTCGTTGTACCAGCGGTACTTCCCGTTCTTGTCTCGGTTGCGATGCGTGCGGAGCCGGACGAGAGGCTCGAAGGTGGGGTCGCCGGTGTCGGTGAGCTCCGCGACGCCGAGCGTGCCGCCGTGCGCGTACAGCTGCAGGGTTCGGGTGGTGCCGTCTTTGAGGGTGATGGTCTTGTGTTCAAGGTGGACAGTCTTTTCGACGCGTTGTCCGCCGCGCCGGCGGGGTCTAGTGGTGGCGGCTTTGGCGGCGGTGACGCGGTTCATGGTGAGCCAGCCGAGGTCGCGCATGAGATGTTGGTGGTGGATGCCGCGCAGCGCGGTGTCGTAGATCACACCTTGCGCGCCGGGAATGTTGGGGGCTAGGCGGGTGAAGCAGTCGAGGGCGGTGCGGGCTTCGCCGCCAGGGGTGGGGACCCAGTCGACGTCGAGGATGATCCGGCCGTGCACGTCTTGGGTGCGGGCGGCGACGAGGACGAATTTGGTGCCCCATGCTGCGGTGCCGTCGCCTTCGAAGTGCAGCGCGGCGTCAGGTTCGAAGCGGGTCGACACGAGTTCGCCGGTGGCGCGGTCGAGCCGGCGGTTACCCGGCTGGGCTCGGACGAGTGGGGTCATGACTTTCCCGTCGGCGTGGAGCATGCGCGACAGGTGGGGGTGGGTCCAGGAGCCGGGTCCGTCGGGGTCGAGGAGGCCGAGTTCGCGGGCTTGGGTGGCGGCGAGTTCTCGGTGGAGCGCGCCGAGCGCGGTGAGGACCTCGGGGTCGGTGAGGTAGCGGTTGCGTGCGTAGAGGTAGTGGTGGCGGCGCATCGGACGTATGGGCAGTTCGAGTTCCTTGTCGAGGGGGAAGCGTTCTCGGATGGTGATGCGGATGAGGTTCCAGACGATGGGGTGGGCGAGTTCGGCTTCGACGCGTCGGGCGCTGCCGTAGACGGTGACGAGGGCTTCGTAGAGCAGCCACATGAAGGTCGGATAGTCGCGTGGCCGGCCGCCCTGGCTCGTGTCCGCGTCAGGTACGAGTTCGGCGAGTCGGTAGAGCGCGGGGTTGGCGAGCAGGGCCTCGACGCGTTCGAGCGCGGAGACCCCGTCATGGCGACGACGAGTCACGACCGCTCCGGTGGGTCTGTCCAGTTCCACTCGATGAGCCGCGCCGCCCGATCGAGGCTCCGAACGCCGAGTACCCGAGCGGCGTCTTCGATGCGACCGCTGGCGTCGTACGCTCGTCGGCCGGCCCATGCCGCGACCGAAACAGGTCGAACGTCGGGCTCGGTGTTCAAGCCGGAGCGCCGGAGCGTCTCGGCGATCGCCGCGCATGACGATGCTTGACGGCTCTCCGCCGAACCCGCGCCCTCGTACACAAGTGGCGTCGCCGGCGCGTCCTGCGCGCCGAGCGCCCTGATTCGACGATCCAGCTGCCGAACGCCCCACTCAGTCAACTCGCCGAAGCGCGGCTTGGTCTTGGTGCTCCCGGGTATCCAAAGTCGGCCCGCGTCGAGGTCCACGTCTCGGATTCCGATCGAGTGGATTTCCGACGTCCTTGCCGACGCCTCCGCGAGTGCCCACGCCGCCGGCTGACGGGTCGCCGTCAACGTGTGCAATGCGAAACTCCGGCCGAGCGCGATCTCGGCGTCAGTCAGTGGACGCGCTGCCATCGACGAGCGGGCTGCCAAGACGATGTCGATGGTCGGGTCGCGATCCACGATTCCCGCCCGCCGTAGTACCCGGAACAACAGACGCACGCCGGAGCGACGTAGATGCTGGGTCGCGACGCTGGGCTTGGCCCCAGTCGCCGCGGATGCAGCACCCAGAAACGCCATGACGTCGTCTTTGCAGACGTCGTTGAGCTCACCGCCGATCGTGTGTTCGACGAAGCCCACGAACCGCAACGCGACCTCGAGTAGTCGCCGACAACTCTGCACGGTGAGCCCTTGGGCCCCGAAACCCTCCTGGAGCGCGACCCCAAGCGAGCTCCAATCCCGAGATGGAGGAGTTCGCGCTGCGGTCCCCCGTTCGAGAAGAACCGTGCGGCTACTGGTCGACATCAACCCGAAACGCGGAGCAACTCGAAACGCGATCGCCCAGCCCCGCCGCCCACGGCCTCAGATCAGCATCGACGTCGTCGCGAAGCCGCTCCGCCTCACGATCCGGCAGTCCGCGAGTTACCCAGACGCGGACCTGCCACTCATCCAAGACTACGAGATCGTCGCCAGACACGCCGTGCGTATGATCCGCCACGTCGGTACCTCTCCGTAGGTTCCGGCCAGGCCCCGGGGTGTTTGGCGCGCCGCCGGGGCCGTTCTGTAGTGTCTAGATCGTTAGTCTATCCGCCGGGACACCACTTGGCGAGATCGTTAGACTCTCGCCTGCCATGAATCCGCGGATCAACAGCGAGGACCTGATCGATTCCCTGGAGGTCGCGGAGATCCTCGGTCTCGCGCACCGCGAGAGCGTCACCACCTACCTCAGGCGCTACCCCGACATGCCCCGGCCGGTCGTCGATCTCGGGAAAGGGAGAGTCCGGTTGTGGCTCCGTCCGGAGATCGAAGCTTGGGCTAGACGCACCGGTCGATCCTGAAGACCACCGCATCACCAAGTTGGGGTCCGCGGGGTCGAGTCCCGTCGTCCGCTGAACACAACTGCAGGTTGGCGGCCCTTCGGGCGCGGATGCGCGTGTGCGCTGGCGTTGGGGGCGCCGAGTCCGCGGAAGGTCCGTGGCGATAATTCGGGCAGGAGGCTCAGACACACTGCGCGCCGGTTCGGCAGGCCCTGAGGAATTCGTAGACCCCCTCCCGTATGCGTGATAACGCTCGGCCTGTGTGGCGCACGCGGAGGGACAGGCATCGCGTCCGGGCGTTTGGGAACATGCGCGGTGGTGAGGCACCGCGCGCGAAAGGTCACCGACGAGCGCGAGGCCCGCTCAGATCGCCGGATCGGTACGGCCCGAACCGCTCCGCGCCGCTGTCGTTATGGGCGCCTCAGCGGGCAGGTGACGGCCGTCCGATTTGGCTGGTTTACTTGGCTGGCGGGAGGGCGCCGAGAAGGGGTTGGGATGGCTGGGTTGCCTTCGGGGACGGTGACGTTCTTGTTCACCGATGTGGAGGGTTCGACGCGCTTGTGGGAGGACCATCCCGATGTGATGCATGACGTGTTGGCCCGTCACGACGTGATTGTGCGGGGGGCGATCGAGTCGCATGGCGGGCATGTGGTGAAGACCACGGGGGACGGGTTCCACGCCGCGTTCGGTAGTGCTCGTGATGGGTTGGATGCGGCGTTGTCGGCGCAGCAGGCGCTCGCCGGTGAGCCGCCGGTTGGGGGCGTGACGGTGCGGGTCCGGATGGGTGTGCATACGGGCGAGGCGCGTGCGCGTGACGGTGACTATTACGGATCGGCGTTGAATCGGGCGGCTCGGTTGATGGCGGTGGCGCATGGCGGTCAGATCGTCTGTTCGCAAGCCACCGCGGATCTCGCCCGCGACTTGCTGGTGGAAGGGGTGGTGCTGGTCGATCTGGGCGAGCATCGGCTGCGGGACTTGTCTCGTCCGGAGCGGGTGTTTCAGGTGAACGCGCCCGGCTTGACCGAGACGTTCGCGCCGTTGCGGTCGTTGGAGGCGTTTCCGAGCAACCTCCCCGCGCAGTTGAGCTCGTTCGTAGGTCGCGAGCGTGATGTGGCGGAGATCGGGGAGGTGCTGCGCGAGAAGCGGTTGGTGACCCTCACTGGCGTGGGCGGTGTCGGCAAGACCCGTTTGGCGTTGCAGGCCGCCGCGGAGGTCCTGCCCCGGTTTCCCGATGGGGCGTGGTTATGTGAGTTGGCTTCGGTGCGCGATAGCGCGGTGGTGGCGGATGCGGTGGCGGGCGTGTTCCGGGTGACCGCGCGCCCCGGCCTGACGGTTGAGGAGTCGCTGGTCGCGTATCTACGGGACCAGGAGCTGCTGGTGGTGTTAGACAACTGCGAGCATGTGTTGCGTCCGGTCGTAGCGTTGGTCCGGGCGATCGAGGCGGCGTGTCCGCGGGTGCGGGTGTTGGCCACCAGCCGCGAGGGGTTGAGCGTCCGGGGTGAACAGGTCTGGCCGGTTCCTTCCCTTGAGGTGCCCGACGACAGGTTCGATCTTGACCAGCTAGGTGCCTGTGAGGCGGTGCGGCTGTTCGTGGACCGAGCCCAGGGAGTCAAGCCCGGCTTTGTCATCGACGCCACCAACGCGGACGGCGTCGCCCAGGTGTGTCGACGCCTCGATGGCGTCCCGTTGGCGATCGAGCTCGCGGCGGCGCGCATCACCGCGATGAACCCCACAGAGTTGGCCAAGCGGCTGGATCGACGCTTCCGGCTCCTCACCGGTGGCGATCGCGACGCGATCGAACGCCATCAGACGTTGCGGGCGACCATCGACTGGTCCTACGACCTGCTGACCGAGCCGGAACAGCGGCTCTTGGAGCGTCTGTCGGTGTTCGCGGGGGGTTGCAGCCTCGAAGCTGCCGAGGCCGTCTGTGCGGGTGATCCGATTGATGTCGACGAGGTGTTCGAGTTGCTCGCGAATCTGGTTGCTCGCCACCTCGTTGTCGCCGATGACACCGGTTCTGATACGCGGTACCGGTTGTTGGAGACGATCCGCCAGTACGGCGAGGAACGCCTCGCCGAAACCGGCGACACCGACACGTTGCGGACCTGTCACTGCGACTACTACACCGAGTTCGCCGGGGTCGTGCGCGGTCACAGTTATGGGGCAGGTCAGGTCGAGTGGGGTGTTCGTCTCGCACGCGACCATGACAACCTGCAAGCGGCGATGGCGTTCGCGCTCGACACCCACGACGTCGAGCGCGCCCTGAGACTGTGTTGCAATCTCCCCGACCTTTGGCTTCAGGTTGACGAGCCGGTGGTCTTCGACCCCGAGGCGGTCCTCGCGCTGGCTGGCGCGACTGGCCATCCCGCTTCCGCGGTCGCGCTCATGCTCGCCGGAGTCCAGGCGTACATGCGGGGCAACGACCCCCTCGCGTTGGAGCGCTGCGACCAAGCCCTCGCCGCCCAACAGCGCCTCGGCCCCACCCCGGACTCGCATCTCGCCATGCTCGCATCCGAGCTTCGCGCCCTTGTGGCCATGGATGCACGTGCGCAGCGCGAGTCAGTCGAACATTTCCTGGACGCGTCCCGCCACGCCCGCGCCGACGACCTCCCAGGGATAACCGCGACTTACCTCGGTACCGCCGCGATGAACGTCGCATGGTTCGACCCGCCGGCAGCGCTGCTGCTGGCGACCGAAGGTCTCGCGCTTGGCCGCCAGACCGGCATGCCCTACGCCATCGCCGTCAACCTGCTCGCCCTCGCCCTGACCCTGGCCCCCGACGACCCGCACCGGGCCCGTGGCCTGTTGGACGAAGCCCTCGAGTCGGCCGCGACGCTCGGCTACGAGAACGCCAACGAGCTCCTCTTCTCCGTCATCGGCGCCGCCCGACTCGCAGCATGGCCGACCACACTCCGCGCCACGAGTCGGGCGCTGCACCACCAGCTCCGATCCGGCGGGAACGGGCCTCTGGTCCTCGCCGGATTGCTGAACCTGTCAGCGCGCGGCCTCGCTGAACCGCGACCCGAAACCGCCGCCATACTCCAGGGCGCGGCCACTGCCCAGACGCGTCGCATCGTCGCCGCCGTCGACGCCTCCTCGGAGAACGGACCCGCCGCGCAGCCCGATCTCCTCGACGCTTTCGTCACCGGGACGCGACGCGATGCCACGCGGCTCCTAGTCGAAGCGCTTGGCGAGCAACGGCTGCGCGAGCTACGCGCCCAGGGCGCGGCGATGACCGAGGACGAAGCGTGCGCGTACGCCCGCGCCCAGGTCGACGTTTACCTCGCCACCAGTGCCGAGCAGCTCACCTAGTTGGCGTAGCGCGCGCACGGAACGACGCCGGACCGCCACCGCAGGCCGCCCCGATCGGCACCTCAGTGTGCCGCTCGACTCGAGGACGACACGGAGTGCCCGTGCGTGTTTGGAACCTTGACCCATGTGGTCAAAGCACGCACGCGCGGAGCTATAGCCCGGATCCACGATCTGAACTCGACATTCGTGGTTACCTGCCGACGCGTCGGTCACCCCGTCTCGGAGCGGAGGTAACCAGTCAGTCGGGGAGGCACCGCGCGCGAAAGGTCACCGACAAGCGCGAAGCCCGCTCAGATCGCCTGTTCCGCGCTCGGCCGTGAGATTCTGGAGCCGGTGCTCTGTGCGAGGCGCGGACAGGGTGACGCTCGTCCCGTATGCCTGGTTTACTTGGATGTCGGGTGCCAGGCGAGCCAGGGGGCCGGGGTGGCGGAGTTGCCGTCGGGGACGGTCACGTTCTTGTTCACCGATGTTGAGGTGTCGACGCGCTTGTGGGACCTCGAGCCGGACGCGATGCGCAACGCGCTGGCACGCCACGACGGGATCTTGCGCGACGCGGTCGAGTCGCAGGGCGGGGTGGTCGTCAAGGGTCGGGGTGATGGGATCCATGCGGTGTTCGTGACGGCGGATGCGGCGGTGCGCGCCGCGATCGCGTGTGAGTTGGCGATGGGTCCGAGGCGTGGCCGGTGAGCGAGCCCTTGCGGGTGCGCGTGGGCTTGCACACCGGAGTGGCGGAGTTACGCGACGGCGACTACTACGGCTCCGCGGTGAATCGGGCGGCACGGCTGATAGACCTCGCCCATGGCGGTCAGGTCGTGTGTTCGCAGGCAACCGCCGACCTCGCTCGCGACGCGTTGCCAGCGGGAGTGGAGTTGGTGGACCTTGGCGAGCATCGGCTGCGGGACTTGTTGCGGCCGGAGCGTGTCTTTGAGGCGCGGGCGCTGGGGGCGGAGGAGCTGTTCCCGCCGCTGCGGTCCTTGGATACGTTCCCGGGGAATCTGCCAGTGCAGTTGACGTCGTTCGTAGGCCGCGATGACGACGTAGCGGGGGTGGCGAAGGCACTCACTGAGTCGCGCCTGGTGACGTTGACCGGGGTCGGGGGTGTGGGCAAGACCCGGCTGGCGTTGCAGGTCGCGGCGGAGATTCAGCCCCGTTTCGGCGATGGTGTGTGGTTGTGCGAGTTGGCCGTAACCAACGACGCCGACCTGTTAGCCCAGGTGATCGTCGCCGCGTTGGGGGCGCAGCCCCGGCCGGGGCGGTCACTGACCGAGAGCGTGTGTGACTACCTCTCGGCGAAGCAGGCGTTGATCATCTTGGACAACTGTGAGCATCTCCTCGACGCCGCCGCCGGGATGGCCGAGGCGATCCTGCGGGCGGCCCCGGGGGTGCGGGTGCTGGCGACTAGCCGGGAGCCGCTCGGCGTGAACGGCGAGCGGCTGTTGGGGGTGCCGTCGCTGAGCGTCGCGTCCGCGTCGGAGTCGAGCCTGGAGGCGATCGCGGCGTGTGAAGCGGTGCAGCTGTTCATGGATCGCGCTCATGCGGCTCGGTCGAGTGTGCAGCTTGACGCGTCGAACGTCGAGCCGATCGTGGAGATCTGTCGACGCCTCGACGCGATCCCGCTGGCGATCGAGCTCGCGGCAGCCCGGGTCACCAGCATGGGTCCCGGCGAGATCGCAGGGCTGCTCGACGAGCGGTTCCGGCTCCTCACCGGCGGACGGCGCCGTGGGGTCGAGCGTCACCACACGTTGCGGGCCACCGTCGAGTGGTCCTACGCGCTGCTCAACCAACGCGAGCGCGTCATCTTTGATCGCTTGGGCGTCTTCGCGGGCAGCTTCGACACCGACGCCGCCACCGCCGTCGCGGGAGACGACGAGTTCACCGCGTGGGATGTCCGCGACGCCCTCGATGACCTGGCCGCCAAGTCGATGATCGTCGTCGACGACCGCCTGCAGGCCAGCACGCGCTTTCGTCTCCTCGAGACGCTTCGTCAGTATGCGCTCGAACGCCTCGACGACACCGGCCACACCGAGGAACATCGCCGCCGCCACGCCGAGCACTACGCCACCTTCGCCGAAGCGGCCGGGCCCGCCTTAGAGGGACCAGCCGAGGGCGTCTGGGTCGGGCGTCTCGACACCGAGCTCGACAACCTCCGAGCCGCGGTTGCCTGGGCGCTCGACGCCGAAGCCCCAACTGACGCCGAGTTCGGTCTGCGGATCATTGCCGCGCTCGCCAGCCAATCAATGAATCGCCCCAAGATCGGCGTGGGTGAATGGGCCGAAACAGCCCTCGGACGCGTCGAGGCAACGACGCCCGGCCGACGCTGCGCCGTGCTCGCTGTCGCGGCGGCCAAGGCGCGCAACGACGGCAAGCACGATCTCCTTCGCTCCCGCGCTGCTGCGGCCCTACGCGACGGGCTTCCCCCCGACACGCCCTCACCCGCATTGGCGTACGTCACGCTCGCGACCGGGGACGCTCTCGCCGGTGCCCAACAGGCCGCGCTCCAGACCCTCATCGCCGGCCACCGGGCTCTTGATGCCATCGGCGCCAACGACTTCAACCACCTCGTGCTCGACTTCACCGGCCAGATCGTCCTCGTGCTGTCTGGCGAGCACGAAGATGCCCGCGGTCCTGCCGAGGAAGACCTCCAGCGTGCCCACACGTTCGCCAATCCGAGTGCGCTCATCATGGCGCTCTTCTTTTTTGGGGAGACGCGCCGATCCGACGAGAGCAGCGACGCGATTCAAGCGCTCGAGGAATGTGTGGCCCGAGCCCGCACGGTCGCGACTGCCGACTCCGCCTTCGCGCTGTTAGCCCTCGGGTCCCTGGCCAAGCTCCGTGCCCGCCGCGGCGAGCACACGCCAGCTATCGAGGCGCTGCGCGAAGCCCTCGTCCGCGCCCACGACACCGGGCAGCCAGTCGTGTTGGCCACGATCCTCAATCACGGTATCGGCGTTGCCGCTGATCTCAACGCATTGGAGTTCGCGGCAACGCTCGGCGCTGCCGCCACCGATGGGCCTCTCGCCTGGCTGATCAACGTGGGCCCCGCACTGCTCATCCAGCGACAAGCAGCCCTCGACCAGGTCCGAGCCCGACTCGACCCCGAGCGCTACCACGCTGCAGTCGCGAGAGGCACCGCCACGTCCTACGAACAGATAGTCGAATACACCCTCGCCGAACTCGACCGACTCCTCGCCGAAACGAACAACGATGGCTGAGTTGCCGTCAGGGACGGTCACATTTCTGTTCACAGATCTGGAGGGTTCGACGCGTCTGTGGGAGGAGCACCCAGCGGCGATGCAGGCGGCGTTGGCGCGACACGACGAGATCCTGCGGGGTGTCATCGAGTCGCATGGCGGCCATGTGGTGAAGACGACGGGTGACGGCTTCCACGCCGCCTTCGCCACTGCCGATGATGGCGTGCGCGCCGCGATCGCCGCCCAGCGTGTGCTCGCGGCGCACGCGTGGGGCGAGACCGGCGAGCTGCGAGTGCGCATGGGGCTCCACACCGGCGCGGCCGAGGTGCGTGACGGTGACTACTACGGTTCGTCGTTGAATCGTGCAGCGCGGCTGATGGGGGTCGCGCACGGCGGTCAGATCGTGTGCTCGCAGGCGACCGCAGACCTAGCGCGCGACGCGCTCCCCGCGGAGACCTCGCTGCTCGACCTCGGCGAGCACCGGCTCCGCGACCTCTCGCGTGCCGAGCACGTCTTCCAGGTCTGCGTGGCGGACCTCCCCGCCGACTTCCCGCCGCTGGCGTCGCTCGACGCGTTCCCCGGCAACCTCCCGCTCCAGGTCACGTCGTTTATCGGTCGCCAACACGAGCTCGGCCGCGTCGCCGACGCGCTGCGGGACGCACGGATCGTGACGCTCACGGGCGTCGGCGGGGTCGGCAAAACCCGCCTCGCCTACCAGGCCGCGGCCGAGGTTCTCCCGCGGTTCCACGACGGCGCGTGGCTCGTCGAGCTCGCGGCGGTGCGCGACCCCGACGGCGTCGCGGGAGCCGTCGCCGCGGTCTTCACGGTGACGGCTCGCGTCGGGAAGACGCTCACGGAAGCGCTCGCCGAATTCTTCGGCTCCAAGGAGCTCCTGCTCGTACTCGACAACTGCGAGCACCTGCTCGACGCGGTTGCCGAACTCGTCGACGAGGTCGTGCGCGCCTGCCCGCGCCTCGTCGTGTTGGCGACGAGTCGCGAAGGGTTCGCCCTCGACGGGGAGCGGCTCCTCGCAGTTCCGTCGCTCGGTGCACCGGAGAGCGGCGCATCGATCGAAGCGACGATCGGCTCGGACGCAGTGCAGCTGTTCGCGGAGCGCGCCCGAGCGGTCGACGACACCTTCGTCCTCGACGACATCAACGCCGACGCGGTCGCGCGCGTCTGCCGCCGCCTCGACGGCGTCCCACTCGCGGTCGAGCTCGCCGCCGCGCGCGTGAGCGTGATGAGCCCGGCGGAGCTCGTGACCGCCCTCGACCGCCGCTTCGACGTGCTCGCCGGCGGCCGCCGGGGCGCCGTGAAGCGCCAACAGACCCTCCGTGCGACAATCGACTGGTCGTATGAGCTGCTGAGCGACGAGGGACGCCGCCTGCTCGCGCGGCTCGCGGTGTTCGCCGGCGGCTGGACGCGCGACGCCGCCGAGGCGGTGTGCGGCGTCGAGCCATTGTCGCCCCGCCAGGTCTTCCCGCCGCTCGCCGAGCTCGTCGCGAAGTCACTCGTCGCCGCGCAGCGCCACGGCACGGAGACGCGCTACCGCATGCTCGAGACGATTCGCGAGTACGGCGAGGAACGCCTCGCCGAGCACAACGACATCGCGCGCGTCCGCACCGCGCACGCCGAATACTTCTGCGCGTGGGCGGAGCTCCTTACCGAGCAGATGGCGGGCCCGGGTCAGATCGAGGCCGCCCGCAGGCTCGAAGCCGAGCACGAGAACCTGCTCGCGGCGATGCAACACGCGGTCGACATCGAGGACGCCGACCTTGCACTCCGGCTGCTGCGGAACGTCCCGCCTCCACCGATCCAGATCGGCTACCCGCTCTTCCTGCCCGTCGAACCGGTGGTCGCAATGCCCGGCGCCCGAGCTCACCCGCTGTACGCGTTCGCTTGGGGAGTCGCGGGGGTGCAGCGCGCGTCGCACGGCGACCTCGAGGCCGCCGAGGCGGCGTGCCGCGAGGCGGAGCTCGCCAAGGTCGGGACCTCGCCCGACGGAGACCACCTGGCCGATTACATGATCGGCCAGGCACGCTCGCAGGTTGTGTGGTCACGGGGAACCGGCAGCGACCAGGCCTGGATGAAGCAGACCGTCACCGCGTGTCGTGCGCTCGGTCGTCCGCAGTTGCTGGAACAGAGTCTCGTCGCGTGCGCACTGTTCCAGGCCACGCTCGGCGACGTCAGGGAAGCCGCTCGCCTCGCCAGCGAAGGGCTGGGCATCGCACGCAGCATCGGAGCTCCGCTCGACATCGTCCGCAATCTCGGCGTGCTCGCGGCTGCGCTCGCCGACAGCGAACCCGCACGGTCCCGAGCGTTGCTCGACGAAGCCGTCACCCTGCGCGAGGACCTCGGGGTGGAGGGCTACGCCGACAGCGCGCAGCTCACCTTTAATGCCGCCCAGCTGCACGACTGGGGGCTGGTCCGGCGGATCGCGCCGGGCGCGATTCGCGGCCTGCACTGGGCCGGGCAGCCCGTGTTCCTCGCGGGCATCCTCAACGTCGCGGCGCGCGCGATCGCCGACGCCGATCCCGCGGCCGCCTGCGTCATCCAGGGAACGGCGCGGCGTCTCGCGACCTCCGCACAGCCCGCTCCCGACGCGGCGGCATCGACTTCGGCAGCACCACCGACCGCGCCGACGAGCGCGAGCCTCGTCACGCGCGTCCGTCGCGAGACAACCGCCCTGTTAGCGCAAGGCCTCGGCGAGGAACGGCTCCACGAGCTGCGTGCTCGCGGCGAGGCGCTCGACAACGACCACGCGGTCGCCTTCGCGCTCGACGCAATCCGCACGACCTAGCGGCGATCGATCTCCTGAGCGGCCGCGAGTGACAACCCGACCAGACTGCGCGGAGGCAGCGGTACTTCTCCAGACGTCGCCTGCAGAAACCTGCACCCAAACAAGCGATGCATGTGTCCCCGAAGTGTCGTTGCGGGGCGTGTCGAGTACCCCCTTGACGGGCATCGGACGCGGACGCATCGTGTTCGCGTGATCCCTTCATCGGTGCCAGGTGCCAAGCCGAGCGCTGGCTCAACATCGTGACCCGTCGCGGGAACCGCACGTCAGCCCACACCCGGAGCCGCACAACCGAGCTGCTTCACAGGAGCGGTTTTCAGAGTGTCGAGTGGCACGACGTCTTCGACCATGCGATCGGCGGTTACGTGGCCCGGTGACAGTCTCCCCGGACAGTTGCCGAGCGCGTTGTTTAGTGCACTCGGTCTCGTGCTCGCGTCGTCTCACAGGCTGGCTGAGCCGCACACGCCGTCGCAAGCCGGCAGTCGATAGGAGCGCAGCAACAGCGCTCGGAGAGCTATCTCTGCAGCTCGCGCCAAACCCGCGAATTGAGCAGGTGGGACCTCTGACGCGGGGCGGTTCGTCCCCCGCGCGGCAAAGTTACAAGTGACGCGGGGAGGCACCGCGCGCGAAAGATCACCGACGGGCGAAGCCGGCTTAGATCGCCGCTCCCGCGCTTGTCGACGGACTTGTAGGTGCCCGTGGTTCTGTGCGCCTCGGGTCGGGTGACGGCCGTCCGGTTTGCCTGGTTTACTTGGTTGCCGGGGATCGGCGCCGAGAGGGGTCGGGATGGCTGGGTTGCCTTCGGGGACGGTGACGTTCTTGTTCACGGATCTGGAAGGTTCGACGCGCCTGTGGGAAGACCAGCCCGAGCTGATGCATGACGTTATGGCTCGCCACGACGAGATCGTGCGTTACGCGATCGAGGCGCACGGCGGCCATGTGGTGAAGACGACGGGTGACGGGTTCCATGCCGCGTTCAGCGCAGCCCACGATGCCCTCGCGGCGGCAATCGCCGGGCAGGTTGGGCTGCGCCGCGAGGGGTGGGGTGCGACGGGGCCGTTGGTGGTGCGGATGGGGATTCACAGCGGCCCGGCGGAGTTGCGAGATGGCGACTATTACGGCACGGCGGTGAATCGGGCGGCGCGGTTGATGTCGGTCGCTCATGGGGGCCAGATCGTGGTGTCGCTCGCGACCGAGGAGCTGGTGCAGGAGAGTGGGGTCGAGCTGGTTGATCTGGGTGTGCATTCGTTGCGGGACTTGGCGCGTCCCGAGCGGGTGTTCCAGGTGGTGCACTCGGAGCTGCCGCGGGAGTTCGCTCGGCTTCGGTCGTTGGATGCGTTCCCGGGGAACCTGCCGGTGCAGGTGACGTCGTTCGTGGGCCGTAACGCCGAGCTGACCGCCATCGGGGAGGCGCTCGCCGCCGTCCGGTTGGTGACCTTGACGGGAGTGGGTGGCGTGGGCAAGACGCGGCTCGCGGTGCACGTCGCGGCTGACGTGTTGCCGCGCTTCGCGGACGGTGCCTGGTTCTGCGAGTTGGCGGCGGCGGAGGACGCCGAGACGATGGTGCAGGTGGTGGCGACCTCGTTGGGTGTGGTGCCCCGCGCCGAGATGTCGCTGGCGGCGAGCATCGTCGAGTTCTTGCGTACCAAGCAGTTGTTGGTAGTGCTGGACAATTGCGAGCATTTGTTGGACCCGGCGGGCCGGCTCGCGGACGCGATGTTGCGTCAATGTCCGAACGTGTCGGTGTTGGCGACGAGCCGCGAGATCCTGTCGGTCGAGGGTGAGCACGCGGTGGGGGTGCGGTCGTTGCCGCTTCCTGACGACTCTGACTCGCTCGGCGAGCTGGCTGCGAACGACGCGGTTCGTCTGTTTGAGGAACGGGCGGCCGCGTCCCGTTCGGGGTTCGTGCTCGACCAGGTGAACGCGGCGTCCGTTGCCGAGGTGTGCCGACGACTGGATGGGATTCCGTTGGCGATCGAGTTGGCAGCGGCTCGGGTCGGGTCGATCAGCCCTCGTGAGATCGCGGGGCTGCTGGACGAACGGTTCCGGCTGTTGCGGGGTGGGCGGCGCACCGCCATGGAGCGACATCAGACGTTGCGGGCGACGGTCGAGTGGTCCTACTCGCTACTTTCCGACCACGAACGAGGTGTGTTCGCTCGGTTGGGGGTGTTCGCCGGGAGTTTCGACATGGCCGCGGTGCGGGCGGTGGTGACCGACGAGAACGTCGACGAGTGGGACGCGGTCGACGCGCTGACCGGACTCGTGGCGAAGTCGATGATGGTCGCGGAGGAGACTCCCGACGGGACGACGCGCTACCAGATGCTCGAGACGTTGCGCGCCTACGCGCGCGAACGTCTCGACGACCTCGGCGAATCGGACGGCTGGCGGCGCCGTCACGGCGAGTACTTTGCCCAGTTGGCCGAGGAGATCGGTCCAGGGCTCCTCGGCGCCGATGAGCTGGCCTGGCGCGCCCGGTTCGTGTCCGAGCTCGACAACCTGCGCGCCGCGGTGGTGTGGGCGTTGGATTCGACGGCTTCCGCCGATCACGAGCTGGCGATGCGCATCGTCGCGTCGCTCGCGGCCCAGACGAACTTCTGGCGAGCTGGGGGTGTGGGTGCGTTGGCGGAGCGGGCGTTGCCCTACGTCGCTGCGACCACGCCAGGCCGACGCGCCATGATCCTCGCCGCCGCGGCCTTCTCGCAGTACTTTCGAGGCGACCTCGACGGCGCCCGCGTCCTCGCGCTCGACGCGGTGAGCGAAGGCACTCCCCCCGACTCCTCGTTTCCGGCCCTGCCCTTCATCGCGCTCTGCAGCATCTACGCCGCGGCCGGAGCACACGCACGCGGCGTCGCCGTCATCGACGACGCCCTGGCCACCTACCCGGTCTTCGAGCATGATGACAGCGCACGCGTATTCGCCGCGGGTTCGGCATGCATCTTCGAGGCGTTCGGCGGCGCGTTCCTCGAAGCCCGCGCCCGTTACGAGGAGGTCTTGCCTCTCACCCGGTCGTTGCGTAACCCCACGTTGCTCGCGGGGGCGCTCGCCGGCGCGGGGCTCCTGTTCGCGGACACCGAACCCGACCGTGCCATCGCCGCGTTGGACGAGAGCATCGCGCTCACCCGCGCTGGTGCCGGCAACATCGCGTTCGAGCTGGCACTCACCCAGCGTGCCCAACTCCACGCGCGAGCAGGCAACAGGAGCGAGGCTCTCGACGCGCTACGCGACGCGGTGCAACACGCTCGCGACGTTGGTCATCGAACGATGCTCACGCTCCTCATGACGTCAACCGTCCAGATCCTCACGATGATAGGAAGCGACGAAACCGATGAAGCCGCCGTCGTGATCAGCAGCGCACTCGCGACCGGAGACCTGCGCTACCTCGTAATCGGCATCATCGACCAACAACACGACCAGCTCTCTAAGGTCGTTGCCCGACTCGGCGACCATCGCTACGAAGCCGCCCGAGTTCGCGGGGCCGGACTCACATTCGATGACCTCATCCACTATGCGGTCGCCGAGATGGACAACGCTCTCGCGAGGGATGCGCAGCACGACGCCTGAGTTGTGATCGGGCTCCAGTCATGCTCCCGTTGATAGCCAGGCGCTGGGGTGTAACGCCCACCCAAGGCGGCGCCTTCGCACGGAATGCGCTACCCGAGCCCTCGCCGAGTCGCCCAGCGGTATCGCCCAGACCGGCACATCACGCGCGGCAGAGCCAGCGTCGCGCGTCACACCGATCTGTGCGCTCAGCTCCCTGGCGTCGCGCGGCCCGACCGGGGATTCGGTGCTAGCTGAACTTGGCGTCATCGCGCGGTGTAGCCGGCGTGGAGGGCCGCTGGGTACTCCCGGCGCTTGCGATTCCGCACTTCTTCTGTCGTCGCGTTCTGTGTGTGGAAGATGAGCGCGGGATCGGTCATCTTCGGAGCAAGGTGACCGATCCCCGGCGGCAGGTCAGGCTTGCTCGTTTGTCTTGGTGAGGAGCCAGTCGAGTTGGGTGAGGGTGTATTCGATGAGCTGCTCATAGGTCAGCGTGGTACCCCGGTTCAGCGCGGCGTGATAGCGGTCGGGTGCGAGTTGGCTTTGCGCCCGGTCGAGGGCCGCGTTTCGGTCGGCGTGCTCGGCGGGGTGGACGAGCAGCGTCGTTCCTCTGAGGGGACCTTCAGTGAGGGCTGTGCCGAGGGTGGCGGCGAGTTCCCAGGCGTCGAGGTCGACGGCGACGCTGACGCCGTGGTTGGCGGCGACGGCTAACGCGATCAGCTGTCCGCTGTCGTGGGCACCGACGATCGCTTGGCGGAGATCTTCGATGGCGGGGATGCGTTCGCCGCGACGGGCGTGGAGTTTGGCGAGCAGTGCAAGCGCGCGTAGTACGTGGGGTCGGTAGGGCGTGGCGACGGCGCGGCCGAGGTCGAGGCACTCTTGAAGCGCGCGGATCGTGTCCTCGCTCTCGTTCGGTCGCCGAGTCCAGGCGAAATAGAAGAGCGCCAAGATGAGTCCGCTGGGGTTGGCGAGGGGCCGCGCCCGCTCGACGGCGTGTTCGGCGGAGTTGTGTGCCTCGTCGTAGCGGCCGGCGAGAAGATCGGCGGCGGCGACGGCGACGAGAAGAAAGTTCTCGGCGAACTCGTCGACCGTGATGGTGTCGAGGGCTTGACGGCCAGCGGCGATGGCCTGGAGGGCAGCTTCGTGGTCACCGGCGAACGCTTCCGCCACCGTGAGCGCCACGTACGCCGACGCGGGCGATGGGGTATCGACGGCAAACCCGTCGCTCAATGCCTGTGCGGCACGCAGACGCATGAGGGGCAGGTCTGCGTTGGTGAAGGCCCTGAATGCGGCCGCGGTTAGCACCGCGGTGCGGCGGCCACGGTTTGAGGACTCGGCGCGTGCAACGGCGGATTCGGCCCATTCCCCCACGCCGATCGACGGGCGAAAGTTCGCCTGGCTGGAGAGGGCGGCGATGATCCGCAGACCGAGTTCGCCCTCGGATGCTGCCGTGGTGTCGAGGGCCCAGGCGACCGCGGCGCGGAGGTTGTCGAGTTCGGCGTCGAAGCGCTGGGCCCAGGTGACCTCCTCGGGGCCTTCCAGTCCGGGCCCGGCCGCTTCCGCGAATCGGGCGTAGTGCTCGGCGTGGTAACGGCGGTGTTCCTCCGCCGCGCCGGTGTCGTCGAGGCGCTCCAGTGCGTACTGCCGCAGCGTCTCGAGCAGGCGAAATCGTGTTCCGGTCTCGGAACTTTCGTCGAGGACGACCATCGACTTTGCGGCGAGATCGTCGAGGGCGTCGCGCACGTCCCATGCCGTGAGTTCCTGATGTCCTGCGACGGCGGTGGCGGCTGCGGCATCGAAGCTGCCGGCAAAGACGCCCAGGCGGTCGAACACAACGCGGTCACGTTCGTCGAGCAGCGCATAGGACCACTCCACGGTCGCCCGCAGAGTCTGCTGACGCTCAACCCCTCGGCGTCGCCCCCCGGTCAAGAGCCGGAACCGCTCGTCGAGCAACGCCGCGATCTCGCCCGGCGCCATGCTCGTGGCTCGCGCCGCCGCCAACTCGATCGCCAACGGGATCCCATCCAGCCGGCGACAGATCTCGGCGATCTGCTCAGCGTTTGCGCTGGTGACCCGAAATCCCGACCGAGTCGCTCCCGCCCGGTCCACGAAGAGCCGTACCGCCTCACACGCCGCGATTGCTTCGATGCTCGACTCAGTCGCAATGCTCAAGGACGGCACCCCCACCACCCGCTCGCCACCAACCCCGAGCAGCTCGCGGCTCGTCGCCAATACCCGCACCGCGGGAGCCGCCTGCAGCATCGCCTCCGCGATCGCCGCCGCCGCATCCAAGAGATGCTCACAGTTGTCCAACACGATCAATGCCTGCTTGCCCGCCAGGTGGTCACACACGCTCTCCACCAGCGACCGGCCCGCCCGGGGCTGCACCCCCAACGCGGCGACGAGCACCTGGCCCAACAGGTCGGCGTCGTTGGTCGCGGCGAGCTCACAGAGCCACACACCATCAGCGAACCGCGGCAACACTGCCGCCGCCGCCTGGACCGCGAGTCGAGTCTTGCCGACACCACCAACCCCGGTGAGGGTCACCAACCGACATTCGATAAGCATCCTCGCCAACGCGGCGACGTCTTCGTCGCGTCCTACAAACGACGTCACCTGCACCGGCAAGTTTCCCGGAAACGCGTCCAAAGACCGCAAGGCCGGGAACTCGTGAACGAGCCCAGAGGCGCACACCTGAAACATCCGCTCCGGCCGCGACAGATCACGAAAACGATGCTCACCCAGATCCAACAACTTGACCCCCGCCGGCAGCGCATCGCAGACCAGTTCTTCAGTCGCGTGCGACAGCACAATCTGGCCGCCGTGAGCCGCCGCTGCCACCCGCGCCGCACGATTAACCGCCGGCCCGTAGTAATCGGCCTCTCGAATTTCCGCGTGACCCGTGTGCAGGCCCATCCGCACCCGCAACCCGTCCGGGAGCGGCCACGGCTCCGCCAACAGCAGACACTGCGCATCAATCGCTGCCGTGGTCGCGTCAGACGCGGTCACGAACGCGGCGTGCAAACCGTCACCGGTCGTCTTCACCACCGACCCGCGGTGCGCAGCCACCGCGCCGCGCAGGATCTCGTCATGCCGCGCCAACGCCGAACGCATCGCCTCCGGGTGCTCCTCCCACAGACGCGTCGAACCCTCCACATCCGTGAAGAGGAAGGTGACCGTCCCCGAGGGCAGCTCCGCCATCCCAACCCCTCTCGGCGCCCTTCCGCCAACCAAGTAAACCAGGGAACCTGACCGGACGTCACGTACATAACGACGCCGAGCGAGCGCCCTCCCACCACGCGAGAACCGGCAACGGATCTGTCGTCTCAGCTCAGGGACCAGCCTGCCCGTCGCCACCCCTGTTTTCCTCGATCCCTGATGCCCATCGCGCTCATCTGCAGAGCGGCCCCTCACGGTTGATTTGTATGTAAGCGTCGGCTTCACCCGTTCATGCTCGTCGGCGACCTCCACCAGGTACGAGACCAACTACTCGAGATCACGGGGAGAGCCCCTTGCGCCCAGGCATGTCTCGGTTTGTCCAAGTGTCAGCAGCGGGTCAAGGCATTTTCATGACGCTTTCATGGGCACTGCGTGTCAAACTACGCAGGGCGCGTGCGTCGGGATAGCGGTTGTCGCACGATGTCGCGAGGTGGGTCCGCAAGCGGGGACGGCTCTCCAAGTCCGCTCCGGCACGAGGGGGTGCCGCCGAAATGGTGTCATCAGAGCGCGACGAGAAGCAGCTCCGAGCCGACGCCGACACCGAGTTCAGGACGGGCGAGGGGAACGCGCCAGCGCGTTCGGGACGGCTTGTGTTCGACAGTGACTGGCGTGCCGAGCGCCAGCGGCTCGCCGCCTATCAGAGGGGACGCCGCACCGTGACGTGTCCGCAGCAGGGGTGCGAGGAACTCGTCGTTCGGATCGTGCGATCTCAGACCTCAGTCGAGTGGGAGCTCCTCGAGCGCGTTCCAAGCTGGTCCGAGACCTCCTGGTGGGAGGGTGGAGTGGCCGACGACAAGTCGCTCTTCCATCTGGTCTGCGCGGCTGGGCACGAGACGAAGAAACGGGGCAAAGAGCTGCCGAAACGCCTCAAGAGCGTCGTGTTCCCCAGGGAGGCCTCATAGCTGCTTCGCGGATTATCCGAGCGCGACGTTCATCGCGACAACCGTGAACAGATGGCAGACAATCGTGTTCGACGCGAGCCCGCCCCGCCGCCATCCACGCAGGGGTCTGCCGCGGGTTTGGTTGACGGTGGTTATGACTGATCATGCTGCTTCGAGGCACGGTGGCGGGGTGAAGGCGAGCTCGAACTCGACGGGGGTGAGTTTGCCGAGGGCCCGCTGACGGCGTCGGCGGTTGTAGGTGTGCTCGATCCAGGTGACGATCGCGTAGCGCAGCTCCGCGCGGGTCCGCCAGCGGCGCTGGTCGAGCACGTTCTTCTGCAAGAGCGCGTGGAAGGACTCCATCGCGGCGTTGTCGCCCGCGGCCGCGACCCGACCCATCGATCCGGTTAGCCCGGCGGCCTTGAGCACCGCGCGGAACGCTCTCGATCGGAACTGCGACCCGCGGTCCGAATGGACGACCACCGTGGCGGTGGGCTGGCGGCGCGCGATCGCCGAACGCAACGCGGCCACGGCGAGCTGGGCGGTCATCCGATCGTCGATCGCGTAGCCGACGATCCGGTTCGAGAACAGGTCCTTGAGCGAAAAGACATAGAGCCCGCCCTCGACGGTCGGATGCTCGGTGATATCGGTGACCCAGACCACGTCCGGAGCCGGCGTGTGGAACTGACGCTGCACGAGGTCGTCGTGCACAGCCGGCCCTGGCGTCTTCCCCGAGCCGCGGCGGCCTTTCTTGGTCGTGGTCGACCAGACGCCGTGGTCACGGCAGAGTCGCCACACCCGCCGCTCGTTCACCGGCTGGCCGCCAGCTTCGAACTCATCCGCGATGAACCGATAGCCGAACTCGAAATCATCGGTGTGCACATCGACGATCACATTCGTGAGGTAGACGTCGACGAGGTCACGGTCGCAGCACGGCGTGGCGCGCCACCTGTAGAACGCCTGGGCCGAGAAGCCGAACACCCCGCAGGTCACCACCACGGGAATCCCCTCGGCGGCCAGGTCACGGACCAGCGGGAACATCATTTAGGAGCGCATCCTTGGCGGAATACGCCGCCGCGCGGCGCAAGATCTCGTTCTCCATCTCGAGCCGGCGGGCCTTGCGGCGCAGCTGGACCAACTCGGACTGCTCCCCGGTCGTCAGCCCATCGCGGATGCCGTCGTCGATGTCCGCCTGGCGCATCCAGCGGTTCACCGACTCGACCGAGACATCGAAATCGGCCACGACCTCCGCTCGGGTCAGATCAACCCGACGCGCCACCGCGACCACGTCACGCTTGAACTCCGGCGGGAACCTCTTGGGCACGGCGACATCCTCTCCATGGGGACCAACCCCACACAAAAAGTGTCAACCAAACCCGCGGCAGACCCGTTCGTCGACGAGACCTATGTGAAGGTCGCTGGCCGGGCGCGACGCGTACGTTCCGGCAGCGTTTAACCGAGCTCGCCCAAGTTATCTGACACGGAACTCGGCTCGGTCTCGCGCGCCCAGCTCCCACTCACGAAACGAGCAGCCGATCTGCCGATCGGCCCCCCCCGGAACCGTGCTTCCGGCAGCCACAGGCGTTCGCGGAGCGGATTTTCCGGGAAAGGGGGAACGCGGGTTTCGGAATCTATGTGTGGAATCCCGGCGGCTCGTTGCTGTCCGTTGTGTCCGGTATTCAGGGCGGGGGTGTTGGGCCCACTGGTGTGCGGGGGCGGCGCGAGGGCGCGTGGCGGGGGTGACGCGTGTCACACGGGCCGGGGCATTGGGAAACTTTGGGTTGACCCGGGGCGGGGCTGCTTTTACGTTCCGTGGGCGATCCGGTCACGCGGAGGCGGAAGGTAGGGCGCACCATGTTTATGGGCAGGACCCGCTGGGCGTCTTGGCGTGGGGCCGGTGTGGTGTGCGTCGTCGCTTTTGTCGTGGTCGGCTTCGCGGTGGCCGCCGGCGCCCAGCAAGCGCCGCCAGCCTCGTCCGGGCAGGCCATCAACGGGCACACGGCGCGCTCGCACGTCGGACCGTCGGGGCCCCGCGGTTTCGATCGTCCGCAGTCGCAGGTGTGTGGCGGTCCGGGCCCTGATCACGTGCGGTGCTTCGTGCACGTGCTTGACCGTAGTGATGGCCTCGCGCCGGATGTGGGGGCGAGCCCGACGGGGCTGAGCCCGTCGTCGATCCAGTCGGTGTACGGGTTCCCGACCTCGGCGACGGCCGGTGCGGGTGAGACGATCGCGATCGTCGACGCGTATGACGACCCGACGGTGATCAACGATCTGGTGGCGTTCGACTCGCAGTTCGGTCTGACCTGCAACGGGTGTTTTAACAAGGTGGTCGAGCTCGATTCGCTCGGGAACCCGCCGGCGGCGGATTCGGGGTGGGCGCTGGAGATCAGCCTCGATGTGCAGTGGGCCCATGCCATCGCGCCCGCTGCGCACATCCTGTTGGTCGAGTCGCTCGATAGTTCCTACGCCAACCTGCTCGCGGCGGAGGACTACGCGTCGGCGCACGCGCAGTATGTGTCGAATAGTTGGGGTGGCTCTGAGTTCTGCGTGTTCTTCTCCTGCGAGACTGGCTATGACTCGCATTTCACGACGCCAGGTGTCAGTTATTTCGCGGCGTCGGGTGACAGCGGCCTCCCAGCGTCCTACCCGTCGTCGTCGCCGAACGTCATCTCGGTGGGCGGCACCACGTTGCACTTCGACGGGACTGGGGCCTTCACCTCGGAGACGGGCTGGGCGAGCGGCGGCGGTGGTTGCAGCAGCTACGAAACCGCGAACGGCGCGCAGTCGGCGTTCGGGCAGTACGCGCAGGTGTCGTGTGCCGGCAAGCGGGCGACGCCCGACGTCGCGCTCGACGCCGACCCCAACTCGGGAGTCTCGGTCTTCGACTCCACGGCCTACAACGGCCAAAGCGGGTGGTTCACCGTCGGCGGCACGAGCGTGTCCACGCCGATCTGGGCCGCGCGCGCCGCGGACCAGGGCGCGGTCGTCAACGCGTCGTACGTCTATGCCAACAGCATCAACTTCCGTGACGTCACCTCGGGTACCAACGGCGCGTCCTGCCTCGTCGGCTATGACCTGTGCAGCGGCCGGGGCAGCTGGCTCGACCTCGCGCCCACCGCGCCCACCGCGCCCCAAAACCTCAACGCCACACCTGGCAACAACAGCGTCGGCCTGTCGTGGCAGGCGCCACTGAGCAACGGCGGATCACCAGTGACCAAGTACTCGATCTATCGCACCACCACACCCGGCGGCGAAGGCCCGCCGACGGCGCCGATCGCGACCCTCGGCGGGTCGACGACGAGCTACACCGACACCACGGCTTCCAACGGGACCACCTACTACTACAAGGTCAGCGCGACGAACGCGATCGCGGAGGGCGCCCTGTCCAACGAGGCGAACGCGACACCGACCGCGACCATCTCGCCGCCGGGCAACCCGACCAACGTCACGGCGACGTCGACGACGACGTCGATCACGCTGAGCTGGACCGCGCCATCAGGCCCGGTGAACAGCTACAACGTGTACCGGGGCACCACACCCGCCGGCGAGGGCACCGCGCCCTACGCCACCCTCGTCGCTGGCAGCCCGTGGACCGACCCGAGCACGAACCCGAACGTCACCTACTACTACCGGGTCACCGCGGTGAACGGCGGGGGTGAAGGCCCGGGGTCGAACGAGGCGTCAGCGGACTTGAACCCAGTCGCCGCGTTCACCTATTCATGCTCGGGAGCGAAGTGCACATTCAACGGGTCGACGTCCCAAGACGCCGACACCTGGACATGGTCCGGCGGGAACCGCTTCAGCGGTACCGGGGCGACCACGAGCCACACCTACACATCGACCGGGACATTCACCGTGACGCTCAAGATCACCGACACCGACTCAGGCGAGGCCGCCTCAACGAGCCACTCGGTGTTGTGTACCCGCACGAGCCGACACGCGCCCATCGTCTGCCACTGAGCCCCACGCGGGAAACCGCCGCTCACACGAGCGAAGCCATGTAGGCCGAGGCGCTGACTAGACACGGGCACTCCGTCTCGTGCTCGAGTCGAGCGCACACCGATATGCCGATCCGGCGCCCGTCCCGTCTGAGCTTCAGGATCGTGTGGGTACCGAAAACTCGGTCACCTCGCTGACCAGGGAGTTTGCACGGCCAGGTCTGAACGAACCGACGCTGCCAGAAACGCGTTCGGGTGTTCGGCGAAGGTCTGTCGACGTTGACGTCGGGTCGTGCGGGGATTGTCGCGTCAAGGTCGACGCGTTCGTTGTGGGTTGGCGGTTGTCGGGTGGTTCAGGCTGCGTGGCGGTACTCGTTGATGAGTCCGCCGCACGTGGGGTGTCGTCGGAGCGGCTGGCCGGGCCGGTGGACGACGCCGCGACGATCCTCGGGCGCGCGTTGGGCGAGGCTGCGGTGGGGGCGGTGAGTGTTGTAGTGCTCTACGTACTCGCGCAGCAGCCGCTC
>CAZDJK010000001.1:0-23461 GCA_964505725.1 uncultured Bifidobacteriaceae bacterium | reverse complement strand
CCGCCACGGCGACGATGGTGTCGCCGCGGTGCAGGCCGGCGTCGGCCGCCGCGCTGCCCGCGACGACGGAGTCGATGGTGGTGCTGGGTCCGGTCGACACGTGGCCCTGGCCGGCGATCGCCACGTAGAACAGGGCGAGCGCGAGGAGGATGTTCACCGTGACCCCGGCGAGCACGACGACCAACCGCTTGCCGTAGGTGGCGGCGCGGTAGCTGCGCGGCTCGTCCTCCGGGGCGATCTGCTCGAGGTTGCTCATGCCGACGATGCGCACGTACCCACCGAGCGGGAACGCCTTGACGCCGTACTCGGTCTCGCCCCGACGGAACGACCACAGCCGCGGCCCGAAGCCGAGGAAGAACTCGGTGACCTTCATCCCCGCGCGCTTCGCGGTGTAGTAGTGGCCGGCCTCGTGGAGCATGACCATCAGCACGATGCCGGAGACGATGAGGAGCGGCGTCCGGCTCCCGGGGACGGCCACGGCCAGCGCGACCAGGCCGATCACGAAGGCGATGAGCAGACGGCCGGCAGCCCGGCGGTCGACTCCGACCGAGGCTTCTTCCAGCGGATCCTTCATCTCAGACTCGTGCTCCCGCCCGGCGGTCGACGGCCACGGCCGCCCGCTCGCGCGCGGCCCGGTCGACGTCGAGAACGTCTCCGACGGTCTCGACGTTCCCGGTGCCCTGCTGAAGGACCTCGTCGACGACCTCGGCGATCGCGGTCCACGGGATGCGCTCGGCCAGGAACGCCTCGACCGCGACCTCGTTCGCCCCACTGAGCACGGCCGGCGCGCCGCCGCCGGCAAGCCCGGCCTCGTAGGCCAGGCGCAGGCACGGGAAGGTCTCGAGATCTGGGCGCTCGAAGGTGAGTGTGCCGAGGGTGGACCAGTCGATCGGGCCGAACGCCTCCGGGAGGCGGGCGGGCGCACCCAGCGCGAGCCCGATCGGCAGCCGCATGTCGGGCATCGACAGCTGGGCGATGGTGGCCCCGTCGCGGAACTCGACCATGCCGTGGATCACCGACTGCGGGTGCACGACCACCTCGATGCGGCCGAAGGGCACACCGAACAGCTCGTGGGCCTCGATGACCTCGAGGCCCTTGTTCATGAGCGTCGACGAGTCGATCGTGATCTTCGGCCCCATGCTCCACGTCGGGTGGCGGAGGGCGTCCGCCACCGACACCGTGGCGAGCTGCTCGGTGTCGTAGCCGCGGAACGGGCCCCCGCTGGCGGTGACGACCAGGCGTGCCACCTCGTCGACCGCGCCGCCCCGCAGCGCCTGGTAGAGCGCCGAGTGCTCGCTGTCGACCGGGACGATCTCGCCGCGCCCCGCGACTCGCGCACGCGCGACGACCGGACCGCCGGCGATGAGGCTCTCCTTGTTCGCGAGCGCGAGGCGCTTGCCGTGCTCGAGCGCGGCGAGCGTGGCGGGCAGGCCGGCGAAGCCGACGACCGCGTTGAGGACGGTGTCGGCGTCCTCGAGCGCCGCGAGCTGTGCGAGCGCGTCGGGGTCACCCGCGCACACGCGGGCACGGTCGGGCGCCACCCCGAACTCCCGCGCCTGGGCCGCCAGCAGCTCGGCGTTGGACCCCGTGCCGAGGGCGACGACCTCGAAGCGGTCGCGGTGGCGCCGGACGACGTCGAGCGCCTGGGTGCCGATCGACCCCGTCGATCCGAGGACGACGAGCTTCCGGGTCATCGGCGCGGGCGGGGCACGCCCATCAGACGATGCCGCGGGCGATCACCAGGTAGTAGACCGCGGGCAGGCAGAAGAGGATGGCGTCGAACCGGTCGAGGACGCCCCCGTGGCCAGGGAGGAGGGCGCCGAAGTCCTTCAGGCCGACGTCGCGCTTGAGCATCGACTCGCACAGGTCTCCGAGGGGTGCGAAAACCGCGACGACCAGGCCGAGCAGCACGCCGTTCGAGAACGCGTCCCACGGGTGCAGCCCGAGGATCTCGGCGATGACCGCACCGACGAAGACCGACGCCACCATCCCGGCGACGAGGCCTTCCACGGTCTTGTTGGGCGAGATGTCGGGTGCGAGCGGCCGGCGGCCCATCCGCGACCCGACGAAGAACCCCACGACGTCGTACGCCACCACGCAGAGGACGAGGCCGATGATCATGCCGACGCCGTCGGGATACGCGAGCAGGAGCCCGGCGAACCCGGCGAGGATCCCGACGTAGGCGAAGCCGAACAGCGTGACCGCGGAGTTCACCATCGGACGCGCGTGCACGACCTTGGCGAGGTACCAGAACAACGTGAAGCCGAGCACGACCACGCTCACCAGCGGGAACGCGCGCTCGCCGTAGTTGTAGGCGACGCCCACCATGGCCGCCGAGCCGAGCAACCCCACCAGGGTCGCGGGCTGGAAGCCGGCGCGGCGGAAGCCGTCGAACAGCTCGAGCGAGGCGGCCACAACGATCACGGTGACGAGCACCGCGGTCGCGGCGCGACCGAGCGTGAACGCGAGCAGGCCGATCGCGGCCAGCACGAGCGCGGTCACGACGCGGGTGGTCAGGTCGTCGCGGCCGGGCGCCGACCGCGGCGCGCGCGGCTGGGCGCCGTAGCGCGTCGCGGAGGGACCGGCGGTCGTCGCGCCGGCGGCGGCCCCGGCCGCGGCGTCGCCGGTGGCGTCGGGTGCGGCAGCGCGGCGGCCCTGACCGCGCGGCTGGCGCGTGCGGGAGCGCCGACCCGGCGCACGCCGCGCCGCGACCTCGGCGGCGAACTCCTCTTCGTCGTCGACGTCGGGCACGTCGACCAGCGCGCCGAGCGCGGTGGTGTCGTCGTGCAGGGGGTCGTCGCCGAAGTCGCTGCCCGACCACTCGCCCACGTCGGAGCGGAAGCGCGGCGCGGACCCGGTGGACCAGACGTCGTCGTCCTCGGCCGCGAGCTCCTCTCCGCCGAGCTGCGGTACCTCCCCGGTGGGCGGCTCGGTCCAGTGCGGGAGCGGCAGCGGACCGCTCGTTTCGCCCGAGGGCGGCGGCGCCGGCGTGGCACGCGGGGACGGCAGGTCGAGATCGGACGAGCGGTCGACCGGGAGCGGGAACCGGGCCGCGGGCCGCACGCCGCTCGGCGGCTCGGGCCGGGAGCGGGGCTGTTCGGGCGGCGGGCGGTCGGCACCCGCCTCGACGGCGGCCTGCGCCTCCTCGGCGCCGAGGATCCGGACCCCCTCCGACGGCGGGGGCGGCAGGGTCTGTTCCTCGTCCTCGTCGAACTCGTCGGGCACGGGAAAAAGGCTACTCCTACGCCATGCCGCTAGATGTCGAGGAGCTCCTGCTCCTTGTGCTTGAGCATCTCGTCGATCTCGGCGATCACCTCGTGGGTGCGCTTCTCGAGGTCCTTCTCCGCCCGTTCCAGATCGTCCTCGCCGATCTCGCCGTCCTTCTCGAGCGCCTCGAGCTCGTGGCGGGCCGCCCGGCGCACGTTGCGGACGGCCACGCGGCCCTCCTCGGCCCGGTTCCGGACGATCTTCACCAGGTCCCTGCGGCGTTCCTCGGTGAGCTCGGGGAAGGTGAGGCGGATGATCTGGCCGTCGTTCGAGGGGTTGATGCCGAGGTCGCTCTGCTGCAGGGCCTTCTCGATCGCCTTGATCGCGCCCTTGTCGTAGGGCGAGATCGTGAGGACGCGAGGCTCCGGCACGCCGAAGCCCGCGAGCTGCTGGAGGGGCAGCTCGCTGCCGTAGTAGTCGACCTTGAGCTTCTCGACGAGCGCGGAGCTGGCCCGCCCCGTGCGCACGCCCGCGAACTCCGACTGCAGGTGCGACACCGCCTTGCGCATCTTGTCGCCGCAGTCCTCCATGACCATCGCGCGCATGGCCTCGCCGTCTTCGCTCATGTCAGTCCCGGGCTCCGGAGCTCACGAGCGTGCCGATACTCTCGCCCTGGAGCGCGCGCAGGATGTTCCCGGGGGCGGTCACGTCGAACACCACGATCGGCAGCTCGTTGTCCATGCAGAAGGTGACCGCGGTCGAGTCCATGACCTTGAGCCCGCGGTTGAGGATCTCGAAGTGGCTGACCTCGGTGAGCTTCACCGCGGAGGGGTCGCGCCGGGGGTCGGCGCTGTAGACGCCGTCGACACCCGAGTGGGTGCCCTTCAGGATCGCGTCGGCTCCCATCTCCGCGGCGCGGAGCGCGGCGGTCGTGTCGGTGGTGAAGTACGGGTTGCCGGTGCCCGCGGCGAACACCACCACCCTGCCCTTCTCGAGGTGTCGGATGGCCCGCAGTGGAATGAACGGCTCGGCGATCTGCGCCATCGCGATCGCGGTCTGGACCCTCGTGGCCTGGCCGGCCGCCTCGAGCGCGTCCTGCAGCGCGAGCGCGTTCATGACCGTCGCCAGCATGCCCATGTAGTCGGCGCGCGCGCGGTCCATGCCTCGGGTGGCACCCACCATCCCCCGCCACAGGTTGCCGCCACCGACGACCACCGCGATCTCCACCGCGAGCTCGGCGCGGGCGGCCGCGACCTCCTCCGCGATGCGCTGGACGACGTCGGCGTCGATCCCGAACCCGGTGACCGGGTCGGCGAAGGCCTCGCCCGAGAGCTTGAGCACGACCCGGCGGAAGCGGCTGCCCCCCGTCGCGGTGCTCATGACGGGGACGCTACTCCTCGCCGACCTTCACTCGCGCGAAACGACGGATGGCGGCGTCGCCGCCGAGACCCTCCACGAGCTTGCCGATCGTGGTCTTGGGATCCTTGACCCACTGCTGCTCGAGCAGCACGACGTCGCGGTAGAAGCCGTTCAGCCGCGAGTCGACGATCTTGGGGATCGCGTTCTCCGGCTTGCCCTCGTTGCGGGTGAGCTCCTCGAACACCTCGCGTTCCTTGGCGACGACGTCCGGCGGGACGTCGTCGCGCGTGAGGTAGCGGGGCGCTGCCGACGCCACGTGCAGCGCGACGTCGTGGGCGGTCTCACGCGCCGCGGGCGAAGCGGGGTCCACACCGCCGAGCTCGACGAGCACGCCGATGGTGCCCCGTTCGTTCTGCACGTGCTTGTAGGCGTCGAGGAGGCCGTCGGCGGTCTCGAACACCACCACCCGGCCCAACGCGATGTTCTCACCCAGCCTGGCGGCGAGCTGCGTGACGTGCTCGCCGACCGACACCCCTTCGAGCTCGAGCTCGGCGAGCTCTTCCTTGCCCTCGTCGACGGCGAGACGGGCGAGCCGCGCCACCGTGTCGCCGAAGTCGGTCCCCTTGGCGACGAAGTCGGTCTCGGCCGTGAGCTCCACGACCGCGCCGACACCGCCGTCGACGAGCACGTCGACGGCGCCGTCCTCGGCGGTGCGCCCGGCGCGCTTGCTCGCGCCCGCGAGGCCCTTCTTGCGCAGCCACTCCTTGGCGGCCTCGATGTCGCCGTCGGACGCGTCGAGGGCCTGCTTGCAGTCCATCATCCCCGCGCCGGTGGCCTTGCGGAGCTCGGCCACCAACGCGGCCGGGACGTCAGGCATTGGTGTCGCTCTCCTGCATCTCGGTACGACCAGGATCGGTGTCGCTCTCGGTGGGCGACGTCGCCAGACGCGCCTCGCGCTCGCGCTGCGCAGCGGCCGCCGCGGCCCGGGCCTCGGCCTGCTCGGCCTCCTTGGTGGCGCGCTCCTCGGGCGTCCGCACGCGCGGTGCCGGCGGCGCGCTCGGCACCTCGGCGCGCGTGCCCGGTCGCGCGTCACGGCGCTGCCGGAGCCACTGGCCCTCGATGACGGCGTCGGCGACGATCCGGCACATCAGGTTGGCGGCGCGGATCGCGTCGTCGTTACCGGGGATCACGAAGTCGATCACGTCGGGATCGCAGTTGGTGTCGACGACCGCGATCACCGGGATGCCCAGCCGGTTGGCCTCGGTGACCGCGATGTGCTCCTTCTTGGTGTCGATCACGAAGATCGCATCCGGCGCGCGCTCCAGGTTGCGGATCCCGCCGAGGTTTCGCTCGAGCTTCGCCAGCTCGCGCTTCACCTTCAGGCCTTCCTTCTTGATCATCTGCTCGGTCTCACCCGACTGCACCTGGTGCTCGAGCTCCCTCAGCTTCGCCACCCGCGCGTGGACGGTCTGGAAATTGGTGAGCATGCCGCCCAGCCACCGGTAGTTCACGTACGGCGAGTTGGCCCGCTCGGCCTGCTTCTGGATCGGCTCCTGCGACTGCTTCTTGGTGCCGACGAAGAGGATGGTGCCGCCGTTCTCCACCGTGGTGCGCACGAACCGGTACGAGGTGTCGATCCGCTCGAGCGTCTGTTGCAGGTCGATGATGTAGATGCCGTTGCGCTCGCCGAAGATGAAGCGCTTCATCTTCGGGTTCCAGCGCCGGGTCTGGTGCCCGAAGTGCACGCCGGCCTCGAGCAGCTGCTTCATCGTGACGACCGGCGTCGCCGCCGTTGTTTCGGCCACGGTGGTTCCTCTCCTCGGTTGTTCCTCCGCCCGCGGGCACCGGGACGAGCCCGATGACCTGGGAAAACGCGGGCGTGCGAAGTCCCGGATGGACGTCCGGGCCGGGGTCAGTGTAGCGGCCGCGCCCTCGTGCCACCCGCCCGGAAACCTTACGGAACACCGGTCGCGGCGCCCACGGCGACGTTCCCGAGGTCGTGCTCGACCCGGCTGATCACCACCGGCGCGACCGCGCCCCGCAGCGCGGTGCCGAGGCTCACACACGGTGGCGGCCTGCCCTCGAGCACGTTGCGTACCGCCCGGAGCGCGCTCGGATCGCGCACGACCGCCGAGTGCTCGCCGAGCCCCGGGGCGACCGGGACCAGCGCCTCCTGCGCGCCGGGCACCACGACGTTCGTGGCGGGGACCACCAGATCCTCGGGCGCCGCGAAGGTCGTGTAGTCGACGTGGTCGGGCAGGCCGTGCGGGAACAGGCTGCGCATCGTGGCCGAGGTCTCCGCGAGCTGCTGCACCGCCCGGCTGTCGGGGGGCGGGAACGGCGCATGGGGTCCGATCACGTCGTCGAGCGCGAGGCGCCCCGCCGGGGTGGTGCGGATCTCGGCGCCTGCCGTGGCGAGGGCCGCGCCCTCGTGGGGAGAGTCGAGCGTGACCACCGTGCCGACCGGCGGGAGCGTCGGATCGGCCGGGTCGTAGAAGCGGCTCAGGAAGAGGTCGATGACCACGCCGCCCTGAGAGTGGCCGATGAGGTCGACCTCGCGCCCGGGCTGCTCGCGCTGCATCGCCCGCAACTGCTCCCGCAGGTTCGCCGCCTCGGCCACGAGGTCACCGTGCGTGTCGTCCGCGGTGTACGCGCCGCCGTCGGGCGCGTACGAGAAGTACCGGATCTCCCCGCCGCCGGCGTCGTACCCCAGCGCGCCGACGTCGAGCGCGACCGTCGGGCCGCGGTCGGCCGCGGCACCGGCGCTGTCGATGCCGGCCACCACCATGACCCGGTGCCCGGAGCCGCCGGTGCCGTCGGCCGGACCCGCGTGGTCGTCGCAGTCGGCGGTGATGGTGTCGTACAGGCGGCGCCCGATCTCGACGAGGTCGAGCGTCAGGCGGCCCATCGGCGTGGTGGCGAGGACGCGCGCCAGCTCCGCGGGGACCGCGCGGAGGAGCGCGACGGTCGCGACCGCGGCCCGGCGCAGGCCGTCGAGCGCCGCTCCCGCGAGGCCGGTGACCGCGTGGACGGCCGACACCCCGACGTCGACCGCGTCGACCGCGCGGTCGCCGAGCCAGCCTCCGACGTCGCAGGTCGCCGAGATCGCGCCGCCGATGATCGGAACGCCGTCACCGCACCCGCCGCCGTCGTCGTCGGCGGTCGGTTCCGCGGGCGCGCCGGGGACGGGCAGGCGCAGCGAAGCGCGGATCGCCTCCCGCTCGGCCGCCGGCGTCCACGCCTGCTCCGCGGGGGGATCGGCCGGGGCGAGGTGGACCAGCTTCGTGAGGTCGGGCGGTCGGAAGAGCATCATGGGGTCGACGTAGGTGTCGCCGACCCGCAGCCCGAAGTGCAGCACCGAGCCGTCGTGGCCCGCTCCCGTGCCGCCGCTCTCGCCGAGCACGTCCCCACGAGCGACGGGTTGCCCGGCGTGCACGCCGACCGTCGACAGGAACGAGTAGGAGGTACGGAGCCCTCCGGCGTGCGCGACGACGACGTGGAGGCTCCCGGCGACGTTCCCGGCGAACGCGACGACACCGTCGTTCGCCGCCCGCACCGGCGTGCCCGGTGACGCGGCGAAGTCGACGCCGCGGTGCCCGGCGCCGAAGCGCGACTCGGGGGCGCGGAACGCCACCGCGACCGGACCGTCGACCGGGCGCACCCATGCCGTCGCATCCTCGGCGCCGGCCGGCACGGGAAGGCCCGCGACGAGCAGAAGCGACACCGAGGCGACGATCGCGAGCGCGCGACCGCGCGCAGGGAACCGCAGAGCAGCCACCGACGCCCTCCCGTACTCGGAGACGACACGTCACGGGGAAGCGCAGGCGAAGTGCAAGCACCCTACCGCGCCGGCGCCTGGCTGCCAACGGACAGGATCGCGCGGGACGGCTAGTTGTAGTGGACGGGGCCGGTCTCGCGCTCCGGCTCCGCCATGCGGCCGCGGAGCTGGAGGATCGCCTTGGTGTGGATCTGGCACACGCGGCTCTCGGTGACCCCGAGCACGTCGCCGATCTCGGCGAGCGTGAGGCCCTCGTAGTAGTAGAGCGTCAGCACCAGGCGCTCGCGATCGGGCATGCGGTTGATCGCGTCGGCGAGCAGGTGCTTCATCTCGTCGACCTCGAACGCCTCCACCGGGTCGTGGGCGCGGTCGGCGATGGTGTCGCCGACGGTCGCGCCGCCTCGCTCGCTCCCGCTCGCCGCCAAGAGGTCGTCGAGCGCCACGAGACCGGTGAAGGAGATCTGCGACAGCACCTGCGCGAGCTCGGGCTCGGTCATGTCGAGCTCGGAGGCCACCTCGCCGTCCTCGGGGTTTCGCCGCAGCTCGTTCTCGAGCTTCGAGTAGGCCCGCTCGATCGCGCGCGCCTTGGCCCGCACCGAGCGCGGCACCCAGTCGATCGACCGCAGCTCGTCGATGATGGCGCCCTTGATGCGCGAGATGGCGTAGGTCTCGAACTTGAACCCGCGACCGGGATCGAACTTGTCGATCGCGTCGATGAGCCCGAAGATCCCGTAGCTCACCAGGTCGGACTGCTCGATGCTCTGCGGCAGCCCCGCTGCGACGCGGCCGGCGACGAACTTCACGAGCGGCGAGTAGTGCAGGATCAGGCGCTCGCGCGCATCGCGCGTGCCCGCCGTCTTGTAGTCGGCCCAGAGCTGGGCGATGGCGGAGGCGGCGTCTTCAGGCACGGGGGTGGGTCGAGTCGTAGACGGCCCGGAGGCGGTCCCGGGTGACGTGCGTGTAGATCTGGGTCGTCGCGAGATCGGCATGGCCGAGCAGTTCCTGAACCGCCCGCAGGTCGGCCCCGCCTTCGAGCAGGTGCGTAGCGTAGGCGTGGCGGAGCGCGTGGGGGTGGAGCGCGCGGCCGTCGGGCAGCGGGTGCTGCTCGAGCACCCGTCGCGCCGATCGGGGCGAGAGCGAGCCGCCGCGCCGGTTCAGGAACACCCGCTCCGGCGGGCTCGCGGCGGTGGCGAGCACCGGCCTCCCGCGCTCGAGCCAGGCCGCCACCGCGTCGCACGCGGGCTCGCCGACCGGCACCCGGCGGACCTTCGCCCCCTTGCCCACCACCGTGAGCAGGCCCTGGCGAAGGTCGCACTGCTCGATCTCGAGCTCGCAGCACTCGGACACCCGGAGGCCCGCGCCGTACAGCACCTCGAGCACCGCGAGGTCGCGGAGCAGGACGGCTCGGGTCGCGTCGTCGGTCGCGGCACGGGCGCTCGTCGACGCGTCGGCCAGCATCTCGCCCGCCTCGTCCACCCGGACGACGCGCGGCAGGCGGGCGCGGCCCTTCGGGGTGCGCAGGCCCGGCCCGGGGTCGGCTTCGATCACGCCGTGGCGGTGCAGGTAGCGGAGGTACGCGCGCAGCGAGGCGGCCTTCCGGGCGAGGGTCGCGCTCGTGAAGCCGCGCGTGTCGAGATAGGCGACGAACCGGCGGAGCGACCGGCGATCGATGTCGGCAGGCCCTGCGCACGCGCCCCGCTCCGCCCAGCGCACGAACTCGCGGGCGTCGTAGGCATACGCGCGCCGCGTGTGCGCGCTCTTCCCGGCGAGAGAGCCGACGAACTCACCCACGTGCCAACGCGCTTCCAGTCGCTCGTCGTCGTCGCCGACGTCCTCGCCCGTGTCTCCTCCGGCGGCCAAGCGGGTGCATCGCCCGTCGTGCGGAGCGACGTTATCCGTGGTGACACGCGCACGCGCGGCATTCGCCGCCGTGCGTGGGTGTCGCACCCCGGTGTCATGCTCGGGTACGCCGTCGAGGTCGCCGCGGCTCGGCCCTCCTCCACCGCCCGCTCCCGCGGGCTCGTCTCTCCAGGAGGTTGCCGTGCTCGCCGCGATCCGCAGCGCCACGCTCGTCGGCGTCGAGGGCCGACCGGTCACCGTCGAGGTCCACGTCTCGCCGGGACTCCCGTCGTACTCGGTCGTCGGTCTGCCCGACACCTCGGTCCGCGAAGCGCGCGAGCGCGTCCGCGCCGCCCTCCTGTCGTCGGGAGCGTCGTGGCCGCTCAAGCGGATCACCGTGAACCTCGCCCCCGGCGGCATCCGCAAGACCGGCTCCGGGTTCGAGCTCGCAGTGGCCCTGGGCCTCTTCGGCGCCGAGGACGAGCTGCCGGCCGGGGTCCTCGACGGCGTCGCGGTGCTCGGCGAGCTCGGTCTCGACGGCTCGGTCCGCCCGGTCCCGGGCATGCTCGCGCTCGTCGACGCGCTGGCGCGCGCCGGGGTCGAGTCGGTCATCGTCCCGGTCGGCAACGCGGCCGAGGCCGCGCTCGTGCGCGACGTCCGCGTGCGCGCGGCGCGCAGCCTCGGCGAGCTCCGGGCGTGCCTGAAAGGCGAGGAGCCGTGGCCCGACTGGGACGCCACACCGGGTGACGGCGTCGGCGACCACGACGACGACGAGGAGCCGTGCGACCTCGCCGACGTCCGCGGCCTCGCGTTCGCGCGGCACGCGTTGGAGGTCGCCGCGGCCGGCGCGCACCATCTGCTCCTCGTCGGGCCCCCGGGCACCGGCAAGACGATGCTGGCGCGCCGACTGCCCACCATCCTCCCGCCGCTCGGGCACCGGGAGGCGCTCGAGGTCACGAGGATCCACTCCGCCGCAGGCGCCGCGACCGGCGGCCGGCTGATCACTCGGAGCCCCTTCCGCTCCCCCCACCACACCGTCTCCACGCCGGCGCTGGTCGGCGGCGGGAGCCGGCGACCGCACCCCGGCGAAGTGACCCTCGCCCACCGCGGCGTGCTCTTCCTCGACGAGCTCGGCGAGTTCCCGCCCACCGCGCTCGACGCGCTCCGCCAACCGCTCGAGGAACGGGTGGTCAGGATCGCCCGCACACCGGTGTCGCTGACCTTCCCCGCCGCCTTCCAGCTCGTCGCGTGCACCAATCCGTGCCCGTGCGGGCTCGGGCCGCCCGGCTGCCGGTGCTCCGAGGCTCAGAAGGCCCGCTACCGGCGACGCCTGAGCGCGCCCCTCCTCGACCGGTTCGACCTCCGGCTCCGGGTCACCGGGCCCGAGCCCCACGACACCGCCGGCGAGACGAGCGCCGGGGTCATGCCGCGCGTGGCCGCCGCGACGGAGCGCCAACGCGCGCGCTACGCCGACTGGCCGTGGTCAGCGAACGCGCACGTGCCCGCGGGCGTCACCGGCCGGCTGCTCCCGCTCTCGCGCGAGGCCGACACCGCCTGGCGCGACCTGGTCGAGGCGCGCGCGCTCACCGGACGCGGTGCCGCCCGCATCCGCCGCGTCGCCCGCACGCTCGCCGACCTCGACGACGAGCCCGAGATCACCGCCGCGCACGTCGACATTGCGGCCGCGCTCCGGAGCGACGACACGTGAGCGCGCTCGCGGGGTTCGAGATCGCAGGCGGCGTCCTCGCGTGTCTCCCCGAGATGACGGCGCGGCGACTTCGGATCGCGTTCGACGTGTGGGGTGGGCCCGAGCCCGCACTGGACGCGATCCGGCGCGGGCGCGGGCGCGCCGTGCTCGATGTCGGCGCCAGGGCCGCGGATACGGCGGCCCACGACGCGGTCGCCCGGCGGTGGCGCGAAGCCGCGACGTCGGCGCGCTTGCCGGCCCTCCTCGAGCGCCGCGCCACCCGCGTGTACGTCGACGGACGCGGCGCGTACCCGATCACGGACGCGATCCCGGACCGTCCGCCGGTGCTGCTCGCGGAAGGTGACCGACCCGAGGTGTGGGCGGGGCCGCGTGTCGCCGTCGTCGGGACGCGCGCCGCGACGCCGCACGGGCTCGCCGACGCCTACGACCTCGGCGCGTCACTCGCCGCCTCGGGGGTCACCGTCGTGAGCGGTCTCGCGATCGGCATCGACGGCGCCGCCCACGAGGGGGCGCTCGACCACGCCGGCGCGGTGGTGGGCGTCGTGGCGACCGGCCTCGACGTCGTCTACCCACGCCGCCACGGCGTGCTGTTCGAGCGGGTGCGCCACGCCGGGCTGCTCGTCAGCGAGCTCGCCTACGGGATGCGCCCGCGTCGCGAGCTGTTCCCGGTACGCAACCGGATCATCGCCTCCCTCGCCGACGTGGTCGTGGTCGTCGAGGCGACCGCACGTGGCGGTGCACGCATCACCGCCAACTACGCGATCGACTATGGGAGGCAGGTCTTCGCGATGCCCGGGTCGCGTCGCAACCCGTCGGCCGTGGGCACCAACGAGCTCATCCGCGACGGCGCCTCGCCGTTCCTCGACGCCTCCGACGTGCTCGTGGCGCTCGGCCTCACGCCCGGCTGCCGCCGCGCGAGCCGCACGCCGCCGGAGAACGGAGCGCCCGGCGCGGTGCTGCGGGCGTGCGGGGGCGACGCGGCGACTCTCGACCAGCTCGTGAGCCGCACCGGCCTCGCGCCCGCCGACGTGGCCGCGGCGTTGCGCGAGCTCGAGCGGGCGGACTGGATCGAACGAGCGGAGGGCCTGTGGTGGCCGCGGTCGTGACCGGTGTGCGCGACGCGTCAGCGACCGATGTAGTTGCCGGGGCGCTTCTCGAAGAACGCCGCCACCGCCTCGCGCGCGTCGAGCGAGCGGAGCAGGATGGTCTGGCTCGCGCCCTCGTTCTCGACCGCCTGCTGCATGGTGAGCGACGACGACTGGTTGAGGAGCTGCTTGTTCAACGCGAGCGCGTGCGGCGGCAGCGCGGCGAGGCGGCGCGCGATGTCGTCGACCACCGACTCGAGCTCGGCGTGCGCGACGACGCGGTTCACGAGGCCGACCGCGGCCGCGGCAGGCGCGTCGATGATCTCGCCGAGGAACGCCAGCTCCTTCGCGTGGTGGAGGCCGACGAGGCGCGGGAGGAGCCACGACCCGCCGAAATCGATCGAGAGTCCGCGCTGCACGAAGATCTCGCTGAATCGGGCGCGGTCGGACGCGATGACGAGGTCGCAGCCGAGCGCGAGGTTGCATCCCGCTCCCGCCGCCACCCCGTTCACCGCCGCGAGGGTGGGCTTGGTCAGCCCGTGCAGCGCGAGCACGCAGCGCGCAGCGCGGCGCATGCCCTCCATCGTGATCCCGCCCTCCTGCTGGGCACCGGAGCTGACGCCCGAGAGGTCGGCGCCGGAACAGAAGCCGTCGCCCGCCCCGGTGAGCACGAGCACGCGGTCCTCCTCGCGCCGGTTCACCGCGTCGAACGCCTCCGCGAGGTCCTCCATCATCACGGCGGTGAGCGCGTTCTTCTTCTCCGGTCGGTTCAGGGTGACGCGAACGATGCCGTCGTCGCGTTCGACGATAACTTCGGACATGAACTACCCTTCCGTCCGCCGGCCCTCGCGCGGTGCCGCTACCGTACCGGCGTGGGACTCAACCCGTTCCGTGCGCACGCACGCCGCACCAGTGACGTGGTGATCCTCGCCGCCGCCCTCGTCGTGGTCGGGGCGCTCGTCGCGTGGGCGCTGTTCGGGTGAACGCGCACGAACCCGACGTCGAGGTCCGCCACGTGCAGCCCTACCAGGCGGTGAAGACCTACCGCTGCCCGGGTTGCGACCACGAGATCCTGCCGGGCCTCGGTCACGAGGTCGTCGTCCCCGTCGGCGCGCCGGAGGACCGCCGCCACTGGCACTCCGGGTGCTGGCACCGCGCCACCCGCCGGTCGGGTCGTTCCCGCTAGAAGGCTGCTTCGATCACGTCGATCGTCACCGGGCCGTCACGGGGGGCGAGCACCGATGCGACGTCGAAGCGGAGCCCGCGCCCGCCTCCTCCGGGATGCTCGGCGAGCCAGCGCAGCGCGAGGGTCCGGAGCTTCCGCTGCTTGGCGGCGCCCACGGCCTCGACCGGCGCCCCGAAGCCGGTCCCGCGCCGGGTCTTCACCTCGCAGAACACGACCTCGCCCGGACGCGTGACGACGAGGTCGAGCTCACCTTCCCGGCAACGCCAGTTGCGGTCGACCACGGCGTAGCCGCGGCCTTCGTACCATCCCGCCACCGCCTGCTCCCCCGCCACGCCGAGCGCGCGGCGTTCGTCGGGCGACACGCTCAGAGGTCCTTCGGGCGTTCCTCGACGTTGACGTCCTTGAACGTGACCACGCGCACGTTCGCGACGAAGCGCGCAGGGCGGTACATGTCCCACACCCACGCGTCCTGGAGCTGGAGCTCGAAGTAGGGCTGGCCGCCGACGTTCCGAACGTCGAGCTGGACCTGGTTGGCGAGGTAGAAGCGGCGCTCGGTCTCCACGACGTAGGAGAACATGGGGAGCACGTCGCGGTACTCCTTGTAGAGCTGGAGCTCGATCTCGGTCTCGTACCGCTCGAGATCCTCGGCGCTCACGGCCACTCCCTTCCGCAGCCGATGGTCAGTCGCGCTTCTCCTTGACCTTCGCCGCCTTCCCGACCCGGTCGCGCAGGTAGTAGAGCTTTGCTCGGCGCACGTCGCCCCGGGTGACCCGCTCGATCCTGGCCACGATCGGAGAGTGCACGGGGAACGTGCGCTCGACACCCACGCCAAAGCTGACCTTTCGGACCGTGAACGTCTCGCGGCTGCCGCTGCCCTTGCGGCGGATCACCACACCCTGGAACACCTGGACGCGCTCGCGGCTGCCCTCCACCACTCTCACGTGGACCTTCAACGTGTCGCCGGGAGCGAACTCGGGGACGTCGTCGCGCAGCTGGGTACGGTCGACGAGATCGGTGGCATTCATCACGGAGCTCCGGAGTCGGGTGGATCATGGTAGTCAGCACCTTCGTCCTCGGGGAACTCGCGCAGTGCCGCTCTCTCGTCCGCGGTGAGCGGGTGCCGTTCGGCGAGATCGGGGCGACGCGCCGACGTGCGCCGAACGGCCTGGGCGCGCCGCCACCGCTCGATCCGGCCGTGGTCACCGCCGCGGAGCACCTCCGGCACCTCCCAACCGCGGAACCGGGGTGGCCGCGTGTACTGCGGGTACTCCAGCCTGCCTTCCGCGAAGGACTCGTCCGCCGCTGACCCCGGATTGCCCATGACGCCGGGCACCAGCCGCGCGACCGCGTCGACCACCACGCATGCCGCCGCCTCGCCGCCCGCGAGGACGTAGTCGCCCACCGAGAGCTCGCCGTCACACAGGTGGTCGGCGACGCGCTGGTCGACGCCCTCGTAGCGCCCGCAGAGCAGCGAGAAGCCGCGGCCTCGCGCCAGCTCGTGCGCCAGGTGCTGGTCGAAGCGGCGCCCCCCGGCCGCGAGCAGGAACAGCGGCCGCTCCGGCCGCACCGTCTCGACCACCGCGAACAGCGGCTCCGGTCGCATCACCATGCCGGCGCCCCCGCCGTAGGGCGAGTCGTCGACGCTGCGGTGCGCGTCGGTCGTGAAGTCACGGGGATCGTGCACGCGTACGTCTACGACACCCGTGTCGCGCGCGCGTCCGAGCAGCGACGCGGAGAAGGGGCCGGTGAAGAACTCCGGGAACACCGAGAAGATGTCGACGCGGAACCCGGTCACGCTCAGAGCTCGGTCAGGCCGCTCGGCAGGTCGACGACGATCCGCCGCGGCGCGTGCTCGACCACGAACACGACCGGGACCAGCGTCCCGTCGTCGAGCACGAGCAGGTCGTGGGCGGGGTTGGCCTCGATCGCGATGACAGTGCCGAGCGCGCGGCCGTCGCGCTCCACGACGGCTGCGCCGACGACCTCATGGGCCCAGAGCTCGTCGTCGTCGGGCGCGCCCGCGATCGGGTCGGCGGTCATCACGTGGTTGCGAAGTGCCTGCGCCGCGTCGCGGTCGTCGACCCCCTCGAAGCGCACGATCCAGTGATCGCCCTGCTTGCGCGCACCGGCGACGAGGAGCTCGTGGTCACCGGCGTACACCCGCGCACCCGGCGCCATGCGCTCCTCCCGGTTGGTGGTCAGGCGGACCCAGACCTCGCCGCGCAACCCGTGGGCACGACCGATCCTGCCGATCTCGAGTCGGCGTCCCGTCACTCCACGATGTCGATCTTGGCCCTCACGCCGTCGGCGCTCCCGGCAGCGCGCACGAGCTGGCGCAGCGCCTGGATCACGCGGCCGCGCCGGCCGATCAGGCGCCCCATGTCGTCGGGGTTGGCGTGCACCATGAGCGTGACCTCGTCGCGGCGCTCCTCGACGTCGATCTCGATCGCGTCGGGATCCTCGGCGAGGCTGCGCGTGACGTGCTCGGCGACCGCGACCGCTCGCGCGCCGACGACACGGTTGCCGTCGGCCGCGACCTCGTCGACGAAGTCGTCGTCGACGAAGTCGTCGTCCTCGTAGTCGTCGAGGTCGTCGTCGTCGAAGTCGTCCTCGGCGTCACTCATCGGACGCCTCCGCCTCCGCTCCCGCGCCCGCGGCGTCTGCCGCGTCGATGGCGTCCGCGGTCTGCGCGTCGTCGGCCGCGGGCGTCTCCGCCGGGGGCGGCTCGGGCGCGGGCGGCGGCGGCGCGGGGGCGACCTTACCGGTGACGTAGCCGCGTCGGGAGAGCTTGGTCACCGCGGGGCGGCCGAGCTCCTGCTCGTACTGCGCCCACACGCCGGTGGCCGCGAGCAGCTTCTGCACCTGCTCGGTCGGTTGCGCACCCTTGCGGAGCCACGCGAGCACGGAGTCGGTGTCGATGTCGGCCCGTGACGGCTCCTGGCGAGGCGCGTACTGCCCGATGATCTCGATGAAACGACCGTCGCGCGGCGAACGGCCGTCCGCGACGACCACACGGTAGGTGGGCTGCTTCTTCTTCCCCACCCGCATCAGGCGGATCTTCACTGCCACTCGGAACTGTCCTTGTTCTCGGTTTCCGGGCTTCTCGGTTTCCGGGCTTCTCTGCTTCCCGCGCCGGCGCCGGGAAGGCCCGCAGACTAGCCGCTCAGGTCGGGGAAATCGGCCGCCGAGAGCTTCGGCAGCTTGCCCTTCCCGGCGCTCTTCATCATCTGCTGCACCATCTTGAACTGCTTGAGGAGCCCGTTGACGTCGGCCGACGTGGTGCCACTCCCCCGGGCGATCCGCAGCCGACGCGACCCGTTGATCAGCGTCGGGTCCCGCCGCTCGGCCGGCGTCATCGAGCAGATCATGGCCTCGACCCGGTCGATCTCGCGGTCCTCGATCTGGGCGTTGCGCAGCTCCTTCGGCATCCCGGGGAGCATGCCGAGGACGTTCTGGATCGGCCCCATCCGCCGTACCTGGCGCATCTGGTCGAGGAAGTCCTCCAGGGTGAGCTGGCCCTTGCGGAGCTTCTCCCCGGCCTTCTCCATCTCGTCCTGGTCGAAGGTGGCCTCCGCCTTCTCGATGAGCGTGAGCACGTCGCCCATCCCGAGGATGCGGCTCGCCATCCGATCGGGGTGGAACGGCTCGAACTCGTCGAGCTTCTCGCCGGTGCCTGCGAACAGGATCGGCTTGCCGACCACCTCCTTGACCGAGAGCGCGGCGCCGCCGCGCGCGTCGCCGTCGATCTTGGTGAGCACGACCCCGGTCAGCCCGACCGCGGCGTCGAACTCGGTCGCGACGTTCACGGCTTCCTGACCGGTCATCGCGTCGACGACGAGCAGGGTGTCGTGCGGCTCGACCGCGTCACGCACCTGGCGCAGCTCGTCCATGAGGTCGCGGTCGACCTGCAGCCGGCCCGCGGTGTCGACGATGACCACGTCGCGACCCAGCCGCGCCGCCTCTTCCCGGGCGCCGGCGGCGACCGCCACCGGGTCGGAGCCCTCCGAGAACACCGGCACCTCGACCCGATCGCCGAGCACGCGGAGCTGCTGCACCGCGGCGGGTCGCTGCAGGTCGGCGCCCACGAGGAGCGGACGGCGCCCCTGCGACTTCAGGAGCCGAGCCAGCTTCGCCGACGCGGTCGTCTTCCCCGAACCCTGGAGACCGGCCATCATCACCATCGTCGGGGGCTTCGAGGCGACGGTCAGCTTGCCGGTGGTGCCGCCGAGGGTGGTGACCAGCTCGTCGTTCACGATCTTGATGACCTGCTGCGCGGGCGTGAGGCTCTTGGTGACCTCGGCGCCGCGTGCGCGCTCCTTCACCCGGTTGATGAAGTCGCGCGCGACGCGCACGTTCACGTCGGCTTCGAGCAGCGCGACGCGGAGCTCGCGCGCGACCTCGTCGACGTCCTTGTCGGTGAGCTTGCCGCGGCTGCGCAGCTTGCGGAAGATCCCGTCGAACCGGTCGGACAGCGCCTCGAACATCGGGCTCAGGCTAGGAGACGGCGGCGAGGCGAATCACGCGTCGAGCAGGGCGGCGACGAAGGTCTCGGGATCGAACGGCAACAGATCCGCCGCCGACTCGCCCACCCCGACCAGCTTCACCGGGATGCCGAGCTCGGCTTCGATGGCGAGCACGATGCCGCCCTTCGCGGTGCTGTCGAGCTTGGTGAGCACCACTCCGGTCACGTCGACCGACTCCGCGAACTGGCGGGCCTGGGCGAGGCCGTTCTGCCCCGTCGTGGCGTCGAGGACGAGCAGCACCTCCTTCAGCGCGCCCGGCGTGCGCTCGACGATGCGCCGCAGCTTCTCGAGCTCGGACATGAGGTTGACCTTCGTGTGGAGGCGGCCGGCGGTGTCGACGAGCACGAGGTCGGCGTCGCGGCCCGCGGCCGCGCTCATGGCGTCGAAGACGACCGAGCCGGGATCGGCACCCTCCTGGCCCCGGACGATCCCGGCACCGACCCGCTCGGCCCAGTGCGCGAGCTGTTCGGCGGCGGCGGCACGGAAGGTGTCCCCGGCCGCCAGCACGACCCGGTGCCCCGCGGCGATCTCGTGCTCCGCGACCTTGGCGATGGTCGTCGTCTTGCCGACGCCGTTCACGCCCACGAACATCCACACGTTCGGCTCGCCGTCGGTGCGCGCGAGCCCGCGGGAGTCGGCCCCGAGCACGGCGACGAGCTCGCGGTGCAGCACACCGACCAGCGCGTCGCGGTCCGACGCGTGCTCGGCCCGGGCGTGCTCACGGACCGCGTCGAGCACGCGCGTCGTCGTGGGTACGCCGACATCCGCGAGCAGGAGGGTGTCCTCGAGCTCGTCCCAGGTCTCGTCGTCGATCGTGTGACGCCCGCGCAGCCACGCGAATCCCGCCCGGCTGCGGCCCAACCGGTCCCGCAACCGCGGCGCCGCCTCCTCCTCGACCGGCTCGACCTCGGCGACGGGCTCGACCTCGGGGAGCGGCTCGGCTTCGACCGGCTCCGCTGCGACTGGCTCCGTTTCGACCGGCTCGGCCGCCGCTGCGGGTGGAGGGGCCGGTACGGGAGGCGCCGCCGGGCGCGCCGCGGCTCGGCGCCGCGGCGCGGCCTCGTCGCGCCGCGCGCGCCGCGAGAGCCCGAGGCCGACGGCGACGAGCGCGATCGCAAGGACGAAGATGAGGATGACGACGACCGCGGGAGACATGGGCGTGATCCGTGCTCGAGGGGCCGCGATCCTACGCGGCGACCCCGACCGGGCGTCAGGCCGTCGGCATCTCGATCCCGGCGGCGTCGAACGCCGCCTTGATGCGGGCGCGCAGCTCGCGCTCGACCCGCGCCTGTTCCTGCGGTCGGGTGCGCACGGTCACCCGGATCACGATCCGGCCGGGCACGAGCGACTCGACGCCGAGCACGCTCGGCTCGTCGAGCATCAACGGCGCGTAGTCGCGCTCCCGGGAGACCGCAGCCGTCACCTCGCGGAGTGCGCCCACGGCCGCGTCGAGATCGGCCGCGTACGCGATCGCGACGTCGACGACCGCGCGCGACCACTGCTGCGACTTGTTCCCGAGCCGCAGGATGCTGCCGTTCGGGACGTGCCACACGACGCCGTCGGGATCCCGCAGCCGGGTCGTGCGCAGCGAGACGCCTTCGACGGTGCCGGTGGCGACACCGGTGTCGACGAGGTCGCCGACCCCATACTGGTCCTCGAGCAGCATGAACAGCCCGGTCACGAAGTCCTTGACGAGCGACTGCGCGCCGAACCCGATCGCGATCCCCGCGATGCCGGCACCCGCGAGCAGGGGCGCCAGGTTCACGCCGAGCTCGTCGAGCGCGGTCACCACCGCGATCGACCAGATGAGGATCGCGAGGACGCTGCGCAGCACGGCGCCGATGGTCGCGGCGCGCTGGGTGCGCCGCGCGTCGGACATCGGCTGGGTGTCGACCAGCGAGAAACCCGACCCCATGACCGCCAGGCGCTCGACCCCGGACGACATGTGACGCACGAACCGGTTGACCAGCGCCTTCGCCACGCGCACCGCGATCCACGCCACGACGAAGATCAGGACGATGCGCAGCGGCTTCGACAGCGCGTCGGCGACCTCGGCCGCTCCGCTGCTGCCGGTCACCCGGAACGTGGTCGAGCAGAGCCACGACTGCTGCCCCTTGGGCCCGCAGGCGGCGACGAGCGCCGGGTCGTTCGCCCCGGCCGCGGCGAGCAGCAGCGTGGGCGTCACCGCACCGGCAGGTCGTCGCGGACGCGCTGGCTGACGACCCGGCTCGAACCCCCGGGCGGCATCGACACGCCGTAGAGGCAGTCCGCCGCCTCCATCGTGCGCTTCTGGTGCGAGACGACGAGGAGCTGCGCCTCGTCGCGGAACTCGTGGATCAGGTCCAAGAAGCGGTGGAGGTTCACGTCGTCGAGCGCCGCCTCCACCTCGTCCATCAGGTAGAAGGGCGAGGGGCGGGCCCGGAACACCGCGAACAGGAACGCCAGCGCGGTGAGCGAGCGCTCGCCGCCGGAGAGCAGCGACAGCCGGCGGACGTTCTTGCCCGAGGGCCGAGCCTCCATCTCGATGCCGCTGTCGAGCAGGTCGTCGGGATCGGTGAGCGTGAGCCGCCCGGAGCCGCCGGGGAAGAGCGTGGTGAAGAGCGCGGCGAAGTGCTCGCTGACGTCGTGGAACGCGTCGGTGAAGATGGCCACGATCTCGCGGTCCACCGCGCGGATCACGCGCGTGAGCTCGCGCCGGCTCGCCTTCACGTCCTCGAGCTGCTCCTGGAGGAAGCGGTGGCGCTCCTCGAGCGCGTCGTACTCCTCCAACGCGAGCGGGTTGATCGGACCCATGAGCCGCAGGTCGCGCTCCAGGTCGCGCGCGCGCCCGGCGAGCGTCGTCCCCTCGGGGACCTCGGGCGCGGGAGCGTCGAGCGCGGCCGACGGCTCGGCGTCGAAGTCGGCGCGCAGCCGCTCCACCGCGGTCTCCAGGCGCAGCCTCGTCTCCGCGAGATCGACGTCGGTGCGCCGGCTGAGCTCCCGCACCTCGGCCAGGTCGTGCTCGAGCGCGGCCCGGTCGCGCCGCAGGGCCTCGAGCTGTTCCCCCGACGCGCGTGCCGCGTCGGACTGCGCCCGGCGGTGTTCCCGCAGGCGCGTGTGCAACGCGCCGACGCGGTCGAGATACTCCTCGAGCGCGCCGGCCACGCGTCCAAACGCCAGCGCCCGCGCCACCAGCTCGGTGTGCCGCTGCTCCGCCCTGGCCTGCGCCTCGGGGTCGAGCGCGGCGAGCCGCGCCTCCACCGCCTCGAGGCGCTCCCCGACGAGCGACGCACGCTGCTCGGCGGCCGCCCGTTCGACGGCTCGCGCGCGCGCGGCGTCGAACGCGGCGCGCGCGTCCTCGACGGCACGGGCGGCGTCCGCGCGCGCGACCTCCGCCGCGGCGGCGTTCGCGGCGGCCTCCTCCAGCGCACCCTGCGTGACTGCCTCGCCGCCGCCGGCGCCGATGCGCCACGGACCGTTGCCGCCCATGCGGTCGCCCGCGGGCGTGACCACGACGAGGCCAGGGTTCACTGCCACCACGTCGAGCGCAGCACGCCACCCGGCGTCGACGATCACCGCGCGTGCGAGCAGGCGCCCGAGCGCGGCCTGGAGACCGGGCGTGCGCGCGCGCACGCAATCGGCCAGGGGACGTGCGCCGCCGGGGGCGAGCGGTGACTGCGCGGGGAGCGCGGAGGCTTCGAAGGGGAGGAGCAGCGCGTGGTCCTCGCGCTCGTGGAGGTGCTCGACGGCCCGGCTCGCCGCGTCGCCGGCCTCGACCACCACCGCCGCCATCGCGTCGCCGAGGGCCGCGGCCACCGCTGCCTCCGCGCCCGGCTCGACGTCGATCAGATCCACGAGCGGGCCCACTACACCCTCGAGGTCGGCGATCTGCTCGGCCCCCGACGCGGCCCGCGCCGCGCGGAGCGCGAGGCCGAGCGCCTCGGCGCGCGCCCTCCAGCTCGCGGCCGCCGCCTCCGCGTCCCGCCAGCGCTGGTCGGTGTCGCGGAGTGAGGACTCGGTCGCCTCGACCGCGGGCGCGGTGGGGCCGAGTCCGTCGGTCGCGGCGCGTACGCGGGCGAGCTCGGCGCGCAGCGCGTCGGCGTCGGCGACCAGCGTCTCCGCCACCCCCTCGTCGGCGGCGGCCAGCTGCTCGCGCTCCACGCCGCGCCGCTTCTCGGCCACCAGCGCCTCGAGCCCGCGGGCGCGCTCGCGCATCGACTCCACCCGCACGAGCCCGTCGGCGAGGGCGTCGTCGCCCATCGCGCTGAGGGAGTGCTCGGCGTCGAGCACCGCGACGTCGAGCTCACGCAGGTGCCCGACCAGCTCGCCCTCGCGTTGCGCGTGCTCGGCGCGGGCGTCCCGCAGCCGGTCGGCACGGGTCTGGAGGCCGGCGATCTCGTGTCCCGCGAGGTGGAGGCGGATCGTGCGCAGCTCGCCGACGACGGAGTCGTGGCGCCGCGCGGCGTCGGCCTGGCGCTGGAGCGGGCTGAGCTGCCGACGCACCTCACGGAGCAGGTCGTTCAGCCGCAGGAGGCTGCCCTCGGTCGACTCCAACCGGCGCTCGGCACGTTCCCGGCGCTTGCGGTACTTGAGGATCCCGGCCGCCTCCTCGACGATGGCGCGCCGGTCCTCGGGCCGCGAGTTGAGCACGGTGTCGAGCTGACCCTGTCCCACGATCACGTGCTGCTGACGGCCGATGCCGCTGTCGGACAGCAGCTCCTGGATGTCGAGCAGCCGACAGGGCGCGCCGTTGATCTGGTACTCGGAGTCACCTGCACGGAACAGCGTGCGGGTGAT